>JAIQFS010000006.1 GCA_020073145.1 Terriglobia bacterium
CAGGTGTTCTGGAAGCACTTCCAAGGTCTCCCCGTCGACCTCCTCAACGGATGGGAACCGCCGTACGGGCTTTCAGGGCCCTGCGGGGAGTTCAGTTCCACTACAATGCAACGCTTGCTGGCCAGCAAGTTTTCCTGATTTGACGATAGCAGACAGGTCCGCTGCTCGGAGCGTAAGGTGTTGAGACGATTAGCGAAAAATGTGGTGACTGGCTAATTCGCGGAGGGGCGTTCGATGTGGTCGATGACAATCACCTCGACGGGGCCGCGCGCCGACTCAAGCCGCAAGCCAAGCTGTTGCTGAAGGGCGGTCAGGATCGAGGGGCTGCCGGAGTCGGGGGGCGCACCGGTCGTACCGGGCGGAGGAGGCGGCAAGGCGGGGGTGGTGTCATCCGGTTGGAAATCCAGCTGAACATCGAATCGTTCCGTGAAGCCTGTTTGATCGATGACCGTGCGGCCGAGCACTAGCGAGAGCTGCCGGACGAGATCTGCCATGTGGAGCTTGCCGCCCTGCATGCGCGCGCCGGCAAGTTGCAGCACGACACTCACAGTGCCGCACCGCGCAGCGGGCTTCTGGCCCTGTTCGGGCGGCAGCATTCTGCCGCCGGCCCACTCCATCGGGGCGTCCGGATCGGGATTCACACAGCCATTCTCTTGGGGAGGCCGCAGCTTGAGGCCACTCCTGGCGGCAACCAGGTCATAGACGGGGAGTTCTCGGGCCTCGCGATGGATCTTCAACTGGAAGCGGCCCTCCAGAAGCGATTGCAGCATGAGAAACATCTGGGCGCGACTGGGGTTGCCGGCGGCCTTGGCATCGAGTTCGTACCGGTCGGCATCGATCCAGGGCGGGCCACCGGCGATTTGATACGACTGGACCGTGTACGCGCTCTGCAGGAGCAAGCGCACGTTGGCGTCGGCAGTCAACCGGCCGGGAAGCGGGCGGACTGTTCGAAGGCCGGCGGCGACAGAGGGCTTGATCGACGCCACTTCAAATCGAGGGAGAGCAACGGGCTGGCCGAACAGGGCAAATCCGGTAAGGGCCAGGAAGACGGCGGCGGCGATGATTCCCGGCCCCGAGAAAGTGCGGGGGGTGGGACGGGACTGGCCCATCAAGCGGGCAATGCGGTAAGCGAGGGAACCGCCGGTGGCGGCCAGGACCGGGTGGCGATGGGCCGGGCGCGCCGACTCCAACTCCGCCAGGGCAAGAGCGTAGGTGAGAGCGCTGCCGTGAACGGAAACGGCCACGTGGTCGCAACAGAGCTCGCGCTCGGCGCGGATGTGGCCGGAGATCCACCAGACGGCGGGATGGTAAAAGAGGAGGGCCTCGACGGCGCTCTGCATCAAGTTGACGAGGTAGTCGTGGCGGCGGATGTGGGCGAGTTCGTGGAGGAGAAGCGCTTCGATCTGTTCCGGCGGCAAACCGGCGAGGACGCCCACCGGCACCAGCACAACGGGGCGCAGCCAACCGACGACCACGGGAACTTCGACTAGGGCGGACACGAGCAGGCGGACGGGGCGCGCGATGAGCATGCGGGTTCTGAGGCGGTCGAAAGCCTGCTGCCAGCCGGGGGGCGCTGGGCGCACGCTGCGGGAGCGGAGGCGCTGGGCGGAGATCCAGCCGCCGGTCAGGCGCAGCCAGAACACCATTGCGCCCATGAGCCAGACGGCAACGACCCAGGGCAAAAACGAGGGCGGCACCAGGGGATCCGTGCCGGCGAAAACGAGCGCAGGGAGATTCCGGACGGCGGTGGAGGCAACGGCGGAAACCGGGGCGGCGACCGGAATCGTGACGGGGCCTGGCGCCGCCGGACGCAGCAGGATCCAGGTCAGCACGGGGACAGCGGCCAGAAGCGCGAGGGCGGCGCAGGCGAGCACGTACCGGACGTTGGCGCCGGAGGAGCGTGCGGTCCATCGTCTCGCGGCGGCATAGACGGCAGCGATCAGGACGCCCTGCCACAGGAAGTGGAGCAGGGCGGCACCGAGGCGTTCGACCCAGGGCTGGGCCGAGAGGAACGGGATGGCGTTCATTTGAGCCCTCGATTCTTCTTGTCGAGCGTGTTGATCATCCTGCGAATCTCCGCGAGGTCCCCGGAGGATGCGGGCTGCGCTCCGAGGGCGCCCATGACCAACGCCATGGCCGAACCCCCGAAGACGCGGTTCAGGAGGTCTCCCGCGATGCGCTTCCGCATCTGGTCCTGGGGCACGCGGGCTTCGTAGACGTGCGAGCGAAAGCGCTCGGTGCGAACGAGGAGGCCCTTGTCGATCATCAACTGCATCTGCTTGAGGGTGGTGGTGTAGCCGCAATCTTTGCCGAGAGCCTCATGGACTTCGCGCACGGTGGCCGGCCCCAGACGCCAGAGGGCGGCGAGGATATCGACTTCTGCGGGCGTGGGGACGGGCGGTTCGGGCGATTTGCGATTTCCGGGTTTCGGAGGCATCTGGGAGAAGCCTACAACGATTAAAATCGTATGTCAACGATAAAATTCGTAGTCGCGCCACTCGGAGAAGGCGGCATGGGGGTGGTGTACCGGGCGCAGGTACCAAACTGAATCGCGAGGTGGCGGTGAATCCTGTCCAGCGACATTGCAGATGCCGCCGCGCGACGACGATTCCAGCAGGAAGCGCAGATGGCGTCCTCGCTCAACCACCCGCACATCGTGACGGTTGCCGACATCCTGACGGATTTTGTCCACAGAGGGGGAATAGGGGGGGCCGGAGCGGATTCGTGACTCTATTCAAGGAGTTAAAGGTCTTGAACCATTAAGACCCTTAACTAAAGATAACTTGTTCGGTCTGGTCTGCAGGCAACAGGATAGAACCGGAGGCAAAAGATAATGTACACCCTATTCAGCGATGCAACGGGGTTTCAGGAAGGCTTCGTTCTGGCCGTGGGCGACAACCGGTTGAGACTGGCGGTGCGGGGCTCCAAGGACGCCGTCGAACTGAAGCGGTCGCAGGGGCGATGGTTCAACGATCGCCGTCCGGTCGAGATCGAGTTTCTGACGCTGGAGGAAGGCTCCCGCATTTCCGGCACCTTGGCGCTCCGAGCGACGGCGAGGATGCACCAAGAAGTGGCGTAACGAGTGACGCCGGCAGGGCCGGCGGAGATGCGCGATTTCGAGCATCTCGAGTAGGAAGAGGTATTGTTATGGCGGATACGATCAGTTTGCTGTGCGGGGCGATGCTGGCGCTTCTGCTGGGACTGAGCCGGCGGCGGCAGGTGTTGGACCGGGAACGGCAGGCGCAGGCGCTGCGGCGCGCGGTGCAACGGCTGGAGGCCGAAGGGAGGCGGGACGGCCACCACGGCGCGCTCGCCGCGTAGGGCGCGGTGCGGGCACACCCGGCAGGGGTTCAGACTCGGCCGGCATGCACGCGGGAGCGGGGCCTCGCGGGCGGGGTGAGCAGCAAGCGGAAGTGCTCGCGCAATTGGGCGACGGCGCGGTCAAACGGCACGACCGAGCTGTAGGACCGGGACAGCATGACGCCCCCCTCCATCACAGCCAGCACATACGTCGCCAGCGCGTCGAGATCATAATTCTTGGGAAGTCTGGCCCGGATTGCCTCGAGGCATTCGCGGACCGCGCCGATCCAGCCCTGGAAATTCTCCGCGATGAGCTTGTGCGCCGGGCGGTTCTCGGGGTCGATTTCGAGGGCCAGGCGGCCGAGCGGGCAGCCGTACTGACAATCGGTCTGTAGAATCCGCTCGCGATATCCGGCCAAGATGGCGAAGATGCGCTCCACGGGCTGGTTCGACTTCTGGAAGGCCGGATCGACTACTTGCGGCCGCAGAGCCTCGAGGTATTGCTCGAGAACGGCGCGGAGCAGGGCCTCTTTGCTTTCAAAGAAATGGTAGAAGCTTCCGCTATTGACGCCGGCATGGGCCAGGAGATCGGACATGCTGGTGCCGGCAAAGCCGCGCTCCCAGAACAGGAACCGGGCGGAATGGATGAGGCGGTCGCGAGTGCCGGAGGATTTGGCCATGAAAAGGCTTGATTTTTGGAGGATACTGCGTTTTACTTGAATGATCAACCAAGAAGGAGATTCATGAGAACGCTACTTTCCGTTGTGGCGCTGGCGGCAGCCGCGCTGGCGCAGAGTCCGGTGCGGGTAACCAAGACCCAGACGCCCAACAAATCATTGGTTTTCGAGGTGACCGTTCCGGCGCCGGTCGATGCAGTGTGGGAGGCTTTTGCGACCAGCCAAGGACTGAGCACGTGGCTGACGCCGGGCGCGGTGGTGGATTTGCGGAAAGGCGGAGAATGGACGGCGCATTATCCGGGCGGCAAAACCGGCGGCGGAACGATCCTCGCCTTCACGCCGAAGCGGGAGATGATTCTCTCGGCCATGGCGCCGGAGCAATTATCCACGGTCCGGGCGGAACGAACGACGGCCACATTCCAGTTCGCGGCCGGGGCGGGCGGGTCGACGGCGGTCCGGCTGGTCCAGACCGGCTGGAAGGAAGGCGCCGAGTGGGACCAGGCCTATGACTATCTGGCCCAAGGGAATGCGCAGTTGCTGGAGACGCTGCGCCGGCGGTTTGTGAGCGGGCCGATCGATTGGGCGAAAGAGTGGGGCGTGTCGCGGTAGCGGCAGGAGATCACGATGGACTTGAGTCATTTGAACATCTGGGCGATTCTGGCGGCGGCCGTTTCGGCATTTCTGGTGGGAGGGCTGTGGTATTCGCCGATGCTGTTTGGCAAAGCCTGGCGGAAGGCGAACCGGTTTGCAAGCGCCGACGAACCGGGCCCGGCCAGCGCGAAACTCTTCGCAATCAGTTTCGCGCTGACCTTAGTCATGGCGGTGAATCTGGCGCTGTTTCTGAATGACGCCAAGACGACGCTGGCGTGGGGAGCGACCGCGGGGCTGCTGGCGGGCCTGGGGTGGGTGGCGATGGGGATTGGCGTCATCTCCCAGTTCGAGCGGCGGCCCTGGACCTACGTGGCGGTGAACGGCGGCTACATGACGGTGATGCTGGTGTTGATGGGGGCGATTCTCGGAGGCTGGCGTTGAACGGCCGCAGGCGCGGCTTTACAGGTACCGCTGTTCGAGAATGACGCGGTGATGGATGAAGTGGCCGGCGATGATCCAGGCGAGCGCGCGCACGGTGAAGGGATTGCCGCTGGCGATGCCACTTCGCGTCCACGCCTCGGGGGGAAGATTGCGGAAGAACGAGAGCGTGGCCTGGCGGACCGTGCGGAATTCGTCCAGGTGACTGGCCCAGGAAACCCGGTCTGCTTCGGCGGCGACGACGCTCGTGTCTTGATCGAAGCTCGGTAGCGGCGTATCGAACCCGCGGGCAAACCAAAAGGCGCGCGACACGAGAACGCGCTCGGTGTCGGTGATATGGCTGAGGACCTGGCGGATGCTCCACTTGTCCGGCGCATAGCGGTGGAGGGACTGCTCTTCGGAGATGCGCGACAGGAGCAACGGGGCGTCTTGCCCTTGCGTTTCGAGGACCGCAACGATGTCGGCGCCGGCGACCTGCGAGATATAGGTGAAATAGTAAGGCGCGGCTTCGCCGGATGCGGGAAATTCGGTCATGCGAACACTCTACCGCCAGAACCGGGGAGGCGGCAATGGGATCAGATGATGTACTGGAGCAGAATGAAGAGCACGGCGAGGATGAAGAGAGCCGACCCGACCCAGATGGCTGCGGCGAGCACGACCTTGTCGGGAGGCGGCGTGCTGATGCCAATGGTGTTGTGCAAACCGTTGAGGAGGCTGGCCAGGAATTTCATGAAAGGGGAACCCTACTCTGACTATACTGCGGACGTCCGGGGGCGCGTGCGACGAGTGTCGTCTGCGCTTACGGTGCGGCGGCTAATGCCTGGACGGTCTGGAAGGTATCGGCGGCTTCCGCTGGTTTGTCGGGGCGGTAGCGTTTGACGCGGGCGAAGCGCAACGCCAGTCCGCTGGAATAGCGGGGGCTGATCTGCAGGTCGCTGAAGGCGATCTCGACCACCAGCTTGGGCTGGACGTGAACGGTGTAAGAGTCGCGGGCGATTTCGAGTTGGAGAAGCTGCTCGGTTTGCCAGGCGAGCATTTCGTCGGTCAGGCCCTTGAAGGTTTTGCCGAGCATGGCGAAGCCGCCTTTTTCGGTGTCGCGCGCGCCGAGGTGGAGGTTGCTCAACCAGCCCTGGCGGCGGCCGTGGCCCCATTCGGCGGCCAGGACGACGAGGTCGAGGGTGTGCGCCTTTTTGACTTTCAGCCAGGCCTGTCCGCGGGCGCCAGCGGCGTAGCCAGCGGTAGTGGATTTGGCCATGACGCCTTCGTGGCCGCGGTCGAGAGCGCCGCGCAGGAAGTCGTCGGCGGCTCGCGGGTCGGCGGTGAGGAGGTGCGGGACCACGGTATCAGGCGGCGTGAGTTCGGTGAGGGCGTTGAAGCGGCGGGATTGCGGCTCATCGATCAGGGACTGGCCGTCCCGATACAGCAGATCGAACCAGAAGGGCGTGAGCGGCAGTTCAGCCCGCATGCGGTCGAGATCGAGCTTGCGGCCGAAGCGGCGCATGGTCACTTGAAAGGGCTGAGGGCGGCCTTGCGGGGTGAGGCTGAGGACTTCGCCTTCGAGGATGAGGTCGCGGCCGGGCAAAGCGCGGACGGCCTCGACGATTTCGGGGACGGCGCGGGTGACGTCGTTCAGGTTGCGCGAGAAGACGGCGACTCGATCGCTGGAGCGATGAACCTGGACGCGCGCGCCATCGAATTTGTACTCGAGCGCGGCTTCGCCGAGATCCGCGAGAGCGGCGGCGACGTCTTCGGCGGTTTGGGCGAGCATGGGCTGGACGGGCTGGAAGAGCTGGATGTCGCAGCGGTCGAGGCCGGGCGGACCGTGCTCGAGGAGGAGGCGGGCGATGGGGGCGGCATCGCCGGCGAGCATGGCGGCGCGGCGGACGCGATCGGGGTTGGCGTGGAAGGCTTTGGCAAGAGCTTCGAGCATGATGCCTTCGAGCGCACCCTGGCGGAGTTCGCCGAGCAGGAGGGCGGTGAGGAAGGCTTGTTCGGGCGCGGTGGTGCGGGACTGCAGAGAGGCGAGGAGATCGCGTTTGACGCGGTCGGAGCCGGGGCCTGCGGTGGCCGAGAGGGTTTCGAGGGCGCGATCGACTTCGGCGATGGCGAGAGTGGGACGATCGGCGGGGGACGCGGCGGCGTCGCGTAGAGCGGCCCAGCCGACGCCGATGCGGGACTGGCGGGCGCGGCCGGAGAGGAACGCGACGAGGGTTTCGATTTCATCGGGCGCGGCTTGTTGGAGGAGAGCAGCGAGGAGATCGATCTTCTCCAGGCGGCGGCTGGTGTCGGCAATGCGGCGGGAGGTGGCGACGAGGGTGGCGAGAAGCATGAGTGCAAATAGCCGGCCTTCGGCCGCCGAGACCGGCTGGAAAGCCGGTCCGCAGGCAGAAAGCCTGCCCCACAGTCGGAAAACCAAGGATACCAGAGGTGAAAGGGAGGCATATACTATGCCTTATGAATCAGCGGCAATTCCTCGGTTGGGCAGCGGCGCTGGCGCTTGGGGTTTTGCCGGCCGCGCGCGGTCAGCAGGCGGATTCCAAGGTTGACGCGGCGTTTCAAAAGTTCTGGGCGGCCGATAGCCCGGCGGCGGCGGCGAAGCGCGCCAGTGACATTGAGAAGTCGGGCGTTTCGTTTGACGAGGCGTTGCGGCGTCTGAAGGCGGGGCGCGCGTACACGGCGCAGAAGAGCGGCGTGGTGCAGTTGATGAACCGGACCGAGGATGGAGCGGAGCATTATTACTCGGTGGACATTCCGGAAGCGTACGATCCGGGGCGGCGCTACCAGGTGCGGTTCCAACTGCATGGGGGCATCGGGGCGCGAACCGACAACAAACCGCGAGGCAACGGAGAGATCGGAAGGCTGGCGGGCGCCGAGCAGATCTACGTGCTGCCGTATGCATGGGAGGACGCGCCGTGGTGGGGGGCCGACCAGGTGCTCAACCTGGGCGCGATTGTGGACGCGCTCAAGAGGACGTACAACGTTGACGAAAACCGGGTGGTGGTGGCGGGCGTGTCCGACGGGGCGACGGGCGCGTATTACATCGCGATGCGGGACACGACGCCGTACGCCAGCTTCCTGCCGCTGAACGGATTTCTGATGGTGCTGGCCAACCGCGAGATTGACGACGGCCGGATTTTCCCCAACAACCTGCGGAACAAACCGCTGTTTGCGGTGAACGGAGGGCGGGACCCGTTGTATCCGACGTCGGACGTGGAACCGTTCACGCGGCACCTGATGAACAGCGGGGTGACGATGGAGTATCATCCGCAGCCGGACGGGGAGCACAACACGCGGTGGTGGCCGGAGGTGAAGGACGTGTTCGAGAAGTTCGTGAGCGATCATCCGCGCGATCCGGACCCGGACCGGCTGACGTGGGAGGCGGCGGACGCGGTGCATGGCCGGGCGCATTGGCTGGAGATCAACCGGTTCGGCAAGGCCTTGGGAGAAAACGCGGCGATGTCGGATGTGAACGACGTGGATGCTTCCGAGACGGGGCGATTCGGCGTGCCGGCAGGCCGGTTGTTCCGGGGCTCGAAGGACGCTGGTCGCGTCGACCTGGAGCGGGCGGGGAACACGGTGAAGGCGTCGACACGAGGGGTGACGGAGTTCACGCTGCTGCTCGCGGCGGAGAAATTCGACTTCAGCCAACCCATCGTGGTGATCGCGAACGGGCGGGAAGTGTTTCACGGGCGTGTGGAGCGGAGCGTGAAGACGCTGCTGCAGAGGGCCGCGCGGGACAATGACCGGACGATGCTGTACGCGGCGGAGTTGCCGGTTCATCTGCAGTGACGGCGGTTCGCGGCGGCCGGCCGAACACTTGGGGGGGCACCCAGGAGGGCGACATGAGATCAGGAGCAATGGGGCGGCGCGCGGCGCTGGGCGCGATGGGCGCGGCGGCGTGGGCGGCGCGGCAGGCAACGGCGGCGGGCGAGCCGGGGTTTGGGTTCCGCGGGCTCGATCACGTGGAGTTTTGGACCGCGGACGTGGAGAAATCGGCGGGGTTCTATGCGCGGGTCTTCGGCCCCACGGTGCTGAAGAACCGGCGGACGCCGCGGCGGTACGTCAAGCTCGGCTCGGGATTTGTGGCGATGGACAAGGGACCGGAGATTCGGGTGGATCACGTGTGCGCTGGGATCGAGGGGTTCCAGATCGCGAGTCTGCACAGCTACCTGGAGCAGCAAGGGCTGGCGTACAAAGATTATCCCAGCGGCAAGGATTTGTACGTCACCGATCCGGATGGGACGCGGCTGCAGTTGGGAGCGGCGGATTCGTGGAGCGGGCTGCCGGGTGATCCGGAAGCGGTGGCGGCTGCGGGAGGTCCGATCTTCCAGCCGGCGGGCATCGACCACATTCTGCTGAACGTTTCCGACGTCGCGAAGGCGGAGGCGTTCTACGAGAAGATTTTCGGACCGGTGACGCAGCGCCGGAACAACCGCACCTGGTTCCAGGCGGGGAAGTCGCGCGTCGGGCTGCTCAAAACGCCGGGGGGGCAGCGCGCGGGCGTGAATCACTACTGCGTGTTGGCGGGGGCGTTCAATTACGATGAAGCGGTCCGGAAGCTGACTGAGGCCGGGGCCCAGGTGGAAAAGCCCGAGATCGCGGGGGCGCCCGAATTCCGCGACCCGGACGGGTACCTGGTGCAGGTGATGGGGCCGCGGACGGCGTAACGAGGCGCCCGTCAAGTTCCGCAGGAATCCGCCGATAGAACAGGCGGAGGATTCTTCCTTGAAAACAACAATGGCGCTGGTGGTGGCGGTGTGCGGCGGGATTGCCGCGGCGCAGCGGACGGGGCCGCCGGCCGCCAGGGGCAATTACTATCGGATGAAAGTGGCGCGGATCGTGGATGAGCGGGGGTTCGAACGGGCGATGACCGCGCTGACGATGCTGATCCCGGCGGACTGGCAATTTCAAGGGAATGCGCAATACGCGGCGGCGCCGGGGTGCCACGCCAACCTGGTGCGGCTGGGATTTCGCGCGACCAGTCCAGACGGGCGGCTGGCGATCGAACTGTTTCCGGGCAACGTGTGGCAGTGGGCGGACGACCGGAACGCGGTCGGGCTAATGCAGGCGAGCAACCAGCAACTGGCGCAATTCGGCGGGCGCGGCTGTGACCTGAATCCGCCGCTGACGGCCGAGGAGTTTCTGCGGCGGGCGGTGCTTCCGGGCGCGCGGCGCGAGGCCCGGGTCCAGGGTGTGGAACCGATTCCCGATGTGGCCCAGGAGGCGCAGGAACAAGCGCGGCAGATGGAGCAGGGGGCGGCGCGCCAGGGAGTGCCAATGCGGCTGCGGGTGGACGTGACGCGCCTGCGTCTGAATTACAATCTGAGCGGGCAGCCAGTGGAAGAGTGGATGACGGCGATGACGTATGCCAGCGGCATTCCGGGGCCCACGTTCAATCCGATGACCGGCCAGATGGGGCAGGCGCTGTATTACACCTGCGGGGGCGATCACGTGATTGGGTTGCGCGCGCCGCAGGGCCAGTTGGACGGGCAGGAGAAATTCTTCCGTATGGTGCTTTCGACGATCCGGGTGGATCCGGAGTGGGCGGCGCGGGTGGCGCAGTCGATCGCGAATCTGCAGGCGACGGATCTTAAGGGCGCGCGCGACCGTTCGGCAATCGCGACCCAGAGCAGGCGGGACATCGGCAACATCATCCGCGAGACGCACGCGAACACCAATCAAGGCCGCGATCGCGCGATGGAAGGCTGGAGCCAGTACATGCGCGGGGTGGAGACGTTCCGGAATCCGGCGACCGGCGAGAGTGTGGATCTGAGCAACCAGTACGGCCACGCCTGGGCCGGGGCGAACGGCGAATACATTGTCAGCGACTCGACCAGCTTCGACCCGAACGTGTCGGTGCGAGGGAACTGGACTCGGCTGGAGCCGGTGCGGCGCTAGCGGCCTGTACCAGGATTCGTGAACGGAGAGGCTGGCAGCCTGCTCCACGAGCGCTTACCGCAAAGAGCGCGTTGGCGGTGGTTCCAGACGCGGCAGCCGCGATACGCTGGAGTATGCCTGTTCGGATCGTTCAAGTCGACGCCTTCACCAGCCGCCCGTTTGCGGGTAACCCGGCGGCGGTGTGCATTCTTCCGGCGAGCCCCGCGGAAGAGTGGATGCGCGATGTCGCGCGCGAGATGAACCTGTCGGAGACGGCCTTCCTGGTGCCGCTGGAAGACCGCTACAGCCTCCGCTGGTTTACGCCGGCGGTGGAAGTCGACCTCTGCGGGCACGCGACGTTGGCGGCCGCTCACGTGCTGTGGGAAAACGGCCATCTGGCGGCGGGAAAGCAGGCGCGGTTTCAGACGCGCAGCGGGCTGTTGTTGGCGGACCAGCGGGGCGATTGGATCGAACTGGACTTTCCGGCGACGGTGGCAGCGCCGGCCGAAGCGCCGCCGCATCTGCTGGAAGCCTTGGGAACGAGCGCGAAATTCGTGGGGAAGTCGCGGTTCGACTACCTGGTGGAGGTGGAGTCGGAGGAACGCGTGCGAGCGTTGGCGCCGGACTTCACCGCACTGCGCACGGTGGGGGTGCGGGGGGTGATCGTCACCGCGCGGTCGGCGCCGGCGGAGTTCGATTTCGTCTCACGGTTCTTCGCGCCGGGTTCTGGAATCGACGAAGACCCGGTGACGGGCTCGGCGCACTGCGCGCTCGGCCCGTACTGGAGCAAGCAACTGGGCAAGCAGGAACTGGTGGCGTACCAGGCCTCGGCGCGCGGCGGCGTGGTGCGGGTGCGGATGGCCGGCGACCGCGCCATCCTGGGCGGGCAGGCGGTGACGGTGCTGCGGGGGGAACTGGCAGCGTAGGGACGCCGGGCTGTTCAGGCGGCAAGCCCAAGCTGCCGCCCTCAGCTTGCAGCAGTTCGGACCAGACCTACGGATCAATCGAGTGACCGTAGCTCTTGTCCTTCGGGTAGCCGTAGAGTTTGCCTTCCGAGACAAAACCGCAGTAGGCATGTGCCTTCTTGATCGGCTTCACAATCTTGACTGGCCCGGACCCAGAGGAAAAGATCGCCGGTTGGAACGCGCTGGCCGGTTGCAGGTGCACGACGAAATCGGTGATACCCGGGGTATCCATGACCCAGTCGAGGGAGTCTCCCTGTTTCGCGTGGATCACCGACATCTGACCGGGTTTCACATCGGTGGCGGTGGTTGCGGCCGCTCCGGTGCGCGAGCCCGGGGTTATGGATTGCGTGGAGGCGGTCAGCGTCCATTTCGCCAGATCGTATTTCAGATGAATCTTCTTTTGTGCCATTTCCTCTCCTTTTGCAAATGCTACGGCTGGGACATTCTATTTCTGAGCAGGTCCTGGAAGCGGGAGTCACCCTGCAACTCCTTCAGGTCCGGCTGTTGGCTCAATTCTTGGACCAGCGGCGCCGGCGCCGTGGCGAGCACTCTGAGGGTCTGATCTCGTTCCCGCAGGGCTTCAAAAGTGAAGGCTGCCTCCCTGGTAACGGTGGCGTTACCAGGGCCCATTCCCAAAGCTTGAAGAACTTCGAATTCCGCCTGGTCCCTCACGCCGAGCTGTGCGAGCGAATATGCGAGTCCAACCCTGGCGACGGCATCCCGCGGGTTCTGGATCAGGTCCGACTGGGACATCGCCTGGGCCTTGCGGTACATCTCCGATGCCTCCGCGTTGCGCCCCAGTTGACGGTAGGCATCCGCGAGATTCCAGAACGGGATCGCATTGGGCGTTGTTGCCTGCACGCTCCGCTCGAAGTAGCGCGCGGCTTCCGAGTAGCGTTCCTCCTGGTAGTAAAGAGCTCCCAGGTTTGTCAGTACGGAGGGCGACGGCAGGAGCTGTAATGAGGTTAGGAGTGATTGTTCCGCCGCTTGAAGTCGTCCTTGCTGCTTGAGTGCCAACCCCAAATCCATATGGCCTCGGGCGAAACCGGGGGCCACAGCGGTCGCCTGCCGATAGAGTCCTTCGGCCTCATGGAATTGCCCTCGGTTCAAATAGAACGTGCCGAGCTCCATGTATGGGGCATAGTAATCGGGAAGAGCCGCAATCGCCTTCTGGTAGGTTGCAATCGCCTCGTCGGTTCGATTCATGCCGGCGTACGCCGACGCCAGACGGTTCCAGGCTTCGGCATCGTTCGGGGCTAGTTCGAGAGCGCGATTGAAGTCCTGCGCGGCTTGTTCGTACCAGCCATGCTGCTGCTTGTATAACCCGGCAGCCTTCAGCACCGGCGGCGTATCGGCGTTCAGGCTCTGAGCCTTGGCGACCGACTGGGCGGCTCGGTCGAGCCACTCCGCGCCATAGCCCCGTTGAAACTTCTGCACCTGGGCTTCGGCGAGTCCGGCATAGGGGAGCGGGGAGCGGGGATCCAGATCGCTAGCCTTTTGGAGGAACGGAATGGCCTCATCCGCGCTGACCCCGTCGCGGCGGAGCAGGTTGATGCCCTGGATGTACCAGGGATAGGCCGCGACGGACACCAGTTCAAGGGAAACGCCGGCGCGCAGGTGGAACGCTCCGGTGACGGTGGCGGTGAGGGCTTTGGCCAAGAGCGAAATATCGTTAAGCCGGTAGGTGCCCTTCAATTCCTGGACGACTTGACCGGATCCAGTGTCGATGACAGAAGCTTGGACCACGGCCTGGCCGCCTTGGTTGCGGAGACGAGTGCGCAGCAGGTGGGTGGCCGACAGGACCGTGTGGGCGCGTTCGGACGTATCGACGCGGTTGCGCGCGGCTTCATTGGGCGGGATGACGACGAAGCCGCGGCGCGCGCCGGACAACCGGTCGGCCAGGTCGACGGCGAGGCCGGCCGCGGCCGGGACCGGCGCGCCCTCGACGGTAATCGGGAGGATCGCCAGGCGCACAGCGGGACCTTGGGGTTCTCGTCCAAACCACAGGAGGGCGGCGACCATCGCCAGGGCGGCGGCTGCAACGGCGACGATCCAGGGGCGCGGGCCGGCGGGGGCGTCCAGGCGGCCGCTGACCTCATCGGCCGAGGCGAAGCGGTCCTCCGGCGCGGATTCCAGGCAGCGCTTCACGATGCCGCTCCACGGCGCCGGGAGCTTCTCGCAGCGGCGGGCGACGGGGCGTTGGATGCTGGCCCGTCCCAGGGTCAGGGTGGTGGCGTCGGAGGCGAGGCGCGGTTCTTTGACCGGCGTGGGCAGCTTCCCGGTCAGCATCACGTGAACGATGACACCGAGCGCGTAGAGGTCGGACGCGACGCTGGGAGAAGCGCCAGAGAACAGCTCGGGGGCCATGTAGTCGAGCGAGCCGCGCAACTGGTTGGTCAGGGCATCCTCAAGGCCGGCCGGGTTCATGGAGGCGAGTCCGAAATCGGTAATCACAGCCCGTACTTCGGCACCGGGCATCGCGGTGAGGATGACGTTGCCGCATTTCAGATCGCCATGGATGACGCCCTGGCGGTGGGCCTGGGCCAGGCCGGCACAGATCTGGCGGGCGATCTCGCGCGCTTCGTCCGGCGGCAGAGGACCGGCGCGCCGGATGCGGGCGCTGAGGGTCTCTCCGTCGATGTATTCCATGGTGAGGAATTGGACCTCACCGGACTCGGTCCGGGTGGAGTGCAGGTCATGCACCTTGCACACGTTAAAGTGGCTGATCTCGCGGGCGGCGCGGGTTTCTGGGGGCAGGCGGTTATCGTGGCCGCGGACGGCCGATTTGAGGGCGACGCGGCGGTCGAGTTTTTCGTCGAAGGCCTCGTAGACCACACCCATACCGCCGCGGCCGACCTCGGATAGGACACGGAAGCGGCCGGCCACGAGTTCGCCCGGCTCGAAAGGGCGATCGAGATATTCGAAGGCGTCGAGGACGGTGTGGCAGAGGAACCCGTCCATCCGCCCTTCCCACTGGACACGACCGGCGACTTCGTCGTACAGGCCGGCATCGCCGGCGCAGGCGGAGCGCAGGTAGCCCTCACGCGTCTCGGGCGATTGCTCGAGGGCCGCGCTGACCAGCGTCATGACGCGTTCGTCGCGTTGGCTTTCGTCTCGCATGAGGACGGGTTCAACTTCTCAAACAGCCAGCGCCGGGCGTCGCTGAACTGGCGCTGCATGGTCCGGAGGCGCAGGCCGAGCACTTCGGCCGTTTCGTCATCGGTGAGCCCCATGAAGTACTTCATCTCGACAATGGAACACCAGTCGGGGTGGCTGGCCTGGAGTTCATCGAGCAAGGTATCGACGGCGATGGCCAGTTCGAGCTGGCCGCCCGGCCCGCGGAGGAAATCGCGAGTGCCATCGATCGGAACCATTTCCGACTTGGTGCGAGCGCGGGCGTGATCGATCAGCAAGCGCCGCATGATGCGGGCGGCCACGGCAAAGAAATGGCGCCGGCCTTCCCAATCGCGCTCGCGGCCGGCCAGCAGCCGCACATAGGCTTCGTTGAGCAGGGCGCTGGGCTCGAGGGTATGGTCGCGGCGCTCGCGGCGCATCAAGGCGCGGGCGAGATTGCGGAGATCGGGCAGAACCAGACTGAAGAGACGTTCTTCGACAGCCCGGTCTCCGGCGCTCCAGGCGTGAAGCAGTTGGGTGATTTCGCCCGCAGCACGGTCCATGAATCTCTCCGGGGGCCCAGTGAATTCTATCACGGGCCGGCCGCGCACCTGTGGAGAAACGTACGAATATAAGGTGGTCATTGCAGTCACTCAGGGGGATAAGCGGGAAATCCCTGAGGGCTCCGCCAAGAAATTTTGGCTCAGCCGCCGGAGGCGATGCGGAAGCCGTAATCCGCGTAGCGGAAGTCAGGAGGAATGCTGCTGCGGGCGGCGCATCGGGCGAGCTTGATGTGATGACGCCAGGCGCCGCCGCGCGAGACGCGCCGGGCGCCGGATGGGGGGCCGTGGGGATTCCCGGCGGGAGACTCGATGTAGTAGTCGTGGGAGTACCAGTCAGAGCACCACTCGTGCACGTTCTCGCACATGTCGAACAAGCCGTAGGCGTTGGGCTCTGAGGCTCCGACAGGCTCGGGGCCGTGATGCCAGCGCAGGGCGTAGCCGGGCCGCGAGTCGGGGGGCGCATCTCCCCACGGGTACAACTGCTGTTCGGCACCGCCGCGCGCGGCGTACTCCCACTCCGCTTCGGTGGGTAGGCGCAGAGGCAGGTTCCATCGGGCGGAGAGCCAGGCGCAGTAGTCCACGGCGTCGAACCAGTTGACGGAGGTCACGGGCAGGGCCGGGTTGTCGAAGGGGAAGGGGCGGAACAAGGCAAAGTCGGCGTTGGTCACCTGAAAGCGGCACAGGCGGAAGGGGGCCAGCGCGACGCGGTGGACAGGGCGTTCATCGTCGCGGCCGTTTTCCTGACCCATCCGGAACACGCCGCCGGGGATTGCGAGCAGATCGCCGGGGTTCATTTTCGAGAAGCGAGAACTGCAGCTTGCGTTCGTTGGCGTCCACGCGATCGAGGAGGACGCGCAGGCGGTCGCCGATGGAAAATTCACGGCGGGTGCGCTTGCCCACGATCTTACGGACGTTCTCCTGATAAGTGTACTGGTCGCCGGGGAGGGTGTCGATGGGGATGAGGCCTTCGATGAACAGGTCGGAGAGTTCCACAAAGAGGCCGTATTTGGCGGTGCTGATGACGAGGGCGTCGAAATCCTGGCCCACGCGCTCGGCCATGAACTTCACTTTTTTCCATTCGACCAGTTCGCGCTCGGCATCGGCGGCGCGGCGTTCGGATTGGGAGCACTCTTCGGCGATGGAGGTCAACTCCGTTTCGGGCGGGGTGGCCTGGCCGGCCAGGACAGCGCGCAGCAGGCGGTGGACGATCAGATCGGGATAGCGGCGAATGGGCGAAGTGAAGTGGGTGTAGGTCTCAGCCGCCAGCGCGAAGTGGCCTTCATTGTCGACGCTGTAGCGCGCCTGCTTGAGCGAGCGCAGCATGAGGTAGCTGAGAATGCGCTCTTCGGGCTTGCCTTCAATTTTGCCGACGAGGCGCTGGTAGTTGCGCGAGGAGAGATTGAGGTTGGAATCGGCCAGGACGATCTCGCGGCGGCGCTTGCCGCCATCGCGGTGGCGGTCGGTGATGGCGAACTTCTTCACGGGAATGGCGCCGATGCCGAGCGAGTACCCGAAGTGGGCGGCCACTTCCTCGAATTCCATGACGCGCTTGGGGTCGGGCTTTTCATGGATGCGGTAGATGGAGGCGATGCCGGCGGTCTGAAGGTGCGAGGCCACGGCTTCGTTGGCGGCCAGCATGAACTCCTCGATGAGGCGGTGGGCCAGGTTGCGGGGGGCGCGCGAGACGCCGGTCATTTCGCCGAACTGGTCGAACTCGATGAGCGGCTCGGGGAGGTCGAAATCGATGGAGCCTCGGCGGACGCGCTTGCGGTTGAGCAGCAAAGCCAACTCCTGCATGAGCTCAAAGCGAGCCAAGAGGGGGCGGTAGCGATCGCGCAGGGAGGCGTCGCCTTCGAGCAGGCGGTGGACATTGGTGTAGGTCATGCGCTCGGCACTGCGAATCACGCCGGCGGTGAATTCCTGCGCGACCGGCTCGCCCTGATGGTCGATTTCGAGGAGCGCCGAGAGCACCAGGCGGTCGGCCTGCGGGACGAGCGAGCAGATGTTGGTAGAGAGCTCGAAGGGCAGCATGGGCACGGCGCGGTCGGGGAAGTAAACGCTGGTGCCGCGCAGGCGGGCTTCGGCGTCGATGGGAGCGCCGGGGCGGACGTAATGGCTGACGTCGGCGATGTGGACGTGGAGCGCGTAGTTGCCGTTGGGGAGGCGGTCGACCCAGACGGCGTCATCGAAATCGCGCGCGGTCTCGCCGTCGATGGTGACGATGTCGAGAGACCGGAAATCGCGGCGGCCTTCGAGCTCCCGGGCAGTGATGGCGGTGGGAACGGACTCGGCCTGCTCGATCACCTCCGGAGGAAACTGATGCGGCAGATGGTGTTTGCGGATGACGATTTCGACATCGACGCCGAAATCGTCGGGATGGCCGAGAATCTCGACGACGCGGCCGACGGGGCCGGCGCCGCGCTCGGGGTACTCCAGCAGCTCGACGTTGACGATCATGCCATTGAGATCCGCGACGGAGGCCACCTGAGGAGCGGTCACGCCGATGCGGTCGACCAAAGGACCCGGCGGCGGCATTTCGAGGCCCTCGGGAATTTCGATCCACTGACGGACACGCTCGTCCTGCGGCACGACGAAGCTGCCGCGGCGGCCGATGCGGAACTCGCCGACGACGCGGACCTGGGCGCGTTTGAGGACCTTGACGATTTCGCCGTCGGCGCGGCCGCCGGCTTCGATGCGGGCGATGCGGACCACGATGCGGTCCCCGTGCATGGCCTTTTCGGCGGATTCCGGAGGGATGAAGACGTCGCCGGAAACACCTTCGATGGGGCGGTCGGCGATCAAGAACCCGTAGCCGTCTTTGTGCATGTGCAGGCGGCCGACGGCGAATTCGCGGCTACGGGCGGTGACGGCGTACTGGCCGGAGCGGAGCTCGATCAGGTCGCCGCGCGCGGTGAGGCGAGCCAGGGCGGTTTCGAGCTCTTCGCGGGCGTCGCCCCGGGCGCCCAGTTCGCGGACCAACTGTTTGAAGTTCGCGCGAGCGTGGGGCAGGCGGGCAATGTGATCGACGAGCGCCGCATCCTTCATATCCAGATTGTAAGGGTTCGCGGGCCGTGGACCGGCTGGGATCGCACGAAAGCGGCCGCGCGAGTCAAATCAGCGAGGCGCATCGGATCAGCTCGAGCGGGCCAAGGTTGGGGAAGCGCTCGGGGGAGCGTTCGAGGGCGCTCCGGATGGTCTCGAAATCGGCGGCATTGTTGTGAACCAGGGGCATCCGGGCCACCAGAGCGGTCGCCGCAATCATCGCGTCAAAACGCCAACGAGCCATTCGATCCGAGTGGGATTCGGCGAGGCGATGGGACCGGCGCGGGGGCGTCGGCGGCTGGGGGAGGAGGGCCATGATCTCGCCAGCCACGACGGCGGCCGCCGCATCCAGCGGCCAAACGCGCCCGAGTCCGCTGAGGTACGCGATCCGTGCGGCCTCGATCGCGCTCCGCCTCGGTTCCGGAGCCCGGCGCCAGAGCAAGCCATATCCCCGGACGCGTTCGACGACGGTGATCGCGGAAATGTGGATCTGGTGATGGGACAGGTACTCGCGCATCCAGTGCATCACGGCGGAATCTTGGGCCCGCGCCAGCCAACTCTCCGCGCTGGCATCGAACAAGAACGGGCCCGAGGCCGGATGGCGCATCGGTCAACGTCCGGATTCCGGCTCCAGGAGGACTCCGTCCAAGATGGAGATCTCCTCATCCGAGAACCCCGCAAACGCGCGCCGGTAGGCCTGCAGGACCTGCTGACTGCGCTCGGTTGCGGCATGGAGACTAAGACCTTCGGACAGGGCTTCGGAAATGACGGTGCTCAGATTGACCTTGCGGGCACGGGCGATGCGCTCGGCTTGTGTCAGCGAATCGATTGGTAGCGTCAAGGTAGTCCGGCGTTTGCCTGGCGCGCCCATGGATCGGACCCGTTGTGCCATAGATACAGTATAGCATCATACTCGGCATCAATTGTCATCAACACAGAGCACGCGAGGGCAAATGGGCTCCGCTGGAACAGTCTGGTTGGCCGTGTATTTTCCGCTGTCGCCTCCCCCTTGCCCGCGCCAGAGACCTCGGGTATCCTGATTTCACTGGCAGATGCCCGCCCAGGAGGGGCCTACCCGTGAAGATCTCCCGACTTATCTCCGCCGGCTGTCTGACGGCCACCGTCGCGGTGGCCGCCTCCAGCGTGCCCGTCACGTTCGATAAAGACGTCCTCCCCATCCTTCAGAGTAACTGCCAGAGCTGCCATCGGCCCGGCGAAGTGGCACCGATGTCGCTGCTGACCTATCAGGACGCCCGGCCGTGGGCCAAAGCCATCAAAACCGCGCTGCTGAACCATCAGATGCCGCCCTGGTTCGCCGATCCCAAGATCGGCCACTTCGCCAACGACCGCGCCTTGAAGGAAGCCGACATCCAGACCATCGTGGCCTGGGCCGACAACGGAGCCCCGAAAGGCAACCCCGCCGACGCGCCGCCGCCCCTGAAGTTCGAGGACGGCTGGAATCTCCAGCCCGACCTGGTCATCGAAATGCCGCGAGACTTCGCCGTGAAGGCCACCGGCACCATCAATTATCAGTACATCCGGGTCAAGGGCAATATCGCGCGCGATCTCTGGGTGTCGGAGGCGGAAATGCGCCCCGGCAATCCCGCTGTGCTGCATCACGGGAAGGTGTGGGTGGTTCCGCCGGGATCGCACTGGATGGAAGACGCCGAGTACGGTGTGGCCTATGAAGCCGGCATGGGGCGCAACACCACGGAAGAAGGCAACGACATCCTGGGCAAATTCAATCCCGGCCTCGGCGCCCAGACCTTCGAGGTGAACGGGTCCGCCAAGCTAGTTCCCAAAGGCTCGGACTTCGTCTTCGAGATGCATTACACCGCCACCGGCAAACCGACCACGGACCGGTCGAAGTTGGGCTTGGTTCTAGCCAAGACTGCGCCGGCCAGCCGCTATTTCCTCTCCGCTGGACCGACCGCGTCCAACCTGGTCATTCCGGCGGGCGACGGCAACGCCGAAGTGGTGAGCGAGGTGACCGTCGGTCTCCCCGACGCCAAGCTGGTCTACGCCCAACCGCACATGCACCTGCGCGGTAAGGATTTCGAACTGCGCGCCATCTATCCCACGGGGGAGACCGAGACGCTGTTCAAGGCCAAGTTCGATTTCAACTGGCAGCTTGGCTACCAGTTCGCCAAGCCCATCCCGCTTCCCCAGGGCACCCGGCTGCTCGGCATCTCCCACTTCGACAACTCCGTGAACAACCGCTTCAATCCCGATCCCAGCCAGGAAGTCCGCTGGGGCCCGCAGAATTGGGATGAGATGAGCAACTGCTTCGTCGGTCTGGTATTCGGTGTTGACGACGATCCGGCCCGGCTGTTCTATCGCTCCGGTGTCAGCCTGCAGCCGCGCGGCACCGCGGGTCCCAAGCTGGTGGACGTCCAATTGACCGCAGCCGCGCACTGACGGCCGCGCGTCACTCCTCGCGCAGCAGTCTCGAAGGGTCGACCGAGAGCGCGCGTTGCGCCGGAATCCAGGTGGCCAGCAGTCCCAGCAGCAGCATCACCAGGACGGCGCCCGCCAGGACCACCGGATCGCGCGGGCTTGCCTGATACACGATGAAGGCCAGCACCTTGGCCGCCGCAATGCCGAGCAGCAATCCGGCGGCGGAACCGAACGCCAGCAATCGGAAGGCTCGTCCCAGCGCCGTCTGCAGCACTTCCTGGCGTTGCGCGCCCAAGGCGATCCGAATGCCCAACTCCCGCAAACGCTTGCTCACCGAGTATGCGGCCATCCCGAAGATGCCGGTGATCGACAGGATCGCGCCCATCAGGCCGAGCACCCCGAGCGCCACGGTCGCCACGCGCGAGGGGAACAACGCGCCGTCCAGTGCCTGGGTCCAGCTCTGGATGAAAGCCGGTAGCCCGGGATCCAGGCCCCGCAGAGTGCTTCGCACGGCAGCCGCCAGTTGCTGGAGATCCCGGTTGGAGCGCACCACCAGCCAGGTGGAGCTGGACGGCGTTTGCAGGAGGGGAACAAACATTGCCGGCTGCTGATCCTCGGTGAGGTTCAAATACTTCCCGTCTTCCACCACCCCCACCACCTGGATGCGGGTTCCATTCCGCCGTTTGAAAAATCCGCCCAAGGCGCCGGTGACCGAGCCGAAGACTTTGACAGCGAACTTCCGATTCACGACGGCAGCTCGCGGCGCGTTTTTGTCGTCATGCCAGGAAAGAGCCCTGCCCGCGAGCAGGGCCGTGCCGGCCGCCTGGAAGTATTCGGGCGAGGCGTTGTACATGTAGGTTTGGGCCACCGCATTCGAGACTCGCGGCTCGGCCGTCTGGTCGGTAAAGACCAGGGTCGTGGTCCCGCCCAGGGCGAGCGGGGGCTGATCCACCAAGCCCGTGGAGGCCACCCCTGGAATCGCCTTCACGGCCTCGATCATGTGCCGTTGCATTTCGGCCGCTCCATCGCCGCTGTATCCCGCCATATTCAGATCGGTGTTGATCAGCAGGGCGTGGCTTGGGTTAAAGCCGAAATTACTGTGCAGCGAGCGGGCCAGACCGCGCACCGCGACCATGGAGGAGGCGACCAGCACGGCGCAAATCGCGATTTGGACGACGAGGAGCAGGTCGCGGACTGTCATCCGCAGCCCGCCCGTGCCCGTCGATCCCGCTTTGACGATTTGGTAGGGATCGGTCCGGAGCACCTGCCGCACCGGGACCATGCCAAACAGGAACCCGCTCACCAGCGCCAGAACCAGCGCGACGACATAAACATTGGGGTCCGGATTGACCGGGACATGAATCGGAAAGTTCGGGAGTGGCTGCCACACACTCAACCAGCGCAGCAGCACGACGCTGCCCCAGAGCCCCGCGACGCCGCCGCCCAAGGAAATCAGGATGGCTTCGGTAAACAGTTGCCGCAGAATGCGGTTGCGGCTGCCACCCAACGCCAGCCGCAGGGCGACTTCCCGCGACCGGTCGGCGGCGCGCGCCGCAAACAGGCTGCCCAGGTTGGCGCAGGCGGCCAACAGAATCAACCCCGCCAGCAGCATCAGTCCGGCCATGAACGCGCGTGCCGGCCGGCCGAGGAAGTCGCCGGCCAGACTCGGCTGCCCCAACGTAAACGTCATTTGGCCATCGTCTTTGGGATACTTCTTTTCCAGATCGGCGCCAATCGAGTTCAGATCGGCAATCGCCTGGGCCGGGGTGACGCCTGCCCTGAGATGCCCCATCGTCATGAAAATGAAGCGGCTGGCGCGCGTGTTCAGGACCTGGACCCCCATCGAGCTCTCTCCTTGCAATTGCTCGTAGTTCACAATCGGCACAAAGAAATCGGGAGAGAAAAATAACATCGTCCCTTGGAACTCGGGGGGCGCTACTCCGACGATCGTGAACGGATGCTTGTTCAACCGCACCGTCCGACCCACCACGCCGCGATCGTCCTGAAAATGCGTGTGCCAGTACCCGTACGTGAGCACCACATAGGGCGCGCTGTTGAACCCATGCTCATCCGAGGCGTCAAAGAAACGGCCCAGATACGGCCGGATGCGCAGGACGTCGAAGTAGTTCCCGCTGGCTTCATAGACCCAGGCGCGCGAGGGATTGTCGCCGGTGTCCAACCCTACCTCGGAGATGTTAAAGGCGGCTACGCCATCGAAGCTGCGGTTGCGGTCGCGCACGTCGAGGTAGTTGGGATAGGACTCCCAGGTGGATTTGTCATTTCCCTGCTGGATGGCATAGAGGCTCTCGGACTGGGGCACATTCAGCGGGCGCAGGATCAGCCCATTCAGGACCCCGAAAACCACGGCGTTGGCGCCAATCGCCAGCGCCAGGGTCGCCACGGCCACCGCCGTAAACCCCGGTGACTTGCGTAGAACCCGAACGCCGTAGCGGATGTCCTGCAGGGTGTTCTCGATCAGGGTCACTCCCCGCGCGTCGCGGCATTCCTCTTTGCGTTGCGTGAGGCCGTCCATCGCCCGCAAGGCTGCTGCGCGCGACTGCGCGGGCGTCAGACCCTGGGCCATCGATTCTTCGATTTTCCGCTGCAGGTGATCCTGCAGTTCTTCATCGAGATCCTGCTCCACTCGCCGGCGGCGAAACAGCGACCGGATGCGCAGCGGCAGGGCGTAGAACCAGTGTTCCATGCGCATGGCTTATGCCTCCTCGAGCCGCACCACTTGCGTGATGGCATTCGAAAGCCGGGTCCAGTCCGCCGCTTCTTTTTGCAGCTGCCGGCGGCCCAATCGAGTCAGCGAGTAGAATTTCGCACGCCGGTTGTTCTCGCTCGCCTTCCATTCCGCCGAGATCCACCCCTCCTGTTCCAGCTTGTGCAGGGCGGGGTAGAGCGACCCATCGCTCACTTGCAGCACTTCGCCCGAAACCGTTTTGAGACGCTGGCTGATGGCCCATCCGTTGAGCGGTTCCAGGGCCAGAATCTTGAGAAGCAGCAGGTCCAGCGTGCCCTGCACGAGGTCGGAGGGTCGGCTCATCACGGCTCCTATCGGTTACCGAGACAATCCTACGGCAACTCCTCTCGGTAAGCAAGGGGAAACTAGACGGGCGGTGGTGAGCCTCGGGCGGACGTTATTCCGCCTCCGAGATGGAACGGATGATAAACCTACAAGACGTGCTGTTGCAGGCGATGGCCAAGAAGATCCGCTGGTTGACGGCGGCCGGGATCATCGGGGTGACGCCCGCACGATGCGCCGCTGGCGGGAGCGGCTGGAGGAACAGGGGCCGCGAACCGTTGGGCCGCGACGTAGATCTTACGCCAGGGCTTTGCGCTGGCGGGGGATGTCGTCAATGCTGACGACGGCCTTGTCGAACACCGTCATGTCCGCCAGCAGGCGGCCGACGTCGGCGCCCTCTTCGAGCGTGATTTCGTGTTCGATCCAGTCCGACAGCGGGATATTGCGGAAGTACATGCGTTCCTGAATCACCAGGCTCTTGCGGGTCTGCAGGAGAAGGCGGTTCTCGCGGGTATAGTGGCGTTGCTCCACTCGTAATTCGTCCAGGAAATTATCCAGAGCCACCCGTTTGGCGCTTTCCTCGGCGGCGCGAATGGCCGTTCCGAGCTGCGCTTCGAGCGCCGTCCGCTCGGCGTCGATGGCGCCGCGCGACTGGGCCAGGCTCTCCCGCTCCTGCGCCAGCGCGACCTCCATGCGCGACTGCATCACGAACCAGGCGAGCAAACCGGAGCTCACGGCCACAAAACCGGGCAGTAGGATCCAGAGCATGCCTTCCATATGGTTTATGGTAACCGTGCCCCGGCAGGGAAGACTAGATATCAAAGGTAACGAGCGGGGTCATAACCAGCGGCAACTTCACATTTGGGTGCCGTCGATCTTTTGCCCCGCCAGCATAAAGCGGAACTCACTGAATCGGAACGACGCCAGCAGCCCCAAAAGGATCGTCAGGCGGGCCCACAGGCCGGCTCCGAAGCCCCGGTGCTTGCCGACCCAGACCGCGCGCGCCAGGAGAAGGTCTGCGCGCCGCAACGCCGAGTCGTGCGTCCCGCCGTGGTGCCGAACTCGCGCCTCGGGCACCAGCAGAATCTTCCTCGATCCCCGCCGGATCTGGGCCGCCAGGTCCGCATCGCTGCCGAATTGCCCGAACCGCTCGTCGATCTGGCGGATGGATTTAAGGACAAAGGACCGCACCAGCAGCGCCGCGCCGCGCGGATATTCCACCACCACCGGGTCGCTGCCCGCCACCGGGGCCGGCCGCCAGTGGCCGTCCGGAGGCAGGTTTCCCAACTGCGGCGCCGGTTGCCCGGTATCGTCTACCAGGAGCGGACATACCGCGGCCGCCTCGCTGGTGGTTTCCAGCACCGCCGCCAGACGCTCGATCGCCTCCGGCTCCACTTCCGTGTCCTCGTGCAGAAACAGGATGGACTCGGCCTCCGCCGCGCGCCAGCCGATGTTCATCGCCTTGGTCAGACCGAAGTTCTTCGGCAGCCGGAAAAAGCGTACCTTCGGAAAGTCCGGTTCCAGATCCAGGCTCTCATCCCACGATCCGTTGTCCACCACGATGACCTGCACGCTCTCGCGGCCATTCGTTTTTTCCAGCGACTCCAGGCACTTTCGCAAGAAGTCCGCCCGGCTATGGGAAACCACCACCACCGACACGCGGGGCGGCGGCGACGGTTCTTCGGGATTGGGACGCGGTGTCAAGTCACTAGAATAGCGCGTGGGCGGACGGTTCACGCTAGTCTTCCGGCGGCGTCTGCAGCGCCGAGGCCTGCTGCACGCCCAAGGCCAGCTCCTGCAGGATCCCCAACTTCACATAGATCGGCCGCACCACCGCGCGCACGGCGGGCAGTTGCCGCGCGAACCAGACGCTCCCCATCACCACCAGCGCGCCGCAAACCAGAAGCGTGTTCGGCGCCCCCAACCGCGCCGCCAGCGCCCCCGCCAGCAGGCTGCCGAACGGCGCCATACCCAGGAACGACATCCCATAAAAGGCCATCACCCGCCCGCGTTTTTCATCGTCCACGATGGTTTGCAGAATGGTGTTGCTCGCGGCCATCTGTTGCATGAACCCGAAACCGACGAACGGCATCAGCAGCAGCGAGAGCCAGAAGACCCGGGATAGCGAGAACGCCATCAGCGCCACCCCGAACAGCGCCGAGCACACGGCGATGTACCGGCCCAGCCCCAGCACGCTCTTGCGCATCGCCAGGGCCACGGCCCCCACCAGAGCCCCGACCCCGGTCGCCGCCATCAGGAATCCCAGCGTGTGCGCGCCGCCGTGCAGCACATCGGAAGCGATGATGGGCATCAGCACCGAGTACGGAAACCCGACCAGGCTCACCAGGGCCAGCAACAGCAGGATCGACCGGATGGCCACCGAATCCACCACGTACCGCCAGCCTTCGTGCAGTTCCTGCAGGGCGCGCCGCGACGGAGCGCGGTGCTGCGGCACGGTGATCTTCATCATCAGCAGCGAGACAATCACCGCCAGGTAGCTCAGGCCGTCGATCAGGAAGCAGTAGCCTTCGTTCGAAGCCGCGATGATCACCCCCGCGATCGCCGGTCCCACCAGCCGCGACGCGTTCACCATCGACGAGTTGAGCGCGATTGCGTTGCCCAAATCGTCGCGGTTCTCCACCATCTGGATGACGAATGCCTGCCGCGCCGGCATGTCAAACACGTTAATCAGCCCTTGCAGCAGCGACAGAATGAGAATCTCCCAGATGTTGATCGTGCCCGTCAAAGCCAGCACCGCCAGGGCCAGCGATTGCAGCATCGACAGCACCTGAGTCACCACCAGCGTCCGGTGCCGGTCCCAGCGGTCCACCCAGACCCCCGCCAGCGGCCCCAGAAAGAACATGGGGATCTGCCCCGCGAAACTCACGAAACCCAACAACACCGCGGAATCGGTCAGCCGATAGACCAGCCAGCTAGTGGCGATGCGCGTCATCCACGTGCCCACCAGCGACACCGTCTGGCCGCCGAAGAACAGCCGGTAGTTTCGGGAGCGTAGCGCGCGTACGGCGAAGGCCCAGTTCTCCACGGTTCTATTGTCGATGGAGACGGCTTCGGATTGAAAGCTCATCCAGTGATGTAAAATAAACGACGCCATGAAATCTGCCGCCGTGATGATTGCGTCTGTCGCGAGCCTGGTGTGCTCCAGTCTGGGTTATGCTCAGGATCCGAAACCGATCATTGATAACGAGCGCGTCGTGGTGTGGGATCTGGCCGGGGTGCAATCCAAGCTCCTCCTCAGCCAAGACTACGACAAGGTCGAGATCTATATTGCGAAGGATCAGGGCACCGCGTTCTTCATGCCAAAGGTCGGCTCGTCCACGATTGCTTTTCCGTTCCGTCCCGAGCGCACTATCCTGATCGGCCTGAAGGACCACAAGGTAGCCCCACTTCCCAACACCTCCGGCTTGCCCAATGCATTCCCGCGGCCAGGCGTCAAAAGGCTGATTGACAACGACCGCGTCACCGTCTGGGAATACACCTGGATGCCCAATCAGCCCACCCCGATGCATTTTCACGACAAGGACGTCGTAGTGGTTTACCTCAATGAGGGCGCGCTGCAATCCACCACGCCCGACGGAAAGAAAACGGTCAATCATTATTCGTACGACCAGGTCAAGTTCAACCAGCGGGATCGGAAGCACACCGAACTGCTGATTGACGGCCACCAGCACGCCATCATGATGGAACTGAAGTAGCGTGAGACGCCGTGGATTTCTACGCGCAGCCTTGCTGTTGAGCCTCGCAGCGCTCGTGAGTGCCCAGAACCGTGGCGGAGCGCCGCCTCTTCCGCCGCGGGCCGCGGCTCCCTTCGATATGAGCGGGTATTGGGTGTCGCAGATCGTGGATGAATGGCGCTTCCGCGTGGACCCGCAGAAAGGCGACATCCTCTATCTGCCGCTGAATGCCGCCGCGCGCCGCGCCGCCAATGCCTGGGACCCCGCCAACGACGAGGCCGAGGGCAATGCCTGCAAGGCCTATGGCGCCGTCGGCGTTATGCAAAGGCCTGGACGCTTGCACATCACCTGGGAAAACGACACTACCCTACGAATCGATACCGACGCCGGAACCCAGACCCGCCTGCTGCATTTCGGACCGGCACCCGCGCTACCCGGCCCGCCCTCGCGGCAAGGATACTCCACCGCGGTGTGGCAGTTCTCCGCGCGCGCCATGCTCGACCTCGGAGGCGTCGGGTTCGTTCCAGGAGGCGGTCCGGACCAGCGGCGCGGCGGCACGTTGCGAGTCACCACGTCCCAGATGCTGCCGGGCTACCTGCGCAAGAATGGCGTCCCCTACGGCGACCACGCGGTTCTGACGGAGTATTTCAACCGACTCACCGGAGCCCAGGGGGAAGCGTACCTGGTGGTGACCGCCATGCTCGACGATCCCGCGTACCTGACCCAGCCTTTCGTCCGCACCTACACCTTTCAGCAGCGGCCCGACGCCTCCGGCTGGGACCCGACTCCCTGCTGGCCGCGCTGAATCGGCTAGAAGCGCGGCCCGCCGTACATGTGTTTCGGATCGCGATTGTTGTCCTGGCAGACGTATTCGTACAGTTCCTGGTCCGGCTGCCACTGGATCAGCCAGCCGCCAGTCCACGGCTTGGTGTACGCGCCCGGATCGTCGATGGTCGCTTCGTACTTGAGCGTGTCGTAGTCGGTGCGGGTGAACCGTTCCGTCAGATGGAGGAAGCTGGTGTGCGGAATCCCCTCCCGCGTCAGCCAGAACTTCTCATTGAACCCGACTGTATCCACCACCAGCGCATCTCCCTCCCAGTGGCCCACCGAATGCCCGAAAAAGGAAGGCTCCAGATCCTTGGGATGGGTCCGCCCATCCATATAGATGGTGCGCCAGGTATGCGGCCCGCCCACCTCGACCATGTCAATTCGTTTGGCTTCCGGAATATCCAGAAACTCAAAACCGTACGGAGTGTGAAACAGCCGCGGCCCTCCAGAGGGCTTGCAGCGGATGTGGGGATCGTCTTTCGTCGTGGTGCTCTGCCGGTAGTCGTACACGGCGCGCGCCCACGGCTGGAAGGGAACTTCGCTCACCTTCAGATTCGTGGGTAGATTCATGAGCGGGTTGTCGATGCCCCGCGCATTGGTGGCCAGCGTCGAGCCGGCATTGCCTTCCCATACGCCCTTTTCGCCCGGCGCCGGGCCCAGGTTCACGCGACCGTTCGGCCAGTGCGGAGTGGGCTTCGCCGGCGGCCGGGCCCGTCTCCCGCGCCCCCGGCCCGCTGCCAGCCGGCCCGAGTTCAAATCGACGCCGCCCGCCGGTGGCGCCGGAAACTGCGCCCAGACCGGCGTCATCAGGACGGCCGCAACTCCTACAGCCGCGATTCTCACCATCGACCCACGTTGCACTCAATCCTCCGCGCCCGCGCCGCCGTTACGGAACGTTCTTGTTGGCTTCGCTCGAGGCCGCGCCCAATTTCTTGCCGCTGTTGGCCATGGTGACCGACCGGGCATTGGCTTGGTTGCTGCCGTCCTTGGCCATGGTCCCTTCGACGACCACTTCATCGCCCACCTTCATGGTGTTCCGCGTCCATCCGGCACGCTGCAGCCCGTTCGGCGGGCCCATTTCGAAGCCCCAGTTGGTGATCTTGCCGCCATCGTCGGTCACGTCCAGGTAGAAATAGACGTGGGGGTTGTTCCACTCGACTTTGGTGACAATGCCTTTGAGCGTCACCGGTTTTTTGCTGTCGTATTCGGCCGCGAATGAGTGGTGGGCCCACGCAGGCGCCGCCACGAGCAGGCCAAATCCCACCACGAGCAGACATCCCATGCTCCGTTTCATCGCCATTTCTCCTTACCTCTCGGCGTCGATGTTACTATCATCGCAAAAGTATTCTTCGATTTCCTGGTTCGGAACCCATTGCAGGGTCCAGCCGCTCGACCACGGGCGCGTGTACGCTCCCGGATCGTCGACCGTCACTTCGTACCGCAGCGTGTTGAAATCCGGGCGCGAGATCCGCTCCGTCAATTGCAGGCTCTCCGTGTGCGGCAGGCCGCCATTGGAAAACCAGAAGCGCTCATTGAAGCCGATGGAGTGGATAACCAGCGTATCTCCCTCCCACTGCCCCACCGCAAAGCCAAAATAGGTGGGAGTTTCGTCCTCCACCTTCGGCATGGGCCGCCCGTCCAGATTGATGAGCCGCCAATTGCGGTCACCGCCTCCGGACATCACCAAGACGCGTCTGCGCTCGGGTTGTTCCAGGATCTGCAGCCCATAGGGGACCTGGAACTGCCGCGGCCCGCCGGGCGGCAGACAACTCGCCATGGGATCGTCTTTCAACAGGGTGCGCTGCCGATACTCATAAAGGCCTTGGGCCCAGGGCTGGAACGGGGCCACCTTGCCGGCATCGGCGAGGTTCGTTAGCAGGCCGTCGCTGCTCATCCGGATGGCGCCGGCCGAGGCTTCCACCAGGCTGGCCGCGCTGGGGTAAGCCCAGTAGCCCGTTTCGCCAGGCGCCGCGCCCAAACGGACATGGCCGTCCGGCCAGCGGGGGACCGGCCGGGTCGCGCCGCGCACTGCCGGCCGCGCGTTCGAGGCTTCCGTCAACCGCTTGCCTCCGGCCAGCAGCACCGACTTGCCGTACGCCTCTTTGGCGCCATCCCGAGCCGCGCTCGCTTCCACCGTCACCACATCGCCCACTCTCAAGGAATTCTGAGTCCAGCCATTCCTCCGCAGTTCCGGCTTGCTGGCGAACTCCACCGTCCAGTGCGCGATCCGGCCTCCGGCATCGGCAACGTCCAACCCAAAATAGACGTGTGGATTTGCCCATTCGAACTCGCTCACGGTCCCTTTGAGGGTGACCGGCTTCCGGGCATCGTAATGGGCCGCAATCGAGTGGTGGGCGCAGACGGGCGCGGCCGCCGCCCACAAACCCCATGCCAGAGCCAAGGAACGCCGTGCGTTGCTCATCCCCATCCCCATCCCACTATGGATTCTTCTCGCCGAAGTTCTTCGCCAGGTAGTCGACGATCGTGGAGAATTCGTCATCGGTCACCGGCGGCCCTTCCGAAATCATGCCTTTGATCAGGCCCCGCCACTCTTCTTTGGTCAACCTCTCATGAGTGACGCGCTCAATTTCATGGCAATACGTGCAGACCTCAAGAACCAACTCGCGTCCCCGGTCGCCCTTGGCGGTTTTCTTGGCCTCCGGAAGCACCGCGGGTCCGGCCGCCAAAGCGGCGGCAGCGATCCACCCCGCCGCTGCAAACCAGACTGCGCTCGTTCCCACCATCGGTGTTAGTCCCGGGTAATCTTGAAATCGGCCTTGGTGCTGCCTTGCAACCAGGTGCCCGTGATGGTGCGGTGGTACGAGCCGATGTCGTCCAGCTTTCCGTCGATGACAATATGAACGGGGTTGCCGGATGCGTCTTTGCCATCGGCTTCGAAATGCACGGTCCAGTGGGTGGCGTCGAGGGTCGCGACCTTCAGGGGAATCGCGTGCGGCCCGGGGTTGATCGTGCCCTCCACGTCCTTGGAGTTCCACTTCATGTAAATCAGGACGGGCGTCCGCTGGGTGGCGCTGGTTCCCCAATCGCCGTGCCAGGACCCGGTCAATGGGTGCCCTTCTTGCGCCGGCGCCGGCGCCGCCATCATGAGAATTCCCAGCAAACCCACCGACAGGAGGGCCTTCCCTCGCATCATTTCCTCCCACACCGCGAATCGCGTTTTGCTTCAGGCATCATACCGCAACCGTTTCCCCACGGGCACGCTCCGCTTTCAGCCCGCCGTGAGGGCGGGTTCTTCCAGGGAGTGAAAGACTCCCCGTCTGGTGGAGAGATGCTACATTCGAATTTGTGTTTCGACGCGTAATCTGGATCGTATTGGATAGCGTGGGCATCGGTGAGATGCCGGATGCCGCGAAGTACGGCGATGCGGGCAGCGATACGCTCGGCAACATCGCCCGCCAGCGAGGTCTCACGCTCCCCAACCTGGCACACCTGGGCCTGGGAAACATCAAACCGCTGGCAGGGATCGCCCCGGCAGCTGGGCCCGCCGGCTCTTATGGCCGCTGCACACTGGCCTCTCCCGGCAAAGACACCACAACGGGTCACTGGGAAATGGTCGGCATTCACCTGGAGCGCCCGTTTCCTCTTTATCCGCGCGGCTTTCCAGCGGACGTCATGAACGAATTCGAACGGCGCATTGGACGCCGCTCGCTGGGCAACAAGGCCGCTTCCGGCACCGAGATTCTCAAAGAATTGGGCGAGGAACACATGCGCACCGGTTCGCCCATTGTGTACACATCGGCCGATAGCGTCTTCCAAGTGGCCGCGCACGAAGCGATCATTCCTGTGCCGGAGTTGTACAAGATCTGCGAGACCGCGCGCGACATCCTGCGCGGGCCGCACGAGGTGGGGCGTGTCATTGCGCGGCCCTTCGTTGGCACACCAGGGAACTTCAGCCGGACTCCCAACCGGCACGATTACGCCGTTCCGCCGCCGCCGGGCATGCTGCTCGATCAGTTGGACGGCCGTGGTGTGGCTGTGCACGCCATCGGAAAGATTTCCGACGTCTTCCTCGGCCGGGGTATCCGGCAGTCCGACAAGACGAAGAACAACGCCGACGGCATGGCCAAGACGCTGGACGCCCTGCGGAAGACGCAAGACGGCTTGATCTTCGTCAACCTGGTGGATTTCGATCAGCAGTTCGGGCACCGCAACGACGTCGAAGGCTACGGCGCGGCCCTCGAGCAGTTTGACGCCTGGGTGCCGCAATTCGAAGCCTCGCTCAGCGCGGGCGACCTAGCCATCTTCACCGCCGATCACGGTTGCGACCCCACCACCCCCTCCACCGACCACAGCCGCGAATATGTACCGCTGCTGGTTTCCGGCCCAAACGTCCGCCGCGGCGTCAATTTGGGCTTGCGGGCCACCCTTTCCGATATCGGCCAGACCGTGGCCGCCAACTTCGGCGCGCGCCTTGTCGAGGGCGCCAGTTTCCTTCCGGAGGTTGTATGCGAAAACCAGTGATGGCGGGTAATTGGAAAATGTACAAAACGCCCGCCGAGACCCTGGCGTTTTTCGAAAAGTTCCGGCCGCTCGCAGGGAATGCGGCGCATTGCGAAGTGGTGATCTGCCCGCCCTTCACCAATCTCTTCGCGGCGGTCGAAGCCGCCAAGGGCACGGCCATTCGCATTGGCGCGCAAAATATCGGCTGGGCCAAAGAAGGCGCGTTCACCGGCGAAGTTTCGGGGTCCATGATTCAGGCGACCGGCGCCACACATGCCCTGGTCGGGCATAGCGAGCGCCGCCAATACTTCGCCGAGTCTGACGAAACCGTGCTGAAGCGCTCGCAAGCCGCCCTCGAGATCGGCCTGACTCCAATCGTTTGCGTCGGCGAACGGCTGGATGAGAGGGAAGGCGGCCGGACCGAGTCCGTCCTTACTCAACAGTTCCAGAACGGCATCGCCGGACTCACCGAACAGCAGTTTGCCCGCATCGTGATCGCCTATGAGCCGGTGTGGGCGATCGGGACGGGCAAAACCGCCACGCCCGAGATCGCCGCCGACGCCCACCGCGTGATTCGCGGTCTGGTGCGCGCCAAGTTCGGCAAAGGGGCCGGCGACGCCATCCGCATTTTGTATGGCGGCAGCGTCAAGCCCGACAACGTGAAGTCGCTGATGGCCCAGCCCGAAATCGACGGCGTTCTGGTGGGGGGCGCCAGCCTCGACCCGGCGGGATTCGCTTCGATCGTGAATTTCTAATCTCTCGACGCGGATATCTTGCCTGGAGTCCGGTTGTCTGATCCAGAAGGACCTATTCCTTTTCAGCGGGCCCTTGAAAGCGGTAGCCGACCCACGGCTCGGTGAGGATATACCGGGGCTTGGCGGGATCGAGCTCGACCTTTTTGCGGAGCTGGTTGATGAAGACGCGGAGGTATTCTGGCTCGTCGCCGTAATCCGGCCCCCACACGGCCTGCAGGAGTTCGCGGTGGCTGACGGGCTTGCCGGCATGGGTCACCAGATAGCGGAGCAATTGGAACTCTTTGGGAGTCAACCGGACTTCCTTGCCCTGCACGCGCAAGCGTCGGGTTTCGAAATCGATCTCCACGCCGGGGGCGGAGAAGCTGCGCGGGCCACCTTCGGGGCCAGAGGGGGAACGCCGCATGGTGGCGCGAATGCGTGCCAGCAGTTCCTCGATACTGAAGGGCTTGGTGACGTAGTCGTCGGCGCCGGCATCGAGCGCGGCGACTTTGTCTTTCTCGGTGTTGCGAACCGACAGAATGATGACGGGGATATCGGAACCCGAACGAAGCGTCCGGCAGGTTTCCAGGCCGCCCATGCCGGGCATATTCATATCCAGCAAGATCAGGTTGGGCGTCACCTGGGGAACCATTTCCAGCGCCTCCTCGCCCGTCCGGGCTTCGATGACCTCATAGCTGTGCCCGACCAGAGTGACCTTCATCACGCGGCGGATCTGCGGATCGTCGTCCACCACCAGGATTTTGCCTGCGCTCACGCTTCGCGCCCTCCGCCGCGGACGGGGAGCGTAAAGAAGAAAACGGAGCCATCGCCGGGCTCACTCTCCACCCAGATTCTTTCGCCGTGCGCTTCCACAATCGCTTTGGCGATGGCCAGCCCCATACCGGTTCCCTTGGTCTCGAAGCGGTGCTGCCGGCCGCGGAAGAACTTCTCGAAGATCAGGAGACGTTCGTTCTCATCGATGCCCGGACCGCTGTCCGCCACGCCGATCACGATTTTCGCATTCTTCACGTCAGCTGTCACGGTTACGGGCGACTGCCCCGACGTGTATTTGACGGCATTTTCAACAAGCTGCTTCAAAACCTGCGGGATGAGTTCGGCGTCGGCCTCAGCCAGAGGCAGTTCGCGCGGAATCCGCACCGTGACCGAGCGGCCTTTGAGCAACGTCTCGAGTTCGGTCAGCACGCGCGCGATCACATCTTCCACGACGACGGCGTTTCTTTCCAGACGGAGCTTGCCGGCCTCGATGCGGGCCATTTCGACCACCTCGGCGGTCAGCTGGTTGAGGCGGTCGGCCTCTTCGTTGATAATGGTCAGCAGTTCGTGCTGGCTCCCGGTGGAGCCTCCCAGCAAGCTGGTCGCGGCCGCTTTGATGGAAGTCAGGGGGGTCTTGATATCGTGCGCCAGCGAATCGAGCAGCGCCGACTTGAGCACCTCGCTTTGGCGCGCGGCCTCGGCGTGGCTGGCCTCTTCCAACGCTCGAGCCTTTTCGATGGCCAGCGCCAGCAGATTCACCAGCGCGCGCACGACTTGTTCGGAGGGGAACTGCCCCAGCAACGCCAGACTTCCCAGCGGCCGACCGCCGAAGCGGACGGGTGCGATCGCCACCGAGCGCGCCGGATCGATCGAGAAATCGTCGATCTCAGCGGCAGCCAGCAGATCGTGGTCGGAGACGGGCTTGCTCTCCGGCCCGGAACGGACGAAATCACCGGACGAACGATGATAGAACGCGGCCGCCTGTAGCCCGAACACGCGGACTACGCGGCCGACGAATTCGCCGATGGTTTTGCGCGCGCTGCCGGTGAGCATCATGCTCTGCACCAGCTCATAGAGACGTTCGATTTCCAGACGGCGGGCCTCGGCTTCGGCGGCGCGGCGGCGGACCCGCACCGAAAGCTGGCTAGCCGTCACGGCGGTCACCAGAAAGGCGAACAACGCCACCCAGTTCTGCGGGTCCTGGATCGTGAACGTGCCGACCGGCGGGAGAAAATAATAGTTGAAGCCAAGAACGGCCACTAGCGACGCGACGGTCGCCTCGGCCAGTCCCCAAACCGCCGACACACCCAGAATCGCCAGCAGTAGGGTGAGCGCCACGGTAGTGTTGTTGACCGGCAGCGCCAGCCGGTATAGCGCCAGGATGGCCGCTACCAGGATCACGGATGCGGCGAAACGCAAGATTTTCATGAACGTCGCAGAAGACGCCTAGGATCGCAGTTGCGCGCAGCAGATATCCATCTTGCCCGGTTCCGTCGGCAGACGTTCCCACTCTTCAGGAGTCAGAAGAGTGGTCGCGCCCATGGCAGTTTCATCTTAGCACCGGGGTATTTACGAACTCCCGAAGAGGCGATTGAAGAACTCACGGGTGCGCTGGCGGATGTCGCGCAGAGTCAGGTCGAGGCGCTCCTGGTGCATGTGGCCGGGAGTCCAGCGCTTCACCAGATCGGTGAGCATTTCGAATTGGGCCTGGGCGGTGGGCAGGCTGCCTTCGGCATGGCCGGTGACAATGCGCTGGCCGTGGTCGATGGCCCGGTAGCAGGTGGCCGCTTCGCGCAGGAAATCGGCATCTTCGCGTTCCAGGTGGCCCATCTTCTCGATCACATCGATGCGTTCGGGGGTGTTCAGCACCTTATAGAAAATGCCGGCGCCCTTGAGCCGCAGGTACATGAGGGCGAAGTCGATGTCGTAATAGCCGCCGACTCCCGCCTTCAACGGATTGCGCGGGCCTTGCTCCCGTTCCAGGCGCGCGCGCATCTCGGCCAATTCCGTGCGGGAGCGCATGCTCTGGCCGTACCGCCGCCAGTCCACGTCCTGCAGCTCGTGCAGGAATTCGGTGGCGCGCTCGGCGCTGCCCGCCACGGCGCGCGACTTCATGTAGGTGATGCCTTCCCAGGCTTCGGCGTGGGCACCGAAGTAGCTCTTGTACGCGCCCTCCGACTGCACCAGGTCGCCCTCGCGGCCATTGGGGCGCAGGCGCGTGTCGACGGTGAACATGACGCCTTCACCGGTATACGAGCTCAGGGTCTGGACCATGCGCTCGGCGACACCGGTCCAGTAGACCTGCTCGCCCGCATCGGCATCCGGAATGACAAAGACCAGATCGGCGTCCGAACCCAGGTCGAACTCGCGCATCCCCAGCCGGCCGAGGGCGATCACCATCATCTGATCGCGCGGCACGTAGGATGGGTTCACGGGAGGCGGCGCTTCGGTCAGAGCGATGCGATAGGCGGCCGCAATCACGCGGTCCGCCAGCGCCGAGGTCTGGCCGAGAGTGTCGAAGATGGGCGCGGCCCGCAGGATGCTCTCAGTCTGAATGCGGAGCATCTGGCGGCGATAGAAGCGGCGCAGGACGTCGCCGTGGTCGAGCGTTTCGCCCTCGAGTTGGACCGGCCGTCCGATTTCGTCCAGTAGCTCCGCATGGCGCAACAACTGGTCGGAAAAATGCGGGCTGTGCTCAAAGATATCGAGCACTGCAGCGGCCAGAGGAGCGTCCACGTCGAGGCGGTGAAGCACCTCGGGGTTGGCGAAGGCCTTCTCCAAAAAGTGCTCGAACCGTTCGCGGCCTCGGTGCAGTCCGGCGCGGCGCACGGCCTCCGCAAGTTGCGGAGCGCGCTGGTCGAGGAACCGGGTCAGGTTACTGGCCGGCGCCAGAGTCTCCACCTCTTCCTGGATGACGGCCGGTTCCAGAGGCAGCGTGTAGTACATGGGTTTCTGGGCATGGATCACGCGCTCGTAAATCTCGCGCACGGCCGCCAGATGCTCCTGCAAGCGGCGGGGCAGATAATCGCTGGTCAGGGGAGCGCCTGGGGTTTCGGGCGGCATCTTGCGCGCCAGCAAATCCAGCTCGTCGGGATCGGAGGGCAGGGTGTGGGTCTGGCGGTCGTCCTGAATCTGAAGCCGGTGCTCCAGATGGCGCAGAAACTGATAGGCGGTGGCGAGGCGCGCATATTCGGCCCCGGACAGCAGCCCTTTGTCGCGCAGGCGGAAGAGGGCAAACATGGTGCCGCCGTGGCGCACCCACTGCTCGCGGCCGCCATGGAGGCGCTGCAGGCACTGCACTAGGAATTCGATATCGCGAATCCCGCCGGGGCTGAGCTTGATGTCGAGGCCGCCGCCCAGGCCGCGCTTGGCCGCCACCTTTTCACCGATCCGCTGCCTCGTCTCGGAGACGGCTTCGAGCGCGCGGAAATCGAGCGAACTCTGGTAAATCAACGGCTCGACGAAATCGAGCAGCGCGGTTCCCGGCTCGCGCTCGCCGGCGGACACCCGCGCCTTAATCAGCATCTGCTTTTCCCAGTCGCGCGCCCGCTGCTCATAGTAGATCCGCGCGCCTTCGAGCGAGGTGCAGATCTCACCCAACGTGCCGTCAGGACGCAGGCGAAGATCGACGCGGTAACACTGGCCTTCGGTGGTGTAGCTGGAAAGCAGCGCCGTGTATTGATTGGCGACCTTCTTATAGAACTCTTTATTGGTGACGGGGTCCAGCCCGTCGGTTTCGCCGGCGCCGCCGTAGACGAACATCAGGTCGATATCGGAGCTGTAGTTCAGTTCTTTGCCGCCCAGTTTACCCAGCGAGATCACGGAGAAGCCACAGATCCCACCATCTTCCAGTCGCGGCTCTCCATGACACGCCACCAGTTCCTCGCGAATGCGGCGGTAGGTCACGTCGAGGATCGCATCCGCCAGGTTGGACAACTCCTCGGTGATGTCGCTGAGAGTGGCGATCCCCCACCCGTCGCGTACCACGATGCGCGGCAACTGGCGGCGGCGGAAGCGGGCCAGGTCCTCTGGCAAAGGAAATCCGCGGCGATCGTGACCCAGGAAATCGAACAGCCGCTCCTCATACTCTTCCGCGCTGAGCACGCGGTAGAGGCTTCCGGAATTGGCGACTTGCAGGATGCGTTCCGGGTTCTTCAGAACGTCTTGGGAGAGGAAGTTGCTGAAGGAAAACAGCTGAACAGCGCAACGCAAGGCAGCGGGCGAACTAGCGACGCGGTCGAAAGCGGACGGCGATTCCAGCCGCAGCCGCCCGAGATAGCGAACGACCGTATCGGGGTCAGGCACGGTCGTGAGCAAGACCTGGATGCGGGCGGCAATTCGCTCCGGCAGCCCGGCTCCCAGGCGGAGCACCGCCTCGCGAGCACGTGCTGGGTCCCGGAACTCCACCCCGTCGAGCAGGCTAGGCATGCGTCAGGCCAAGGCGGCCTCGACTGAGATTATATCGCCCGCTCCTACGGGACCGGGCGTGAGCACGCGAGCGTAGAAGCCGCTCAGGCCCCAACGGGGGGACGCGGAGTCAAGCGCTCGCACCGCGGCGTCATAGACTTCGTCCTTAATCGATTCGCCGTAGATGTGGAGGGCGCTGCAGGGGCCGCGCGGCCCCGTGATCTCGAGGAAGGCGCCGCCGGCGCGGATTCGATCGCCGACGCGGATGTCGCGGACGCGAATCCCGCGGGTGGTGAGATTCTCACCGAGCGCGCCATAGAAGACCGGGTAACCCCGGGCAGCAAGGTCATCGACCACTTCAGAGGCGATGACGAGAATGGCTTTGTCAGGACCGCCGTGAATGCCGGGATGGGCGTGAACATCGCCCTCGATGCCGATGGGAGTGATGAGGCCTCCAGAAACCGCGCGCTTCGGGAGGCCTCCCCGAGAAACACTAATTTGGACGATGGTGCCTTGCATGGGAGGGCAGGTTGGAAACCTGCCCGTCTTTGCTTCTTAGATGTCGTAATACAGGGCGAACTCGTAGGGATGCGGCCGCAGGCGGATGGCATCCGACTCGTTCTTGCGCTTGTAATCGATGAAGGTCTCGATCAGCTCCTCGGTGAACACATCGCCCTTCAGCAGGAAGGCGTGATCGTCTTCGAGGCAGCCGAGGGCCTCTTCGAGCGAAGCCGGCATCGAGGGGACGCTCTTCATTTCCTCCGGCGTCAGATCGTAAATGTCTTTGTCGAGCGGCTCGCCGGGATTGAGCTTGTTGAGCACGCCGTCCATCCCCGCCATCATCATGGCGGCGAAGGCCAGGTACGGGTTGGCGGAGGGATCGGGCGGCCGGAACTCCACGCGCTTGGCCTTGGGGCTGGCCGAATACATGGGGATGCGGCAGGCGGCCGAGCGATTGCGGCGCGAATAGGCCAGATTCACCGGCGCTTCGTAGCCCGGCACCAGGCGCTTGTAGCTGTTGGTGGTGGGGGCGATGATGGCCGACAGGGCGCGCGCGTGCTTCAGCAGGCCGCCAATGTAATGCAGACCGAGCTGGCTGAGACCCGCGTAGCCGTCGCCCGCGAACAGCGGCTTGCCGCCCTTCCACAGGCTCTGGTGGGTGTGCATGCCGCTGCCGTTATCCTGGAACAGGGGTTTCGGCATGAACGTCACGGTCTTGCCGTACTGGTTGGCCGTGTTGCGGATGACGTATTTGTACAGCATCATGTTGTCGGCCGACTTCACCAGGGTGTCGAAGCGCTGGTCGATTTCGCACTGGCCGCCGGTGGCGACTTCATGATGGTGGCACTCGATGTGGAGGCCGCACTTGATCATGGTCTGGACCATTTCGCTGCGCAGGTCCTGGTAATGATCGGTGGGCGGCACCGGGAAATAGCCTTCCTTGTAGCGCGGGCGGTAGCCGAGGTTGTTCTCCCTTTGGCCTGAGTTCCAGCGCCCTTCGTCGGCATCGACGTGGTAGTAGCCTTCGTGCTGGTTCTGATCAAAGCTGACGTTGTCGAAAATGAAGAACTCGGCTTCGGCGCCGAAGTAGGCCGTGTCGGCGATGCCGCTATTCTTCAGATACAGCTCGGCCTTCTGGGCGATCCAACGCGGATCGCGCTCATAGCGCTGCTTGGTGATCGGATCCTTGACATCGCCGTACATGATCAGCGTGGGGGTCTCGGCGAAGGGGTCCATGAAGGCGGTATTGGGATCGGGGATCAAGAGCATGTCGCTCTCATGGATCGCCGCCCAGCCGCGGATACTCGATCCGTCCATCCCGAAGCCGTCTTCGAAGCTGCTCAGTTCGAGCTCGCTGATCGGGTAGGACACATGATGCTGCAAGCTCGGAATGTCGGTAAAGCGCAGATCGAGCTGCTTGGCATCGTTTTTCTTGGCGAATTCCAACACTTCTTGCGGACTCATCCAGCCTCCATAGCGGGGATATTTGGTGGGATTGTCCGTAGCCCGCAGATTGGACTAGGGATAGCCCACCGCTTTCTTCCGGGTCAAGTTGAGTTCCACATAGTAGCACGGCGTACGGCATGGATTTACGTACATATTCAGATGTACACTGTACATGTGAGAGTGACGGCCACGGAATTTCGGAAAGACCTGTTCAAGATCATGGAGCGGGCTTTGCAGGGAGAGCCGGTCGAGGTGGCGTACAAGGGTGCGACGGTGCACGTGGCCGCGTCCGGTGCGACGACCAAACTGGGACGCGCGAAGAGGCAGCACGCGCTGATTGCGGATCCCGACGCGATTGTCCCCACCGACAAGAAACTGATGACGGCTCTCGAGGCAAAGTGGCGCAAGGAGCGGAGCAAGCTGTGAGCCAACCGTGAGCGCGTATCTCGACACGCACGTCGCCGTCTGGCTTCACGACGGGCTGGTGGAGCGGCTGTCGGCAGCGGCCAAGCGGGAGATTGAAAACAACGACCTGCTGATCTCGCCGATGGTGCTGCTGGAGTTCCAGTATCTGCGGGAGCGCAAGCGCATCCGGGTGGACGCCGGGGAGCTGTACGCCTATCTGAACGCCACCTTTGGAATCGGTTTATGTACGGTTCCGTTTCCAGCAGTGGCGCAAGAAGCGCTTTCGGTGACCTGGACGGCCGACCCCTTCGACCGGATCATCGTGGCGCAGGCCCAGTCCAACCGGGCCGCGCCGTTGGTCACCGCCGACGTCCAGATCCGCCGGAACTATGAACGGGCGGTGTGGTGAGCCGCGATCACCGATGCCCCGCGCCTCAGTGCAAAGCCGTACCGGTGCGGTGGTGCTTGGGTTTTCGCATGAACAACAGCAGCGGCAGCACCAGCAGAAACACCACTGCCATGGCGCGGAAGGTGTCGATGAAGGCCATCATGGCGCCCTGCCGCTGCACCATGCCCCACACGGCTCCGTAAGACTGGCGGAGCGCGGTTTGCGAGTCGGCGCCGCGCGCCATCAGGCCGGACTGGATGCCTTTGATGTAGGTCAGGGTCTGCGGGCTGTACGCGTTCACATGCGCTCCGAGCAGGTTGGTGTGGAACTGCTCGCGGCGGAACAGAAACGTAGTGGCGCAGGCGATCCCCACGCTGCCGCCCACGTTGCGCATCAGATTGAACATGCTGGTGGCGTTGCCCATCTCCTCTTTGGGAATCGGGTCCATGGTGGCCGTGGTCAGCGGCACGAACAGCAGGGCCAGGCAGCCGCCCTGCACGAACTGCGGCCAGAAGATGTCCCAATAGCCGGCGTCCAGGCTGAGCTTGGAGAGCGCGTAGAGGGTCCAGGCGGAGCCCACCAGGCCGGCGGCCAGCACCTTACGCGGATCGAAGCGGCCGAGCACCGTGCCTACCAGAGGCATCATGAGGAACGACCCGAGGCCGCGCGGGGCCATGGCGATTCCAGCGTCCAGCGCCGGATAGCCGAGCAACGTTTGGAGGAAGACGGGGAGCAGCAGAATGCTGCCGTACATCACGAACCCCATGGTCGTCATGACGAACACCCCCGCCGCGTAGGTCCGGTCTTTGAAGACGCGCAGATGCACTACCGGGTCGCGCGTGCGCATCTCGCGAATCACGAAGACGACGATCCCGGCGACGGAAAGATACGCCAGGGCCGTGATCCAGTTCGATTCGAACCAATCTTCTTCCTGGCCCTTGTCGAGGACGAGCTGGAGCGCGCCAATCCCGACCGTTAGCAGGCCGATCCCCCAGTAGTCGATGCCGCGGCTGACCCGGCGGATGTAGGGCGGGTCGAAGATGAACATCCGGGTCATAATGACCGACATCAATCCCACGGGCAGGTTGATGTAGAACACCCAGCGCCAGCTATAGTTGTCCGTCAGCCATCCGCCCAGCACGGGCCCGAGCATGGGCGCCACCACGATGCCCAGTCCCCAGAACGCCATGGCTTTGCCGCGGTCCTGCGGCGGGAAGGCTTCCAGCATCACGGCCTGCGACAGCGGCTGCAGCGCGCCGCCGGTGGCCCCCTGGATGATGCGAAAGATGACCAGCATCTTCAAGCTGGGGGCCAGGCCGCACAGGAACGAGGCGGCGGTGAATCCGAAAACAGCGGCCAGCAGGACGCGCTTGCGCCCGAAGAAACTGGCCAGCCAGCCGGTCATCGGCAGGACGATGGCGTTGGCTACCAGATAGGAGGTCAGCGCCCATGCCGCTTCGTCCACGCTGGCCGACAGGCTGCCGGCGATGTGAGGGAGCGACACGTTCACCACCGTAGTGTCCAGCACCTCCATGAAGGTGGCGAACATGACCGCGATGGCGATAATCCAGGGATTGACGTGCGGATGCGACTCGGGCATCGGACTCCTTCAGTCTACGATGCTTCGGCCAGGGCAAACGCGACCAGCGTGTCGGCGTGGGCGCTGGAACCGCGCGCGAGTTGTTCGAGGAGTTCCGCTTCCAGCCGCAAATCGAGATCCACCGCGCAGTTCGCGATCTGCCGGTCGGTGGCGCCGTGGTAACAGAGCTCGCAGACGGCGAGAGACTCGTTGTCCGGCTCGGAACCAAATCGCAAGGCGGGGCCGAAGGTGCAGCAGGTGATGGGGCGGGCGGCGTAGAGGTCGCAGCCGCCGGTGTCCGGGTCGAGCGCCGGGCAGGGTTCCTGGTCCATGGCTCCGTCGACCGTCAGCACGGTCGCCACCGGATCTTGCGGGAATTCCCGGGAGATCCGCGCCACCGATTCCTTGGCGCGGACGCGGACGCGGCCGGCCCGCTCGGGATCGCGAATGTCCAACTCCGCCAGACCTTGGCGCAGGCGGCGGACATCGAGTGGCGTGATGGCAAAAGGCCCCATGCAGCACTCGTTGCAGCCCAGGCGGCAGGCCAGCCACGGCCCGCTCCGCCGGGCGGCTTCGGCGATCGCCGCATCCACGATCTGGACCAACTCCCGGTCGAAATTCATACCGGATTGTCCCGGTACGGTTTCGCCAGCCGGACCGTTGACGGAGGACACCGCTAAATGGTAACCTATTATCCTTAAAAGACAGCAGACTACTGCGCCAGTCTCTCCTTTTTTAAATTTAGGTCATGGACTCCACGTTACAAGCCCTAGGCGGGCTACTGCTGAAAGCCGTACCTACGTTTTTGCTGGTGATTCTGCTCCATTTCTATCTAAAGAGCGTATTCTTTAAACCGTTGGAGCGCGTACGGCGCCGACGCTACGAGGCCACCGAAGGGGCGCGGCAGAAGGCTCAAGAGAGCATGGAGCGGGCGGCGGCCCGGACCGCCGAATATGAGACGGCGCTGCGCGCAGCCAAGGCGGCCGTGTACCAAGCGCAGGAGAAGTTGCACCACGAACTCCAGGAGAGGCAATCCGTGGAACTGCAAGCGGCCCACCAGCAGGCCGATGCCACCGTGCAACAGGCCAAAGCGGGGCTGTCGCGGGACGTGGATGCCTTGCGCTCCTCGCTCGAACGTGACAGTGAAGTGCTGGCCGGCCAGATCGTAGAGTCCATCCTGCGGCGGAGCGCGGCATGAAACGCTTCGCGACTCTCCTGCTGGTCGGCCTGGCGGTGATGGCGCCGGCTGCGTTCGCGCAATCCGAGGGCGGCGAGGGCGGACTGGAATTATGGAAGTGGGCCAACTTTCTGCTGCTGGCGGGAGGCTTGGGCTATCTGGTGGTCAAGAACGCCGGACCGTTCTTCGCGGCCCGCTCGCGCAAGATCCGCGAGGATATTGCGCAGGCGGAGGAATTGCACCAGGCGGCGGAGGCCCGCGTCCATGAGGTGGAGAGCCGGCTGGCCAACCTGGAGGCCGAGATCGCCAGTTTGCGCGCGGAATCGGAGCTGGAAGCCGGCAGCGAAATGGAGCGGATGCGGCAGCAAACCGAATCCGAGATGGCCAAGATCCGGACGCATGCCGAGCAAGACATCGCGTCGGCCGGCAAAGCGGCCCGTCTGGAATTGAAGCGTTATTCGGCCCACCTGGCGATCCGCCTGGCCGAGCAGAAGATCCAGGGCCGCATGACGCCGGAGACGCAGGATAAGCTGGTGCGCGGGTTCGTGCGCGAGCTCGACCGCCCCTCACCGGCCCGGACCAAGTAGACCGATGACCGTTTCTGCCATAGCCGTGCGATACGCCGATGCCCTTGCGGACGTCGTCACCGCCCCAGGCGCCGCGCTGCGGCCCCAGGATGCGCTGGCTGAATTGCAGTCCTTCGAAGCCGCGCTGCGGTCGTCCGTCAATCTCCGAAATGCACTGATCTCGCCGGCCGTTCCGGGCAGCCGTAAGAAAGCCGTGGTCGCCCGGGTTGGCGATGTGCTCGGGCTTTCGCGCATCACGCGCAACTTTCTTTTTGTTCTGATCGATCATCGCCGTATCGCCGGGCTGGCGGAGGTCGTACAGATCTTCGAGCAGAAGGTGGACGAACGGCTGGGATTTGCCAGCGCTCAAGTGGTCTCGGCGCGCGAGCTGACCGAGGCGCAGCGCACGGCCCTGAACGCCGAGCTGGAACGGCGGGCCGGAAAACGCATCCGCATGCGGGTGTCGGTGGATGACGCGCTGATCGGTGGGGTGATGGCGCGGATCGGGTCCACGGTGTATGACGGGTCAGTGCGCGGCCGGTTGCAATCGCTGGAACGGCGCTTGACCGCGGAACGCTATTCGTAACGGGAAGGGTGTATGGCTCAAATTCGAGCGGATGAGATTAGCAGCATTCTCCGCCAGGAGATCGAGAACTACGAGAAGGCGATCGACGTCCGGGAAATCGGTTCCGTGATCTCGGTGGGCGACGGAATCGCCCGCATTCATGGCCTGGAAAAAGTCATGGCCGGGGAGCTGATCGAGTTTCCGCAGGACGTGGCCGGCATCGCCATGAACCTGGAAGAAGACCAGGTGGGCGCGGTGCTGCTGGGCGACTACACGCTCATCAAGGAAGGCGATGAAGTCAAGCGCACGGGGCGCATCATGTCGGTCCCGGTGGGAGAAGCGCTGATCGGCCGCGTAGTGAACGCGCTGGGGGAGCCCATCGACGGCAAAGGCCCGATTCTGGCCGCCCAGTTCAACCCGGTGGAGCGTCTGGCTCCCGGAGTCGTAGCGCGCCAGGGAGTCAAGGAGCCGATGCAGACCGGCATCAAGGCAATCGACGCCATGATTCCGATTGGCCGCGGCCAGCGGGAGCTGATTATCGGCGACCGCCAGACGGGCAAGACCGCCATCGCACTCGACACCATCATCAACCAAAAGGGCGGCGACATGATTTGCATTTATGTCGCCATCGGGCAAAAGCGATCGACGGTGGCCCAGGTAGTCAAGACCCTGGAGGATTCCGGCGCCATGGAATACAGCATCGTGGTGGTGGCGTCCGCCTCCGATCCCGCGCCCATGCAGTATCTGGCTCCCTTCTCCGGCTGCGCCATGGGCGAGTACTTCCGCGACAGCGGCAGGCACGCACTCTGCATCTACGACGATTTGTCGAAGCACGCGGCGGCCTACCGCGAGATTTCGCTGCTGCTCCGCCGTCCGCCGGGCCGCGAGGCGTTCCCGGGCGATGTCTTCTATCTGCATAGCCGGCTCCTGGAGCGCGCAGCCAAGCTGAACAAGGCGAACGGCGGCGGATCGCTCACGGCACTGCCGTTTATCGAGACGCAGGCAGGCGACGTATCGGCTTACATTCCGACCAACGTCATTTCCATCACCGACGGCCAGATCTTTCTGGAGTCCGACCTGTTCAACTCCAACGTCCGGCCGGCCATCAACGTGGGGATCTCGGTCAGCCGCGTGGGCGGCAATGCCCAGACCAAAGCCATGAAATCGATCGCCGGAAGGCTGCGGCTGGAGATGGCGCAATACCGGGCGTTGGCAGCCTTCGCCCAATTCGGTTCCGACCTCGACAAGGCCTCGGTGGACCAGCTCAACCGCGGCAAGCACCTGGTGGAAATCCTGAAGCAAGGCCAATACCAGCCGCTGTCGCTCGAGAAACAGGTGATCATCATATTCGCCGGAACGCAGGGCTTCCTGGACGATCTGCCGGTGGAGCAGGTGCGCAAATTCGAAGAAGAATTGTATCGTTTCATCGACAACGCGCACCGCGACATCCGGGACGAAATTCGCGACAAGAAAGTGCTGGATGACGCGCTGCGGGCCCGACTGAAAGACGCGATTGCGGAGTTCAAGGCGCGGTTCGTGGCGGAGCAGCCCAAGTAGAGGCACATGCCTAGTCTGATCGACATCCGGCGGCGAATCCGCTCGGTGAAGAACACGCAGCAGATCACCAAGGCCATGAAGATGGTCTCGGCTGCCAAATTGCGGCGCGCCCAGGATCGCGTGATCGCCGCGCGTCCCTACGGCGCCATGCTGCGGAAGATGCTGGCCAACGTGGCTTCGGCGGCGGCGGGGGATGAGCAAGCCGGGCAGAATCCCTTGCTGGCGCACCGCCCGGAGCAGCGGATCCTGCTGGTCCTGGTCACCAGCGATAAGGGGCTGGCCGGCGCTTTCAACAGCAATCTGATCAAGGCCGCCCAACGTTTCCAGATGGAGCGCCCCGACGCCACCGTTACCTTGGAGCTAATCGGGCGCAAAGGGCGCGATTTTTTCCGCAAGCGCCGCGCCCGCATCTCGGGCGACCAGCTCAATCCGGCCAAGCCGGTGTACCAAGAAACCGCGCTCATCGCGCGGAAGGCGATGGATCTATTTCAGAGCGCCGAAATCGACGCGGTCTACCTGCTGTACAACGAGTTCAAGAGCGTAGTGGCGCAGAAACTCATGGTGACCCGGGTTCTGCCCGCCGAAGTGCCGGATGGAGCGGAGCCGGTGGACTACATCTACGAAGAACCGCCGGCCGAGATGTTGAAAGAGCTGATCCCAAGGTATGTGGAGACGGAATTCTTCCGGGCCATGCTGGAATCGACGGCGGCCGAACATGCGGCGCGGATGACAGCCATGGATGCCGCCACCTCCAACGCGGCCGAAATGATCGACAAGCTCACGCTGTACATGAACCGCGTGCGCCAGGCCAGCATCACCAAGGAAATCATCGAAGTAGTGAGCGGCGCAGCCGCCGCGGAATAAGAGTTAAGCTATGGCAACGAGCATCAGCGGAACGAAGGAAGATAAAGTCGCCGGCAACACCGCCTTGGTGGTTGGCACCGTGGTCCAGGTGTCCGGCCCGGCTGTGGACTGCCAGTTTCCGGAAGGACAGATTCCTCTGGTCTACACGGCCATCCGGATCATCAGCGAGGGCTTCGACGTGCCGCAGCCCATCGATATCATCTGCGAAGCCCAGCAGCACATCGGGGAAGGCCGGGTGCGGACGGTGGCGCTGCAGCCCACCGAAGGCCTGGTGCGCGGCATGAAAGCCATCAGCCTGGGACGTCCCGTCGAAGTGCCGGTGGGCCCGGAAACACTCGGCCGCGTGCTCAACGTCATCGGCCAGCCTGTGGATGAGATGGGGCCGGTAAACGCCAAGAAGCATTTCCCCATTCACCGCCATGCGCCGAGCTTCGAAGAGCAATCCACGCGTCTGGAAATGTTCGAGACGGGCATTAAGGTCATCGACCTGCTGGAACCCTACCTGCGCGGCGGCAAGATCGGCCTGTTCGGCGGCGCCGGAGTCGGCAAGACCGTCATCATCATGGAGCTGATCAACAACATCGCCATGAAGCACGGGGGCGTTTCGGTCTTCGCGGGAGTGGGTGAGCGCACGCGCGAGGGCAACGACCTCTGGACCGAAATGCAGGAGTCCGGCGTCATCGACCCAAAGGACTACAAGAAATCCAAGGTTGCGTTGATTTACGGCCAGATGACCGAGCCGCCCGGCGCCAGATTGCGCGTCGGCCTTACCGGCCTGACCGTCGCCGAGTACTTCCGCGACGAAGAAGGCCAGGACGTGCTGTTGTTCATCGACAATATTTTCCGGTTTACGCAGGCGGGGTCGGAAGTCTCGGCGCTGCTCGGCCGCATGCCGTCGGCCGTGGGATACCAGCCCAACCTGGCGACGGAGATGGGCGAGTTGCAGGAGCGCATCACGTCGACTAAGAAGGGATCCATTACTTCGGTGCAGGCCATCTACGTGCCCGCCGACGATTACACGGACCCCGCCCCGGCCACCGCGTTCGCGCACCTCGATGCAACCACCAACCTCTCGCGCGACATTGCGGCGCTGGGAATCTATCCCGCGGTGGATCCGCTAGCCTCCACCTCGCGCATTCTCGACCCCAACATCATCGGCCAGGATCACTACAGCACCGCCCAGATGGTGAAGGGAATCCTGCAGCGCTATAAGGACCTGCAGGACATCATCGCCATCCTTGGGATCGACGAGCTTTCCGACGAAGACAAGCTGACGGTATCGCGCGCACGCAAGATCCAGCAATTCCTTTCGCAACCCTTCTTTGTGGCCGAGCAATTTACCGGCATCCCGGGCAAGTACGTGAAGCTGGCCGACACCGTCCGCGGTTTCCGCGAAATCGCCGAAGGTAAGCACGACGCGATCCCCGAGCAGGCATTCTTCCTGCAGGGCACCATTGAAGACGCGCTGCAGCGCGCCGAAGAACTCAAAAAGGCTTAGCCATGGCGGATGGTCTTGAACTGGAAGTCACCACGCCCGAGCGCCAGTTGGTCCGCGAGCGGGTGAGTGAAGTCGAGCTTCCCGGCAAGAAGGGCTATATGGGAATCCTGCCCGGCCACGCGGCGCTGCTGGGCGAGCTGGGGATCGGCCATTTGAGTTACCTGGCCGGCCGCAAGCGCTGGACTCTGGCCGTGCACAGCGGTTTCCTGGAAGTGCTCGATGACCACGTGCGCGTGCTGGCCGATGCCGCCGAACGCGCCGAGGATATTGACGTCGAGCGCGCTCGCAAGGCGCTGGGGCGCGCGCGGGAGCAAGTGAGCAATCCGCCCGCCGACGCCGACCCTTCCGTCGCGCTCGCAGCGTTTGACCGCGCGCAGGCCCGCATCGAAGCTTCGGAACACAAGCAGTCCATCTGAACTGACCTCAGAAGACAGGCCGCGCCACAACCGCGTGATGCCGCCCGCCGGCCCCTCCGTATGTTTCCTCACAGCCCACCCGGGACCCCGAAACGGTAAAATCTAGCGAATCGGCGCGGCCGATCCGGTCAAAAAATATTTGAGGGGCGTGTCGATTTCGCGGGCCCTCGTTCGACGCGTCAGTAGAGGCGAGATTTCGGCCGATTTGGACCATCCGGAAAGCCGGCGCCGGACTCTCGGAACTAGAAAGGAACCACGACCATGCGATTCATTTTGATGAGCACCTCCAACGAGAACAAGAAAGTCGCCCCTCCCACCCCGGAGCTGATGGCCGCCCTAGGGAAGCTGACGGAAGAAATGACCAAGGAAGGCAAGCTGATCTCGACCGGAGGCCTCATGCCGAGCGCACGGGGCGCACGCCTCCACCTCTCGGGCGGAAGAGTGACTGTAACCGACGGGCCCTTCACCGAGGCCAAGGAGATGATCGGCGGCTACGCCATCGTTCAGGTGAATTCCAAGGAAGAAGCCATCGAATTGGGCAAGCGCTTCCTAAAGATTCACGCCGACATCCTGGGACCGTCATACGAGACCGAGTCCGAGATTCGCCAGATGTTCGATCCGTCGGATTTCGGGCCCCAGAAGCGGTAACCGCGCGACCAAGGAGGAAATGCTCATGCAACCCGCGAGTCAAATGGATCCGGTCTCCAAAGGGAGGTTGTGGGGTGGACGCGTTCTTACCGCCGTCCCGGTGCTGTTCCTGGTGTTTGACGGCGTCAGCCACATCTTGAAGCCGGGTCCCGTGGTGGAGGCCTTCGCCCGGCTGGGATTTCCACTCAGCCTGGCCGTCCCTCTCGGGATCCTTGAATTCGGCTGCCTGGCCTTCTATGTGTTTCCGCGTACGGCCACGCTGGGAGCGATCCTGCTGACCGGCTATCTGGGCGGCGCCGTGGCTAGCCACGTCCGAGTCGGCGATCCGCTCTTCGATACCATTTTTCCGACCCTCATCGGCGCGATGTTCTGGGGGGGATTTTCTTGCGCGACGGACGGGTGCGCGCCCTTTTTGTTGTCCATTCGGCGGCCTCCCGTACGACGTCATAGTAGAGCCGGTCATGACCGACCGGCGGACTGCGAAACCAAACCAGAAAGGAAATTCAACGATGCGATTCCTATGTGTGTATAAACCGAGCAGAGCCGAAGCCACCCCCACGACTCAGCAGGAGATGACCGAGATGGGGAAGTTGATCGAAGAGTTCACCAAGGAGGGCGTGCTGGTGTCTACCGAGGGCTGTCTGCCCAGCGCCCTGGGAGCAAGGGTGCGTCAGTCAGCCGGGAAGGTCACCGTAACCGATGGACCCTTCGCCGAGGCGAAGGAGTTGATCGGCGGCTTCGCGATGATCAAGGCAAACTCGAAGCAAGACGCGATCGAGCTGACCAAGCGGTTCCTCAGAGTGGCGGGCGATGGCGAAACCGAGATCCGCCAGTTATACGAGGCGGGCCCGATCCCGGGGAAGCCGTAGCCGGTTACCCCTGCAACGAAAAGAAGGAGAAACCGCGATGCGATTCATGATGCTGATGATCCCGAAAGGGTATGAGAGGGCCGCTCCGGGCACCATGCCGGACCCTCAGGCCGTTGCGGCCATGATGAAGTACAACGAATCCCTCCAAAAGGCCGGCGTGCTCCTCGCGCTCGATGGCCTGCATCCGCCCTCGGCGGGAGCGCGCGTCTCGTTCTCCGGAGGGAAGCCCCAGGTCACCGACGGCCCTTTTGCCGAGGCCAAGGAAGTCATCGGCGGCTATTGGATGATCCAGGTGAAGTCGAAGGAAGAGGCCATCGAATGGGCCTCGCGTTGTCCGGGGTCGGACAACGAAGTGATCGAACTGCGCCAGGTGCAGGAGTTCGCGGACTTTCCCGGCGACGTCCAGAAGGCCGCGGCTGGGTTCTCCGACCTTCAGGCGAAGACCGGCCAGCGCGGCGGCGTGTGATGACGCGATGAGCGGGGCAGGCGACCGATGTGCGTCGTCTGCCCTTGGCTTAAGACTCTGCGCGGCGCAGCGAATGCTGCCATCGGCTTGCACGAGCAGACGCCAAGATGGTGTGATCGGTAGCAGTGAAACCTACCGACGCTGGTCGTATCGTGACCGATCAAACCCTCGACGCCGTGTGGAGGATCGAGTCTCCAAGGCTCATCGCCGGCCTGGGGCGCATCGTGCACGACGTCGGTCTGGCCGAGGAACTGGCCCAGGATGCGCTCGTGGCGGCGCTTGAGCAGTGGCCGGACGAGGGCGTGCCGCGCAATCCGGGTGCATGGCTCATGGCCGCGGCCAAGAATCGTGCGATCGATCAGCTGCGGCGGAACAAACGGATTGAGCGCAAGCACGAGGAACTCGGCCGCGACGTCGAAGCCCAGCAGGAGATGGCGGTGGCGAATTTCGAAACCGCGATGGATGACGACATCGGCGATGACCTACTGCGCCTGGTGTTCACGTCCTGTCACCCGGCGCTGCCGCCGGAGGCCCGCGTGGCGCTCACGCTGCGTTTGCTGGGAGGGCTGACCACCGATGAGATTGCGCGCGCGTTCCTGGTCCCCGAGCCCACCGTGGCCCAGCGCATCGTCCGGGCCAAGCGGACCCTGGCCGAAAAGCGGGTTCCCTTCGAGGTGCCGCGCGGGGACGAGTTGGCCCTTCGGCTGTCGTCCGTGCTCGAAGTCCTCTACCTCATCTTCAATGAAGGCTATTCATCAACCGCCGGTGACGACTGGATGCGGCCGGCGCTGTGCGAGGACGCGCTGCGTCTCGGCCGGATCCTGGCCGAGATCGCTCCCCAAGAACCCGAGGTTCATGGCCTGGTCGCTCTGATGGAGATTCAGGCGTCGCGCTTACGCGCACGTGTCGGCCCATCAGGCGAGCCCATTCTGCTGTTCGATCAGAACCGCGTGCTTTGGGATCAACTCCTCATCCGGCGGGGCCTGGCCGCCCTCGAACGTGCCGAAAAGCTCAGCGGGTCGCGCGGGCCGTATAAGCTGCAAGCCGCGATCGCCGGCTGTCACGCCCAGGCGCGCACCGCGGCCGAGACGGATTGGGTGCGCATCGTGGCGCTCTACACCGAGCTCGCCAGGGTGGCGCCATCCCCCATCGTGGATCTGAACCGTGCCGTCGCGGTGTCTATGGCCACCGGGCCTCAGGCCGGCCTCGACCTGGTGGACGCGCTGGCGGCGGAGCCGTCGCTGCAGGCGTACCATCTCTTGCCGAGCGTGCGCGGCGACCTGCTCGCGAAGCTCGGCCGTGCCGGCGAGGCCCGCCGCGAGTTCGAGCGCGCCGCCGCGCTGACGCGCAACGCCCGCGAGCGGCAGTTGCTCCTCGAGCGCGCGGCCGCCAGCGTACCTTCGGAGCCAGTTCGGAACCGCCTCAGACGCGGTGACGAAGCGCGTAGCATGTAAGGATGGGTGGGGCAAACGAGGGAAGCGGCGCGTACCGGTACAATCAGAGCACCGCAAGAAACCAGAAAATGGTGGCAGCGGTCTATTCTAGCTAGAAGGAGCGGCGCGATCCTCGCGATTGAGGAACGAATCGTCTCGATTCGCGAGTCACTGCCGGACGGAGAGACTTTTCCAATGGGAGGTAGCATGAGTAAGATAAGCCGGATTTGGTTCTTGGTTGCATTCCTATCGGGAATTTCGTACGGATGGGCTCAGGGAACGCTCGCCCAAATTGCGGTCGGTGGTGGGTGGCAAACGACAATTACCCTTCTCAACCGCTCCACATTGCCAACCACAGCAGAAGTGACGCTCTATTCCGACTCCGGTCTCCCGCTCATAGTGACCCCGGTAGGCCTCACCTCCAATTCGACGTTTGACGTTTCATTGCCAAGCAACGGATCAGCGGTTCTGGTCCTACCCGATGTGGGTAGTAACACCCAGGGATGGGCGAACGTCGTCTCTTTAAGTGGCGGCGCCATTGGCGGCCAGGGCACCTTTCTTTACCATCGACAGGGTGGAACCGATTGGGAGGGCGCGGTTCCGCTGACGCCTGCTACTTCCAATTCGTTATGTATCATCGCGCTGCCGCCACCGCAGACCACCACCACGTTACTGCCCTTCGACAATATGGCCGGAGCGGTAGCCGGCATCGGCATCGCGAATCTCTCGGGCACCAATCAAGCGATCACTCTCGAGGTGGATGGTCAGGACGGCAGCGTGCTACAGACGGATACCTTAAACTTAGGGCCTCTGAACCACACATCGTTTTTGTTATCGGACCGCTATTCCTCATTGGCGAACCAAAAGGGCGTGCTTCGCCTGAGGGCGGCGAATGGTGTGGTCGGCCTGTTGGGGCTGAGAGTGGGCAGTACGGGAGGTTTTTCGACGTTGCTTCCCATCAGCCAGTAGTCTTGTCTCTGGATCCTCGAACTGCCGATTACTTCCTGGGCACCGTTCAAAATACTGTAGGGCGGGTGCGTTCATCCAGTTCCGGAAACCATATTCTCATCTCAGCAAGTCCAGGAGGGGGCCAATGAGGTTTGGGCTCTTACCAGTGTCGAGCCGGCTCGCCTCATTAGGCGAAGGCGGAAATCTTCCGCTGGTCCAGTCCCGGTCCCGAGTGACTGCCACTAACCTATGGGAGCTGCGCGGCAATCCGATCTAGACCGTCGCAGGGAGGCTTATTTCGCCACCCTCCGCCCGTCCTCTTGGAATGTAACGAACCGGCGGAGTTTACAAAGTTGGGGCCACACGTTTTCCCGTGGAAATCGTCATAATAGGGAATACCGCGGAAAACTCCTGTGTCCCAGCCGAGGCGTACGCCAATCCAGCACTCGGCGATTCGGCGGCAGCTCGATACGATCGTGGCCCACGGTCTATTCGCGCGCTCCGAGCGCATGGCCCGATTTCTGCGCCTGGCCGTCGAGCGGACCCTCGAGGGCAAGTCGGATGAGCTCAAAGAGTACCTCATCGGAGTGGAGGTCTTCGACCGCCAGCCGTCCTATGACCCGCGGGTGGATCCCATCGTGCGCGTCGAGGCGCGCCGCCTTCGCTCCAAGCTGAAAGCCTACTACGACGGCGACGGACGCCAGGATCCCGTGGTGTTTGACTTCCAGACCGGGACGTACGCGCCGGAGATTCGAATGCGCGAAGACGGCCATGTAGCGCCGCAGCCGGAGGGCCATACGGTAGCGGTTCTCCCCTTTGCCAACCTCAGCGGGAGCGCCGAGAACGACTACTTCAGCGATGGGCTTACCGAAGAGCTCATCCACGCACTGACCAAGTTCAGCGGGATGCGCGTGGTGGCCTGGAACTCCGCAGCCCGATTGCGCGGAGTCGAGCAGGATGTGCTCGAAGTGCGCCGCCAGTTGAACGTGGCCAACGCGCTCACCGGCAGCGTCCGCATCTCCGGCCAAAGCCTCCGCGTTCGCGCGCAATTGATCGATACGGCGACCGGGGTCTACCTGTGGTCGGAGACATTCGATCGTGAGATGCAAGACGTCTTCGCCATTCAGGAAGACATTGCCCGCGCCATCGTGCGCACCCTCCGCGTGCAACTGGCCGGCGGAGCCGAGGCCACACCGGTGGCGCGCAGTCCCGTCAGCGTCAGTTCCTACGACTATTACCTCAAGGGCCGTTATCACCTGCACCGGCGCACGCCAGACGAACTCACGCGCAGCCTCGAGAACTTTCAGGCCGCCATTGCCGCCGACCCCGGTTCGGCCCTGGCGCAGGCCGGTGTTGCGGATGCTTACTGCCTGCAAGTGGATTACGGGATGCTGCATCCCGCCGAGGGGATTCCCCATGTCCGGGCCGCCGCCATGCGCGCGATCGAGCTCGACGCCAGCCTCGCCGAAGCCTACCCGGCGCTGGCCGTGATCCGCGCGCATTACGACCGGGAATGGGCGGACGCGGAGAACTTGTACCGCAAGGCGATCTCCCTCAATCCCGGATACGCCATGGCCCACCAGTGGCTAGCCACCGACTATCTGGCCCTGGTCGGCCGATTCGAAGAAGCAATGGCGGAAATCGACCTCTCTCTCGAACTGGACCCGCTGTCGAGCATCATCCACGAGGGGCGAGCTTCTTTCTTTACCCTGCAGCGGCGCTATGACGAGGCCATCCGCGGCTTCCGCGAGATTCTCACGTTCGATCCTTCGTTCTACAAGGCGTATACCTCTATGGGCCGCGCCTATGCGCAGCAGGGGAAACACGGGGAAGCTTTGGCCATGCTGGAAAAAGGACGCTCGCTGGCGGGCGATGTCCCCAGCATCATGGCGGCCATGGGACAGGTCTTTGCCCTTTCAGGCGACACGGCTAGCGCCCGTGGTGTGTTAGCGCAACTCACTGCGCGGGCATTGGAGCGGTACATCCCCTCCACTTGCTTTGCTGTGGTCCACCTGGGCTTGGGCGAACCGGCGCGCGCGCTCGACTGGCTGGAGAAGGGCTGCCAGCAGCGGGAACTGTCTTTGGCGCCGCTCAAGGTACATCCGATCTACGATCCCCTTCGCGGCGAGCCGCGCTTTCAGAACATCCTCCAGACCATGCGGTTTCCCTAGCCTGGCGGCTCACCGGAAGCCCGCGGCTAGACCTCGAATGCGGCGGCGAACCGCGGCGGCCTCGGGCGCATGGCGGGTTTGGTCCAGCAGGCGGGCATAGTTCGCCAAAGCGCGGATCACCCGGGGATCGCGATCGCCCAAGCTCTTTTCCAGCGGCTCCAACGTCTCCCGGCTCAACCTCTCCGATTCGGAGACTCTGCCCTCACCGCGCAGGACTTCGGCCAGTTCGTTGCGCGCCACCAGGGCCAACGGGTCGTCCTTGCCGTAGGAGGCTTCGAAGATGGCGTCCGCTCGGCGGTACAGGTCTTCCGCCCCGCCATCGCGCCCGCGTTCGTGATCGAGCGCCGCCAGGTTCATGAGCCCCCGTGCGGTGTCGGGGTGCTGTTTCCCGAGGGCGGCCTCCCAGATGCCGATCGCTTCCCGATAGTCCCGTTCGGCCTCCAGGTAGTGACCTTCGAACCGGTAGCTTTGCGCCAGATTGTTCAGGGTCACGGCAATGAGAGGATCGCCGGGCGGTACCGCCTGCCGTGCGAGGTCCAGGGCTTGCTGGGCCAGCAATTGCGCGCGGCCCAGCTGATTCTGATGAAGCGCCCCGACCGCCTGATCGTTCGCTGCAACGGCGGCTTGGCGATCCATGTTCCCCGAGGCACCCGCCATCCCAGCAGCCGTGGTAACCAACAAAGCGAAGACCTTCATCACTACCCTCCTTGCTCTCCAGGTTGGGGCAGGCGGCCGCCGCCGAAGAAGTATGGAGAGGTTAGCTTACGGTAAAGGCGGCCCCACTCAAACCTGCGTACGATGGAAGAATGCGCGCTGGCATTCTGGAGGGGGTGGCCCTCGCGGTCTCGTGCTTTTCCACTCACGCTGCGGATTCCAGCAGTAAACCGCACGGTCCGGAGCCGATGATTCGGCAGTTGAAAGCCGCGGAGCGTTCGGCCGGGTTCCAGCCGACGGGAAATTTCGAACGATCGGACGACCGGGTAGCCGCCTATTACCGCTGCTATTTCACGGGGAAGCTGGAAATCCCGGAATCCTACGACAGACTGGGGCTGCGGGAGGGCACCAAGGACGGCTGCTCGTTGGATGAGAATCGATACGATGTCTTCTTCTATCCGATTGAAGCGGTTTCGAGCGGGGACGTTCCCGTCACTCAGGCACTGGCCGCCGCAACTCCCGAGCGGTTAGCCACCGTGGTCCCGCACGAAGATTTTCACGCCCAGGTCCGGAACCTGCCCGGCTCCATCGCGGAGGCCGCCGCCACTCTGGCGGGCTTTCTGACCGGCGCCGTCGTGATGCAGAAGTCCGCTCCCGGCGAAGCCGAGCTGTTCCTGCGGAAGGCCGAGATCGTGAACCGGTATTACGACCGCCTGCGAGCCGTGTATCGTTCCACGCGGGACAAAGCAGCCGCGCTGGAAGAGAAACGCCGCCTATTCGCAAGCTTGGAGCGGGAATGCGCGTCGATCCAGCCCGACCCGGTTTCGTTTAACAAATGTGTATCCGCCCCAAACAACGCGGGCCTGGCCTTCGACCGCACCTACACGAAGTATTATCCGCTGCTTTATCGGGTATTCCTGGCGTGCCGGCAGGATCTGCGATGCACCACCGAGGCCCTGGTCAACGCGCCGAAAAAGCGTGGGGAAGCGGAGACCGCTCGATACTTCGAAGAGTCTCTCCGGGCTCTGGAAACGCGATTTCCCCGGCCCTCTCTCCCTCAACTCCGCTGACGGGGTCGGGCGCCGACCGGACGCTCACCGGCAAAATGGCGGTATTCGCCGATTTTCGGTCGCACCGGTGGCCCGGGGGCTGATACGCTCCAGGCATGGACTACGACGATCGCTGGCAGCGCATGCAAGACCGCATGGCACGCCAGCAGGAGCGGTTTGCGCGGCGGCAGGAGCGCTGGGACCGCCGGCAGGAACGCCGGGCCAACCGGCAGCATTACCGGGGCACGCACAGCGCGGCCCACGGGATCGTCGTCAGCGTGGCCGTAATCGCGATCGGCGCTCTGTTCCTATTGGACAACCTCGGGATTGTACGTTTCCGCGATGTCTGGCGGTTCTGGCCGGTGGTCCTGATCGCGCTGGGAACGGTCCGGCTGGTGGATTCGCACGGGACGGCGTCGGTGGTTTGGGGCGCCATGCTCGCAGGCATCGGAGGCCTGCTGCTGCTCGACAACCTGAATATCATCTTCTTTGACTGGCGGCTGTTCTGGCCCGGAGCCCTCATCGCCGTCGGCATCCTGATGCTGCTCCGGACCACGCAGTGGTCTCATCATGGCCCTGCGGGGCCCAGCGGCGCTCCGCCGCCACCCGGAACCCTGAACCTGTTTACGATGTTCCAGGGCGGCGAGCATCGCGTGGACGCGCAGGATTTTCGAGGCGGCCAGATCAGCGCCATGTTTGGCGGATTTGAAATCGATCTGCGGGGCGCAAAGATGGCTGACGCACAATCCACTATCGACGTGAGTCTCATGTTCGGGGGAGCGGAGATCCAGATTCCCGACACCTGGATAGCGGATGTGCGTGGCATGGGGCTGTTCGGAGCTTTCGTCAATGAAACGCGGCCCCCGCGCCCTGAGGCCAACGTCACACCGCCGCGGCTGATCATAACCGGCTACGCTATGTTTGGGGGCGTCACCGTCACCAACTGACGCGATCGGGCCGTCCATGCATCCCATTCTGATCAGCCGGACCCGGCTGGCATTCTATCTGCTGGCCTGGGTTCCCCTCGCCGCGGCCTGCACCCTTTTGCTATCGGGCGCCGGACGATTGCCGTGGACCCAAGGCGCCCTGACGGCGGCCGGCTTGGCCCTGTTCTACGCCCTGGTCTGCCTATCGCCCTGGTATTCCGGCCGGTATCTTCCGTTCCGGCCGTCGGCCCTCGCGAGCCTTCTGCTCCACCACACGGCCGCCGCGGTGGTGGCGGCCGCGCTCCTGCTGGGAGTGGCCCGGCTGGCGGCGGTGCCCGCATCCCAACAAGCGTTTCTGTTCGGCGCCGGCGTATTGCTCTACCTGTTAGCGGTGGCGCTGCACTATGTTCTGTTTTCGTTTCAGAGCTCGCGCGAGGCCGAAACGCGCATGCAGGAGGCGCGCGTGCTGGCGCGCGAGGCCGAACTGAAGGCTCTCAAAGCCCAGATTAATCCGCATTTTCTATTCAACAGCCTCAACTCCATCAGCGCTCTGGCCACTGTGGATGGCGCGCGCGCCCGCGAAATGTGCCTGCTGCTTTCGGACTTTCTGCGTTCCACGTTGGCCCTGGCCGAGGAAGAGATCATTCCCATCGGACGAGAGATTGCGCTGGCTCACGCATACCTGGAAGTGGAGCGGGTGCGCTTTGGCGAGCGGCTGCGGGTGGCGCAAACGATGGGACCCGGCTGCGGCGATTGCACCGTCCCCTCGCTGATCCTTCAGCCGCTCGTGGAAAATGCGGTAAAGCACGGGATCGCCGGGCTCTTGGATGGCGGCGAAATCCGCCTCGATGCCTTGTGCGGTAACGGCATGCTCCGCATCACCGTGGAGAATGATTTCGATACCGATGCCGGTTCGGCGGCTCGCACCGGGCTCGGCCTCGCCAATGTGCGCAATCGTCTGAAAACCTATTACCAGAACCGCGCCCGCCTCACCACCGAAGTTCGCGAGCATCGGTTCTGCGTCGATCTGGAGCTGCCATGCGTTTCGTAGCGGGAGATGCGATTGCGCAATACCGGGTGGTCGCCGCCTTGGGCGCGGGCGGCATGGGCCAGGTATATCTGGCGCTGGACACCCGTCTGGACCGCCAGGTCGCTGTCAAGGTGCTCTCCGAGGAACTGGCCGGCGACACCTCCGCCTTGCAGCGCTTCCTGCTGGAGGCCCGGCTGGCGTCTGCGCTCAATCATCCCAACATCACCCACATCTATGAAATCGGCGAAACCGCGGGCGCCCCCTTCCTGGTGATGGAATACGTGGAAGGCCAGCCCCTGAGCCAACGGCTGGAGCAGGGCGCGCTGCCGGCCGAGGAAGCCTGTGGCATCGCGGCGCAAGTGGCGGATGCGCTCGATGCCGCCCACACCAAGCGCATTGTGCATCGTGACATCAAGCCGGCCAACATCATGGTGGGCGCACGCGGACACGTCAAAGTGCTGGATTTCGGTCTGGCCAAACTGCAAGCGAAGCTGCGGCCGTCGGAAGAGACGCAGTTTCTGACGCGTGAGGGAGTGGTGCTGGGGACCGTGAACTATATGAGCCCCGAGCAAGCCATGGGCCGCGAAGTCGGCCCCACCGGGGATCTCTTCAGCCTGGGCGCCGTACTCTACGAGATGTGCACCGGGCGCGTCCCGTTTGCCGGCGGCACGGTCCAGGAGACGCTCGCACGGCTGCTCCACGGCACGCCCGAAGCCATGGCCCGATTCCAGTACTACGTGCCGGAGGCCCTCGACCGGATCGTGCGCAAGTGCCTGCAGAGGGACCCGGACCAGCGGTATCAGTCGGCGCGGGAAATCGCCATCGACCTGCGCGCCATGCAGGACCCGCCGCGTCCCGCACCCTCGCTCGATGAAAATCGCCAACGCCCGCCGGCCCACGGCCGGCGGATTACCGCGGCGATCGTGGACGATGAGGAACTCGCCCGCCACCTTCTGCGCGAGTATCTGCAAAGCATCCCGGACATCGACATTGTGGCCGAGTGCGCCAACGGCTTCGAAGCCGTGAAGGCCATTGCGGAGCGGAAACCGGACCTGGTGCTTCTCGACGTGCAGATGCCCAAGCTGGACGGCTTCGAAGTGCTGGAGCTGATTGGCCGGGACGTGGCCGTGATTTTCACTACCGCGTATGACACCTACGCCATGCGCGCCTTCGACGCCAACGCGGTGGATTACCTGCTCAAGCCGTTCCGCCTGGAACGCTTCCAGACCGCGGTAGAGCGCGCCCGCCAGCGCATCGGCACGCCGGCGCCGCCGCCCGAGGACCTGGCTGCCGCCGCCCGAGGACCGGAACAGTACGCGGCGCGCCTGGTGGTGAAAGACGGAACCAAAGTCCACGTGATCCCGGTCGAGCGCCTGGACTATGCCGAATCGCAAGACGATTACGTCGCGCTGCACAGCGAAGGCAAGAGCCACCTCAAACAGCAAACCATTTCCAGTCTGGAAGGGGCACTCGACCCGCGGCTGTTCGTGCGGATTCACCGTTCCTATCTGGTGAACCTGGCACGTGTGGCGCGGATCGAACCTTACGGGAAAGACAGCCGGGTGGCGGTGCTGGCCGATGGCACCCAGCTTCCGGTCAGTCGAGCGGGCTACGACCGCCTGAAGGCGCTGCTCGACGAGCGTACCTAGGAGCGCATCCGTGCGTGAGCGGCGACGCCGCCCGCCCAGGCGCCGTCTGCTAGTCTCAGTAGTGACTGCTGGGGGGCAGCACTAGTGGAAACCCCGGTCCCTCAACTCATCACCATCCTTTCGGCATCCATCGCGCCAGTGATCGTGATCTCGGGCGTCGGTCTGCTGCTGCTGAGCATGACCAACCGTTACAGCCGCGTCATCGACCGCGCCCGGGAGCTGACCCGGGACCTGGAGGGAGCCGGCGAGACGCCGCGCCGCAATCTGATCGTGGAGGAACTGCGAATTCTGTACCGGCGCGCCCGAATTCTGCGCCTCGCCATCATCCTGAGTTCGGTGAGCATTCTGTTTGTCGGCGTCACCGTATTTTCGCTATTCGCGGGGCAAGTGCTCGGAGTGCGAGCCGACACGGTCTCGGTGCCATGCTTCGCCTTTTGCCTGATCGCCCTGATCGGCTCGCTCTATTTCTTCATCCGCGACGTCGGGATTTCGCTCACGGCGCTCGAACTGGAAATTGCTCACTACGTAAAACAAAACTGACCCCACCGCCGGCCATCGGGTAGAATCAAAGGGTGCCCTACCCTGAACAGTTCATTGCTCCCATGCGGGCGGACCTCACCCGATTTGGAGTCGAAGAGGCCCGGACTCCGGCCGAGGTGGACCGGCTCCTGGGACCGGACAGCGGCACTGTCCTGATGGTGGTGAACTCCATCTGCGGGTGCGCCGCGGGAAGGGCACGGCCCGCCATTGGGATGGCCTTGCAGCATTCGGTTCGGCCCTCGAAGGTGGCGACCGTGTTCGCCGGCGGAGACGGAGCGGCCGTAGCCCATCTGCGCGCCCTGCTGTCCGCTTATCCGCCGTCCTCGCCCTCGATGGCCCTTTTCCAGAACGGCAAGCCCGTCCACATGTTGCACCGCAGCGACATCGAGCGGCGCGAACCGGCGGAGATTGCGGAATTGTTGAGGGGCGCCTTCGACCGCTACTGCGCCGCGAACGCATCGGCGCAGTGACTCGCGACCCGTCCCGTTACCGCATCTGTAACGGAACTGAAACCTCCGTTTGCTAGACTCTCGCAAATGGACCCCCTCGAAATCCGCAGTGACGAGAGTTTAAGCGGCTCCCGCACGTTGTTCTTGAAAGGCCCTGTGACCCTCGGGAACATCTTTGAATTCCAGGACCTCGTCCGCCAGGTGCAGGCCAAGTCCTTGATCATCGTGCTCGATGAAGTTTCGTACATGGATTCGGCGGGGCTCGGAGCCATCCTGGGCGCCTATGCCTCGTGCCAGCGCCATGGGCGCCAGTTCGGCCTGGCAAACGTTTCGCCGCGGGTCCGTACCGTCCTCCAAGTCGCCGAGGTCGATACGCTCATTCCCTGGTATGACACCTTCGAGGCAGCCAGATTGCACCTCGCCTCCCAGGCGGAGAGCGCGTAGTGGTGTGCGAGGCTGCGCAGGCTTACCAGGAGTGTCAGGGAAGAATGACCCTTCGGCGTGCTTTGGTGGTTTGATAAGTTCATTGGTTTCAGAGACGAACGCAGATGGTTATGGGATTGCTCAAGGTAGGCCGAGGCCTTATGCAAGCATCTGCGGAATTCCTGGACTGCAACAACCTGGCGCCTGGTTCGTTCGTGGACGTGGAGACCAAGAGCCGCCGCTACCATATCGAATGCCTGGGCGGGAATTCGGTCCGCATCTCCGGTCATCCGCAGTATTGCCCGCTTCCCGTGTTCGCCCACTTGGAAGGCTCGATCAATGGCGACGGCCTGCTCGACACCGGCCTCATTGAGCGCGGCATGCGTTTGTTGTTTGTCGTAGAGGACCGAGTCCCGGTCACCACTTCGAAAATCCTGCACGTGCACTGCGAATCCAGGCGGGATTAATCAGGCCGTCCAATCGACAGCAACTTCCAGGCCGCCACCGCTCAGAGTCTTGCGAGTTTGACCCTTAACGAAAGACCACTCCTATGAATTCCCCGAATTCCGGGTTGTGCGAAAGTGAACTTCCAGACCGGTCAAGATTCCGAGAGGGAGAGTTTCGGGGGACGGAGCTCCGACGCGCGCCCGGTCAGCGTTTCTCACGCCACGGCGCCGTGAAGATGTTGAATTCATACGGCGTCTTGGCGTCTTTGTCCGAGGCGAAGACGATGGTCTTGCCGTCGGGGGAGAACTCGGGGAAGGCGGTGAAGCCGCCGAATTTCGTCACTTGCTCCAGGCCAGTGCCGTCTACGTTGATGAGATACAGCTCGAATTTGCGGCTGTCGCATTCGTGCTTGTTGGAGGCGAACAGAATCCGCTTGCCATCCGGCGTGAACGTCGGGGCGAAGCTGGCGCAGTTGAAATTCGTGATCTGCCTGGCGTGGCTGCCGTCGGCGTCGGCCACCATCAACTCCATCTTCATAGGGGCGGTCAGGTTCTCGGCCAGCAACGATTTGTACTTGTCCATGTCGGCCGGGGTCTTGGGGTAATTCGAACGCCAGACCAATTTCTTGCCGTCGCGGGAAAAGACCGGGCCGCCGTCATAGCCGCTGGTTTTCGTGAGCTGCTTCTTGTTCGAACCATCGGGGCGCATGGTCCAGAGGTCCAGATCGCCCGAAGCCAGCGAGGTGTAGACGATTTGCCCGCTCTGGAAATTCACCGTGCCTTCGGCATCGTAGCCGGGGGTATCGGTGAGGCGCTTTTCGATCTTGCCGTCATCGGTGGCCAGGAAAATGTCGTAGCCGGGAAAGACGCCCCAGACGTAGCCTTTGCTGCGATCGGGAGGAGCGGGACAGGCATCGCCCGCCAAATGCGTCGAGGCGTAGATGATGTGCTTGTTGTCGGGCAGGAAGTAGCCGCAGGTGGTGCGGCCTTTGCCGGTGGAAACCAGGTGCTGGTCCGAGCCATCGGCGTTCATGACGAAGATCTGGTCGCACGAATAGGGCTCGCGCGTGGTTTGAAAGATGATGCGCTTGCCATCGGGCGCCCAGTAGGCCTCGGCGTTCTCGCCTCCCTGGGTGAGTTGGCGCAGTTCGCCCACGGAAACCGATTGCGCGGTAGCCAGGCTGGCGGCGGCCAGGGCGGCCGCGGCCACAGTGACGAAAATCGTCTTCTTCATCGCAAATTGAACTTCTTCATCTTATAGCGCAGGGTGTCGCGCGTGATGCGCAGCAGGCGCGCGGCTTGCGTCTGGTTGCCGTTGGTCTTTTCCAGTGCGCGGGAGAGCAAGCTGCGCTCGTTGTCTTCGAGCGAAAGGCCGTCGCTAGGCATCTCGGCGCCCAGATCCACGGAGATCGAACTACCCCCATCCGGATGGGAGATCGAGATGGGCAGGCTGGCCGCGGTGATGTGCCCCGTTTCTTCCAAAATCATGGCGCGCTCGATGGCGTTGCGCAGTTCGCGCACATTGCCCGGCCAGGCATGAGAAACCAGCAGCTTGGCCGCGGGGTCGGTTACCCCCTCGATGTTGCGCTTGAACTTACGGTTGTAGTGTTCGATGAAGAAGCGGGTGAGCGGCAGGATATCGTCGGCTCGGTCGCGCAGGGGCGGAATCAGGATCTGGATGACGTTGAGGCGGAAATACAGGTCCTGGCGAAAGGCCCCTTCCTTGACTGCCTCGCGCAGATTCTTGTTGGTGGCGGCGACCACGCGCAGGTCGAGCTTGATGTCCTTGAGACCGCCCAAGCGCCGAAAGGTCTGGTCTTCGAGCACGCGCAGGAGCTTGGCCTGCAGCATCAGGGGAATCTCACCGATTTCATCCAGGAAGAGGGTACCTTTGTCGGCCAACTCGAAAATGCCGCGCTTCTGGGCACGGGCGTCGGTAAAAGCACCCTTTTCGTACCCGAATAGTTCGCTCTCCAACAGCGTTTCCGGTATGGCCGCGCAGTTGATGGCGATGAACGGCTCGGCCTGCCGCAGGCTCTGGTAATGCAGAGTTTTGGCGACCAGATCTTTGCCGGTTCCGTTTTCGCCTTCGAGCAGGATGGTCGTGGCCTCGCTGGCGGCGACGCGGCGCACGAAGTTCATCACCTCGCGCATGGGCCCGGATTCGCCGATCACCTCGCGCTTTTGGGGAGCGGCTTCCTCGGTGATGTCTTTAATGGTGGCGACCACGCCCGCAAGCTGGCCGTCGTCGCCGAACATCTGGGTGGTCCGCATTACCACCAGGCGCTCCATGCCGTTCCCTGTATTCAGCCGGACGGTGCTTTGGGGAGACGCGGCGGCATGATTCAAACCCACCAATACGCCGCAACCCGGCTCACAGACCGTACATTTGAAGATTTCCTGGCAGTGCTTGCCGAGCATTTCTTCGGAGGACATGCCGAAGAGCTTCTCCGCCGAGCGGTTGACGCCCGTGATGGTGAACTCGGGATCGTACAGGACCAGCGCATCAGAGAGCTGGTCGAAGACCGATTCCAAGACGCTCGCGTTTTGCCAACCCGGAGTGAGCTTCGACATGATCGAGACCGTGTTTTCAAGTATAACAGTCCTCTTTGGGTTAATTGGCTCAGCCCCTGCGTTTGCGGGGGAATTGACGCCAGCCAGCTCCCCGCGGCGGCTCCGAACCTACTGGAACCAGAGGGACTAAGCAGGTGGTAATGCAATTGCTAAATCTCCAGCGGAGGCTTCATGGCACGGCTGAAAATCATCATCCCGGCGGTCATTTTACTAAGCGGTTTCCTGGTTTGCTCGACGGCCTCGTACGGCAAGGCTGAATACACCAAGGCCACCAAGAAGGGCTGCGTCTACTGCCACGTGGACGCTCAGAAGGCTCCCAAGGATCTGAAAGAACCAGGCAAGTATTACCAGGAACACAAAACCCTGGACGGCTACAAAGAGGCTAAGTAGCGCCGGGGTTGTTGGGGAGTGGAGAGGTCCATGATGCGAACGGTTCAGCTTGTGATCGCTGACGCCGTCTACGCGGCGGCGCTGCGGGACGCGTTATCTCACAGCGGCCCGTGGCACGTCGAATTCGTGGATCGCCCGAACCTGGAACGCCCCGGCGTTCTGGTTCTAGACGAACCAGCCTTTGAGCGACTGGCTCTCCCCCTCGCCCGCCCAGAGCGAGTGGTGCTCATCATCCGCCAGGACCCCGACCTGTTGGCCCAGGCCTGGGACGCTGGGATCGTGTCGGTGGTTTCGCGGGTCGACACCCTCCCTACAGTGCTGCTGGCGATTATGGCGGCCGCCTTGCGGGCCGCTCAAGCCCACGAGACCGTAACCAGCGACATTTCCCCCAGTGCCTCTATTATTCCTGCGCAAATAACCCCACAAAGTCCGATTTCCAGACCCAGACGTTGCAGAACACCATAGTTTGGCGTGTCTTGGCGCGCGGTGCGCTTGGACCACGGCGTGCAAGAATCCTTACTCAGAATCGAGGTGCATGATGAACATCAACTTCACTCCCTTCGCGATCCTGTGGGCCGTCTTGGCTTTGGTGGTGCTGGTGATGGCCGGCTATCGCAAGATGGTGAGCGGGCACGAGGATGAGACGCTCCACCTGACGAACCCGTCGGAATCCGCGCACCAGGTCTCCATTGCCGATAAACTGGAACACATCGACAAATGGGGCAAGCTGCTCACCATCGTCGTGGTGGCCTACGGCTTCGTCCTGGCGCTCGCCTACACCTATCAGACGTGGGTTCAAGCCAGCACCCTGGTGAGGTAAATCCCATGGCGAGCCGGGCACTGCCGCGCCTCTCGCTCGGTTTCGCCCTCGTTGTTGTTTTCTTGGGGGCGCCGGTCCTGAGTCTGGGTGCCGACGCTCCAGGAGTGGACTGTGTCTCCTGCCACGAGCAGGGACAGAAACTGCAGAAGAGCGCGCACGCCGCGCTGACCTGCGACACGTGCCACGACGGGCACGACAAATTTCCCCATCCCGACAACATCCCCAAACCCCAATGCACCACCTGTCACCAGGACCAGGCTGGAGAATATGCCAGCGGCGTCCATGGCCAGGCCCGCAAGAACGGGAATGAGGGCGCGCCGGACTGCGCGATGTGCCACGGCAGCGCCCACGAACTGCTTCCGCCCAAATCGCAGGCGTTTCGCTCGGCGGTGCCGGATACCTGCGGGCTGTGCCACGGCGATGTGGTCACGCGATTCCGCGCCAGCGTGCACGGTCAGGCACTGGCGCGCGGCATCACGCAGGCGCCGCTATGCACCGATTGTCACGGCGAGCACAACATCCTCAAGCACACCAACCAGGCTTCGCCGGTCAACAGCGCCAACATCCGGGATACCTGCGGCAGTTGCCACGGCGACGTGCTGCTGACGCGGAAATTCGGGTTGCCCGCCGACCGCCTGGTGAGCTTCGATTCCTCGTTCCACGGCCTGGCCGCCAAGGCGGGCTCCCAGACCGTAGCCAACTGCGCCAGTTGCCACGGCGTCCACAACATTCTGCCGTCGTCAGACGCCAAATCTACCGTCAATGCCAAGAACCTACCGACGACCTGCGGCAAGTGCCACCCGGGCGCCGGGACGCGCTTCGCCATCAGCCAGGTGCACTTGACCCAAGGACGCGCGGAACCGGCCGGGGTGCGCTGGGTACGCGAGTTCTACCTGCTGGTCATTCCCGTGACCCTGGGGCTGATGCTCGTCCACAACGCCGGTGACTGGATTCGCAAACTGGTCCGGGCACGCTTCAACGCCAGTTCCAGCCGCGCCGAAACGCGGCCGGGGCCTCGCGAGCTGCGGATGCTGCCGTTCGAACGCGTGCTGCACGCCGTATTGGCCGTCTCCTTCATCGTGCTGGCCTGGACCGGCTTTGCCCTGAAGTATCCGGACCAGTGGTGGGCGCGGCCGCTGCTCCTGATGGAAGGAGCGCGGTCGGTGCGCAGCCTGATTCATCGCACGGCGGCGGTATTCTTCCTGATCACCGCGATGGCGCACGGAATCTCCTTGCTTGTCAGCCGCCGGTTGCGCCAACACTGGAAGGCGATGCTGCCGAACCGGAACGACGCTCGCGAAGGCATCGCCGGCTTGGCCTACAATCTGGGGCTCGGCTCCGTGCCGCCGGCCCGCTCCTCCCACAGCTACATGGAGAAGGCCGAGTATTGGGCCCTGATCTGGGGCACGGTGGTGATGGCGGCCACCGGCTTGCTGCTCTGGGCCAATAATCTGGCGCTGCAATTGCTCCCCAAACTCTGGCTGGATGTCGCCACTTCCATTCACTTCTATGAAGCGATTCTCGCCGCGGCCGCCATTGTCATTTGGCATTTCTACTCCACCATCTTCGATCCCGAGGTCTACCCGTTGGATACCGCCTTCCTGACTGGCTTTAGCGTGAAGAAACCGCCTGCCCACACCCCCATCAACCATCCGGTGAGCGAGCCCTCCGCGCCGCCGAAGGCGGCCGTGCCGAAAGATCCGGATACCGAGCAACCACAGGAAGCGCCGACTGCGGGAGACTAGTAGGGAAATGACGCCCAACACGCCGAACCGGCTTGGCCCCAAGTGGCTGTCACCGGTCATCCATCTGTGTAACAACTGGATCAGCCTGACGGGGGTGGTGATCGTTACCACGGCCTCAATCTTCTGGTTGTTCTTGCTGCCGACCACCTTGAGCGGAGGAACGCAGAGTCCGTACATCGGCATTCTCGCCTTCCTGACCATCCCGGTGCCATTCTTTGGCGGGCTGCTGCTGATCCCGCTCGGCATGTGGCTGCAGCGTCGGCGTGAAGGGCGCACTGCAGTCTATCCGCCGGATTTCCCGTTCCTCGCCTGGAGCAATCCCGAACTCCGCAGACTGGTCTACTTCATCGGAGCCACAACTGTGATCAATGTGGTGGTGGCGAGCCAGCTCACCTACGGCGCCATCAACTATATGGACTCGGTGACGTTTTGTGGGCAGACCTGCCACAACGTGATGCAGCCCGAGTTCACGGCGTACCAGAACTCGCCGCATGCGCGGGTGGAATGCGTGAAGTGTCACATCGGACCGGGGGCGTCTTGGTTCGTGCGCAGCAAGCTTTCGGGAGTGGGCCAAGTCTTCGCGGTGGCGTTCAACACCTACCCGAGGCCGATTCCGACTCCCGTTGAGAATCTGCGGCCCGCGCGGGAGACCTGCGAATCGTGCCACTGGCCGCAGAAGTACGGTGAAGACCGGTTGCAGGTGATTCCAACCTACGCCTCCGACGAAAGCAACACGCGAACCGAGACCGTGCTCCTCGTCAAGATCGGCGGCGGGAACCACGGCATCGGCATTCACGGAACCCACTTGGGCCCCGGCGTGACCATCCGGTACGCGCACTCCGATCAGGCCCGGCAACAAATCCCCTGGGTTGAATACAACGGCCCCATGGGCAAGACCGTCTACGCCACGCCGGATGCCAAGATCGCGGGTCTACCCGTGCGCGTGATGGACTGTCTGGATTGCCACAACCGGCCGACCCACACCTACGAACTACCCGAGCGGGGCCTCGACACCGCCATGAACACGGGTCTCATTTCGCCAACCCTGCCATTCGCCAAGAAAGAGGCGCTGGAAATCCTCAAGGCAAGTTACGCTTCCCGCGCCGAGGCCGGGCTGCGCATCCCTGCTGCCTTCGAGAAGTATTATCAGGACCGTTACCCGGCCGTCTGGGAACAGCGGAAGTCCGACGTCACCGCGTCCGCGCTGCAAGTGCTGGCGCTCTGGAACCGCAACATCTTTCCGGATATGAAAGTCACGTGGGGCAGCTATCCCAATGATCTCGGCCACACGGATTTTCCGGGCTGCTTCCGGTGCCACGATGGCAGCCACGCAAGCCAGGACGGCAAGTCCATTACCCAGGACTGCAACGCCTGCCACAACCTGCTGGCGGCGGACGAGAAGTCGCCAAAGGTGCTGGGCGATCTGGGAATCGGGGACCCCAAGTAGGGGCCGCAGTCCATCATCTGCTGGAATCCCGGCGTCTCTGGGGCACGGGGCTGGACTGGGTCGACGGCCACATTCTTGCGTCGGCGAAGTTGTCCGGCCCGGGAATGGCGCCGACCGCGCCCGGAACGCCGGGCTGGGCGGATCGAGATCCACTACCGTCGAAAGGAGCCGCTCTCCGGCTAGAGGCGGCCGCGGCTATCATGGGGAGGCGTGCACGAGATCCTCAGACGATTGCCTGCCGGCGCTTGGGTGCTTGATCTCGGGAGCCGCACCGGTAGCTTCGCCGCTGAGGCGTGGGCCTGCATCACCATTTGTCTGGATGCCGAGGTGCCGGGCGCGCATCCCCGCCGTTTCGTGGCCGCGCGCGCGGAGGCGCTGCCGTTTCGCGACCGGCAGTTCGCCGCGGTCATCTCCAACCACAGCCTCGAACATTTCGAGGCCCTGGGGCCCTCTCTCGACGAGATCGGCCGGGTACTCGACGCGAACGGATTCCTGTTCGTCGCGGTGCCCGATTCATCCACGCTGACGGACCGGATCTACCGCTGGCTCGCCCGCGGCGGCGGGCATGTCAACAGCTTCACATCCGCCGAGGGACTGGCCCGGCTGGTGAGTGAGAAGACGGGGCTGCCCCATGCGGGCACGCGCGTTCTTTGTACCTCGCTGTCCTTTCTGAATCGCGCCAACCTTCCGGGGCGGCCCCCCAGGCGGTTCCTGCTGTTCGGGGGCGGCTCCGAGCGCGTGCTGCGAATGTTGACTTATGGCTTCCGTAAACTGGACCGCCTCATCCACACCCGAACCTGCGTGTATGGATGGGCCTGCTATTTCGGGTCGGGGGTTAGTGTCGAGACGGAGACGTGGACCAATGTCTGCGTGCGGTGCGGGTCGGCGCATCCCGCTTCGTGGCTGGAGGAGGAAGGCCGCGTGAAGCGTCGGAGCTACTTCTGCCCGCAATGCGGAACCAAGAACTACTTCACGAACGACGACGAATACGGGTTTCTCCGATGAAACCTCGGTACCCGTGTCGGCGCCCCGTTACTTTTCCAGCGGGAGTCCCGATTCCTTGAGCGCGCGCCAGCCGCCGTCCAGTGAAATGGCCGCGGTGTATCCCATCTTCTGAAGGTTGTCCGCCACCAGCGCCGAGCGGTATCCGCCGCCGCAATATAGAATCAGTTTGGCGGACTTGTCCGGCACCTTGGTCTCGATTTCACGCTCGATGATCCCTTTGCTCAGGTGCAGCGCGCCCTTGACGTGAGCGGCGGTCCATTCACTTTCCTCGCGAGTGTCCACCAGGACATGAGGCTCGGCGGCAGCCACCATCTTCTTGTAGCCTTCGATATCGATTTCCTGGACGCGCGATTTGGCGTCGTTGACGAGTTTGAGAAATCCCGGATTGTGAGCCATGTTCTCTCAGTCGACGCGGCGGATTTTCGCTCCGACCCGCGCCAGTTTCGCCTCGATTTTCTCATAGCCGCGGTCGATGTGGTAGACGCGGTCGATCACGGTCTCGCCTTTGGCTACCAGGGCCGCCAGCACCAGCGAGGCGCTGGCCCGCAGGTCCGACGCGATCACGCCCGCGCCGGTCAGCTCGCGCGGCCCAGCGACGATCGCCTGTTTGCCGTCCAGCCGGATGTTGGCGCCCATGCGCGCCAATTCCTGGGCGTGCATGAAGCGGTTTTCGAAAATCGTCTCGACGACGATGGCGATCCCCTCGGCCTGCGTCATGAGAGCCATGTACTGGGCCTGCAGGTCGGTGGCGAAGCCCGGGTACTCCTCGGTCGTCATATCGACCGACCGCAGCCGGGCGCCGCCGCGCACGCGCAACGTGTGAGAGTTGGGCTGTGTCACGTCCACCCCCGCCTGTTGCAGCTTGGACACGAGCGCGCCGACGTGCTCGGGGACGCAGCCGGTAACCGCGAGGTCGCCGCCGGTAATCGCTCCCGCGATCAGAAACGTGCCGGCCTCGATGCGGTCGGCGATAATCGTGTGCTCGGCACCGCCCAACTGCGTGACGCCCTGAATGCGGATGGTGGAGGTGCCGGCGCCCTCGATCTGGGCACCCATTTTCGTGAGCAGGTCGGCCAGATCCACCACTTCGGGCTCGCGCGCTGCGTTGCGCAGCACGGTTTCGCCCTTGGCCAGCACGGCCGCCATCATGAGATCTTCGGTGCCAGTGACGGTGATGCGGTCAAAATGGACCACCGCGCCGTGCAGGCCATCGGCGGCCTCGGCTTCAATGTAGCCGTGCGATTGATGGATGCGGGCGCCGAGTTGCTCCAGACCGAAGATGTGCAGGTTGATCGGCCGCGAACCGATGGCGCAGCCGCCGGGTAGCGAGACGCGGGCGCGCCCGCTGCGGGCGACCAGCGGCCCCAGCACCAGGCTGGACGCGCGCATGGTCTTCACCAATTCGTACGGCGCTTCCGGGCAGACGATATTGGGCGTGTGCAGCCGTACCGTCTCGCCCTCCACCTCGGCCTTGGCCCCGATGTCCACCAGCAAGCGCTGCATGGTGCGGATATCCCTCACCCGCGGGATGCGGTGTAAGGTAACGGGCTCGGCGGTCAGCAACGCCGCAGCCAGGGCGGGCAGGGCGGAATTCTTCGACCCGTTGGTGAGGATTTGCCCCTGAAGGACCGCTCCGCCCGTGATTACGAATTTATCCATGGCTTCCTCTGCAATTCTGAATGGCCTGCGAGAGGCGTCCGCCGGCTTCCGACAAATGCCGCTCGGCGTCCGCGCGGCCAAGACCGGTCTTGCCCATCAGGATGGCCAGCCCCACGCAGTCTCCGGATGCCGCCAGCAAGTCAGCAGCGCGCTGCGGCGACACGGCGGCGGCCTGCGCCACAATGCGGCGGGCCCGGTCGGCCAACTTGGCGTTCGTGGGTTGCACGTTGACCATCAGGTTCCCGTAGACGTACCCCAACCGGATGAACGCCATGGTCGTGAGCATGTTGAGGACCAGTTTCTGGGCCGTGGCGGCTTTCATGCGAGTGGACCCAGTCACCACCTCGGGGCCGGTCAACGGCGTGATGGCGATGGCGGCGGTGCGCGCCAGTTCCGAGTCCGGAGTACAACTGATCCCCACCGTCACCGCGCCCATTTCCCGAGCCGCGGCCACGCCGCCCAGCACGTAGGGAGTGCGCCCACTGGCCGCGATTCCTACCAGTACGTCTACCGCCGTAAAGCCTCGCGCGCGAAGGTCGTGAGCGCCCATGGCCGGATCGTCCTCGGCGGCCTCCGTGGCGCGGCCCAGTGCCGCCTCGCCTCCGGCGATGATGCCCTGCACCATTTCCTGGGGAACGCTGAACGTGGGAGGGCACTCCGAGGCATCCAGAACACCCAGGCGGCCGCTGGTTCCGGCGCCGATATAGAACAACCGGCCGCCCTTCCCGAATGCCGCCACAATCGCGTCGACGGCGCGCGCAATGGCTGGGATTTCCTTCCCCACCGCTTCCGCCACCCGCCGGTCTTCGGCATTGATGATGCGCAGCGCTTCCTCCGTGGGCAGCGCGTCGATGGCCGCTGATGCCGGGTTGGATTGTTCGGTAAGCAGTTTCTCGAGCATGGCTGCCATCTTCCAGGCTACCGCAGGCTTGATTCCGAATCGTGCGTGGCAGTTCCATCCGCGTCACCGGACAACGCTCCCCGCAACGGACGCGCGGTCTCCCCGGTCAGGCCGTTCGCGCTACAGTCAGAAGAGTGCGCTACTTCCTGAGCCGCGGCCACCCGCCTGTCCGTTCGATGCTTCTGGTCGAAAGCGGCTCTCGCGCGCTGTTGGAGCACGCCCTGGTTCCTCTGCGGAAAACGTGGGGTGACGAGATCGCGATCGATTTGGTCACTTGCTACAGCGGTTTTCCTGAGGGACTCCGGCAGGAGTCCACGCGAATCTACAGCGTCAATCAATATCGCGACCGCGAAGCCCGCCGCACACTGCTCCGCGAGTTGCTCCAGAACCGCTATGCGCTCGTGGGAATCGTCTGCTCGGATGAGCCCTTGATGACCAAGTGGAAATGGGCCATGGCGCTCCGCCTGCCGGCCAAGGTTTTCATTATTAACGAGAACGGGGATTACTTCTGGCTCGATCGCGCTCATTGGAGCAACATCTGGCGGTTTGCGATCTCCCGATCCGGGCTGGCCGGCACGGGCGCCGTGCGTATGCTCACCCGGCTGATCTCGTTTCCGTTCACGGTACTGTACCTGCTGCTCTATGCAACGACTGTTCACACACGCAGAGCCCTTCGTAAGAGTTAAGCCATGAAAATCATTCACGTGAAAGAACCCGGCGGCCCCGAAAAAATGCAGTTGGCGGACGTGCCGGTGCCGCGGCCCGGCCCCAAGCAGGCGCTGGTGCGAATGGCGGCCATCGGCGTCAATTTCATTGATGTCTATTTCCGCAAGGGCCTGTACAAAGCCGATCTGCCCATCGTTCTCGGCAACGAAGGGGCCGGCACCGTGGAAGCGGTGGGCCCGGAAGTGACTGAGGTGGCCGTCGGGGACCGCGTCGCGTGGGCCATGCACCGCGGTTCTTACGCCGAGTACCTGGCGGTGCCCGCGGCGATGCTGGTCAAGATTCCGGGCGGGCTCGATTTCCAAACCGCGGCCGCCGCTATGCTGCAGGGCATGACCGCGCACTACTTGACCCATTCCACCTATCTGCTCAAGATCGGGGACACCTGCCTGGTACACGCGGCGGCGGGCGGCGCGGGCGGCCTGATCGTGCAGATGGCCAAAATGCTGGGCGCGCGCGTCTTCGGAACCGTGTCCACCGCCGATAAGGCCCAAATCGCCCGCCAGGCCGGCGCCGACGAAACCATCCTGTACACCCAGCGGGATTTCGAAGCCGAAGTCAAACGCCTGACGGGCGGCCGCGGCGTGGACGTGATCTACGATTCGGTGGGGCAAACCACCTTCGACAAGAGCCTGAATTCGCTGCGGCCGCGCGGGGTGCTAGCGCTGTTCGGCCAATCGAGTGGACCCGTTCCGCCGTTCGACGCCAACATCCTGAACGGCAAGGGCTCTCTATTCCTGACCCGGCCCAGCTTGGCGCACTACCTGCTGACGCGCGACGAGCTTTTGTGGAGGGCCGGCGATGTGCTGAATTGGATCGCCTCCGGGAAGCTCAAGCTTCGGATCGATCGCACCTATCCGCTGGCGGACGCCGCCGCCGCCCACCGCGATCTGGAAGGCCGCAAGACCGCGGGCAAACTGCTGCTCCTGCCCCAGTGACGCATGACCCTCCAGGCCAAGCTCACGCTCGGTTCGGTGGTGCTGGCCAGCCTCATGGTGGGGCTGGTGTCGTTCGTCGAGTTGGATAACGAGATTGAGCGGCAGTTCGAAACCACTCGCGAGCGGGCCGACAATCTGAAGAGCGTGGCCACCAAACTGGTGCGCCAGTCGCTCAACCGGCAGCGGAGCTTGCCCTTGAGCGACGTTTTCAGCGACCCGGATCTCCAGAGCCTGCTGGTGGAGGTCATGACAGCTTCGCAGGCGATCGTGGAAATCGCCGTGGTCGACCCCAAGAACAAGATCCTTCTGGACAGCGACCGCGATCGCGTGGGAGTCACCGCGCCGCCCGTTCCCGATTTCGGTCCGGTGGTCAGCTCCTTCAACTGGTACCAGAAGCTGCGCGTGCTGTTGCGGAGCGGCACGCACTATTACCAATTGCCGGAGTCCAAACTGGGGCCTGACCCCCTGCTCTACGTGCGCGTCATCATCGAACCGGCTCTGATCCGCAAAGCGATCGGACCCGATCTGCAGAACACAGCCGGCGTGGCGGTGATTTCGGTTCTGGGCGCGGTGCTGGTGACGTTCCTGTTTTCGGCGGTGGCCTTCCGGCCCCTGGGGCGGATTGGCCGCATGCTCGATCTCGCGGCCAAGGGCGAATACGAGCCCGAAGAGGCGGCTCCCGGCAAGTCGGCCGGCGACGAGCTCTCGGTGATGGCCTCGAAAGTCACCTTGCTCGGTCAGCGCCTGCGCGGCGCGCAGTTTGAGGTATCGGATCTGCGCGGCAATATCGACCGCCTGCTGCAAGATCTCGAGGACGCCGTGTTCATCTTCAACCGGGAGATGCTGCTGGTGTTCGCTTCCGGCTCCGTGGAGAAATTCTTGGGCACCGCACGGTCCAGCTTGGCCGGCAAGAGCATGGCGGCAGTATTCCCGTCCTATACGACGCTGGGACTGCTGATCGCCCAGGCGGTGGAAACCGGGCATCCGGTGCGCAACCGGCGCGTGCCCTTGCCGCCGCGTCCCGAAACCGTGTCAGGTCCGCCTGTGGTCTCGCTCTCCGTCGATATTCTGGAGGGCTCTCCCGGAACCGCCGTGACGGGCGCGGGCCTGCTGGTCCGTTTGCGCGACCCCGAAGCGCAGCGCAAGATCGGCCGCGAACTGCAGACCGCCGACCGCCTTGCTGCGATCAGCCGCGTCAGCGGCGGCGTAGCGCACGAAGTGAAGAATCCGCTGAACGCCATTCTGCTGCACGTCGAGGTGGCGCGCTCCAAGCTGGCGCGCGGCGATACCGACGTTGCCCCACAGATGGAAATCGTCTCGCGCGAGATCCTACGGCTCGACCGCGTGGTCAAGACTTTTCTCGACTTCAGCCGCCCCGTGGAGCTGCACTTCGCCGCCGTGCCGCTCAACGAGCTGGTGGCTGAAATCGTCGACCTGGCGCGGCCCCAGGCCGAATTCTCGAAGATCCGCATCAGCGTTCATCAGGACGCCGATACCGGCGAAGTGCGGGTCGACCGCGATCTGCTGAAGCAGGCTTTCCTGAACGTGGTCGTGAATGCCATCGAGGCCATGCCGGAAGGCGGCGAACTGCGCTTCGAATCTTCCATCCGCGCGGACACGGCGGAGATTCGCATCTCGGATACCGGCCCGGGCATCGCCCCCGATCTGCGCGAGAAGATTTTCCGGTTGTACTTCAGCACCAAAAAGGAGGGCTCCGGCATCGGCCTGGCGATGACGTTTCGGATCGTACAATTGCACGATGGTACAATCGATTTCACGAGCGAACCGGGAAGAGGCACCACCTTCTCGATCCGCCTGCCGATTGCTGTCTAATGGGGAAACCAGCGTGAGACCAACGGCATTCATCCTGGCCGCCTCCTTGTCCTTGTTCCTGACGGGCTGCGTGCTGAGCGGCAAGCAGCAGGCCAAGAGCAAAGCAAGTGCGACGCCGGCGCCGCCCAAAACGGCAGCCGTGCCCACTCCCACGCCCGCCCCGCTGCCGGCGCTCTCCCTTCCGCAAACGCTGGCGGAATTGCCCGCTGCGCAGCCAATCAGTCCCGAGGCCCTGGCCACCACCCGGGTGACGGAACCGGTGGAGCCTCCGCGCGCGCCCAGACCTCCCCGCCGCGCCGCCGTCGCGGGTCCGCCCAAGGCGGAGCCGGCCCCGGTGCCGGTGCAGACACCGCAGGCGGCGCCGCCAGCCGAACCCGAACGCCCGCCCATTCAGGAAATCCTGCCGGCCGCGGAACTCAAGCGCCTGCAGGAATCGGCCGATAGCGTGAAGCGCGACATCCGCAAGGTGCTGGACCAGGCGGACCCGCGCAAGTTGAACGACGGTCAGCGCGCCCTGGTAGCCCGCATCCGCACGTTCGTGCAACAGTCCGACGAAGCCGAAGGGCGCGGCGAAATGCGCCTGGCTGATGCGCTGGCGGAGCGCGCGCAAGTTCTCGTCCGGGAGCTCCAAAGTGGCCGCTAACGAATTCGAACGCCGCCGGCAGACCGTGGCTGCGGGCCTGGCCGAGCGCAAATTGGATGCACTGCTGGTCGCCTTTTCACCCAATCTGCGCTATCTCACCGGATTTACCGGCAGCAACGGAAACCTCCTGGTGCTGCCGGACCGCGCCATCCTGTTTACCGACCCGCGCTACCAGATCCAGGCCGGGCAGGAGGCCAGTTGCCGCATCAAGATCGCCAAGGGGCCGCTGGTTCCGGATATCGTCGCGGCCATCGAGAGCTCGCGCCTGCGGCGCATCGGCTATGAGCCGGGGCGCATGAACTGCGACCTGTTCGAGTCCCTGAACGCACGGCTGCCCATGAAGGCGTCGCTGGTGGCGGTCAGCGGATGGATCGAACAACTGCGCACCATCAAGTCAGCCTCGGAACTGGAGCGGATCCGCCGTTCCGTCGAAACCAATTCCCGCGCCTTCGAGCAGACGGTGAAGCGGGTTCGGCCTGGAATGACGGAGCAGGATCTGGCCGCCGAACTGGAGTACCGGATGCGCCGGCTGGGCGCCGAGAAGCCCTCGTTTGAAACCATCGTCGCCGGAGGAGCGCGCGGGGCGTTGCCGCACGCCCAGCCGACGGCGGCGCCGCTCCGTCCCGGCAGCCTGGTGGTGGTCGACATGGGCGCCTTCCAGGATGGATACGCCAGCGACATGACCCGCATGTTGTTCCTCGGCTCTCCGACCGCCAAAGTGAAGCGCACGTACCAGGCCGTCCTCGAAGCGCAACTGGCTGCCATCGATGCCGTGCGGTCCGGAGTTTCCACCTCCCGCGTCGATGGCGCGGCCCGGAGAGTGCTAAAAGGCTACGGACTCGACCGGGCCTTCGTGCATTCCACCGGACACGGCCTAGGCCTGGAGATCCACGAATCGCCGCGCATCGGCAAGCGCGACCAGGGCCGCCTCGAAACCGGAATGGCGGTCACCATCGAACCCGGGGTCTACCTCCAGGGCTTCGGCGGCATCCGGATTGAAGACACCATTGTGGTGACGCCGGCGGGCTGCCGCATCCTGACCCCCACCAGCAAAGACCTACGCGTGATCGGCTGATAAACCCGGGCCGAACTGCTGACGTTCCCGAGAAGCTGTTACAATTTGCGGCTGACGATGCTCGCCTACGCAGTCACCATCTTCCTTTCGGCCTTCCTGCTGTTTCAGGTGCAGCCGATCATCGCCAAAATCATCTTGCCGTGGTTCGGCGGCTCTTCGGCTGTCTGGAGCACCTGCATGCTGTTTTTCCAGTCGGCTCTGCTGCTCGGGTATTTGTATGCCCACTGGCTGCACCGGCGGCTGGCAGGCCGCAGACAAGCGGTCGTTCATATCCTCGTCCTGGCGGGCAGCCTGGCGGTCCTGCCGATTCTGCCCAATCCCGCCTGGAGGGTCGTCGCCTCAGGGAACCCGTCGCTGCGGATTCTGGCCTTGTTGGCGGTAACCGTCGGCTTGCCGTATTTTCTGCTCGCTTCCACCAGCCCGCTGCTGCAGGCCTGGTACGCGCTCACGCACCGTAGCGGCATGCCCTACCGGCTGTTCGCGCTGTCCAATCTGGCCTCGATGCTGGCCCTGCTCACCTGTCCGGTGCTGGTGGAGCCGAACCTGCCCTCGCGCACGCAAGCTCTGATCTGGTCCGGCGCGTATGCCGGTTTTGTCGTGCTTTGTGGAATCACGGCCTGGCTCTCCTCGGCCAGCCGCTCGGCAGCCGGGCCCGCGAACGTGGATGTGCCGCACGAGGCCGGCCCGGCGCCGGGACGCGCGGCTCAGATCTTGTGGGTCGCGCTCGCGGCCTGCGCCTCGGTGCTCCTCCTGGCGGTCACCACGTACCTCACCCAGGATGTCGCCGCGATTCCATTCCTTTGGATTCTGCCGCTGAGCGCCTACCTCCTGACGTTTATCCTGTGCTTCGACTCGCCCCGATTCTACCAGCGCTGGGTATTTTTGCCGCTGTCCGCCGCGGCGCTCGCCTTCATGGCCTGGCGGATCACGCCCCAGCGACCCAAAATGCTGGTCCTGCCGCAGACCGCGTTGCTGGCGTTAGCCCTGTTTGTTTGCTGCATGGTGTGTCATGGAGAACTGGTTCGCATCCGGCCTCATGCGCGACACCTCACCACCTTCTATGTCAGCGTTTCTCTTGGCGGCGCGCTGGGAGGGCTGTTCGTCGGCCTGCTCGCCCCCAGCATCTTTAGCGGGTATTACGAGTTCCCGATCGGGCTCGCGGCATTCACCGCATTGGCGGCCGCGCCCTTGTGGCGCGACTCCCAGCGGCTCAAACAGACTTCCCGGCGCATCGCCCGCGGCGCTTTAGCGGCGGCCGTCGCCGGCTACCTCATCGTTCTCGGCACGATCCTGCACAATATGGTGATTCCCTACCGCGTGGTGGCCCGCAATTTCTACGGACAACTGCGGGTCAAGGATATATCCGAAAGCCCGTCGGATCCGTACGCCTACCGCAGCCTGATCCACGGCGTCATCAATCACGGCGTGCAGATGCAGCGCGAGCCATACCGGCATCAGCCGGTCTCCTACTTCTGCCCGCAAAGCGGCATTGGCCGCGCCATGGCCGCGCTGGCCGACCCCGGCCGGCGCATCGGCATTTTGGGACTGGGTTGCGGCACCCTGGCAGCCTACGGCCGGTCTGGCGACACCATTCGCATTTATGAGATCAATCCCTTGGTGCTCCGCATCGCCCGGGGTGAATTCTCCTATCTTCGCGATACCAAGGCGCGCGTCGAGGTCGCCATGGGCGACGGCCGCCTGGTTCTCGAATCCGAGCCCAGCCAGCAGTTCGACCTGCTGGTGATGGATGCCTTTTCGGGCGACTCGGTGCCGGTCCATCTGATCACCCGCGAAGCCTTCCGCACCTATTTCCGGCACCTGAAGCCCGGGGGGATCGTCGCCGTCAACATATCGAATGCATATCTCAACCTGGAGCCCATCATGGAGCGCGCGGCCGCCGCTTTTGGCAAGGTGGCGCTGGTCTACGACTTCGATCCCGACGATGATGACAATCTCTGCTATGCCTGTTCGTGGGCGCTGATCATGGACCCGGCCACCCTTGCGGCTCACCGAAATCTGCAGCAGGACGCGAGACGGCTGAGCCCGAAGCCCAGCTTCCGCATCTGGACCGACGACTATTCCAATATGTTCGGTATCCTGCGCTGAAGACGCCCGTCTTTCAGCCGTGCCTGTAAGGACGCGGACCCATCGCCCAACTTCGAGCCGGGCGCGTCAGGCGGCGATCTCGGCGCCTCTAGTCCGTGGCGATCTCGTCCTGCTTGGCGAAATACAGGCCGACGGCATGATCGATGTTGGTTTTGGTCATCCGGACAGGCCGGCCTTCGTACTCGCTGATGGCTTTCACCAGCTTGAAGATATCCATGGGATAACAGGCCCTGAGGGCTTTGGCCCCGGCGGCAAAACAGCGCTCGCGCAGGTATTCCGCGCAGCCGGCTTCGCTCGGAGCCTGCGCGTTCTGCACAACCCGCTGGAAGATCTGGTCGAAGATCTCCGCGCTGACGTTTTCCACCATCACCTTGGTCTGAATGCGGCGCAAGAACGCCTCGTCGGCGAGGTCGCGCGGATTCAGGTTGGTGGAGAAAACCACCATGAGCTCGAACGGAACCTGGAACTTCATCCCCGAAGCCAGGGTCAGATAGTCCACGCGCCGATCCAGCGGCACGATCCAGCGGTTCAGCAGTTCGCGCGGGGTGAGAACCTGGCGGCCAAAGTCGTCAATGATCAGAATGCCGTTGTTGGCCTTCATTTGGCAGGGCGAGACAAAGACTCGTGTGGTCTCGTCCAGGCGCAGTTCCAGCATGCTCGCCGAAAGCTCGCCACCTACCGTGATGCATGGCCGCTCGCACACCACCCAGCGCGGGTCGAGCTGTTCGTCCGCAGAGGGCGCCGCGCGGTGCACCACCGGATCGTACAAGCTGATGATATGGCCATCCACTTCCACCGCATACGGAACCACCACCGTGTCCTGATAGATCCGCAAAATGCGTTCCGCGATGGAGGTCTTTCCGTTACCGGTGCCGCCGTAGAGAAACAGGGACTGGTGTCCGATCAGCGAAGGTCCCAGTTGATCGAGCAAGCCATCGGGCAGGACCAGATCGACGAAGGCCTGGCGGAGGCTCTCGCGGCTGAGCCGCACCTGGGCCGCCTGCGCCTGCACCACCTGCTGGTATTCCTGAATGCAAACCGGCGCCGGTCCGACATACTGGCACACTTCGTTTCGCGCCGTGGCCTGGGTGCGGCCTCCCGCCGTGAGCGAGAACGAATAGTCATTCCCCACCATGCCCTTGACTTCCAGCAACTGCTGCTGCCGGAACTGATGGAACAGAGTCTCCAGTACAGGGAAGGAAAGCTTCAAGGTCTGGTGCAGGGCCGACAGCGTCCCGGAGCCGTGCAGCCAGAGGTATCGGAGAATCAGGTCGGTGACCACGGACCGCGAGATCCCCAGATCTTCCACGCGATCCGGAATGACGGGCCGGGCGTTCGTTCGGACATCCGGCGGCGGTACGGAGGTCGGGGTGACGGCAACGTTGGAAGTCATCATAAGGGCGGTCTGTGGCGAGCGCCGCCCTCCGGCTCCAGGGGCGGTCGCCTCTGCACTATACAATGGAGTCCGCCGCACGACCAATACGCCATTGGTTAACCTGCATCGGCCCTGCCAACTGGATGTAAGTACTTGCCGCCCCGAGGGTTATCCTCGCTCCCAAGCGGCCGTGTTGGGGCCAAAGCCCAGCCCTTTCCGGCCCCCCACCCATTCCCGGTCCCGGCGTCAGTACGGGGTTGATCACGAACTCTACAGGGAAAAAACGCTGAGGCGCGCGTCCACTTCCGATTTCACATCCTCAATTGCCCCGGCCAGCCAGGTGCCGGAGCCGCCCGGAATGAACGCCAGGAGTTCTTCGTAGGTCCAAGGTTTGTCAGGAGGAAAGACGGCGAAGCCGAGCACGTCCGCCAGCCGCCATCCGACTCGGACCAGGCTGGCCAGGCTGGAGGCCTGACTCGGTTCCTGGTGGTGGGTCGCGATGGCTTTGACAATCACGTCCGGAAAGTTCCACTCCTCCGCCAGGAGCGCGCCCGCGGCGCAGTGGTCGATCTCGAACAGATCCCGCTCGGTCTCGATCAAGTCAAAACCACATTCCACGGAAACTTCCAACATCCGTGTGTACTCCTCCGGGTAAGCGGACATCAGTCCCAGGCTGCCCAGGTTGTGGAGCATCCCGGCGGTGTAGGCACCATCGCCGGCCACGTGCGCGGCCTTCGCGCCTGCCTCCGTCAGCATCGCCGTCACCAGGCTGTGGATCCAGATCTTACGGAGCGCCTCGACCCGCATGGCCGGCTTGACCATCGCATTGAGAGCGATGAGGGTCGCAATGGCCTTGACCCGGTCCAGGCCTAGCAGGCTGACGGCGTGCCGGACGGTGGCGATTTCGCGCGCCAGACCAAACAGGGCGGAATTGGCGACCCGCAGGATTTCCGCGGTGAAGGTGGGGTCCAGCTTGATGATCTCGCTGATCTGGTGTGCCGCCACGTCGTCGTTGCTGACCAGTGACAGGACACGGTTGGCGACGGCCGGAAAGGGGGGCAGTAGGCGGAGCGCCCACGGCCGCGCAGGCTTGACCAATAGTTCGGGCATCGATTCACTCCATACTCGGCAGCCCGGCAGCAAGCTCGGCGCAAGCCAGCCAGGGCCACTCTCGTTCCTATGCCCCCATCGGCAGACCGCAGCTTTAGGTTTAGAGGGCGCAAGATCGAGATTCGCAGCGGCTCGAAAACCGCTCCGGCGCGTCAGTAGGTTGTGAGCGCGGCTCGGGTCCGGCGGACGCCGATCCCGCCGGAGTCGTTGATCCCCATTCGACGGTAAGGCGCCTGTTCGTTACCGGCCGGTGGCGGCGCTCCTGGCGCGCCGCAGAACCGCTTCGGTCTCACGCAAAAGGTCCTTGCTGTGCTCCTGTAAGGCGCGATACTTCCCCGACAGCTCGTGGGATGCATCCTCCACCAGTTCGCCGCTCCGCTCGTACAGATCCTCGCACGTCTCGACCAGTTCCTTACCTGCGTCGATCAGGTAATCCGCGACTTCTTCCCCCTTGCGGGCGAGTCTCCGGCGAGTGCGCGCGCCGGACGCAGGCGCCAGCAGCAGCGCGGCCGTCGCGCCAATCGCGGCGCCCAACAGAAAGGAGGCCGCGCGGTCTCCGCCTCTTGCATCGCTCATATTCTCTCCTTAAGCCTCATCGAAAACGATTTCCCCTCTGAGCTTAACGCGTTTTCGCCCCTGCGGATCGATGGCGCTCTAGCCGACTCCGACGCCCGGTGTTTGGGGGACAAGCCCGTTTGCTGGCAGTCCGACCAACCCAGGGTCCACACGATTCCCCCAACCCTGAACCTGAGTTGGTCGGGGGCAGGCCAGAACTCCTGATCTTGGGAATTTAGAGCCCGCCAAGGCCCGAGCAACCGCTCGGATCGGGCGGCCAGCTTTCGGATTTCCGACAACTCACCAGAAATCATTGGTTTCAGGCGGGGTCCCTCCAGCAGGTGGATCGTCCTCAATCCGAGTATATTGATGAAGAGCGATACGGCGTAGAATCAGGATGGGAACCAGGCAGAATCACGAGTCCAGTTGAGCGCTCAGACGAAAACGAGAGGGCAACGCAAAATGGCATCGATGTGGAAGACTGGCCGGTTTTTGGCGCTAACAGCGCGCCTCGCCGTTCTTTTCGCAATCGGGTGCATGATGGGCTCAGCGCAAAAGCGCCCGCCGTCGGTTCCCATCACGATCACCCTGGCGGGGCAGTCGATGATCCGGTCGGATATCCGCGCGACCGCACCGGCGGCGGTACCGGTGATCCAGGGGCTGCTGAAGGGCGATGTGGTGTTCACCAACTTTGAAGCCGCAGTCGCCGAAAACGGCGAGACGGTCCACGAGGGTAGGGGGTTTCTTGCTCCCCCTGAAGCGCTCGATGCGCTGACCACTTTTGGTTTTAACGTGTTGTCGCTATCGGGCAACCATGCCTTCGATCTGAAAGTGACCGGCATTCAGAACACGATCCGGGAGGCGGACAGCCGGAAGATCGTTCACGCAGGAACTGGCAACAACCTAGCCCAAGCGGCAGCGCCGGGTTATCTGCGCACTCCGAAGGGTACGATTGCCCTGATCGCGAGCGCGTCAGGCCTGATTACGCCGGGAGCAAGCGCCACGGCCGACCGGCCGGGCGTGAATGAACTCCGCGTCGAAGCGGGAGACAAGGAAAATGAAGCGACGGTTGATTTACCCGGCGCGCCCGCAAACACCCCGAATCCAGTGGATTCGCAGAGGATCCTTCAGAGCATTCGCGACGCCCGCGAGCATGCAGACCTCGTGATCGTGTACCAACATAACCACGTTTTCGGCAATCGATCGTTCGCGACGATTTTCACGGAAGGGATGCAGGAACGCCTCGCCCCGAATGATTGGCTCAAAAAGTGGACCCATGCGGAGGTGGATGCGGGTGCGGACATCGTCGTGATGCATGGCGCGCCGCTGCTGCATGGGGTGGAGATCTATCGCGGCAAACCCATCTTTTACGATCTGGGCAACTTCATCTACAACGTGCCGCCGACGCTAACGTACATCGACGAACCGATGAATTGGGAGAGCGCGGTCGCGTACGTCCAGTTTCAGGGGAAGAACCTGCGCTCGATTTCCTTCCGGCCGATCGCGCTGAACAATGTGGGCGAGGGCCAGCCCGATATTCACAACGAGTACGCCAACAACCAGTTCCTCGATACCCGCGGCTTGCCCTCCCCGGTGACGGGTGCGAGAGCGGGTTACATTCTCCAGCGCCTAGCCGACGCGTCCAAGCCCTTGGGCACCACGGTTGAAATCGTGGGCGAAGCGGCGGAAATCAAGCTGAAAGCCAGAAATTAGCCCGAATCTTGCATCGGACCGGGTGGCCCAGTCTTTGATGGGTTGGGGTAGCCTTCCGATGGTAGCTGTTAACGCACCCACTCCTCCTCCAAGAGGGCAGATCCGCGAGTCGCGCGTTACACGGCCAGGGGGAAACGTGCGACTCTGTTTCAAACAGAGTTCCTTGTGGTGGACCTGTGATGTCGGCTGCCGGGAAACGGTGGCTCTCAGGCCTGGGAGATATGGACAATTGGTTCGCATCGATTTCCACGGAAACGCAGCTTTCATCTGAGGCTGCATACGCATTGCACTCCGACGGGTTTATCGTCCTGCCAGGACCTGTGCCAGGGGCAAGTCTAGCGGAATTGGCCCATCTGTACGATGAAGCAGTATCCGGTGCGGCCCCAGATGACATAAAGATGGGCAGCACGACGACGCGAGTCAGGGACTTTGTCAACCGCGACGCGGCATTCGACGAACTGTACCTGTATCCGCCGATGCTTCAGGCATGTTGTCGCGTCATCGGACAGCCCTTCAAACTCAGCACCATGCACGCAAGGACAGTAAGACCGCGAACCCCCGCACAGCGGCTCCATGCGGACTTTCCCAGCGACGTGCGAGGATGGCCGATGGTCGGCTTCATTCTCATGATCGACGACTTCACACCTGAGAATGGCGCGACCTGCTTCGCACTCGGCTCGCAGGGCATGGAAGCGCTACCCGCCTCATTTAGCCTGGTGCAGGCTTGTGGTCCATCTGGCTCACTGATTGTGTTCAACGGCTCAGTGTGGCACGGACACGGTCCGAATCTTACAGACACCCCGCGACGCTCGATCCAAGGCGCTTACATTCGTCGCACCGAACCCTCGGGCGAAACCCTGCCGGCGCGAATGCGGCCGGAAACGCTAGATCGAATTGGTGCACTCGCTAGATACCTCTTGACAGTATGAATCTGCCGGAAGTTCGGGCAGACGTTGGTCCTTCTCAGAATTCGACACGCTAGTTCTCGTCCTGGGCATGGTGACGGTTGTCGCCAGCCCGGACATTGGCTCGGAACGGCGCAACCGTCTCCTGCTTTCAGATTCTGGGTTTGGCGAAGAGTCGAGGGGCCGCACAAGACCAACTCCCGTGTGCCGGGCACCGGGCAAACGCGGGACTATGGGACCTGCAGTGCGACGGTGGTGAGCAGGACCATATACTGGTCGATGGACCTTAAGCAGTGCAGGGGAAAATGATGTCCGCACACGTTCAACTAAGTGAGCTACCGCCACCGGTAGCGATGCTCCACATGATCCAGGGATTCTGGGTGTCCCGAGCGCTGTACGTCGCGGCCAAACTTGGCCTTCCCGATCTGCTGAAGGACGAACCGAAGAGCAGCCGGGATTTGGCGGAGGCTACCGGCACCCACGCGCCCTCACTCTACCGAGTGTTGCGCGCGTTGCACAGTGTTGGTGTATTCGCAGAAGACGATCAGGGACGTTTCTTGCTAACGCCGCTTGGCGCCACACTGCGGACCGATGTCCCGGGATCGCTGCGCTACTTTGCGATCGAGGAACTCGGAGAGAATCACTACCCCGCTTGGGAGAAAGTCCTGCACAGCGTGAAGACGGGAGAGATCGCCTTCAACCAGGTTTATGGCGCGAGCAAATGGCAGTACATGGTAGAGCATTCCGACGAGGCTGCGATCTTTGACGCGGCCATGTCCAGTTTCAGCTCAGTGGTTGCCGCCGCGGTTGCCGCAGCTTATGATTTCTCCTCGAGCGCGACGGTCGTCGACGTCGGCGGGGGCGATGGCACTCTTCTGACCGCGATTCTCAAGAGGAACCCGGCACTCCGCGGCGTGCTTGCGGATTTGCCGCATGTGACGGAAAGAGCGCAGGGCCGGCTCCAGACGGAGGGTCTGGCGGAGCGATGCGAGACTGCCGCAGGCAGTTTCTTTGATTCGGCGCCGGCAGGCGACACCTATGTGCTGAAGTGGATCATTCACGATTGGGATGACCAGCAGTCGGCGGCGATTCTCAAGAACTGCCGGAGTGCCATGGCGGCCGGCGGCAGGGTCCTGCTGGTGGAAGCGGTAATCCATCCCGGCACGGCTGCATCCTTCAGTAAGTGCATGGACCTCAATATGCTCGTAATGACGGGCGGCCGCGAGCGGACCGAGGCGGAATACCGCGCCTTGCTCGATTCGGCCGGTCTCCGGTTAACGCGGGTCATCCCGACCCACACGGAGATGAGCGTCATCGAAGCGGTTCAGGCTTGACGCGCCCCCCGTGGTTAAGCCGCTTTCGAAGTTCGATCAACGAGACGTTTTATGGGACGCAATCCGCACTCCATTCGGCCGCTAACCCAAATCGTCTGTCCCGGGGACGCATTGGAGCCAACCGCAGACTCCCTCCGACTTTGGGACGGCGATGCGGATCGGATCGCTCCGAAGCCAGATCATGCCCGCCCCACAAACTCCCCACGCTCCGTCGACACCTTTACGTTTTCACCGGCCTTGATAAACAGTGGAACGCGGATCTCCAGACCGGTCTCCAGCTTGGCTGGCTTGGTCACGCTGCCACTCGACGAGTCACCGCGTACCCCTGGTTCTGTTGACGCAACCTTCAGGTCAACGAACGTTGGCAACTCTAAACCGATAGGATTGCCGTTGTACTTTAGCAATTCGACCACGGCGCCCTCGACCAGGAAGTCCAGCGCGTTCCCGATCACCTCATCCGCAAGGGTGAGGGTCTCATAGCTCTCCTGGTCCAGGAAGTGCGAACCATCGTTGTTGCTATACAGATAAGAAGCCGGGACCAACTGGAGATCCGGTTCCTTGAATTTGTCACCCGCCCGGAATGTCTTCTCAAAGACGGCGTTCGTGAGAAGGTTGCGGATCTTCAGGCGCACCAGGGTCTGGCCGCCTCGGGCGGTCGGCGTGTTCACCTCAGCTTCCAGGCATGAGAACGGAGTGTTATCGAGCTCAAATAACGTCCTTCGCTTTACGTTAATCGCATCAATCAAGACGGCCATTTGAACAGTTTATCGGATGCAGCCGGCAGCTTGCGGTAAAGGTCAGATCTTCCCGCTGAACATTGCCAGGGCGGTACGAGCGCGCTTGCGCATCATGGATTCGAAGGAAAGCCGCGGGACGTCGATGAGCTTGCGCAGTTCGGCGGCACGCAGCAAACGTTGGGCCGAGTTGGGTATGCGTGCCGCCGCACGCTCGAAACCTCCCGAGGAGGCGGTGCGCATGCCGGCGATCGCGCGGTAATAGCCTTGCTGCCCCTGTACTTTCTGACAGCCGCCCACCAGCGCCGCCAGTACTTCGTGGCTTTCTTCGAGTTGCGCGATCACGCCCCCCCAGTCGTCCAGAAACGGGCATAGCGGCAGCAGGGTCGCCGGCGAGCGCCGGAGCGCCTTTACGGCACGCAGGGGATAGTGCCGATGGCCTTCGGCCGAGAGCCCGGTGTGTTGATACACCCGAACGGCGAGGGAGAAGCGGCCGCGCTTCGAGAGATGTTCCATGACCGGCGCAGTGAGCGGGGTGCGCTTCCAGAAACCCATGCCTTGCGTTAAATCGCCGCGATTGTGCGCCAGGGTCATCGAGAGGCGCAACAGGTCGAGTTCGGCGTCGCGTTCCGCGGCGACCTCAACAAAGACTGCCTGCTCCCGATCGATCTCGGCCTCGATGGCGGCTTGCGCTTCCTCGGAGGCAGCGGTATCGCCGAGTTCGAGCAGGCGGCCCAGGCCGCCCGCAATGGCGCTCCACTGTTCCCCGTTGTGGCCGCTCACTCCCCGGACGGCGCGAATCGAGATGCCATCTTCAGTCCAGGCGCGCGAGGCGAGGGCCAACCGCAGCATGGGTCGCAGTACATCCGGATCGCGTGATTCGCGCCAGACGATGCCGCGGATCTTGGTATCGACATCGGTGGGCACGAACGTCGCTACGGTGGCATGGTGACAGGCCAGGCAGAAGGCGAAGTAATCTTGCAACTGCTCCTCAGGGCTGAGGTTCGAGCGCAGGATGTTCTCCCAGTTGGCAAGAATGCGGAGAAAGCCGTCGGGCGAGTGGCCGAGATCGATAAGCCGGGAGGCCTCGCGGGCGGGCAGGCGCAGGGCAAGGAATGGGGCCGTGCTGCGAACCTGCGAGAGGATCGTCTCCGGGGCGATCCACTGAGCCCAGGCGTCGCGGCGCGGCTTGATGAAAGGCGCAGACAATCCCCCCAGTATGACGCAGTGGCGCAGAGTGGGGACCCCGGAACCGCCAAGGGAACGGTTCGATGGGGATGCCCCGGCTCTCTGAACTATTCCGGAAGCCTGCCAAAACCACTCCAGAGCGGCGGGCGGGAAGCTGGGGTAAACTCAAAGGAGCCAAACAGTTGCTGGAGTGGCGGAACTGGCAGACGCACGGGACTCAAAATCCCGCATCCTTCACTGGGTATGAGGGTTCGACTCCCTCCTCCAGCACCACAACCGGGTCTGACCAGGAGTGGAGGGTTTCGCCGAGTTGTACGCGGCACGCAGGAATCGCGATGCCCAGGGTTCATACTGTTGGCGCCTGCGGTGCCTTTTCAGCAGATAACCGAGGCGCTGTTTGAATCGATCGATCAGTTCCTACGCCGGACGTGCGGCGAGGTGGTCGGCCAAACGGAGATGCTGGTCCGCGTCAAACTGGAGCGTGGCCAGTTCCGAATGCGCCTCGGCGCGGCGGCTGGATACTCGGATTTAGGGATATTGGATTTCGAGTGCAGAGCAACCGCGCGCTGGGCTGGCCTTCTGCATTGAAGGATTGCCCCCTCGCGGCAATCGGCGTAGACTATCAGGTAGTTGGTTCGTCCTAGGGCAGTCGGCGAGTTCGCGGTTTCTCCTGGATTTGTTCTTTCGCTTCTCAACCCCGTTGTTGCATCCGCCGGCGCTCGTGTATTTCGAAATGGCCTATCACCACTCAAGTAAAACCGAAGTGACGGAGGCGTTTAGCCGATGACCCAATTCGCGCGCGAGCGCGATGCCAACCACGTCCTCACCTTGGAGGAGATTGCGAATCTTGCCGCGGAGACGGGCAAGGCCGCGGAAACGCTCATGAATGTGGTCGCGCTCATCGCCCGGCGTTTTGAGACCGACGTTTGTTCGGCCTATCTGCTGGAGCCGGACCGCAACAACCTGGTTCTGGCTGCCACGCTGGGGCTAAACCCCCACTGCATCGGCACGCTTCGTCTGGGATTGCATGAAGGGCTAGCCGGCCTGGTGGCCGAACAGGTGCGCCCGGTAGCGGTCGAACAGGTGAAAAACCATCCCCGCTTCAAGTATTTCAGGGAGGCCGGAGAAGACGCCTACCAATCGTTCCTGGGAGTTCCGCTCATCGAGCGGGGCGTGCTGCAAGGCGTGCTGGTGGTGCAGACGGTCGAGGCCCGTACCTTTCACGAGGACGAGGTCCGCATGCTGGTGGAGGCCGCGGCCCAAGTTGCCCCTGTGGTTAGCGAGGCTCGCACGCTCGATCGTTTCATCGCGCCCGCCCAGGAGCGTCTCTGGTCTCTGGCTCGCAATTTGTGGTGGAGCTGGGACCATGATTCCACCAGCCTCTTCCGAGATCTCGATCCGGCACGCTGGGGCCAGATCAATCACAACCCCATTTCTCTCCTGTCGGAGCTTCCGCTGGCCCAGCTGGAACGCCGCGCCGCGGAACTGGTGCTGCACAGCCGCATCAACTACGCCTATCGCCGCCAGTACGAGTATCTGCACGCCGACCGCACATGGGGCGCCAGCCACGCCGGGATCCTCCGTCCGCGGCCCGTGGCTTATTTTTCCGCCGAGTTCGGCCTGCATGAATCGATCCCGATCTACTCAGGTGGCCTGGGCATCCTCGCGGGCGACCACATCAAGAGCGCCTCGGACCTGGGGATTCCCCTGGTCGGAGTAGGACTGTTCTACGGTCAGGGCTACTTCCGCCAGCGCCTCGACCGCCATGGTTGGCAGCACGAAGAATACCTCGAAACCGATGTCAACCAGTTGCCCATGGAGCCGGCCATCGGCACGGACGGCGCCCCGGTGGTCGTGGCGCTCGATACCCGGAGCGGCTCTCTTCGCGCGAAGGTCTGGCGCGTGAAAGTCGGCCGCTGCGATTTGCTGCTGCTCGATTCCAACGTGGAGGGCAATGCCCCCGAAGACCGCGAGCTGACCTCGCGCCTCTACGGCGGCGACGGGCGCGTCCGCATCCGCCAGGAGCTGTTACTGGGCGTCGGCGGATACCGCGCTTTGCGGGCCATGGGGATCGCGCCTGGCGTCCTGCACCTGAATGAAGGCCACAGCGGATTCGCCGTGCTCGAAGCCATTCGCAATCGCATGCAGGAGGAGGGCGTCAGCTTTCACCAGGCGTTGCCGCGGGTTTCGCGCGAGGTGGTCTTCACCACCCACACCCCGGTTCCGGCGGGCCACGACCGTTTTCATCCCGGCCTGATCGAGGAACATCTGGGACCGCTCCGCGAGCGCATCGGCCTCTCTCACGAGGGGCTCATGTCCCTGGGCCGCGAGAACCCCGGCAACCCGCACGAGGAATTCTGCATGACGGTGCTCGGGTTGCGTATCTCGCGCCGCGCCAATGCCGTTTCCGCGCTGCATGGCGAGGTGTCCCGCACGATGTGGACTGGCCTCTATCCCGGCCGGCCGGAGGACGAGGTGCCCATCGGCCATATCACTAACGGGGTCCACGTTCCCACCTGGCTGGCGCCGCAGATGTTCCGCCTGTACGACCGCCACCTCGGGACAGGCTGGCACGAACACAGCGGCGTGGCCCATATCTGGGACGGTATCGAGAGCGTCGACGACGGAGAGCTTTGGGAAACGCACCTCAGCCTCAAATCGCGCCTGCTGGATTTCGTGCGCGGCCGCGCCATCGAGCAGGCCCGGCGCCGCGAGGAGCCTCCGGAGAATCTCCAGCGGCTCGGGCGCATTCTCAGTCCGGACGCCTTGACCATTGGGTTCGCGCGACGCTTTGCGACCTATAAGCGGGCCAATCTGCTTCTTAAGGACATCGAAGAACTGGCCTCCATGGTGAACGATCCCAAGCGCCCCGTGCAGTTCGTCTTCGCCGGCAAGGCCCATCCGCGCGACGAACCCGGCAAGCAGGTGCTGCGGCAGATCGCCGAGCTGATGCGGGATCGCCAGTTCGCCGACAAATTCGTCTTCGTCGAGGACTACGATATCGACGTCGGACGCTATTTCGTACAGGGCGTCGATGTCTGGCTGAACAATCCCCGGCGTCCCCTGGAAGCGTCGGGAACCAGCGGCCAGAAAGTGGTTCTGAATGGCGGGCTGAACCTCTCGGTCCTGGATGGCTGGTGGGCGGAAGCGTACGATGGCCTGAACGGGTTCGCCATCGGCACGGGCCGCACTCACTCCAACATGGATGTCCACGACAGCCGCGATGGCGATGACTTGTACCGCGTATTGCGCGAGGAAGTGATTCCGCTGTACTACCAGCGGGATCGCGACGGCCTGCCGCGCGGATGGATCCAGCGCATGAAGCGCACCATCCGCACTCTCGGCTGGCGTTTCAATGCCGACCGAATGGTGATGGACTACACCCTGAAATGCTACGTGCCTGCGGCCGGAGGCACTTCCAGCGACATGAGTGGGACCGGGTGAGATTCTACTTCAGATAGACGCCCAGCATGCCGAGCGCTTCCCATTCGGCCGCGGAACGCCACGGTACGCCGCCGTCCTGCGGGTGAGAGATGCAGAGATTGGCTTCGCCGTAGTGCCGTTTCAGCGCGACCAGCCACTCGGCGTCGCTCAGGTCGCTCATCTCCACGGGCGGATAGCGCAAATTTCCCAGCCACTTCATCGGACTGGCACCCTTTCCTATTCCGGCTGCTTCGGTTCGAGCGCCAGCTCTACGACTTCTTCCATGGTTTTCACGAACCGTATCGTCATGTCGCCGATTTGTTCGGTTTTGAGGTCCTCGCGGACGTCGACCTCGTTTTCGAACGGCAGGATCAATTCAGTGACGCCGCTGCGCTTGGCCGCCAGCACTTTTTCCTTAATGCCTCCCACCGGAAGCACCTGGCCGGTCAGGGTGATCTCCCCCGTCATCGCCAGGTTGGCGCGCACCACGCGGCCGGTCAGCATGGAGAGCAGCGCGGAGGCCATGGTGATGCCGGCCGAAGGGCCGTCCTTGGGAATTGCGCCGGCCGGCACATGGATATGGATGTCGCTGGTCTTGAACAGCTTGGGATCGATTCCACAGGAGGCTGCGTTGGCGCGAACCCAGGTGAGCGCAGCCTGCACCGATTCCTGCATCACCGGACCGAGTTGGCCCGTCATGATGAGCCCTTTGCTGCCGCCCGGCATGCGGCCGGCTTCGATGAACAAGACGTCGCCGCCCACGGGCGTCCATGCCAGCCCCACCGCCACGCCCGGGCGCCGCGTGCGGCCTGCGACTTCCGTGTCGGTGCGGAAGCGCGGCGCCCCCCGGTCTTTCTCGATCACGTCGGGAGTCACTTCGATCTTCCGGGGCGTGCCCTCGGCGATGCGCCGGGCTTGCTTCCGGCAAATCGCCCCAATTTCGCGCTCCAGGTTGCGTACGCCCGCTTCCCGCGTGTAGCGGCGAATCAAAAAGCGCACCGATTCGTCGGTGAACGCAATACCGAGCCCGGTGTCCAGGCCGTTCTCGGTGGTCTGGCGCGGAATCAGGTAGCGAAACGCGATCATCACTTTTTCCTGCTCGGTATAGCCTTCGAGCGGAATGATCTCCATACGATCGCGCAGCGCGTCCGGCACCGGATCGAGCACGTTGGCGGTGGTGATGAACAGCACCTTGGATAGGTCGAACGGAACATCGAGGTAATTGTCGCGGAACGTGGAGTGCTGCTCCGGGTCGAGCACTTCGAGCAGCGCCGAGGCCGGATCGCCGCGGAAATCGCGCCCCAATTTGTCCACCTCATCCAGCATGAAAACCGGGTCGTTGGTCCCGGCGCGACGCAGCGCGTGGATAATCTGGCCAGGCATCGCCCCGATATAAGTGCGGCGATGGCCGCGGATCTCCGCTTCGTCGTGCATGCCTCCCATGGAGATGCGCGCGAATTTGCGTCCCAGGGCGCGCGCGATCGACTTGCCGAGCGACGTCTTCCCCACGCCCGGCGGCCCCACAAAACATAAAATCGGCCCCTTCAGCACCGGCCGCAATTGCAACACCGCCAGGTAGTCTAGAATCCGGTCCTTCACCTTTTCGAGGTCGTAATGGTCCTGGTCCAGAATCTCCGCAGCGCGCTTCACGTCCACCTGCGTGCCGGATGACACGTTCCACGGCAGGCTGGCCATCCATTCCAAGTAGGTGCGCGACACGCCGTATTCCGGCGATGCCGGCGAGATGCGTCCGAGCCGGTTCAACTCGCGCATCGCCTCGGTCTTGACCTCTTCGGTCATGCCGGCGGTTTCCAGCTTTTCGCGCAGTTCCTCGATGTCCCGGTTTGACTCCTCGCCCTCTCCCAGCTCTTTCTGGATGGCCTTCAATTGTTCGCGCAGGTAGAATTCACGCTGGCTTTGGGAAAGCTGCCCTTGCACTTGGGACTGGATGCGCCCACGCAGCTCGATCATCTCCAGTTCGCGCGTCAGGTGAAGATGGATTTCGTTGAGCCGTGTCTGCGCGTCCGGCTGCTCCAGAAGGCGTTGCCGCTCGGCCGGGCTGAGGGAAGGCAGGGTTCCCGCCACCCAGTCCGCTAGCCGGCCGGCTTCCGCGATGTGTTCTGCGGTGGTGGCGAGATCGTCGGACAGGTTGGGCGAGGCCGCCACAATCTGCTGGAACAGGCCGACCACGGTTTGCTTCAGAGCTTCGATTTCCGGCGTCGGCTCGGGCTCGATGTCGGCAAGCCGCAGCACCTTGGCCTTGAGAAAGGGTTCTCGTGCCGTGAACTCCTGCGTCCGGATTCGCGATACACCCTCGCAAAATAGCAGCAGGTTCTCCCGGGGAACGCGAATCACCTTATGGAGTACGCAGACCGTGCCGACCGCGTAGAGGTCCTCGGGGCCGGGTGTGTCGATGCGCGGATCGAGCTGCGAAACCACGGCCAGCGTCCGGTTCTCGCCTAGGGCCTGAACCAGCGCAGTGGACGCCGGCCGTCCTACCGTGATGGGCGCTAGGGCGCCGGGAAACACGACCGTGTCGCGCACCGTAAGGACCGGGATTTCCTCCAGCGGTTCCTCCTGAGGTTCGGCTGTGGCGGGGACCTGGGGCTCTTCGACGGCCATGCTACCCACAGTGTACCGTGAGGGTGGCGGCGCCCTGGATTACGCGCCTTGCGGATAGGAACCCAGCACGCGCATCCAGTCGGCCAGCTCTGCCAGGTGCCGGAGCGCGTTCTGGGCCGGGGGAGAATCCACGCGTCCTCGAAAATCGAGATAGAACAGATATTCCCACGGTTTGCCGCGCAGGGGACGCGACTCGATCTTGGCGAGGCTCAAATCCCGCAGGGCAAACGCGGCCAGCGCGCGGAATAAAGCGCCCGGCGCATCGCGCGTGGTAAACACCAAAGAGGTCTTCCAGGGCGCGTCGGCAGCCACGGAATTGGGCAAAAGGCCCGCGTCTTTTCGCCGCCGAAGCAGGAAAAATCTTGTGAAATTCTGGCGGACATCTTCGATGGATTTTCGCAAGATACGGGCGCCATAAATCTCGGCCGCCACTCTGGAGGCGATCGCGCCGGAATCCCTAAGTCCTTCTTCTACAATCATTTTGACGCTGCCGGCGGTATCGTAAAAGGGCGTCCGCTCAATTTGCGGATTCTGGGCGAAGAAATCGAGGCATTGATTGAGCGCCACCGGATGCGAGAAGACCCGCCGGAGGGCGGAGAATTTCACGTCTTTTCGCACGATTAAACTGTGGACGATGCGCACGCTGGTCTCCGCCACGATGGGCAGGTCGAAGTGCTGCAGGTGATCGTAATTCTCGTGGACCGACCCGGCTAACGTATTCTCGATCGGCACCACGGCGCCCGTGACTTTTCCCTCTTTGAGGCGGCGAAAGACGTCTTCAAATCGCGCGCACGGCAGGACCGCAACGTCTGGTCCGAGCAGTTTGCGGGCGGCTTCTTCGCTGAAAGCGCCGCGCTCTCCTTGAAAGGCGATCCTTTCGCGCTTTGGCTTCACTTGGTCCCCTCCCAACGCCGCGAGTTGGCGTCCGGCAGCCCCAGCAGATCGAGTACCCGTTCCACGCTGTGATCCACGATGTCCATCACCGTCTGCGGGTGGTGATAGAAGCCTGGAATGGGGGGCGCGACGATGGCGCCCATTTCCGCCAGAGCGGTCATGGTTCGCAAATGGCCCAGGTGCAGCGGGCTCTCCCGAACCATCAGAATCAGTTTGCGCCGCTCCTTCAGCGCCACATCGGCCGACCGTACCAGGAGGTTCGAACTGATGCCGTGCGCAATGGCGGACATGGTGTGAATGGAACACGGAGCGATCACCATGGCATCCGTGGGATAAGAACCACTCGCCAGACGGCAGGAAATGTCTTCCAGAGCATAAGAAAAATCGGCCAGTTGTTTCACTTCCGCGGCGGTTTTTCCGGTTTCTAAATACAGGGTTTTTTCGCCGGATCGGGTGAGAATCAGGTGGATTCTCGCCCCCTGCTGCCGCAGCCGTTCGAGCAGGCGAAGCCCGTAAATCGCCCCACTCGCACCCGAGATTCCCAACACCACCGTCACGGAATTTGCACCGCCTGCCACTCCTTTGTTCCGTTTTCGGAACAAAACCGGGTCATTTTCCTTGCTGCCGTTCAGCGGCGACGTTATAATGCCCCTTCGCCCGCTCAAGACTTTTTCGCTGGGCCGGTAGCACAGCGAGGATCATAGCATGGACCGCGCCGGAGAAAAGCTCAAACGGGTTCGCGAGCGTCTCAAGCTGACGTACCGCGATGTGGAGCAAGCCAGCCAGGATCTGGCTCGCCGTCACGCCAATGCCGAGTTTCTGGTGCCCTTGAGCCGCTTGGCCGATATCGAAAACAGCGGCAAGGTTCCCAGCGTATTCCGCCTGTACACGCTGTGCGCCATCTATCGCCTCGACTTGCAGGACGTTATGCGCTGGTATGGCGTGCCTGCCGAACAGCTGGCTACCGAGGCTTTTCGCATTGGACTTGATGAGACCCACCCGTTTCAAATCAACCTCAATCGCAGCGGGGTCGGCGCCGATCCCACGGAGAATGACTTCGACCTGAGCAAGACCACCTTCCTCAGCCAGCTGATCCGGCAGTGGGGAAGAGTCCCATTCAATTATCTCAATGGGCTAGACCTACGGAACCGGTACGGTTTAGTAGGTCTGGAAGATTGGTCCATGTATCCCATTCTTCGCCCGGGGTCGCTCGTGCTGATTGACGAGAACCGACGCAAGATTGCGCGTGGAGGATGGACCGACGAGCACGACCGGCCCATCTATTTTCTGGAGCATCGTGGAGGATTTGCTTGCGGCTGGTGCAGCATCGAAGGGGACCGGTTGCTGATTCAACCCCACCCGGCTTCCGAGAAACAGCCGTCGCTGTTCCGGTTTCCAGAGGAGATCGATGTGGTCGGCCAAGTGATCGGAGTGGCGATGAGACTGGAATCCAATCAACGCCGCCTCGCTCGGCCGTCTGGAACCACTGCCAAACCAGTCCCTCCTGAGCGTTGAGAATTCCCACACTCGACCTTCCCCTTAGGTCTACACCTAGGGAGGCCTCACCAACGTTCTAGCACTTCAGATCTAGGTGTTCCGTTTTTGGAAAATTTTCATCCGAGTTATCCCCTACTACCGTACAGTTAGGTACAGTACAGTACTGAAGTTAGCAGACTTCGGTTAGTAGAAAGGGTAAAACACATGAGAAGGTTAATGTTGCTAGCGGTAATGGCAATGGCGTTTTTGGCTACGGCTAGGACTTACAGCAGCAAAGTGGATGGTCCGCTGCCCGAGTGTGACCCGTGTCCGTGGGTTCGCTAAAAGAACTACTGAATCCTGGCGGCGCCCGGTGCTAGAATCACCAACTTGGTGGGAATGGACCCGAGCGCCGCACTTGTAAGGTTTCTTGAGGGCGTACTGCTTGCGAGCTGCTGCCTGACCAGCATAAAGCTCGTGTATAGTGGCCTTTACAAGCGCTATCGAGCTTTGTTTGCATATCTGGTCTTTCGCTTTTTCTATACCGGCGCTCTACTCCTGATCTTCTCCAATCCCCGTTCGGCTGGCTACATGAAATACTGGAGCCTGACCGAACCGGTCATCTGGCTCTTCTACGTCCTGATCGTCATCGAACTATACTCTCTGGTATTGGAAAAACACCGAGGCCTCTATACTTTAGGACGATGGTTCCTCTACGCGGGCCTTTCTCTGTCGGTCCTGATCTCCGGCTTGTCCCTCCTCCCGCAACTGAGCGGGGGGGTGGCCCAGCGCTCGCGCCTGCTGGCGTACTACTATGCCATCGAGCGGGGCGTCGATTTCAGCCTCTTGCTGTTCCTGCTGTTGATCTTGTTATGGCTAACGAGGTATCCGGTACCCCTCAGCAGAAACGTCGTGGTGCATAGCCTGGCCTATACCATTCTGTTCCTGAGCAATACGGCCGGGCTGCTCGTCCGCGTGATCCTTGGCAAAGACCTATCTCGTTCGGTAAGCACGTTTTTCCTGGGTATCGGGGCGGCCTGCATCTTGATCTGGTTGGTTTTCCTCACGAAAAAGGGCGAAGAAGTCCGGGTCAACGTGCCCAGTTTCGGACCAGAACAGGAAAAACGGATCCTCGGCCAGTTGGAAGCCCTCAACAATACGTTGCTCAAGGTATCCCGGGATTAACGGGTAATCCCCCCCCCCGGGCAACAGTACTGGAATTTACTGCATTCAATTGAATTTTCGGTGAATTCCAGCATATGATCTCTCCTAGATCAAAAGCGTCCACTATGAATTGGATGGTCGCATTCGCCGTTCTGCTCTGTACGGCTGTTGGCGCCGGGCTTCTTTGGCTCGTGCGGCAGATCGGATCGGTCCACACGCACTTGCCGGTGACCGCCGACTGGATCGACCAGCTGGCGCTCAACCGCTACGACGCGATGACGCGGCTGTTGGACGCTCCCGACGCGCAATTCTTCCCGGCTCAGCGGGGCCCGTCGCGGCGGGTGGCTCGTCAACTGAGGCGCCAGCGCTGCTGCGTATTTTGCCAATATTTGCGCTGCCTCCAGGCCGATTTCCGGCGCGTCACCACGGCGATTCGGGTGCTCCTGGTGCAATCGCGCTACGACCGTCCGGACCTGGCCCGTGTGCTGGTCCGCCGGGAGGTCCAGTTTGCGGTGATGATGGCCGCGATTCACGTGCGCCTGTTTCTGTACCGATGGGGGTACGGCGGCGTGGACGCCACCGGGTTGGTGCAGGCCTTCGATTCGCAGCGGCTGGAATTGCGAGCCCTCATTCCGGCGGCCGCCACGCTGCGAGCCTAGGCGCGGATCAGAGGCGCTTCAGAATTTCTTTGGCCTCACGCAGGCGCGGGAATTTCTTTTCAGCCTCGCGGAACTCCCGGGTGTGCACGCGGCGCCGGGTTCCCCGGTGGTCCACCGGGTAGCGCAGGTGCAGCATCTCGTGGAAGACGACATATTCGAGCGCCAGTTCCGGCAGATCCGGCTGATCGAAGATCCGGCTGATCACAATGGCGTTGTGAGACGGGTCGAAGTGGCCCAGCATGCTGCGCGAGGGGCGGCGGCTCCATCCCAAGTTCGGCTGTCCCAGCAGGCCGTCGAAGAACTGCCGGTTCAGCCGTTCAAACACTTCTTCCAGATTGCAGTGTGCTCCTTGCGGCCCGGAGAGGAACTTGCGCCCGCGGACCTGGCGCACCAGATGCATCTGGCGGCGCACGTCGCGGCGATTGAGATACAGCCGGTAGCGATGCGCGTAGGCTCGCGGCACAGTCTTGCGATATAGCTTGCCGAGCAAAATGTACGCCAGCGCCTCGGTCACGGGGGCCGGCGCGCCCGCCAGCAGGTCGGAAACCCGCACGCTCAGTCGTCCGTTCTCCAGCCGGATGAAGCTATCGGCGTTGGCGAAGCGGCAGAATTCCACGTGTAGCTCCGGCAGCGGCGTGCGCGGCTTGAGCACGCGGAATACGCGCGCGTAAATCTCCTCGGGAGTTTCAAAGAAGAGAGAACTCTGCAGCCCTTCAACGGGGAACAGTGCCGGCGGATCGGCCATCCTTTCCCCAGAGTACCGCGGATGCGTTACCCTGAGGTCTTAAAAGGAAGATTGGAATTGCCTAAAGCCAAAATTAGCGCCCTCGGGTGCTACGTTCCCCCGCGTGTACTCACCAACCAAGATCTGGAGAAGATGGTCGAAACCAACGACCAGTGGATCAGGGACCGCACGGGGATTCGGGAGCGGCATATTGCGGATCCCGGCGTTGCCACCTCGGACATGGCGATTGAAGCCGCCCGCTGCGCGCTGGCGCAGCGCGGGGTGGCTGCCACGGAGGTGAACGCGATCATCGTGTGCACGGTAACGCCGGATATGTTCTTTCCCTCGACGGCCTGCCTGGTGCAGAACGCGCTGGGCGCGCGCGGCGCGTGGGGCTTCGATTTGGTGGCGGCCTGTTCGGGATTCGTGTACGGGCTGACCACGGCGGCTCATCTGGTGGCGGCCGGCACGCATCGCAAGGTTCTGGTGATCGGATCCGACACCATGAGCCGGATCATCGACTACACGGACCGCGCGACCTGCGTGCTCTTCGGCGATGCCGCCGGCGCCATGCTGATCGAGGCCGCCGGGGAAGGCGAAGGCAGCGCGGGATTCATCGATTTTCTGGGAGAGGTGGACGGGTCGGGCGGGGACTTTCTGAAGATGCCGGCGGGCGGAAGCCGGCTGCCGTCGTCGCACGAGACCGTGGAGCAGCGGCTGCACTATGTCCACCAGGATGGGAGCCAGGTTTTCAAATACGCCGTGCGCAAGATGTACGAGACCTGCAGCGAGTTGCTGGAACGCAACGGTCTGACCACCAAGGACGTCGGGATCCTGATCCCCCACCAGGCCAACGGGCGCATCATCAGCGCCGCCGCCGAACGGTTGGGTCTCGGGGATCGCGTGCTGATCAACATCGATCGCTACGGCAACACGGTCGCCGCGACCATTCCGCTGGCCACGCGCGATGCCATCCAACAAGGGCGGCTCAAGCGCGGGGATCTGGTGGTGTTCGCCGCGGTGGGCGCGGGCTACACCGTGGGCGCCAGTCTGTGGCGCTGGGCGTACTAGGGGCTCCGGGGCCAGAACTCAGGGAGCCATGTTGACGCGGACGCCGACGTCTTTGCCGCGCGGCAGGTCGAGCACCAGAATGCCTCCCGGGTCGGATGTCTCTTCGAACACCTCCTCGTCGTCGACTTCCACCTGGTAGGTGCGCGCCGGCGCCAACCCCACCAGGATGAGCGCCTCTTGGGTATCTTCCAGGTGGAGACGAAGCTTGGGGGCGGCCGATCCCCAGGCGATCACCGCGCTTTCCAGGCTCAGCGGGGCGGCGGCGGCCTTGAGGTTGACGGAGAGCCGGTGGCCTTCGCGGAACAATTGAGCCGTTCCGTCGAAATAGCCGAACCAGTCGGCGGAGTCGTCCCAGTTGGACCGTACGAACAGCCGGCCGAACGTGTCGCTGTGATAGATCAGCGGAACATGCGTGAAGCTCAGACCGGGCTGATAGGGGTTGGCCCAGAGGAATTCGTAGGGCGCGCCGAACGGACCGCGCAGCATGAAATGGTCGTGCATGAGCCAGCCCTGCAGGTACTGACTTTCCTCGGCGTTGTTGTCGTAGGCCACCATCGCCAACTCGGCCGCGCGGGAGAGCGCGGCGCGCTCGAGGTCGGGTTCGCCGGACTCGGCCATGGCGCCGATGCGGAAATCGTTGTCCTCCCCCGGAAACGCGGCGGGATAGTAGCTGGCCAGGTGTTCGATGGGAAATTCCTTGAAGAATTTTCGGGCCGACTCGCGGAGATCGAGATTGGTGTTGTCGCGAATGGCGTGCAGGAGTTCCCAAAGCGGGTAGGCGTCGTCGCGCGGAACCACCTCGCGGCCGCTGGCGAGGGCGGGCGCCATCTTTCCTTCCCACCACCCGCGAACCACGCGCTCGAGTTCGCGGTTGGGGGCTTGCGGCACGTGGTCGAACAAGGCCACCGCCGCCAACGCGCGCGAACGCACGGCGGGGATCGAGTCGTCACCAGCCGTCTGGGCCATGCCCTGCTGCAGCCGGGCGATGAGGCGGCTCCGCTGGCTTTCGGTGAGCAGTTCCTGGCACCAGTCAAACACCAACGCGAGTTGGCGCAGATCCGTACCCGGTCCGAGAGCCCACGTCACCGCCCGGCGTCCGGAGGCCGGATCGCCCGAAACCTGATAGTAGAGGGCCTGCGCGAAGGCGCTTTCGGGCAGGGGCGCGTCCTGGCTCACGAAGGCGCCGAACTGCTGCCAGCGCGCTGTGGCGCGTTCGCGTTCCCGTCGCAGCATCCGCAGGTGCGCTGGCCGGAGAAACAGCCGTGGATGATCGGTGAAGACGGCCACCGGATCGTCAGGCGCGGCACGGGCCGGCGCAGCGCCCGCCGCGGTTTGCGAGCGAGACAGTGCCGGCATGAGCAGTACCAGCAGAATGGCCGTCGCGCCCATTCGTCCCATCACTGGCCATTGTGTCATAGCGACACAGGCCACGCCCCCGGGGCCGCGGCACGACGTTCTCTATTGCACGGAATAGTTGATTCGGAAGGGCTTAGACGATTGACAGGTGGAGGTCCGGTTGCTATTGGTGGTGGTGAATTGGTGAAGTAACTTCAAACCTGCCCTCTGCTGCAACATTCAGGCGGGAGAAGAGTGAGCCGAAAGAGACAGCGTGCTTGCGGGAGCCGATGTTCGCCGTAATTGGAATTCACTGTTCTTCAGCCTTGGCGGTTGCTGCAGAGGGGCTTTTTTGTGAAGCGGTTTCTCGCACGATCTCTCCAGGGATCATAGGTAGCGGTCGTTGTCTGGCATTTCTGGATCGGGAGAATCAAGACGCGGACCCGGCCAGGAGTGGATGTTGAGTCGGACCAGGCGGCCCGACGCCGGATCCCGCCCACCCCCCGGGCAGGCCGCATCGGAGCCAGCCCCCAACGTCAGGGGGCAGGCCCGATGCGGTTTTTCTTTTGGCCGACGCGCTTCCTGAAAATTCGTCGATTCTAGAACGTGATGCCCAGCAGGACTTCGACCTGGTTCTGGTTGCTCGAAAACCCGCCGTTGGGGCTGAAGAAGTGCTGTGCGCCCCACCGGGTATAGCGGATTTCGGGCGACAGGTGAACATAGGGCGCATGTACGTCTAACCCCGCTCCCGTCACGAAACCCGTGGTGGTATTGTGGGCAGGCTGGTTCAGGTTCGCGGGTGGCAGGACCGGGACTCCGCTGACCACCGTCACCACTTGTTTGAAGCCTTGCAGCGTATCCCAGGCCACTCCGGCATCCACAAACGGCCGTACGACGGGGAATGGAAACCGGTACTTGGCCAGCAGCGGAAATTCCCACGCGCCGGTACTTCCGTGAGTCGTCAGTGTGGTGCCCGCCGGCGAAATGTTTCCTGCGCCCTGGAAGTTGTAGTGCCGGTAGAGCGCATCCACTTCAACGCCCAAGCCGAAGGGCAGGCGCAACTCCACGGTAGGGCCGACCAGATAACGATTGGTGACACTGTGGTAGTTGATCGTCGGGTCCTGGATGGTGTTCAGAAAATCGTCCAGAGGCGCACCCAGCTTGATTCCGGCGGTGAACGGCTGCGCGAAGGCGCAGACACCTCCCAATACGAATAAGAACAGTGGTCGCATAAAGCTCCTTACGGATCAACCATTCGGACCGTTTCCTCGGCGAGGCAGGCAGCCGGAAGAAATCATACCTGTAGGGTAAAGGATTCACCCAGATACACGCGTTTGACCTCGGGGTCGCGCCCCAGGGCCTCGGGACTCCCGGCGCGAAAGATGCGGCCGTTATTAATGATGTAGGCACGGTCGGTGACGACCAGGGTCTCGCGCACGTTGTGATCGGTGACCAGGATGCCGATTCCGGCGCGCTTGAGGTCGAAGATGATGCGCTGCAGCTCGAGCACTTGGATGGGGTCGATGCCGGAAAACGGTTCGTCGAGGAGCAAGAAGCTGGGGTTGATCACCAGCGACCGCGCGATTTCGACGCGGCGGCGCTCCCCGCCCGAGAGCATATAGCCCCGGCTGCGGCGTACGGTTTCGAGACCGAGCTGGCCGATCAGCCGCTCCATGGTCTCGCGCCGTTCCCGCGCGCGCACAGGCAGCGTTTCCAGGATCGCGAGCAGATTTTCTTCCACCGTCAGCTTGCGGAAAACCGACGCCTCTTGCGGAAGGTAGCTGATGCCGCGCCGCGCGCGCTGGTACATGGGGAGCTCGGTGATGTCCTGGTCGTCTATCAGAACGCGGCCGGAGTCGGGGCTGATCAGCCCGACGATCATGTAAAACGAAGTGGTCTTGCCGGCCCCGTTGGGTCCCAGCAGGCCGACCACTTCACCCCGCTGCACCGACACCGACACACCATCCACCACGCGGCGCCCGCGATAGGCCTTGGAGATTTCCCTGGTCTCGAGTTGGCTCATGAGGGACTACTTGCGGCGAATCCGGCTGGTGGCCGGCTGGTCGGAAGACCCATTCACCAGCAGCCTATCATCGTTCGCAAAGTAGGTCAATTCAGTGCCGTGCGCGTCGCCCTTCAAACTGTCGACGAGTTGCGGTTGGCCTCCGCGCAAAACCACTCTCTGTTCGTCGGGGTAATACTCGGCGTGTTCCCCCGTGCCCGTGCGGGTGCGGCCGGGCGGTCTCTGCACGATTTCGACGGTGCCTTCGGCAAACGCTTTCTGAAGCCTCGAATCGGCTTCCGTATCCGCGAGAAACGCCCGCAGCTCGCGCGATTTGACCTGCATGCCGGGCCGGTCGAGCACTACGCCTCCGCTGTAGATGGCCACCCGGTCCTTATCGGTATAGACCAGGTGCGCCGCATGCACCAGGATCAGCGTCGGGGCTCCCGCCTTCTTGCCCGGCCGTTCCTTGGGCTGCTCCCAGAGATTGCTAATGACGCCGCCATCGGCCACCAGCGTCTGCCTTTCCCGATCCACGTCCACCACGCGGGCCTGCAGGCGGTTGGCGCCCTGCCACAAGCTCACGTTTCCTTCGTAGTGCAGGGTCCGGTTGCGATTGGTCGACTCCATTTTGTCTGCCTGCGCTTCTAACGGTTCATCGCCAGAGAGCATGCCGGAGCTCTTCTTCGCGCTCTGTTCCGCCAGCCGGCTCGATTTCACGCTGCCTTCCGCCGTGAAGTTGCCGGTGCGCTGATCCATGCGAATGCGGTCGGCGGAGGTGGAGCCGGTTGCGTCCCAGATGCGCGCGCCAGTCTCGAGCCGCATGGTGTTATCGCTCTCATCGAGGGTGGCTTTGGCGGCGCGCGCGCGCCGGTCTCCTTCGCGATACGTGAAGTCGCCGGACTGCTGCATGGAGGACATCCGGCTGCTGCCGGGTTCGAAGCGCGCCTCCATCTCGCGGCTGGCGGTGGTCGTCTGCGACCGGTTCCGCTTGCGTTCTTCCACAGTGGGATCGGTCGCGGTCTTCACGTTCTTCGCGCGGAAGGATTCGATCCGGTTCTGCGGACCGTAAGAAATCGCCAGATCGCTACCGTCGAGCGTGCGGTGATGCTGGGCCGGCAGGTTGGGAAGAAACTCGATCTGGCCGGGCGTGTGCGTCGCCAGCGTTTCGATTTCCCGCCCTCCCGGCCGCATCTTGATTTCGATGTTGTCGCTGCGCAGAACGTGGGTCTCGGCGAGCTCGCGTCCAGGCATCGGCAGCGGCTTGGCGGTTACGGAACCGGGGCCATGAGTCACCACCTGCGTGAGCAGGCTCTCATTGTTCACGGGCTCGAAGCCCAGTTCCACCGAAGGCGCGGTAACGGTGGTTTCGGAACCGGCGGAGGTCGCCACCAGCCGGGCATTGCCCTGGCCGGTGATCTGCTGGACCTCTCCATCTTCGTCGAAGGCCATCGATAGCGTGTCGGCGGCGTACTGCAGCTTGCGGTTCGGGTATTCGTCGGTGCCTTGCGCGCGGGTCGTGGTTACCTGACGGACGACGCCGTCATCCAGATGGACCATCGAGCCGTAGCCTTCCACGATGGTTTCGCCGCGGGTCAGTTTTCCCCATAGCGGCATGGAGATCTCCGACTTGGCCTCGTAATACGTGAGGTCGGCCGCCTCAATGGTCATGGGCCGCGCATGCGGTCCGATGGGCCTCCAGTGGACCTCCACGTTGGATTTCATGTGCAGTTCGCGCGTGGTGGGATCGTAGGAAGCGCCGGTGGATTGGCCGTCGCCGTAGCGGAAGGTGAACGTCGAGGGGCGGTCGGTCTCGGCCCGGCCGCCGTTGCTGTCGAAGGTCACCCCGGACGAACGAATCGAAACCAGGTTCGGCTTCGGATCCCCCTCGGTGGGTATGTCCAGGGTGATTTCCACGTCGTTCTCGGAATAGAGCCGGTGTTCGCTCGCGAAAAAGGAGGCCCCGGCACTTTTGACCAAGTTGTACGTTGTGCCGCAAGGCTTGTACAGTTTCAAGGCCACGTTCTTGAGATCGACGCGCGAGGAATCCTTCACCTGCTTGAAATCGTCGGCTTCGATGTAGGCGGTCTTGCAGCCCTTGGTATCATGCTCGGTCCAATTCCACTGTCGGGCCGCGGAGTTCAACTCGGGCGGCAGCGCCTGGGGTTTGGGCGGAGATTGATCGTGAAGTGCCTGTTTCTGGGCTCGGTAGGTGAGGCTGACGCCGCCGACGATTGCGGCAATCGCCACCAGCAGGAGCCAGCGCGCGCCTCGCATGGATTCAACACCACTATAACCCGGCGGGAGCGGCACCCCACGGCGATCTGGATGGCCGAATGCGGGCTAGGTCCGCCCGAGAACCCGTGCGGGTCATTGTCAAGAAGAAGAAATCCATAGTAATCAATAACTTGTGTGTGTTTTTTGTCACTCTCGGACACAGTGTGCTAATAATGATTATCGGAACCCCGGCGCGACGCCGACGGGTTTCCACCGATACCCAGACTTTTCAAAAACTACTACAGGAGGTAGGAAGTCCCATGAAGATTCGTCCGCTTTACGATCGCATTGTGGTCAAACGGATCGAGGAGAAGGAGCAGATGCAGGGCGGCCTGTACATTCCGGATACGGCCAAGGAAAAGCCCCAGGAGGGTGAAGTCGTCGCCGTGGGCAAAGGCAAGCGCCTGGAAGACGGCAAAGTGATTGCACTGGACGTGCAGCCGGGCGATCGGATTCTGTTCGGCAAGTATTCCGGCAGCGACATCAAGCTGGACAGCGAAGAGTATCTGATCATGCGTGAGGACGAGGTCCTCGGTATTCTCGAAAGCGCGCCGAAGACGGCGAAGAAAGCTTCCTAAGGAGTCGATAGACGATGGCAAAACAAATTGTTTATTCCGAAAATTCCCGTCAGGCGATTCTGCGCGGCGTCAATCAATTGGCCGACGCAGTGAAGGTGACGCTCGGCCCGAAGGGCCGCAACGTGGTTCTGGAGAAAAAGTTCGGCGGACCGAACATCACCAAGGACGGCGTTACGGTAGCCAAGGAGATCGAGCTGAAGGATCCGCTCGAGAACATGGGCGCGCAGATGGTGCGCGAAGTGGCGTCGAAGACGTCGGACGTGGCCGGTGACGGCACCACCACAGCGACCATTCTGGCGCAGGCCATCTTCCGCGAAGGCGTGAAGGCAGTAGCGGCCGGCGCCAACCCGATGGCCCTCAAGCGCGGCATCGAGAAGGCCGTCGCAGTGGCCACCGAGGAAGTCAAGAAGCTTTCCAAGCCGGTTTCGGGCGACATGATCGCCCAGGTCGGCACGATTTCCGCCAACAGCGATGCGACCATCGGCACCATCATCGCCGACGCCATGAAGAAAGTCGGCAAGGATGGCGTGATCACGGTGGAAGAATCCAAGACTATGGTCACCGAGCTCGACACCGTGGAAGGTATGCAGTTCGACCGCGGCTATTTGTCTCCGTATTTCGTGACCGACGCGGAGCGGATGGAAGTGGTGCTCGAGGATCCGTACATCCTGATCCACGAGAAGAAGATCGCCAACATGAAGGACCTGCTGCCGCTGCTCGAGCAGATTGCACGCTCCGGCAAGCCGCTCCTCATCATCGCCGAGGAAGTGGAAGGCGAAGCGCTGGCCACCCTGGTGGTGAACAAGCTGCGCGGCACGCTGAACGCCTGCGCGGTGAAGGCCCCGGGCTTCGGCGACCGCCGCAAGGCCATGCTGGAAGACATCGGCATCCTGACCGGCGGCAAGGCCATCATGGAGGAGACCGGCATCAAGCTGGAAGGCGTCCGGCTGGAAGACCTCGGCAAGGCGAAGCGCGTCACCGTGGATAAGGACAACACCACGCTGGTAGACGGCGCCGGCACCGAGAAGAACATCCAGGGCCGCATCAAGCAGCTCCGGGCGCAGATCGACGAAACGACCTCCGATTACGACCGCGAGAAGCTGCAAGAGCGGCTGGCCAAGCTGGCCGGCGGCGTGGCGGTGATCAAAGTCGGCGCGGCCACCGAGACCGAAATGAAGGAGAAGAAGGCCCGCGTCGAGGATGCTCTGCATGCCACGCGCGCGGCCGTCGAAGAAGGCATTGTTCCGGGCGGCGGCGTGGCGTTGCTGCGCGCCTCCGATGCCCTGAAGACGTTGAAAGTGCCTGGGGACGAGCAGATCGGCGTGGACATTGTCCGGCGCGCCTGTGAAGAGCCGCTGCGCCAGATCGTGGTCAACTCCGGCACCGAGGGCGCGATTGTGGTCGGCAAGGTTCGCGACAGCAAAGACGCCAACTACGGATTCAACGCCATGACCGATACCTATGAAGACCTGGTGAAAGCCGGCGTGATCGACCCGACCAAGGTGACGCGGACGGCGCTCCAGAACGCTTCGTCGATCGCGTCGTTGATGCTGACGACGGAAGCGATGATCGCGGAAATTCCGGAGAAGAAGTCCGCCCCGGCCCCCGGCGGGCACGGCGGGCCGGAGATGGATTACTAAAGAGTCACCGCAGGACTGAAACTTGGGCCGCGCTCCCGAAAGGGGGCGCGGCTTTTTTGTTGTTGCTGAGCCGTCTTGACAGGCACCCCCGATTACAACCACAATGTGAGAGTAATCATGCTGGGCGAGTTCGAATACCTGTTGCTGTCGGCGAGCGCGAGGCTCGGGGAAGAGGCTTACGGCGCCTCGATTCGCTCGGAAATCGAGAATGCTACCGGACGCCGGTGTTCGATCGGAGCGCTTTATACGACGCTCGACCGGCTGGAGTCGAAGGGCTTGATCGAGACATGGATGGGCGATCCATCCCCGCAGCGGGGCGGGCGGCCCAAACGGAAGGTGCGGGTGACGTCGGCCGGGCGGAAAGCCGCCGGCGCGTTCTTTGACGCCGTGATGCGAGTGAGCCGCGGGGCCTCCTGGGCCACCCGCCCCGCCGGAGCCCGGCCATGAACCGGTTGGGCAGGTGGCTGGTGGGCCAGCTGTGCCGCACGCTCGATCGCGACGAGCGGGACGCCGTGCTCGGGGACTTGGCGGAAACTGGGGCGGCCGCTTCGCGGGCGCTGCCCGAGGTCTGCGGCCTGGTCGTGCGGCGACACGCGTCGTATTGGCGAGACTGGCGGCCGTGGCTGGCGCTCGTGGGATTCGTCTTACCGGTCGGATGGATGCTCACCGGCGCATCGCAACGGTTGGGCAGCGGATTCGAGTATCAACTGTGGCTCGCGCGCAATTCCGCCTTCATCGACCAGGCGATTCTGCATACGGGCGCCAGCTTCGGCCCAGGCCTGCTATTTCTGGCGTCGGGTTCGATGGTGCTGTTGGGCTGGGCGTGGGTGAGCGGCTACGTGCTGGGAGCGCTCTCGCGGCGCACCCTGGCGATTAACGGAACTCTGTTCTGCGCCGGATTGCTGATTCTGGCATGGCTGGAAGGGTTGCCCAGGTTCCACCAGACCGTCACCGGCACGGTCATTCCAGGGCAACGGGACGGTTTCGCGATGGTTCTGCAGATCGTCCTGGTTCTGCTCCCCGCGATTCTGGGGATGCGGCAGGGACTCCAGCCGGCCCCCGGCCCTCTCGTCCGAGCGCTGCTCTGGGTGTCGGCGCTTGCCGCTGCACTGGCGCCCACCGGTTGGGCATGGCTACCGCCAGGGGCGAACTGGAGGGTCCAGCTGCTGTTGCTCCCCATTTATTGGCCGCTCACCTACTTAGTTGCGACGGCCGCCTGGCGCAGCCGCGCCCCAAGACGGCCGGATCCGTGGGCCCGGCCCTGACTAACGGAAGATAGCATTCCTCCGCTAATTAACCTTTAGGGATTAGACCTGTCGATCAGAAACCCTTACGATCAGGCAGAGACCTCCAGGAGGGCCCGGCCCACACTGGCGTAAAGCGAGGCTGGAATGGATTTAAGACTCATCTTCTTTTGTACGACGATTGGAGCCCTGGTAGGCACCATCGTCGGCGTTCTTCTGATGAACCGGAAGATCCGTCTGCCCATCACCGGGGCGGACCTTGCCGCGTTGCGCGGCAAGCTGGAGACGGCGGAGTCCTCGCTGGCTACAGCCACCGCCAGCCTCGAAGGCCTGCAGAAGCAGATCGCGGAACGAGACCAGACCATTCAGCAGAATGCGGACGAGCTGAAGAAGCAGCAGGAGCGGTTCGATCTGGCCTTGGCCAGCGCCGAGAAGGACAAGGCCCAGCGTTCCGGCGTAGAGCAGCGGTCTCAGGAGTTGAACGCGGAGATTGCCACGCTCAAGGAACTGCGCGGCGACGCGGAGCGCAAGCTGGAGGAAGCGATCAAGCTGGCCGCGGAGCAGTACGACGCCCAGAAACGGCAGATCCAGGCGCTCACCGAGCAGGTCAGCGGACTTCTCGCGGAATCAGCCGCACTGAGCCGCTTCCGGGAGCAGGAAAGCCTGCACCGAACTTCGTTGGAAGCGCAATTGAGCGGCGCGCATCAGAGGGTGGAACAACTCACCCAACAGATTTCCGAGCTGGAAAAAGAGCGGTCGCAATTCGATAATAAGCTGCAAGAAGAGCGGCTATCGGCGGCCCGGGGGATGGAACTGCTGGTAATGGCGCAGGAAAACTTCTCGCGCGTCCTCAAGCAAGTGCCGGCAAACGGCAATGGCCACGTTGTGAAAGCCGTCGCGATCAGCGAGGAAGAGCACAGCGAGATGCCGGACGGACACCCCGTCGCCGCTGATTAGCTTCGACGGCTTACCTGGAAATCCTGCGGCCCGATGGGCCGCCCTACCATCCCTTCCAGGAACCTCTACGGCAACGCGAACACGTCGAGCGTATCGGTGGCGATGACGGCCACGTATTGCTTGCCATTTTTGCCTTCATAGGTCATAGGGTTGGCGTTGGCGGTGCGCGCCAGCTTGGCGGCCCACAACTCCCTGCCGGTTTTGGCGTCAAAGGCGCGGAGGCGGCTGTCGTTGGTCGCTCCGATAAACACCAGGCCGCCGGCCGTGACCGTCGGCCCGGCGCTGCCCGCGCTGCCGGCGTTCTGCTTGCCCTCCGGCAACCCTTCGACCAGGCCCAGCGGCACCTGCCAGGCGATGTCGCCCGTGTTGGCGTTCACCGCGGTCAGCCGGGCCCATGGCGGTTTCTGGCACGGCCAGTTGCCGATCGTCTTCCCGTTGGCGTCGCGCACGGTGGCGCTGAAGCCATGATAGGGACCAGGGCCGTCCACGCTGGCTCGGTCGTAAACCTGCGTCGAGCCTTCCGTGCCGCGGCCGTAGTTGCCGCCGTCTTTCTTTTTCTCCACCCAACCGGTCAGCGCGCCATCGTGGCTTTGTACGAACACGTATCCGGAATTGGGATCGGTGGCGCTACCGCCCCAGTTGACGCCGCCGGTGCCGCCGGGAAACTGGATGGTGCTCTTGGGCGGCGCGCCGTCTTCATGGAACAGAAACGGAGTGAACGGTCCTTCGTTATAGAAGCCGCCGTTCTTCTCGTAGACTTCCTGGCACGCCTTGGCGTGTTCGGGAGTCGTGTCCTCGGCGGTAACCATGTCTTCCTTCTTGAAGGTGACCCGGGCGAGCGCCGGCGGCTTCACCGGGAACGGCTGCGTGGGCGAATACCACTCGCCGGGCACGTCGCCCTTGGGCACCGGCCGTTCTTCCACGCCGAAGACGGGCTTGCCCGTCACGCGATCGAGGATGAACATCCAGCTGGTCTTGCCGACGGCCGTCAGCGCCGGAATCTTCTTGCCGTTAACCGTGATATCGACCAGGCCGGGCGCGGGCGGCAGGTCGGAATCCCAGAGGTCATGGTGGACGGTCTGGAAAAACCACTTCAGCTTGCCGGTCTCGGCGTCCAGCGCCACCACCGAATTGCCGAACAGGTTGGCGCCCGGGCGATCGCCGCCGTAGTAGTTGGCGGCCGGCCCGCCGATGGGCAGGTAGACAATGCCGCGCTGCTCGTCGACGGTCATGTGCCAGCCCCAGACATTGGTGCCGGAGCGGCCTTTCCAGCCCTCATCGAGCCAGGTCTCGTGCCCGGTTTCACCGGGCTGGGGCACCGAGTGAAAGTCCCATAGCTTGGCGCCGGTACGGGCGTCATAGGCGCGCGAATCGCCCGACGGGCCGATGGGCACTTCGCCGAGGGTGGCTCCGATGATGGCGATGTTCTTGTAGATCACGGGCACGCCGGTCCACGGCACCACCATGTCTACTGCACCCTCTTTGCCGAAGCCGGGGTCGACCTTGCCCGTATTGGCGTTCAGCGCAATCAAATTACGGCCGGCCGTAAACAGGATGCGCGGCGGATTGTCCTTGTCGCCCGGCCAATAGGCTACGCCGCGAGAGGTGGCCTGGCCGCGATCCAAGGTGTAGCGCCAGGTCTCCTTGCCGGTCTCCGGATCGAGCGCCACAATGCGGTTGCCGGCGGGCAGGTACATGACGCCGTGGACTACGATGGGCGTGGCCTCGGAAGATACGCCGCCCCCGCCCGGCGCCGCGGCCGGAGTCTCGCCGCGCAGCGAGAACGACCAGGCCTGCGTCAGGTTGGCGACATTCTTGGTGTTGATTTGCGAGAGCGGCGAATAGCGGGTAGCGGCCAGATCTCGGTCGTACGCCGGCCAATCGGCGTTGGATGTTTTGCCCGACTGCCCCAGGAGTGCCAGTGCCCCTCCGCAGCCGGCCAGAATCACGATCCACGGGAGACGTGTCACTAGTTCCTCCAACCAGGGAGCGCGGCGTGACCGCGCGACTCGCTCAGTATATCAGGGTGGGCTGGAGCTTTCGAAACGTCGCGCTACTGTACGGCGATGAACAAACTTTGCGAACCGGCAACGCCGCCTTGTGTGAAAGTCAACGGTACGGCGGCCCCGGCGGCCACGTTGGGAACCACCAGATTGATCTGATAGAGCCCGATGTACCCCGGCACCAACCCCTGGTACAGCACGTTGGCCGGAATCCCTCCGATCGAGAACTGCGCGGGTGTGGTCAGGGTGTCGAGTTGTTGGACAATCTGACCGGCATCGATGTTGGGGGTCACCGAACCGAAGCCTACACCGAACAAAACGATGATGTCCCCAGCATGCGCGGGGCGCGAGTTGACGCCGGATACTGCGCCGGCCGGCATGACGAAGGTCGCGGTGGCGTCATTGTACTGAGCCGTGTACTGCTTGCCGGAAGCCAGCAATACGGAGGGTGCGTACAATCCCGGCTGGGTCGCATTCACCGTGACGGTAACGGGCGCGCTGGTGCCGGATGGGGTGCTCACCACCACCGGTTGCGGTCCCGGTCCGACATTCGACGGGACCTGCACGTTCACCAATCCGGCGCTGATGCCCGAGATGAAGCCGTTCTGTCCCCCCACGGTCACGGTCGTGTGGTCGAGCGAAATGGGGGCCTGGCTTCCGATGAAATCGGCCAAGGTCCAGGAGCGGGAGTCCGTGGCCAGGTTCGTGCCGTTGACTTCGATCCAGGATCCGGGAGCCACCGCGGAAAACGCGCCGAATTGGCTGGCGCTTCGGATGCTGGTAATGGAGGGCGCCGTGGTGGTCACCGCGGGAGTCAGGACGCGGATCTCACTGTTCTGCGTGTCGGCGACATACACGTTTCCGGCGGAGTCCACCCTTAGAGCCGCGGGGAATTTGAGTTGGGCAAGAGTTGCGGGGCCGCCATCTCCGGCCGAGCCCGGCGTGCCGGTGCCGGCCACCGTATTGATGATGCCATCGGGCGTCACCACGCGAATGCGGCTATCGACGGTGTCGGCGATGTACAGATTGCCAGCCGCGTCCACGGCGATGCCCTTGGGGTGATTCAGCGAGGCTTTCGTCGCCAGCCCACCGTCGCCGGAATAGGCATTGACCCCATTGCCCGCCACAGTGGTGATGGTGCCGCCGCCGGCCGTGATCTTGCGAATGACTCCGTTGTTGCTGTCGGCGACGTAGAAGTTGCCCTGAGCGTCGATCGTCAGCCCGGTTGGATTGTTGAGTTGTGCGAAGCTGGCCGGACCTCCGTCTCCCAAATAGCCGCCGGTGCCACTACCCGCAAACGTGCTGATGGTGCCATTGGTCGCGATCTTCCGGATGATATGATTGCCGGCCTCCGCGACGTAGACATTTCCAGCCGCATCCAACGCCAGACCGATGGGATTGTTCAGGGTCGCGGTGGTGGCCGGGTTCCCATCGCCGCTATATCCCCCGGTGCCGTTGCCGGCGATCGTGGTGATGCCGCCGCCGGAGGCCACCTTCTTGACTTCGTGGTTGGCGGTGTCGGAGAAGTAGAGATTCCCGCCGCTATCCAGCGCCAGGCCGCAGGGAGTCCGGATGGCGGCTGCCGTCGCGGTGGCGCCCGAGTCGCCAGCGGTTCCCGTGCCTACCGCCGTGCTGATGTTGCCGCCCATGGCCATTTTGCGCACGCGGTAGTTTAACTGGTCGCCGATGTAAAGGTTGCCCGAACCATCCAACAACAGGGCGCACGGGGCGTTGATCTGGGCGGCCGTGGCCGGCCCGCCGTCCCCCGCAAAGCCGCCGGTGCCGGTACCGGCCACCGTTGCAATCGTGTAGGCCGGAACTTGAGATCGGCCGATCCCCGGGACCAACAACAAGCCGAGGCCGGCCAGCACTGCCAACATCCCTGTGTTCCGAAACGGCTCACCTGTGCCACTGATTCTCATGGGTCGATATTCCACCAAGGCAGATGGTATCTCACTATCGCAGAGATTCGCTAGACGGCCTCCGGGCTCCTCAGGTTTCCGTGTAAATTCCCGCGCCTCCCGGGAGCGCGTCTGTGGGATGATGGCTCCGTCGCCGCCGTTACAGATGAAACCCGTTCTCGCCGCGATTCTCGGATTGGCGCCGGTGTTGCTCGGACAGGACGCCCGCCAAATCGTCCAGGAATCCCAACAGCGAGGCCAGGTTCGTTCGGAACGGTACGAAGGGCGTCTGCAGGTCTTCGAAGCCGGCAAGACCATCGCCGAGAAACGCTGGCAATACCAGCGGCTGGGCTCCTACGGCGCCAGTCAATCGGTGCTGCGGTTCACGGCGCCTCCCGAGGTGAAGGGAGTGGCACTGCTGGTGCTCAATCATCCGGATCGCGCATCGGACCAATGGATGTGGACCCCGGCCATCGGCCGAGAACGCCGCATCGCACTGCAGGACCGTTCCACGCGCTTCTTTGGAACCGATTTCAGTTTCGAAGATCTGGAAGAGCGGGACGTGAATCAATTCGAGTACAAGCTGCTGGGCGAGGAGACGCTCGACGGTGTTCGCTGCTGGCGCATCGAGACTCGCCCGCAGAAATCGAAGACCTCGCAGTACACGTCTTCGGTGGTCTGGATCCGGCAGCCGGACTACGTTCCCGCGCAACTGGAGTCCTTCCTCAAAGACCAGGTGGTCCGCCGATTGCGCTATTCGCGCATTGAAAAGATTCAAGGCATCTGGATCGCGCGCACGCTCGAGATGACGGATCTGCGCCGCAAGAGCCGCACGGTCCTCGAACTGGACAAGTTGGAATTCGACCTTCCGATGCAGCCGGACGACTTCACAGTGCCCGCGCTGCGGAGGGAATAGGGCTGCTGGCAGCGAGGTCATCCTCGCGGAGCGTTTTTGGGTCACTGTGGTGTCGTCATGTAGCACAATAGCGGGTAGTGCCAGCGTTCTATGTTAGTTCGGTGCGCGAATTTCTGGAGCAGGCTCCGGAACACATGGTCGGCCGATTGACGACGTGTGCCAGTGAGTCCCACTTCTTCCAGCAGCTTCACACGCAGACCAGTTCTTGGCTCCAACAAACTGAGATACTGCAGAACGCTCTGCGACAGGCCGTCGCCTCGACAGAGACGGAGTCATGGAGCGTTTTGCTGGAATACCCAATTCCTCGCAGAGGTAAGAGAATCGATACTGTTCTGCTCCTGCCGGGATGCGTTCTTGTGATCGAGTTTAAGTGTGGGGCAACATCCTACGAGCGATCCGCATTAGCTCAGGTTGAAGACTACTGCCTTGATTTGCGGGATTTTCACCGCGAATCTCGGAACCTGGTGATCGTTCCCCTGCTGGTTGCTACCGATGGCCCGCAAACCGACGTACCCACAGAGGATGATACCGACCAGGTGCGTCAGGCCTGGTGCGCAAACAAGGAAGACCTAGCTGAGAAGGTGCTGCTTTGTTCTAGCAAATGTCGTGGCGAGTCATCTCCCGAACGTGATCGGTGGAATGGAGGCGAATATCTGCCTACCCCGACCATTATCGAAGCGGCTCAGGCGTTGTACGCCGGTCACAATGTACGGGAGATCTCCCGTTGCCATGCCGGAGTAGACAACCTTACCGAGACTTCCGATGCGGTAATTCAGCTCGTTGATGAAGCTCGTGTTCAGGCGAGGAAGCTCATCTGTTTCGTTACCGGTATCCCTGGAGCCGGCAAGACTCTGGCGGGCTTGAATGTCGTCCACAACCACAGCCTTCACCAAGATGACTTGGGGGTGTTTCTTTCGGGCAACGGCCCTTTGGTGCGGGTCCTGACTGAGGCACTGGCTCGCGATCACCGGGCTCGGACGAAGTCGACTCTCACTGAATCGAAACGACGTGTCGGGACATTCGTGCAGAACGTGCACCGCTTCATCGGCGAGTACTTTGCCCAACCCGATAGAGTGCCCGCTGATCACGTCGTCGTATTCGACGAGGCCCAGCGTGCTTGGAATGTCGAGCAATCTCTCCGGAAGTTCAAGCGCAACTTCTCTGAGCCTCAGATCATGCTTGAAGTCATGGACCGACATTCGGATTGGTCGGTAATCGTGGCATTGGTCGGCATGGGTCAGGAAATCAACACGGGTGAGGCGGGTCTTGGAGAGTGGGGACGTGCTCTGGTGGGACAATTCCGTCATTGGCTCGTGGCCGTTTCGCCGGAACTCCTTCTCAGGCAGGAAGATGGTCAAGGGTTGTTCCCTGCCGTGCCGGCTGAGACTGCGATTCGCAAGGTTCCCAGCCTTCACCTTAACGTGACCCTACGATCATTCAAGGGCCAGCAGCTTTCAGAGTTTGTGAACGCTGTACTGACTCAGGATGTTAAGCTGGCTCGCACCTTATTGCGGAATCTCGATCAGTACCCGATCGCAATGACGCGATCTCTAGAAGGAGCCCGTCAATGGCTTCGGAATCATCAACGCGGAACACGGCGCACGGGACTCGTCGCGAGCAGCGGCGGCCGACGTCTGCTGGCCTACGGGCTCGATGTAACAACCGACCTCGATGTAGAGAATTGGTTTCTCAACTCGAAGAATGACGTTCGTTCTTCGTTTTTTCTCGAAGTGCCTGCAACGGAGTTCGGTATTCAAGGTCTCGAACTGGACTGGGCCGGCTTGTGCTGGGACGGAGACCTTGTGCCGCAACACGATGGCTGGCTGTGTCGAAAATTCCGAGGCACATCGTGGCAACAAGTTCGGGACGAACAGAGCCAGCACTACGTTATCAATAAGTACCGGGTCTTGTTGACTCGGGCTAGGGAAGGCATGGTGATCTGGGTTCCGTCCGGAAGCACACAGGACTCAACGCGAGTGCCGGAGACTTACGACAAGATCGCGGTCTACTTGAAGTCTTGTGGTGTTCCTGAATTTTAGCCGGAGAAGCCCGCAGCAGTGGGTTACTGTCCTGCTGCCTCAGCAATACAGTTCGGGGACGAAGGTCTGGTCGGTAATCGGCGGACGGATGTATTTAGAGCGGTCCAGGGGCGGCAACGGAATGGGCTTGGGGGCCCGGTCCTCGTACGGGATCAGCGAGAGCAGGTGGCGGATGACGTTGAGGCGGGCGCATTTTTTATCGTCGGCATTCACCACATACCAGGGCACGGGCTTGACGTCGGTGTGGGCAAACATCTCGTCTTTGGCGCGCGAATACTCCACCCAGCGGCGGCGCGACTCCAGGTCCATGGGGCTGATCTTCCAGCGCTTGGTGGGATCTTTCATCCGGCCCTGAAAGCGGTGTTCCTGCTCTTCGTCGCTCACTGAGAACCAGTATTTGATGAGAATGATGCCGGAGCGGACCAGCATGCGCTCGAAGCCGGGACAACTGTGCAGGAATTCGAGATACTCCGGTTCAGTGCAGAAACCCATCACGCGCTCGACGCCGGCGCGGTTGTACCAGCTGCGGTCAAACAGCACCATCTCGCCGGCTGCGGGCAGATGGGCGACGTAGCGCTGGAAATACCACTGGGTCCGCTCGCGCTCGGTGGGGGCAGCGAGGGCCACCACGCGGCACACACGCGGATTCAGGCTTTGGGTGATGCGTTTGATGGCGCCGCCTTTGCCGGCGGCGTCGCGGCCTTCGAAGATCACGACCACCCGCAATCCCTGCAGACGAACCCATTCCTGCAGCTTGACGAGTTCCACCTGCAACCGGCCGAGCTCTTCGTCGTAGTCGCAATCCACCCCCAGCTTGTGGGCCGGTGCTCCCGTCACCAGCGACAACACCGGCGATGCGGGTCCTTGGTCGGCGGGATTGGAGCGACTGGTTTTGGCGTGCTTTCCCATGGTGGGGGGCGACTCTGAGTATTCATATCGGCAGGCGAGCGGAGGAGCTGAAGATGCTCAAGAAATCCGCGTGTCAGCCGATAAGCGGCAAGTGGGCTCTCGCGGTCTTGATGCGCGGCGGCCGCGGCGAAACGCTACCGTCGCGCCAGCAGCGCGCCCATCCACACCGCGGCATAGCCCAAGGCCACGCTGCCGAACACGTTCGCTATGCCGATCCAAAAGCCGCCTTCGCGGATGGCGGCAAACGTCTCCCACTCGAAACTGGAAAACGTGGTGTAGCCCCCCAGAAAGCCGATGACCAGCAGCGGCCGCCAGTAGGGACTGGCCTGCCGTTCCGTAAACAAGGTCATCAGCAGGCCGATCAGGAAAGAGCCCGTGACGTTGATGACCAGGGTGCCCACGGGGAATCGGCTGCCCAAGCGGGTCATGATGGCGGTGGAGGCCAGATAACGGGCGAGCGATCCGAGGCCGCCGCCGGCGGCGATCAGAACGTACGTCACAGCGCTCCGCCGGCTACAGGCACTCGCCGATCTCTTTCTCGTCGATGGCCCCGGCCTTGATGAGCTTCCAGTAGGGCTCGGTGATATCGACGGTGGTGGCGCCCGCGCCCGCGCACATCCCGCCATCCATCACCAGGTCGACGCGGCCGTCCATCATCCCGAAGACTTCGATCCCGCTGCGGCAGGTGGGGTGGCCGGAAATATTGGCGCTGGTCGCGACCAGCGGCTGATTCAACAGGGCGATCAGGTCGTTGGCGATCCGCGAGCGCGACTGGCGCAGAGCCAGCCGGCCGGTGTTCCCGGTGATCTTGAGCGGGACCTTGGCGGAGGCCGGCACGATGATGGTGAGCGGGCCGGGCCAAAAGCGGCGGGCCAGGATGAAGAACCGGTTGCTGAGCTCGCTCGCCAGCTCTTCCGCCATGACGATATCGCCAACCAGCAGCGGCAGCGAGCGATGCGCCTCGCGCCCCTTGGCGCGGAACACGCCCGCCACGGCCCCCAGGCTGAACGGATCGGCGACTAGTGTGTAGAGGGCGTCGGTGGGCAGGGCCACGACTTGGCCGCGACGCACGGCGGCGGCGGCTCGTTCCAGCACTTCGGGCTGTGGATTGTCGGGATTGACTTCTACCAGGTCGGTAGCCATGAATTCTCTATTCTCAGCGCGGACCGATCGCTTCAGCAACTTCCACAGCCAACTGGTAGCGGCCAAAGGGAGCGCTCAACTGCACGCCCTGCACCATGTGGCGGACGCGCGCCACCATTTCACGGGCGATGGCCACGCCTTCTTCGCGGGCCTTATCGCCGCTGTCGGCGGCGCGCATGCGATCGAGAAACGGAGTAGGTACGGGGACCCGCAGTTCGTTGACCATGAACTCGGCGTTGCGGTAGCTGGTGAGCGGCCAGATGCCGCAGATCACGGGAATCTTGAACGGTTCGATGCGGCGGAGGAAGGTTTCCAGCAGATTCAGATCGAAGACCGGCTGAGTGACCACGTACTCCGCGCCGGCTTCCACTTTCCATTGAAACCGGCGCAGCTCCTCTTCCATGTGCAGAGCGCCGGGATTGGCGCCGACGCCGATCAGGAAGGCCGTCTGGGAGCCCATGGGGTTGCCGCCGATGTCCAGACCACGATTCAGATTGTTGGCGATATTGACCAAGCCGATGGCATCCACATCGAAAACGGCGGTGGCGTCGGGATACGTTCCCATGCGCGGAGGATCGCCCGTGATGCAAATGAGATTGCAAATGCCGGCGGCGTGCGCGCCCAGCAATTCGGACTGGATGCCGAGAATGTTGCGATCGCGGCAGCAGAAATGGTTCACGGCCTCGATACCGGCCTGCTGCTGGATGAGCTGGCAGGTCACTTGGGCGCTGAGGCGGGCGCTGGCCCGCGGGCCGTCGGGTACGTTGATGCAATCGATACCGGCCAGGGCGCAGAGTCGCGCGCCGGCGATTTCGCGAGAGGCATCAACGCCGCGCGGCGGAAGGATTTCGACAAAAGAGACGAATTCGTCCCGTACCAGCTTGGCGCCGAGCTTCGATTTCTTGGCCATCGGCACTGGCGCCATCGCCTGGGCCTTGGTCTGCGGTTCCCCGGCCGTCACCGTGAGCTTGGCTTGCTGCGGCTGCAGAGAGCGGGTTTCCGAGCAGATGAGCTTGATGTGCTCGGGCGTTGTGCCGCAACAGCCGCCGACAATCTTGACGCCGGCCCACAGCATGCGGCGGGCGTACTGCGCCATATACTCCGGGGAACACAGATAGAGGTTGCGGCCTTCCACCACCGTGGGCAGGCCGGCATTGGGCATGGCGCACAGGGGTTTGGAAGAGTACTGCACCATCTGTTCGATGGCTTCGAGCATGGCGCGCGGCCCCACCGAGCAGTTAAGCCCGAGGGCGTCCACCGGCCAGGAGTCCATTTCGCGCGTGTAGGCCTCGACGGAGGCGCCGCCGCGCAGGCGCCCGTCATCCTCAATCGTGACCTGGGCGATCAGCACGGGATCGGGTCCGCCGATTTCGCGCGCCGCTTGCACTGCCTGGCTGAGCTCGTTCAGATCGCCGAACGTCTCGAAGATGACCAGATCGATGCCCGCGCCGAAGAGGGATTCGAGCTGCTCTCGGAAAATGGCGCGCGCCTCGGCGAAGGAAGTCGGGCCCAGGGGCTCGATGCGCACGCCTAAGGGGCCCACCGCCGCGGCCACGAAGGCACGGTCCTGCGCGGCCTCCCGCGCCAGGCGCACGCCGGCTTCGTTGATGGCCTTCAGTTTTTCCGCCAGGCCGAAGCCGGCGAGGCGCGCGCGGTTCGCCCCGAACGTGTTGGCTTCGATGATGTCGGCGCCGGCTTTGACATAGTCCTGATGGATCTGGCGCACGGTGTCGGGCGCGGAGAGATTCATCTCGTCAAAACAGCGATTGATAAATGCGCCGCGGCTATAGAGCATGGTGCCGAGGGCCCCGTCGGCGACCATCACGCGCCGCGACAACTGTTCGCGGAATTCCAACGCGCGGCTGGTGGGTGCGGTCTGCATGGAAATGAACGGCCGGGGCTCCGATCCACTGCCCGGGATACTTGTGATTCTAGCGCCTGGAAGCCAAACCTGGGGCAAGTATGCCGTGTCGGACCGGCGCCCCACGCTTGTGATATACAACCCACGCGGTTCCTGGAACAAGCCGAATTCGTCCGCCATATTGGGGAGGACAACATTGTGCCCCATTCGAGGCCGCCCTGAAACGGGCCCAGCAGATCTACAGCGGTTTCTCGGGTGTGGGACAGGACGCGGCAACCGGTCTGGCCACCGCGGCCTTATAGACCGGGACCTTGGGTGCCGACCGCCGGGCCTTCGGGCGCATGGCACTATCGAAGGTAAATATGCCGCCTGTCGCCGCGAGTCTGTCAGGTTACTCCCGGAGGTATCTTCGAGGGCGCAGGGGGGAGAGTACCTCCCGTCGATGGCTAATGATGCAGGGGCTGTGTCGGGCAACGCGACAACCGGCCCCAGAGTCGGCCTCATTTGGCGCTGGCGACACAACGAGGTGATAGACTAAGACCCTGAAGAATCAGGCGGGGAACGGGGGGGAACAACCTTTCACTAACTAAAAATATGCAGAAACAAATCTGTACGGGCCGGGTTTTCGACTGCATAATGGCTCTCAGTAACACGCGCTCGGAGGACCTGTGAACAAGCGTCAATGGCTTTCCGTCTGGGGTGGCGTCGTGGTTCTCATTTTTTCCGGCCTGCTGGCTCTCCGGGCCGATGAGGCTGCGGCTCCAGCCGACGCCCCGGAACTACTTCCGGTAGAACATGCGGACTGCCTCTTCTTCCGGGACCAGCCGGAGCGGTTTATCGACCGGAGCGCGCGGTCGCGTTTGCGGCTCGGCCGCGATTCCCGCCTCAGTGCGACGACCGAACAAGTGACGCGCCTGCTCAGTTTTGTGGCGGCGGACGGAGGGGACATCCCCCTCACGTCAACTCAACAGACCGGATCGATCGATTCCTACATCTTCGGCGCACTCCAGACCAACAACATCACGCCCGCGTCCAAAACCACGGACTGGGAGTTCATCCGGCGCGTGACGCTCGATTTGACCGGGCGCATTCCCACCCCGGCGCGCGTGCTTGCCTTTGTGGCCGATACCACGCCAAATAAGCGGGCGAACCTGGTCAGCGAACTGCTGGCCTCGCCCCAGTGGGTCGACAAATGGACCATGTTCTATGGCGACTTGTTCCAGAACACGGCGACCAAAAGCAGCACAGGCCTGTTGCGATTTCCGCAAGGCCGCAATGCCTTCTACCAGTGGATCAGGGATTCCCTGACCGCCAATAAGCCCTACAACCAGATGGCCACGGAACTGATCGCCACGGCGGCGCCGAGCAGCTATGACGAAGGCCGCATCAACTACCTCATCGGCGGTGTCGTGACCGGAGGTCCCGTGCAGGACGTGACCGACCAAATGACCGCCAACACGTTCGACACGTTCCTGGGCATCACGCACGTCAACTGCCTTTTGTGTCACAACGGCCGCGGCCATCTGGATCAGGTGAGCCTGTGGGGCAGCCAGACCACGCGCTACCAGGCATGGCAGTTGTCGTCATTTCTATCGCACACTCAGGCTGCGCGGACGAATGTGACCGTGGGCACCAGCACTCAGTATTATTGGTCGCTGCTCGACAACACCACGGGATTCACTACCGACTACAAACTGAACACGACCACCGGTAACCGGCCGGCTCGGGTCGCTCCGTCCGGCTGCAAGTCCGGCCAGCCGTGCTTCTACGTAGCTCCGCAGTATCTCTTTAACGGCACCGTGCCGCAACCGGGAGAGACCTATCGCGCGGCGCTGGCCCGCAACATCACGGGCGATTTCCAGTTTGCGCGCGCCGCCGTGAACTATTTGTGGGCTTATTTCTTCGGGCAAGGGCTGGTCGACCCGCCCGACACGTTCGATCCGCTGCGGCTGGACCCCAACAACCCCCCGCCGGCCCCTTGGACCTTGCAGCCCAGCAATCCGGCGCTGTTGAACGCGCTGGCCCAGCACTTCATCGACAGCGGCTATAACCTGAAATCGATCATGAGTGAGATCGCAAATTCGAACGCGTACCAGTTGTCTAGCCAGTACCCGGGGCAGTGGGATGCGTCCTGGCAGCCCTATTTCGCGCGCAAGTACGTGCGGCGATTGTGGGCCGAAGAAGTTCACGACGCGGTGGTGCAGTCGAGCGGCCTGTTGCCCAGCTACACCATCACCGGCTTCACCGATCTGGGTTTCGCCAAGCCGAGCTACGCCATGCAACTACCCGACGTGGTGAACATGCCGCCGGGCGATATCGGCAACAACTTCCTCGACAGTTTCCTGCGGGGCAACCGCGACGATCAGCCGCGCAAGCAGGACGGCTCGATCCTCCAGGCCTTGAACCTGATGAACAACCCGTTCGTGGAAGCGCGCCTGCAGGCCACCGGGACCGCGGCCAGCCCGCTGATTGCCGGCAACCTGACGCTCGCCAACAGCGACCTGATCAATACGCTGTACCTCAATATCCTGTCGCGCTTTCCCACCGGCGATGAAATGACCAAGGCGCAGGCGGCGATCGCTACGGGCAACCGGACCCAGGCTGTGCAGGATCTGGTCTGGTCGCTGTATAACAAAGTGGATTTCGTGTTCAATTACTGACGGCAGAGGGTCCATGAGCGAACAGGAAAAGATCGACCGGGTTTTGAAGAAGTACCCGTGGGATCACCAGACGTTCTTCAACCGCCCGCACTGGACTCGCCGCCAGTTTTTCCAGGTGGCGGGCGCTGGGGTCACCGGAGCCTTTCTGGCCGAGCGGTACGCCAAGGCGGCGGAGGTGACCAATTCCGGAGCTACTACCCTCAACACCGCCAAGAACGTGATCTTCATTCTGCTGGCGGGAGCGCCCAGCCACACCGATACCTTCGATCTCAAGATGGTGAGCGGCGTGACTCCCACCACCTTTGCGCCGCAAACCATCAACAACGTCCTGTGGCCCACGGGCCTGCTGCCGAAGCTCGGCGCGCAGCTTTCCGATTTTGCTTTGGTGCGATCCATGCACGCGCACGCGCTGGTGCACTCTCTCGCCCAGACCTGGACTCAGATCGGGCGCAATCCGGCGGCGGCGTTGGGCAACATCGCTCCCAATATCGGCAGCGTGGTGGCGATTGAAAAGGAAGCGGACCGCCTGCCGGGACAGGTGTTCCCAACGTTCCTGGCGCTGAATTCGGGCGCGGGCGTCGGTGCCGGGTATTTGCCCGCAAGCTACGCTCCCTTCAAGGTCATCCCGCGCACCACCGGCATTCCGAATACCACCAACCCGGACGGTCAGACGCGATTCACCACTCGCTGGAATCTGATGCATTCCCTGGACGACACCTTGCGCGTCAACTCGCCCGACGGCAAGCCGATGCAGGACTACAACGACTTTTACAGTTCGGCTCAGGCCATGATGTACAACCCCTCGGTGAACCAGGCCTTCGGCTTTACCACCGCGGATAGTGCTCGCTACGGCACTACCAGCTTAGGCAATGCCTGCCTGGTGGCGGTGCAGGTTCTCAAAGCGCAGCAGGGCACGCGTTTCGTCCAGATCACCTCCAACGACGGATGGGACATGCATTCCAATATCTACTCTGCCACCGCCGGTCTGCCGGCCAAAGGCGCGATTCTGGACAATGCGGTTTCGGCGCTGCTGAGCGACTTACAAGCCAACGGGTTGTTCGACAGCACGCTCGTGGTGATGGCGGGAGAGTTCGGCCGGACCGTCGGACCGCTTTCGGCGGCGGCGGGCCGAGATCACTACCTGCAGCAGTTCGCCTTCTTCGCGGGCGGCGGCGTGAAGGGCGGCCGCGTCGTCGGCGCTACCAATGCGCTGGGGTCGGACACGGTGGACTACGGCTGGTCTCAAAGCCGTTACGTGTACGCCGAAGACATCGAAGCCACCATCTACTCGGCGATGGGGATCGATTGGACCTCCGTTCGCCACGATGATCCGCTCGGACGCGGCTTCGAATACGTCCCGACCACTGGCCCGTTCCAGTTTGCGCCGGTCAACGAGCTGTTCGCGTAACCGACCGGTGCCCTCTTGGCCACGTCTGTCAGGACGCGAGCCGAGCGACTCACGCTGGAAGCGCAATCCGCGAACCGGGGGCCGCCAGCGCCGCCCATGGGCCTGGCCCTTCCGGCGCCGCTGCCGTTTCGCCGGTGCGGCGGACGGCTCGCAGCAAGTCGAGCGCTTCGGGGAGCGCAAACTGCTCTCCGATGAACGACCCAACAAACCGGCCGCCGCGGATCTCACCGCGCGATTCCATGCGGCGCAGCACCACCAGCAACTCACGCCAGGCAGGCGCCAGCGGCTCCCGATAGGCGGCATCGCGGAACAAGACTCCCCAGCGCAGCAAGAGCTGGCGGGCGAAGATCTCGGCGTTACCGCCGGCCGGGATCTCGGTATGGCGTAGCAGAGCCCAGCGGCCCGGTGCATGGCGAGGGCGCGCGCTGCGACCGCTGCCTTCGCCCCGGCGGCGCTTGGGATCCAGCAGCGCGCGCAGGTTCTCGAAACCATCGGCGGTGACCAGCCCGGCGGTCACCAGTTCCCAGAGGCCGTCTTCCACTTCGCTGGCCAGCCTTCCCGTGGCGCGCGTCAGGTCGGCAAAAAACGAGGCGCCGCGCGTTTCCAGCACTTCGAGAATCGCGCGCGCCGGGTGAGACAGCGCTTCCTTCGGCGACGGTTGCGGAGTGGCCAGCAGCCACGAGGCATCGTCGCGCAGAAATAGGGCTAGCGGGGCGACGCGCGTAGGCCGCACTCGCCGCGTTTCGTCGCTTTCGCGCTCGAAGGCAGGGTGGGGGGAAAGTCGGCCCCAACTGACCTCGCCGGCCAGGCACAGTTGATCCAGGTAATCGGACTGGTACTTGGCGACGCGGCGCGGCAGGACCTCGGCTTCCCAGGCGGCCGCGGCGAACTCGCTGCCTTGCAACTGCCGGATGATCTGGAGCGTACCATCCAGTCCATGCAGCTGATGGCCAGGCGCGAGGTGCTGCCAGCGGTTCAGAAAGGCGAAGAATTCGGCCGTGGTGACGGGCTCGATCTCGCGGCGCAATCGGCCCACGGTCAGCCGGTGGATGCGGGCGAGCAAACGGCGGTGGCACCATTCCAGTTCCGCGCCGCCCGTGAATTGGCCGCGCAGGATCTGGCCTTCGGCTTCCAGTTGAGCCAGCGCCTGATTCGCCAGGTCGCGCGGCATCGCCAGATCTCGGGACAACTGGGAAGCACGGAGCGGGCCGGAACATTCGAACCAGCCGCGCAGGATCTCGGCCGCGCAGCCTTCCACAGTTTCGGGAATCGCGCGCGTGCTGGCCGGTGCGGCGATGGGGGGATGCATCGCGGCGCCGGGGTAGACGCGCCGGACCAGATTCAGCCGCTCCGCGGGAACCCAGAAATGGCGCCCTTCGATCGTCGCCGTGGTCGCACGGCGAGCCTCCACCAGCGTTGGGAAGAACTCAGCGCCCTCGGCGCTTCCAGAAACCAGGAGGCTGATGCCACATAACGCCTCGTGAAGCTCATCGGCATCGCGCATCGGGGGCCACGCTTCGGCCGTGACTTGCGCGATGGCTTCGGGGTCCAGGGCGCCGGCGTTCTCCGCGCCATCGTTGGGCAGACTGCGCCGCATCTGCACGGCCCGCGCCCGGCGTTCCTCCAGAGGAGCGTCATCCAGGAAGGCGTAAGGATTGGCATTGAGAATCTCATGGGAGAACGGTGACGGCTCCGCTGTATCCACGGCCACCGTCTGGATGTCGCCGGCGCGCAACCCTTCGAGCAATGCCCGTAGGCCGTCGAGGTCCATGGCTTCATACAGGCAGTTGGCGATGGTTTCCTTGACCAGCGGGTGATCGGGGATGCGGATCTCACCCTCCAGGTTTTCGGCGCAGGCGGCCTGGTCCGGGAAAACGGCCGCCATCAGGTCGTCGGCGCGCATCCGCTGGATGGGCGGTGGCACCTTGCGCCCGCCCGAGTATCGCGGGATCGCCAGGGCCCGGCTCGCATTCCACTTCCAGCGCGCCCCAAACATAGGCGCCGCGAGCAAGGCTTGCACGAGCACCTCTTCCACAGTGTCAGGATGCAGGAACTCGAAGACGATCTCGAGCGGGAACGAATGTTGCTCCCCCAGCGAAATGCAGATGCCGTTATCGGTAGCGGCCGCTTGCAGTTCGAAATTGAACGAGCGGCAGAAGCGCTTGCGGAGCGCCAGGCCCCACGCGCGGTTGATGCGCGCGCCGAAGGGAGCGTGCAGTACCAGTTGCATCCCGCCGCCTTCATCGAAAAAGCGTTCCGCCACGATTCGGACGTCGGTCGGGATGCCGCCCAGCGCCGCTGCGCCCGCGGCAATGTATTCGATGGCCTGCTCCGCGCCCCGGCGGTCCAGGCCGCACTCCCGCTGCAGCCACTCGGGCTCGCGGCGTGCGGCAATGGCATCCCGCAACTGCGCCACGGCGCGAGACAGTTCCAGCGTGCGGCCGGGGGCTTCACCATTCCAGAACGGAATCGAGGGCGCCGCGCCCCGCGCGTTCTCGACGCGTACCCGCCCGGCCTCGATGCGCCGGATCCGCCACGACGTGGTGCCTAGCAGAAAGACATCGCCCATCATGCTTTCGACGGCAAAATCTTCATCCACCGAGCCCACGGTTACCCCTTCGGGTTCCGCCACCACCAGATACTGGGCGGTATCGGGAATGGCGCCGCCCGAGGTGATGGCGGTCAGCCGCGCGCCGCGGCGTCCGCGCAAGCGCCGATTGACGGCGTCGCGGTGCAGATACGCGCCCGACCGGCCGCGCGCGGTGGCGATCCCTTCCGAGAGCGTCTCCAGCACGGCATCGAAATCCTCGCGCGGCAGCTCGCGGTATGGCCACGCCCGGCGCATCAGCGCGAACAAATCGTCTTCGGCGAAGTCTTCGGCGGCGCAGCAGGCCACCATCTGCTGGGCCAGGATATCGAGCGCGTTGCGCGGGATCGCCAGGCGGTCGAGTTCGCCGGCATGGATGGCGCACACCAGGGCCGCGCACTCAATCAGCTCATCGCGGGTGGTGGCGAAGAGCCGGCCTTTGGGAAGCGCGCCCACCCAGTGACCGGCGCGCCCCACGCGCTGCAACGCGACCCCGATGGAGCGCGGCGAGCCGATCTGGCACACCAGATCGACGGTGCCGATGTCGATGCCCAGCTCGAGAGAGGCGGTCGCCACCACGGCCCGCAATTCGCCGTTCTTCAGCCGTTTCTCGGCTTCCAGACGCAGCGCGCGCGACAGACTGCCGTGATGCGGCAGCACGGCGTCGGCCCCTAGACGCTCCGCCAGGTTGTGGGTTACCCGCTCCGACAGGCGGCGCGTGTTGACGAACACCAGCGTGGTGCGGTTCTCGCAAATCAACTGCGCGACGCGGTCGTAAATCTCGCCCCACATCTCATTGGTGGCGACGGGGCCGAGTTCGTCCCCCGGCACTTCGACCGCCAGCTCCATCGCCCGCCGGTGGCCGACGTGAATCACTCGCGCGCCATCGCTCAGAAAAGCGGCCACGTCTTCCAGCGGCTTCACGGTCGCCGAGAGGCCAATGCGCTGCGGCTTCGGCAGGCCATGCTGCTCCACCAGGCGGTCGAGCCGTGCGAGCGTGAGCGCCAGATGGGAGCCGCGCTTGTCATCGGCCACTGCATGAATCTCGTCGACGATCAAAGTGCGGACTTGCGCCAGCATCTCGCGCGGTTTACCGGCCGTGAGCAGAATGAAGAGCGATTCCGGTGTGGTCACTAGAATGTGCGGCCGCTCCCGCGTCATCCGCTGCCGCTCGCCTTGCGGAGTATCGCCGGTGCGCAAGGCCGTCCGGATGGGCGCCAGCTCAACCCCGCGGCGCACCGCCAGTTCCGCGATCTCGCCGAGCGGAATCTCCAGGTTCTTGTGAACGTCGTTACTCAGCGCCTTCAGCGGCGATACGTAGACCACCTGCGTCTGCTCCGGCAACGGGCCGAGACGCGCGAGCCGCACCAGTTCGTCGATACATTGCAGAAAGGCCGCTAGCGTTTTCCCGGAACCGGTGGGAGCCGATATCAAAACATCGCGCCCTTCGCGGATGGCCGGCCAGCCGAGTTTTTGCGGCTCGGTGGCTTCGCCAAAACGCGTGGCGAACCATTCGGCGACAAGGGGGTCGAATCCGGAGAGCACTCCTTCTATTGTAGACTCGCAGCCCGTTCCCACTCGATGATGCGGACCAGAGCTTCCTGGGGGAGGACCGCTTCGGCGTAGCCGAGCTCGGTGCGAATGCGCGAGGTGTCGTATACCAGATGGTGGGCGAAGTCGTGCGGCATGCGGCCGGCCTCGGGGATTTCGGAAGCCGGAGCGCGGACGATGCGACCGCGCCAGCCGGAGGCGCGAGCGAAGGCGTCCAGGCGCTCGGCCATGGTGGGCGTCTGTGGTTCCCCCACGTTGTAAATCCGGCCGGCGGCTCGTGGGTGAGTCGCCGCCAGTACGACGGACTCGGCGACGTCTTCGAAGAACCCGTGCGTCCAGCGCCACCCGGCCCAATCCTCCTGGACGCGGATCTCCGCTTCGCCGCGCAGCATGGGCTGCAGCCATTGCTGAAAGCGGCGATACTCATTGGGGCCGCAAACCGCGGGAAACCGCAGAATGGTGGTTGGAAGCCGGGTTTGTTCCATGAGGGCGCGTTCGATGGAGATCTTCTCGTAGCGCGCCATCCAATGATCTTCACTGGGCGCCATCTTACGGTAGGGGTAGCGCGATTCACGCAGAGGCGCGTCTTCGCTCAACGGGATCGGGTCGGGAGGGCCCGACTCCAGGCGTTGCAGACGGCCATAAGCCCGATAGACGTCGCCGCTCGAAACGACCACCGCACGGCCGGCGACGCCGCGGAAGACGCCCAGGAAGTGGCCGGCATCGGCCTCGGTCATGGCCCACATGTGCACCACGACGTCCGGCGCGGGATGGACCAGCTTGCCCGGCAGGTGAGCCAGGTCCCCGAGTACCCGGCGCACTCCCTCGGGGAAATCGGCCTCGTGCTGGCCGCGGTGGTAGACCGTCACCTCATGGCCGAGCGCGTGCAAGCGGCGCACGGCGAACGGCCCGGTCAAGCCGGTGCCGCCGAGAAACAGGATGCGCACGGATTTCCCTCCTTTCCGTGTCTACCATAGAAAGATGATCGAGACGCCGCGCCTGCTCCTCCGCCGCTGGAAGGATTGCGACCGCGAGCCGTTCTCCCGCATCAATTCCGATCCGCGGGTGATGGAGTTCTTTCCGGCGTGCCTGACGCGCGAACAGAGCGACTCGACGATCGAGCGCATCGAAGCTCACTTCGAGGAGCACGGCTTCGGCCTGTTCGCGGCGGAGATCCGGTCCAGCGGTGAGCTGGCGGGATTCGTGGGAGTAATGGTTCCGGCGTTCGAGGCGTATTTCACCCCCTGCGTGGAGATCGGCTGGCGTTTGGGCGCGGCTTATTGGAACGAGGGGCTGGCGACGGAAGGAGCGCGGGCGGTGATGCAGCATGCGTTCGCGGCGCTAGGGCTGCGCGAACTCGTCTCGTTTGCCGTGCTGGCCAATATGCGCTCGCTCCGCGTGATGGAGAAGCTAGGAATGACTCACGACGGCGAATTCGATCACCCCGGCCTGCCCGAGGGTCATCCGCTGCGGCGCCACGTGCTCTACCGCAAAGCCGCGGCGCGCGTTCCCGGAACTTCCAGCGGGTTGGACAAGTGGTGCTCGGCATAGTAGCCGGGCCGCACGCGTTCGACGATGTGCGCCACGGGCCGTTCCAGCACCCGGAAATACGGCTGCGGATACAGGCCAATCCACAGCGCCCATGCGATCAAAGGCGCGAACAACGCCATCTCGCGCCTGGAGAGATCGAGCAGCCGCAGGTTCTTCTCTTGAGTCTCCCCCAGCATCGTCCGCTGGAAGAGCCAGAGCAGGTACGCGCCGCCCAGCGCAATCCCCACCACCGCCCATACCGCCCAGTTCAACGACATCTGGTAGGCGCCGCCCAGAATCGTGATCTCTCCGATGAAGCCGTTGAGCGGCGGCATCCCCATGGAACTCAGCGCCGCAAACAGAAAGATCATGGTGAAGACCGGCATGACCCGCAGCAGGCCGCCGTACTCGGCAATCTCGCGCGTGTGCCGGCGTTCATACACCACGCCCACGATCAGGAAGAGCATGCCGGTCGAGATGCCGTGATTGATCTGCTGGATGATCGACCCCGAAAGGCCCGCTGGGTTGAGCGCAAAGATGCCGAGCGTGCAAAAGCCCAGGTGGCTGACCGAGGAATAGGCGACGAGCTTCTTCCAATCCTTCTGCATGAGGCAGGCCAGCGCGCCGTAGACGATGGCGACGATCGACAGGATCGCCATCGCGTTGATGATGGTGGGATTCTTGGCTGACTCCGGCAGCAGAGGCAGGGAAAAGCGCAGGAAGCCGTAGGTCCCCATCTTCAGCAGCACGCTGGCCAAAATCACGGAGCCGGCGGTGGGCGCCTCGACGTGCGCGTCGGGCAGCCAGGTATGGAACGGCCACATCGGCACTTTCACCGCGAACCCCACGAAGAAGGCCCAGAAGACCCACCACTGGATGGCCGCGGACGGCTGCGCGCGCAGCAGGTCGGCGATGTCGAAGCTATAAACCTGGAACTGCCTGGAGTATTGGTAATACAGGGTGAGGATGCCGAGCAGCATCAGCACCGAACCGATCAGCGTATAGATGATGAACTTCATGGCGGCGTACACGCGCCGCGGGCCGCCCCAGATGGCGATGATGAAGTACATCGGCAGCAGCACGGTCTCCCAGAAAATGAAAAACAGCAGGAAATCGAGGGCCATGAATACGCCCAGCATGGCGGTCTGGAGGAGCAGGAACAGAGCGTAATATTCCTTCAACCGCTCCTGGATGGCGTTCCAGCTGGAGAGGATCGACAGGAACCCCAACAGTGTCGTGAGCATCACCAGCAGCAATCCCAGGCCATCGATGCCGATGTGATAGCTCGCGCCGAGCGTCGGAATCCACGGCGCTTGTTCCACGAACTGATAGTCCTTGGCCGAGTCGAAGAGGAAGACGAGGGGCAGGGAAACCAGAAATCCGGCCAGAGAAGCAAAGTTGGCCCACAAACGGATGGCGCGCTGATTGGAGGAAGGGAGAAACAGCAGCACCACCAGTCCTGCCAGCGGTGTGAACAGGACAATTGAGAGAATGTGGTCCATAACCCTGCTGTCGAAGCCACATAGTAGCACCAGTGCGGGGAAGAGGTGCGCGGCGACGGCTCACCGCAAATCGTAGACTCCCCGGAAACTTCAAAAGAAATCGATATAATAATGAAACCGTCTCAGAGTAGGTCCCGGCCCAGCCGAAATGCCTTCACTCGAAACATCCAACGCACGCCTCTCCACTGGCGTCATTTGGCGCGCCATCGCCCTGATCGCTGCCTTCTTGCTTCTCTCCGTCGACTACCTGTTCGTGTACTTCTCCAGCAATGATTTGTTGAATCTGCAACAGTCCCTCGGGCAGGGCTGGCGGCTGGCGCGCGGGTTGGTTTTCTTTTGGTCCAGCGAATTCTATCGTCCCGTGGGGGGGCTGCTGTACCTGGGACTGTATTCTCTGTTTGGCCTTCATTCCACTCCGTTCCAGCTGGTGATGCTGCTGGTCCTGACGGTCAATCTCGTGATCGCCTGGCGCGTCGGCACTCTTCTGCTGAAGGATTCGCGCTTGGCCGCTCTGGCGGTCCTGCTGGTCTTGTACCATGCTTCGCTACCCGGCGACCTCTGGTACAACTTCGGTAACTTCGCAACCATCTACGATGTCGTCTGCTTTACCTTCATGTACTCGGCGTTTTGCGTGTGGCTGCAGATTCGCAGCGCCAATCGGTTTCCCGGCGTGACGGCCATCTTCGTAATCGCGGCCCTGCAGATTCTGGCCCTCGGCGCCAAGGAAATGGTGGTGGCGCTTCCCGTGCTGATGCTTTTGCGGGAGCTTTTTTGGGGCGGCTTGGTGAGGCGGACCAGGCCGTGGATCGAATGGCGCGCCCTTCCTGCCATCGGCGTCCTGGCCTGGATCGCGGCCGTATTCCTTGCCGGCAAAAGCCAGGGAGCCTACTCCATCTTGAATAACCCGGCGTATCAGACCACCTACACACTCTCCGCCTACCTGCACAACATGTCGCGCTACCTCAGTCAACTGTGTTACTCCGGCGATTTTGCCCGGCCTGGACTAACAGCATGGTTCCTGGGTGGCGGCCTGGCGCTGGCCGCCGTTCTCCGCGCGCGTGTCATGGCCTTCGGGTGGCTCTGGTTCCTCGTCAGCGCCCTGCCGGTGGCATTCATACCGGCCAGAGCCGGGTCTGTCCTCTACATTCCGGCCCTGGGCCTCGCCGTTGGGCTCGCGGACTACTTGGGCCGCTTGTACCAGGTGGCGGAGCGCCTCTTCCCGTCACCGCGCTGGCGCCATCTGGACCCGGCTGGCGCTCCGGTATTTGCCCTGGCCCTGGCCTCCCTGATGCCGGTTCACTGGCATCAGAAACAGCTCGGCGACGCCGCTGGAAAGCACGCCGCTCTGCAAAACCGGGACTTCGCGGCTGACTTGGCGCGGGCCGGCCCGTCCCGCCGGGGTGCCTCTCTCCTCTATCTGCGCGATCCGTTTGAGGCCGACGGATTCGACCCCGTGTTCCTGTCGTCGCTGCTCCTCGATGATCGCCAACTCAAGGTGGGCCGGGTGAAGACGAATCAAGTGCTGCTCTCTCCCGCGCTGATGGCCCAGTTCGATGACGTCTACGATTTTGATCGCGGCCATCTGCAACGCATCCCGAAAGCGGACATCCCCGAACGGACGGAACGCTTGCGCGCAGAATCCGGCTATGCCGATCCCGGTTCCGGCATCTATGTCACGCTCGATCCGCGGTGGTGGGCCGGGAAGGACTTTGTCCTGACGGTGCACTGCCCGGCCAAGGAGGCGCAATGCCGGCTCGCGTTGGAGTTGCTCGTGCCCAGTCCTCCTGTGTCGCCCTCGGAAGTCCGCACGGTTTCGCTGGACCTTCCCAGCGGCCACGGGCCCGATCTCCGGCTCGCGCCCAGTTTCAATCCGCAGCCCTTCGAGTTCCCCATGCCGGCCAGCGGTGGCGTCATCCCTCTGCGATTTCATGTGGACCCGGCGATTCCTCAGTCGCTCCTGAACGGGGACGAGCGGCCGCTGGCCGTCATCGTCTCCGGTGTGGATGTCCGGTAGGGACCTCTAGGTCGGGTTCGCGCCGGTGCCAGGCATGGAGCGGACAACTCCACCGGCGGGAGCACCCGCGCGGCGCCGGGCAACCACTTTGCCAATCAGCAACGCCAGCATCAGGATGGATATGTCGGTCGCCACATTGAACAGCACCAGATGACGGAACGTTTCCGCGGCATCCGCCAGCACCGCGATGCCATACTCCAGCACAGCTAGCATTTGCATCGTCAGTGCCAGCCCGGCGAAGGGCCGGTCCTCCGGAGATCGCAGCAGTAGCCACACGGAACTCCCCAATACCGCCAGTACCACCAGAATGAGGTGCCACGGCGCCCGCTCGAGCAGCCACGCGCGCAAGTCGCTCCAGGATCCGAAACCCGAGGCCCGGGCGTCTGGCTTGAATCCGTCTTCGACCGACTGGTTCGCGAACGGCCGCATCAACGGCGCCTGCCCGGAAAGATTCACGTACAGTGCGCGGCTGGGAACGGAAGGGTGGCGGAGGTAGTAGCGTAGCACCGTGGCGTAATTGCAGCGCACATGAAATTGCCGGGCCCATTCCGGGTTGTTCAGCGGCACATTGGGAACGAACGCCCACATTCCGAGATACGCCAGTTCCTCTTTGCCCAGGCCGAGCTCGCGTAGCGCGGCGAGCCGGTTGGGAGCTTCCGGCGCCAGCCGTAAGAACACCAGATTGAAGACGCCTTCGTTCTTGTAGTCGTCCGTTGTGCGATTCACCAGCACCGCCGCCACCAGAACCAGCAGCGCCGACCCCGCCACCCACGCGGTGCGAACCGCGCGGTCCTGGCTCCAGAATGCGAAGCATAGAAAAAGCGGGATGAAGAGCAGGGCCGGAAGCGCATGCTGCGACTTGGACGCTGCAAACAGCACGGCCGCGCCCGCCAGCAGCAGCGCCATCGTGCGGCTGTTGCGCCGCCGCACTACTTGCAGGCCCGCTCCCGCGCAAAGAACCAGCGAGACGAGGGCCACCGCGTCGGTGTACATCGAGTTCAGATACTGCACATAGGCCACATCGGTCCAGACCGCGACTGTCCACAGTCCGCCCCAGAGCCTCCAGCGGCTGTCGAGAGCGTAGATCCACAGCCCGATGCCCAACAGCAGAATGGCCCCGTGCACGCTCCCCAGCCAGCGGATATCGAACCGGGGGCCGGCGTGCAGGATTCTCTGCAAGCCGCGTGCCACCTTCAGCAGCAGGTACTCGGATGACCAGAAACCCCCGTAATAGCGATAGCGATCGGCCCGGACGTAGGTATACACGAAATCATTGAACTGATGCGACTCCCAAGTCCCCGTCTCCGGCCCCAGCGCCAGCGGCCCCGCCATCTTCGGAAAATCGCCGTTGTTGGCAATCCCAACGGCCGGCCGCACCAGGACCTCCGCGATCAGTAGGCCGGCGCAGAGCAAGAGCAGCAGGGGCCCAGCAATGCGATGGATCCCTTTCACCGGTCCAGGCTCTCCAGGGAACCGGGACTCTCACGCACGGACACCTCCCCATTTTCCCGATTTCGGTGCTTCACTGGATGCCAGTATACAACGCACGATTCCCTTCGTACCGCGTTTGGGGCACTCGCCCGCGCAAGCGGGGAACGCGCTCGACATCCCGGATGACGAACCGCCCAATGGCGAAGAACCGGCGAACTGCATTTCGCCGGCCCGCCGCTCCCGGTCTCCCCGGCACCCGGCTGGTACTGAAGGGGATCGCGCAAGTCTCCTGTCCCCTTCGGATCGGGGCCGGAGCCTTCCGGAACACTGCCTTGCCACCGGTACCGTTCCGGTACTTCTTGGCCTTCTCCCCGATGTGGTACCGTGGCAGGCTCTAGGTGACGGGTCAAGGGTGATCGCGGATGAACCCGGCCGCGCGGGTGAGAAGCCGCCGTTTCGGGGCTTTCGTGGGCCGCCACGTAGCGGGAGGATCATGAACCAGCAACTCAGTGCCGGTCGGTTTGGTTCGGCATTGATTCCGGAGCATCTCGCAGTTACTCTACGGCTTACACCGGACATGGTCGTGAAAGGTGTGCGCAAGGTGTTTCAGCGCGGTGCGCGGAAACCGATGGCACGCTGGTTCGCAGTTCTTCCACTGCTCGCTCCGCAGCTGTTCGCAACCACTATCGTCGGTGCCGATGGGTTGGCCGTGGCTGTCGGGTCCGATGGAGAGTACACAGTGGCCGTGCCCGCCTTGGGCTGGAGCTTCCAAGGTAGTGTGGGCGCGCCGATTTCCAATATCGCAGTGGGATCCGGCGTTGACGGAATCGGCGCCTACAGCCAGATCTCTTTCGATTTTCGGTCCGATGCCGCGCGCCACGCGGCGATTCGTGCTTACGGCAGCCGTCATGCCGTGCTATTCACGGTGACCAACTCCACTCAGGCGCCCAATACATTTTCCTTTCCGAACTTGACACAGATTCCGCAAAATTTGCACCATCTCACATATTCGGGGGTTTTCGCGCCGCCGGTCTTTGGCGGCTCCGCGCCGGAGAGCCCCTGGATCTTCTTCGATTCCGCGCGCCATACTTTCATCCTCTCGTCCGCGCAGAATTTCATGGTGGCCTCTACCGCCTGGGGACCCAATGGGGAATTGGCCAGCGGCATCGCGCGCCAAATCCAGATGCTGCCCCAAGGCTTCCAGCACCAGACCCTGCTGGTGCTCGAAAGCGGCATCAACCGCGCTTTCGACGCATGGGGGCAGGCCCTCACCGACCTGCAGGGAAAAATCCGGCCGCCCAACGATGCGGATCTGATGCTCAATCAGGTGGGCTATTGGACGGATAATGGCGCCGCCTATTACTATCGCAGCGAGCCCGGTCTCTCCGTCGAGCAGACCTTGTCGTCCGTCAAAGCCGATTTCGACAGCCGCGGCATTGCGCTCGGATACATGCAGCTGGACAGCTGGTTCTATCCCAAAGGACCGGGGGCGGTTTGGAACAACGGAGACGGCGGCATCTTTGAATACGCGGCCGATTCAACTCTGTTTCCGCAAGGCCTGCCCGCGTTCCAGAGGGAACTGAACGTTCCGTTGATCACGCACGCCCGATGGATCGATACCAGCAGTCCCTATCGCCGCCTTTATAAGATGTCGGGCGATGTCGTACTCGATCCACTCTATTGGAGTTCCATCGCCGGATATCTCGCCGCATCGGGAGTAGTCACTTACGAACAGGATTGGCTCGCGGGCAACGCGGCCACGGCCTTCAATCTGGCCGATCCGGGCGCTTTCCTGGACAACATGGCGGCCGCGATGGCGCAACGGAATATCACCGTGCAATACTGCATGGCCTCTCCCCGGCACCTCCTCCAAAGTTCCAGATACAGTAACCTGACCACGGCGCGTACCAGCTACGACGGGTTTTCACGGCCCCAGTGGACTCACTTTCTGTACACCTCGCGTCTGGCGAGTGCACTGGGAGTCTGGCCCTTTTCCGATGTCTTCATGAGTAGCCAGCTCGACAATCTGCTGGTCGCAACCCTGTCGGCGGGGCCTGTCGGCATCGGGGACCCGGTCGGCGCCCTGAACGCCAGGAACCTGCTTCACGCCGTGCGCCCGGACGGCGTCATCGTCAAGCCCGATGTGCCTCTCGCCCCCATCGACCGTAGTTTCCTGGACGCCGCCGGCAAGGTGGACGCTCCCCAGATCAACTCCACGTTCAGCGATTTCGGCGCTCTTCGAACCTTCTACATCCTGGCTTATCTGAAGGGAACGAACAACCAGGCGACCTTCAGCCCGGCTGACGTGGGCATCGATCGTCCGGTGTTTCTGTTCGACTACTTCTCAGGGACGGGGCGAGTTGTCGAGCCGTCCGATCTGGTCTCCGCGCCCGTGCTCAACAACGCCCTCTATTTTATTGCCGCTCCCATTGGCCCGTCCGGCATCGCCGTGCTGGGCGACACCGGACATTTTGTTTCCATGGGGAAAAAGCGGATTACCCAGTTTGCGGATGATGGCACGGTTCAACTCACGGTGGCTTTTGCAGAAGGGGAACAGTCGCGCACCATTCGCGGCTACTCTCCCACCAGGCCCGCTGTGCGGGCCAGTTCAGGCGCGGCCGGCCACCTCTTCTATAATTCGGTCAGCCATCTATTTCAGGTAGCCGTCACGCCCGGAGAGGGACGAACAGCGTCCATCGATATTGGGCGCCGGAGCCGACCCGCCGGTCGGTAGCCCTCTCTGGTTGCACGCACCGCTGGCTCTCTGAGCGCTTTGCGCGGCTACCGTCAATCCATAGACCGCCACCGTATTCGAGAACGTAGGAGTATAAACCCTGCCGTTCGCCACGGTCGGACTCACGAATTTTGGAAGTGCGCCGAGCGCGTCTCGATCCGGGCTCATATCGCTATTCCATAACTCCACCGCCAGATTGGAAGCGTTGAAGGCGTGCAGCGTTCCGGAATTGGAAGCGCTGGCGCCGTCGCTCGTCACTTCCCACAGAATCCCCGTTTGGTCGTTCGCCCCGTCGGCGGAGATCGTCATCCCGATGCGCGCGCTCTGGGTTGGCGTAGATCCCGTGGAAACCGGGGACGGCGAAAGGCTGCTTCCGTCGATCTCATAACTCGCGACGGGCGAAGCGTGCGGCTGCACAAAGACATATGCACCCCCGGGCCGGCTCCAAACAGCGAAGTTGAACATGTATCCCGCCCCCACGGGGTAGGCTCCATCACTGCTCAAATGTCCCATGGCGTCTCCGTTGAGCACATAGAGCTCTCCGGCTTTGTCCGCGCCGATCAGAGTGTGGGTGCCCTCGATCAGCGCCGGCCCTCCCGACAAATCGACGTCGTTGTCGGACAGAAATTGCCAGCTTGTTGGAGTGTGCCAATCGATGGGATTGCCCAGCGTTCCGGGCAGCTTGAGGAAGCTCTCGCCAAAGTCCTGTGTCCCGTCATAGTCGCCGTTCCCGGTCACCGCGTAAATGTTTCCCACCTCATCGGCGGCCAGCCCGCGGCCGGATTGCCAGATCGCGCCGCCTTCGCCGGTTGGCGTCGTCATGAACACTCCCGTCTGCTTCGTCACATCGGAGGCGTCATAACTGATGATCCAGCCGTGCCACGGGCTTTGGTCGGCATGGGACCCAAAGGCGATGTACACCGAGCCATTCGCCAAGAGCAGCCCGGGACGTTGGATATGATGCGTCGCGTCCAGAGAAATCGTCTGGACCGGCTGCGCGCCCGCGCCCGTGCCGGCGACCGTGGCGGTAATCGTTGTCGGGCCGTTCAGCTTTTCCGCTCCGCTTCTGAGATCGAGCGCGTGCAGAGAGAACGACGGCCCATCGTCCTGCAGCGTCTCCGACACGACGTACAACACCCCCCGCTCGAGATCGATCGTGCCCGTGCTCAGAATGCCGATCTCCGGATCGATATCGACCGACGAAGGAACCGACGGGCCCAGGTTCACTTGCCACAGCGGGCGTTGGACCGAGACCGCATCGGCATCAAAAGCATAGACGCTGTTGTGCATCGTGCACACAATGAGGACGTCGCGAGTCCCGCGTCCCGGAATGGACAAGGCCGATACATAAAGCACCTGGGCGTACACCTGGCCATCTACCGGAAACGACCCGATCTTTCCAAAACTATCGGGAGTGACCGTAGCTGGGCTCAGTTGCGTCTCCTGCAGGTTTGAGTTGGTGCGGCCGTTCGAACCGTTGGCCGTAAGAATGTTGACTTGAGCCGGACACAGCCCGCAGCAGAGCGCAAGGAGCCCGAGCGATCGTGCAGCGGTCCTTCGGTGGCCAACAAACGGACGGGTCATATAAGAAGAAGCGAGGGATTACGGTTTCATCCGCCTAGTAGAATTGCGCCCGGCTGCGTCATAAGTTGCACCGAATTCGCATCTCTCCCGAGTTCCACATTTGAAATTGGACATAGCATGTTCTTGCGATTCGATACGGTTAACGCGGCGACGTCCTGGGCGCGCCCTGGAGTTGCCAGCGTGGGCAGATTCCGGGCCAGACGTGTGGACTCCGTGTTGGAGTGACGGATGGTACGTGAATCGGGTTTCATCCTGACACCGGCTCGTACCAAGTCAAGATAAGAAACCCCGGCTCTTCCGTAAAGACTTCCGTTGGATATCGGATCATTTGATTGATATAGAAAGTTAACGTCTGTCGTGAGCTCCCTTTCTTGTCGGCCTCTCGAACTGAAAACCCGGCTCCGTGCGGCGTGACGTGCGCTCCAGGCGATCGTTTGGTACGGTGACGCACACTCCCAACCCGGGGTGAGCCATAATTCGCCGGCATGGAGGGCCTTCGCGAGACGATCGCATCCGGCCCTTCATTTCCATTCCGGAGACTCCCCTCTGAAAAGCCGTGGTCACGCTATACTAGCTTGTAGATTCAAAGGGTTCCGCACGGAAATTATGGCTGCAATGAGCGTCATCTGGTTGCGCGTGGCTGTGGCGTTGTACTCGCTCGGCCTGTTGCATTCCATCCTCATGCTGGTCCGGCGTCGCGAGCAGTTGTACCACGTCGCCCTGGGCGCCTTTGCCCTGGGGGCCGTTTTCCACTTCGTCTCGATTGTGGACGAAGGCATTCTGACCAACCGCTGCCCCATCACCAACACCTTCGAGACCCTTTCCTTCTGTTCATTTCTGGTTGCAGTTCTGTATCTCTTCATTCAGTGGCGCTACAAGATGGAGAGCCTGAGCGCGTTCATCTTTCCCCTTGTATTCGTCATGTCGCTGATCGGTACGCTGGGCAACCCGGTCAGTGCCTGGACCAGTCCGGTGGTGCGCAATGCTTGGCTGACCGTCCACATTGTCCTGGTCCTGCTCGGTTTTGCGGCGCTGGTGGTCACTGCCGTGGCGTCTCTGCTCTATCTCTTTCAAGAGCGGGAGCTCAAGGCCAAGAAGCCGCGCAAGTTCTACTATCGCTTGCCCGCTCTCGGCACGCTGGATGACCTGATCTCTAAATCCATGGCCATCGGCTTCGTCCTGATGACCCTCGCCGTCATTGCTGCCAGCACCTGGGCGTTCATCGAAATGAAGGCCGGCTGGATCAGCCAACCCAAAATCGCCATTTCGTTTTTCACGTGGGGGATTTATCTGGTCCTGGTGTGCCTGCGCACCACGGCGGGCTGGCGCGGGCGCAAGGCCGCTCTCATGACCGTTGCCGTGGTGGGTTTCTCGATCCTCACCTGGGCGGCCCACTCCAGTCTGGGCGCTCTGTTGCAGAAGCAATGAAACTTCTTTTGACCGGAGTCAGCCATAAGACGGCGCCCGTGGAGGTGCGGGAATGTCTGGCTTTCCACGAGGAGACTCTCGCGGCGGCGTTGAAAGACTTGCAAGCGCGCCCCGGTGTCACCGAAGCAGTAATCCTGTCGACCTGTAACCGAGTTGAGATTACGGTCACTACGGAAGACGACGCTGATCCGCAGGTTACGGTCGATTCGTTTCTGGCCGACCACAAGCCCGTCAGCGCCGAGACCATCGCGCCGCACTTATACCGCTACGAAGGGCGCGAGGCCATCCATCATCTGTTCCGAGTGGCGTCCAGCCTGGATTCCATGGTGGTGGGCGAGCCCCAGATCCTCGGCCAGCTGAAGGCCGCGTACACCGCCGCCAAAGATGCCGGCTCGGTGTGCGGATGGCTCGATGGCCTGCTGACCCGCGCTTTCGGCGTGGCCAAGCGGGTCCGCTCCGAGACCGGCATCGGCCAGATGGCGGTTTCGGTCAGCTATGCCGCGGTCGAACTGGCCCGCAAGATTTTCGGCTCGCTCTCCGGCCGCACCATCATGATCGTCGGGGCGGGGAAGATGTCCGAGCTGGCGGCCCGCCACTTGCGCCGCTCCGGCGCCTCCCACGTGTTCGTCACCAACCGGACTTATGAGCGCGCCGTCGAAATGGCCAAGCTCTTTCAGGGCACGCCGGTCGAATACCAGCGGTTCATCGGGATGCTGCCCGAGGTCGACATTCTGATCGCCTCCAGCGGCGCGCCTCACTATATCCTCCACAAGGAGGAAATGCAGCGCGTCATTGCCGCCCGGCGCAACAAGCCCGCCTTCCTGATCGATATCGCCGTGCCGCGCAACATCGACCCGGCCGTCAACGACCTCGACAACGTCTTCCTCTACGACATCGACGACCTGGAGGAAGTCGTCAGCGCCAACAAGCGGGAGCGGATGAAGGAAGCCGACCGCGCCGAAGCCCTCGTTTTGGACGAAGTCGAACGCATGATGGCGCGTCTCAAGGTGGTGGAGATCACGCCCACGATCATCGGGCTGCAGGAGCAGCTCGAGCAGATCCGCGCCGCCGAGATCGACAAAGTGCGGCGGCGCTACGGCCCCTTCACGCCGCAGCAGGAAGAGGCCCTCGAAGCGGCTACCCGTGCCATCGTCAACAAGGTAGCGCATGGGCCCATCTCCGAGCTGCGGGTCCAGGCAGCCAAGCCCGACGGGGCCCATGCCGTCGCGCTCATCAAGAAAGTCTTTCATCTTCAGGATTGATCATGCTTGTGATCGCGTCGCGCGGCTCCCAACTCGCCTTGTGGCAAGCCCATTGGGTGCGTGAGCAGCTGGCCCAGGCCGGACACGAATGCCGCATTGAAGTCATCAAGACCACCGGCGACAAGATCACCGATGTTCCCTTGGCCCAGGTCGGAGGCAAAGGCCTGTTCACCAAGGAAATCGAGGAAGCGCTGCTCGAAGGCCGCGCCGATCTGGCCGTCCACAGTCTCAAGGATCTTCCCACCGAGTTACCCGCCGGTCTGGTGCTGGCGGCCGTTCCCGTGCGCGAAGACCCGCGCGATGCCATCGTCGGCCGGCCGCTGGCGGACCTGCCCCAGGGCGCCACCGTCGGAACCAGTTCCTTGCGGCGCGCGGCCCAGTTGCGTCACCTTCGCCCCGATCTCAAAATCGAGTCCGTGCGCGGAAACCTCGACACGCGTCTGCGCAAGCTCGACGAGGGGCGCTACCAGGCCATCGTGCTGGCCTCGGCCGGGCTGAAGCGTCTGGGCTGGGGCGATCGGATCGCTGAGCCCCTGCCGCCCGAAGTCATGTGTTCGTCCGTAGGCCAGGGGGCTCTCGGAATTGAAACTCGCACCTCCGGCCCCGGTCATGATGCTTGCGCGGCCCTGGACCACGCGGACACCCGCGCCGCAGTCACCGCTGAACGCGCCTTGCTGGCGGCTTTGGGAGGCGGTTGCCAGGTCCCCATCGGAGCCTATGCGATCGTAGCTGGCGGGCTTCTCAACATCGTCGCGGTGGTGGCTTCGCCCGATGGCGCTGAACTCGTGCGCGGCCACTCCGAAGGCCCCGGTGCTGAAGCCGCGCGCATCGGCCGCGCCCTGGGAACCGACCTGCTCGGCCGCGGCGCGCGCCGCATTCTCGATGCGGTCTACAGCCTATGAGTAAGGTCTACCTCGTCGGCGCGGGCCCCGGCGATCCCGACCTCATTACCTGGAAAGGCCGCCGTCTCCTCGAACAGGCCGACGCCGTTCTGTTCGATCATCTCGCGCCCGACGCGCTCGTCGATCTGGCCCCGCCCCACGCCGAACGCATTTACGTCGGCAAGAAGAAGTCGCTCCACGCCTTCACCCAGGAAGAGATCTGCGCCATGCTGATCGAGCGCGCCCGCCGCGGTCTCACCGTCGTCCGGCTGAAGGGCGGCGATCCCTTCATCTTCGGGCGCGGCGGCGAAGAGGCCGAGGCCCTCGCCCAGGCTGGCATCCCCTTCGAAGTGGTTCCCGGCGTGACCACTCCGCTCGGCATCGCGGCCTATGCCGGTGTTCCTCTTACCCATCGCGAGCACACCTCGGTGGTGACGTTCGTCACCGGACACGCCGTCCACGCCATCGATTGGGATAAGGTCGGGCTGGCCGAGACCCTGGTGATTTTCATGGGCCTGACCACATTCGGCGAAATCGCCCGCCAGTTGATCGCGCGCGGCCGCTCCGCCGACACCCCGGCCATGGCCGTCCGCTGGGCCACCCGCCCCGATCAGGAGACCATCGCGGGCACCCTGGCCACGCTTCCCGGTCTGATCGAACGCCACGCACTGAAGCCTCCCGCTACCCTGATCGTTGGGGAAGTGGTGCGCTTGCGCGAGAAGCTCGATTGGTATGAGCACTTGCCTCTGTTCGGCAAGCGCATCGTGGTCACCCGCGCCAAAGGCCAGGCCGAAGCCCTTTCGGCGCGGCTGCACGCCCTGGGCGCCCACGTCTTGGAGTTGCCCACCATCGAGATCCAGCCGGCTGCCGATTATGGGCCCCTGGACCAGGCCATCGCCTCGCTCGCCTGCTATGACTGGCTGATCTTCACCAGCGCCAACGGCGTGCGGTTCTTCCTCGACCGGTTGGACCGCTCCGTCACCGACTTGCGCGGGCTACGGGCTAGGATCTGCGCCATCGGTCCAGCCACGCGCGCCGCCGTCGAGGCCCTGCACCTCAAGGTCGACCTCATGGGCAAGGAGTACGTGGCCGAAGGGTTGCTCGAAGCCTTCGCATCGCACGACCTTTCCGGGAAGCGCGTGCTGCTGCCCCGGGCCGCCGTGGCGCGCGACCTGGTCCCCACCGAACTGGCCCGTCGCGGCGCCCAAGTGGATGTGGTCGAAGCCTACCGCACGGTGGTTCCCGAACAAGCCGCCAGGCAGGCCCGGGAGATTTTTGCCCGCCCGCACCAGCCGCACGCCATCACGTTCACCAGCTCGTCCACCGTCCAGAATTTCGCGCAAGCCGCGAGTGTCGCCGCGCTGGAAGGAGTGCGCGTGGTCTCCATCGGCCCCGTGACCTCGAACACCGCCGGCAATCTCGGCATCCGCGTCGACGCCGAGGCCCAGCCGTTCACCGTAGACGGCTTAGTCGGCGCCGTTCTTCGGCTATTCTCGTGAAGCGAAATCCCGTAATGCCTTGAAAACAATCCCCTTTTGATAGGGAAAACCCATCCGGGCCCCTCTCCCGATCCCTCCCGCCCAACCTCCCCTTCCGTTACCATTCTTCAACCGATACGTCATAATCTACGGGTACATGGCCCAGCAAGCAGCCGGAGCGGCAGGCGCCCGCTTGAGTCCACAAGTAGATGCGCTAATCCGGGCGGCCCAACGCGGTGACCAGGGCGCTTTTGAGGAATTGGTCCGCCTGTACGACCAGAGTGTGCTCCGGCAGGCCATGAACCTGTTGCGCTCCCCCGAGGAGGCTCGGGATGTGTACCAAGAGGTCTTTCTCAAGGTCTTCCGGAACCTGCAGACGTTCCGCTTCGATTGCAGTTTCCCTACTTGGCTGTACCGCATCGTGACTAACGTGTGTCTGGACCATCTGCGGAAGCGCGTTGTGCGCAAAGAAGAGCCGGCCGTGGTGGAGACCGGCGAGGGCCCCGTCGACCGGATGGAGAATTTCGAGGAAGGATCGGCCCACGCCGATCCCGAGCGCCAGCTCTGGAACCGGCAGTTGCAGGCGCGGATTGAAGAAGGGCTGCAAGACCTGACGCCGCGCGAACGCATGGTCTTCGAACTGCGCCATTACGACGGAATGCGCTTGCGGAATATCGGCGAGATCCTCGGCACCACCGAGGACGCGGCCAAGAATTGCCTCTTTCGGGCCACCCAGAAGATGCGCTCGACGTTGGGAGATTTCGTATGACGTGCGATTCGGTTTTGAAAGCCATCCCGCTCTACTTCTACGGCGAGCTGTCGCCCGCGGAAGAGGAAAGCGTCGAGCAGCATCTGCACGAGTGCGCCGCCTGCGCCCGGCAGATGGAGCAGCAGCGCGCGCTCGCCGCGGGGCTCGACCGCCGCCGCGCTGAAGTTCCGACGATGCTTCTGGAAGACTGCCGCGCCGATTTGATGGCGGCGATTCAAGGCGGAGCGGGCGCTGCCGAAACTCCCGCGGCCAGCCCCTGGAAGCTCTTCCTCCATGCCTTGGAGCATAGCTTCTCCAACTGGACTCGCTACCGCCAGCCGGTGGGGGCCGTGGCGCTTCTGGCCATCGCATTTTTTGCGGGACGGTTCACCCAGACCCAGCCGGGCTTGTCCTCCGCTTCCCTGGCGACGCCCTCCGAACCGGCTTTTTCCACCGTGCGATCGATCCAGCCCGATACCGCCGGCGGAGTCCAGATCGCGCTCGATGAAACGCGCCGCCGTGTCGTCTCCGGCCGTATGGACGATCAGAATATCCAGCGATTGCTGTTGACCGCGGCCCGGGAAGACAATCCCGCCGTGCGGGTCGAGTCGGTGGATCTGCTCAAAAGCCACTCCGATTCCAGCGCCGTCCGCGACGCCCTGCTCAACGCCGTCGCCCATGACCCCAATGACGGAGTGCGGCTCAAGGCCGTCGAGGGCCTCAAGCCCCTGGCCGCCGACCCCGACGTGCGCAAGGTGCTGGCCCAGGTCCTGCTGGCCGATAACAACTCGGCGGTGCGCATGCAAGTGGTGGATCTGTTGGTTGAGCATCGCGACGACGCCATTGTGGGTGTTCTCCAGAATCTCATGCAGAAAGAGAACAACAGCTATGTGCGCCTGAAGTCGGAAAAGGCGCTGAAGGAAATGAATGCTTCAATCGGGACCTTCTAAGCGGGGTGGGAATTCAGCCTGCCGCCGCGCGCTCCTCGCCGGCCTGCTCGCGGTTCTGCCTGCTGCCCTGTTCGCCCAGGCCTCCTTGGTGCGGGAAGGCGGCCGCTGGGTGCAAACCATCACCGGCTCCGCGCCCGCCGCCGCCCGGCTGCGCGTGCTCTGCCAGGGGCCGGTCCATCTGGAAGGCGGAACCGCCAATGAGATCGCGTATACCGCAAAGGTGAGCGTGCGTGCCCGGAATGAAGGCGAAGCGCGGCGCCTCCTGGAAGGGTTTGGCGTCCGGAAATCCACCTCGGGCGAATGGGCGGTGCTGGTGGCGGGCGGCGGGAAGGGGACTGCGAGCCTCACTCTGCGGACGCCACGCTTGGCCGGAGTCCTCATTTCCACCGCGGAAGGGGGCGTCGAAGCCAACGGCGTTGAGGGATTCCTCACCGCGGACACCCGGGCCGGCGAAATGAAGTGCGACCGTATCGCCGGCGAGTGCCGCTTGACCACAGGAGGCGGCGACATTCTGGTCGGCGAAATCGGCGGGGGATTGCAAAGTTCCACTGGCGGTGGACGCATCGTGGTGAAATCGGTCCGCGGCGATGCCGTGCTGGAGACCGCGGGCGGCGATATTCAGGTGGGCGACGCCGGCGCGGCTGTGCGGGCGGATACTGCCGGCGGCGCTGTGCGCATCAATAGCGCCGGCGGGTCCGTGACGGCCTCCACCGGCGGCGGCCCCATCGTCATCGGCAAAGCCGGAGGCATCGTCATCACCCGCAATATGGCCGGCCCGGTGCAAGTGGGCGCGGCTACCGGCGTGCGCAGCGAATCCGGCACCGGGGGCATTCGGCTGAACAATATCGCCGGGCCCATGCGCGTCTCCACGGCCGTGGGGAATATCATGGCCACCCTCCTCGCCGGCCGCCCGCTGTTGGATTCCTACCTGGCCACCGGCGATGGTGACATTACCGTGCTCATTCCGTCCAATGTGGGTGTGACCGTCCGGGCCCAAAACGATCTGGCCGACTCGCTCACGCGCATCGTCTCCGACTTCCCGGACCTTCCCGTTCGGATGCGGGGAATGCAGGTGGTTGCCGAAGGCGCCATCAACGGCGGCGGCCCGCTGTTGCGGATTTCCGGGACCGGCGGCACGATCTTTATTAAGCGGCAACGATAGGGGTTTGACTATGAGATTGGGAGTTTCTGTTTTCGTGACCCTGGCGGCAGCCAGCCTGGCAGCAACGGCCGGGTTTGCGCAAGACGCGCGCCACGCGAACATCGTCACTGTTCAGCGCCAGGGAACCAGCTACTTAGGCATCGGCGCGCTCGAAGTCTCGCCGGAACGGGCCAAGGCGCTCAGTCTCAAGGAGGAGCGCGGCGTTGAGGTGGCCCACGTGGAAGACGATAGCCCGGCCTCCAAGGCGGGCCTGAAGACTGGCGATGTCGTGTTGGAATACAACGGTGAAAAGGTGGAAGGCACCGAACAGTTCATCCGCATGGTGCGCGAAACACCGCCCGGCCGGCAAGTGAAGATCGTGGTCTGGCGCAACGGCGCCTCCGAAAATGTCACGGCCACCGTGGGGGCCCGGAGAAACACCATCATCGAAACTCCCGGCGGCTCCGTCACCGTGCCGGTGCCGCCCATGCCGCCCATCGAGATCCCTCGCTTCGAGATGTCTTGGCAGACTCCTCTGCTGGGCATCGAGGGCGAATCGCTGGGAAGCGAAGCGCAGCTTGCCGAGTTCTTCGGCGTGAAGCAAGGCGTGCTGGTCAAGTCTGTGGTGCGGAACTCAGCCGCGGAAAAAGGTGGACTCAAGGCCGGTGACGTCATCGTCAAAGTGGATGATGCCGAAGTGAGCAGTCCGCGCGAGATCACCAGTGCCTTGCGCGCCAACCACGCGAAGACCAATTTTACGCTCACCGTGGTCCGCAATAAGAAGGAAATGCCGATCCCGGTCTCCATCCCGGATCGCAGCGGGCGCAATAATCAGTCCGTGGCCTGGGCCTTCCCCGCCTAACCCGATGAGTCGTTAGGCCAGGTTGTGCACCTGCCGATCCGCTGGCAGCGGGTCCAGGGAGCAAGGCCCAATTTCCAGCAGGGCCTTCAGCCCGCCGCCTGCATCGCCTTCGGAGCCGGCTGGGCGTGGCCCAGAATCTTGTGCGGACGGTAAGGCTTCTCCAGCACCGCTACTTCCTCGGCGCTGAGCTTCAGTTCCACCGCCCCAATCAGGTCTTTCAGATGCTGCGGCTTGGTAGCGCCGATGATCGGCGCCGTCACTCCCGGAGCCTGCAAGACCCAGGCGCATGCCACCTGCGCCGGTGAGACTCCCCGCTTTTTCGCGACTTCCGCCACCGCGTCGGCTACCTGGAAATCGTCCTCGCTGTAGTACATGTCTTTGGCGAAGGTGTCCACCTCGGAACGCGTCGTGGAACCGCCGTCGCGCCGCCGCGTGCCTGTGAGAAAGCCGCGCGCCAGCGGGCTCCAGGGAATCAGTGCCAGTCCCTGATCCATGCACAGCGGTATCATCTCGCGCTCTTCCTCCCGATAAACCAGGTTGTAATGATTCTGCATGGCGTCAAAGCGGTGCCAGCCGTGTTCCTTGGCTGTGTATAGCGCTTTCGAAAGCTGCCACGCTGCCATGCTGCTGGCCCCCAGATACCGCACCTTGCCGGCACGAACCAGCGAATCCAGGGCGTCGAGCGTCTCTTCGATCGGGGTCACCGGGTCCCACCGGTGGATCTGGTAAAGATCGATGTAGTCCGTCTGCAGGCGCCGCAGAGAGTTCTCGCAACCTTCCAGAATGTGCTTGCGGCTCAACCCGCGCTGGTTCGGGCTTCTGCCCATGACCCCATGGACCTTGGTGGCCACCACCACTTCGTCGCGCGACGCCATCTCTTTCAGGTACATGCCCGTGATCTCTTCACTCTGCCCGGCCGAGTAGACATCCGCCGTGTCGAAGAAATTAATCCCAGCCTCGAGGGCCAGGGCGAAGTGCTCGCGAGCGGCCTCCTGACTGACATGCCAGCCGCGTGTTCCCAGCGCCCAGTCGGGTAGCGGACCCCCTCCGTAACTCATGCAGCCCAGGCAGAGCCGCGAAACCGTGATTCCTGTTTTACCGAGTGTCTTATATTGCATGGTCTGTTTCTACTGTAGAGGAACGAGCGCATCGCGTCCCGAACTCCACTCATGGATTTCCTCTGCACACGATACAATGCCGGGCGCGTCCCCGTCCATCCGCCTCGGCAGCGGCGGCCCGGCAGTCAGACCCTCTGGTCCGGTCTCCCGTTCATCGCGTTCGATCCGATCCCTGCTGTATACTGATAGCAAGCCTTGGTGTAAGATCCCTTCTCAAAGGGCGGAATCCCGCATGAACCCAGATTTGCATTCTACGGACGCCACGCGTCTGCCGCAGGACGAAAGTGAGGAACGGTTTCGGTCAATTCTCGCTTCCATGGCGGAAGGTGTGGTCTTTCTGGACGCCGAGGGGCGGATCACCTTCTGCAATCCTGGCGCGGAACGCATCCTGGGACTCAGCGCCGATCAGATTCTGGGCAATAACCCTCGCGACCCCACGTGGACTGTCATTCGAGAAGACGGTTCGCTCTTTCCTAGTGCCGAACAACCTGCCAGGGTCACGCTTCGCACCGGCCGCCCCTGCACCGGGGTCATCATGGGTCTTCACCGGCCGGATGGCAAGACCATCTGGATTTCCGTCAACTCCGAGCCCCTGAGGCGGAGTGGCGAGCCTGCTCCCTTTGGCGTGGTCAGCACCTTCACCGACGTCACCCAGCAGCGTCAGGCTGGCGTCGCCCTCAAAGAGAGCGAGAAGCTGTTCCGCACTCTGGTCGAAAACCAGCAGGAAGGAATCGGCATCGTCGATCTGGACGAGCGGTTCTTGTTTGCGAATCCCGCGGGCGAAGCCATTTTTGGCGTGCCGCCCGGCGGTCTGCTGGGCCGTTCTCTGCTCGATTTCCTCCCTTTGGCCAGCGCGGATTTGGTGCGGCGCCAGACCGAATCCCGGATTGCCGGCACGCCCAGCCTCTACGAACTCCATTTCACCCGCGAGTCGGACCGATGCCCGCGCATCATCCTGGTCTCGGCCGCGCCCTACCTGAATGATTCCGGTCGAATCGCCGGCGCTGTCGGTGTCTTTCGCGATATCACCGACCGCAAAACGGTCGAAAGCTCCCTCCAGGCCAGCGAGGAGCGCCTCCGCCTGGCCACCGAGGCCATCCGGCTCGGCACCTTCGATGTCAATCTGCAAACCGGCGAGCGCATCTGGTCCGATCTGACCCGGCAGTTCTTTGGATTCCTCCCCGGCGCCGAGATCACCACGGAAGATTTTATCGACGCCGTGCATCCCGACGACCGCCAACGCGTCCGGGTGGAACTGGCAGCTCTGTTTAACCCCGGCGACGGGAAATCCTCGTCGGAATTCCGCACCATCGATGCGCAGAACGGACGGGAACGCTGGGTGTCCTCCTGGGGCCAGACCTTTTTCGACGAGCAACGCCGCCCTGTCCGCCTGGTCGGGGTCACCCTCGACGTCACCGAGCGCAAGCGGGCCGAAGAAGCGCTGCGAGAGAGCCAGGCCCGCCTGCAGCTTACCTTCGACCAGGCGCCCATCGGGGCTGCCATGGTGTCACCGGGATTCCGCTTCTTGCAGGCCAACGATGCCTTGTGCCGCTTCCTAGGCTATACGGCGGACGAACTCATCGGAAAGACGATCGCTGAAGTCACTCATCCGGAACACCGGACCTCCAACCTGGAACAGGGGCGCCTCATGATCGAGGGCCAGCTCGATCTAGTCCGGGCCGACAAACGCTATCTGCGCAAAGACGGCAGCGTGGTTTGGGCTCATATTACCGTCCGGCTCTTGAAGGATCCCTCTGGCCGGGCCCTCTATTTCATAACTATGGTGGAGGACATCACCGAGCGTAAGCGCGCCGCCGAGGAACAAGAACGCTTGCAGGCGCAACTGGCGCAAGCACAGAAAATGGAATCCATTGGACGCCTGGCCGGTGGCGTCGCCCACGATTTCAACAACCTCCTCACGGTGATCAATGGCTACTCCACCCTGGCGTTGCAACGCATACCCCCGAGCGACCCGCTGGCCCGCACCATCGAGGAAATTCTCAGAGCCGGCGAAACCGCGGCCGCACTCATCCGCCAACTCCTGGCCTTCAGCCGGAAACAGGTGCTCCGCCAGGAACCCGTTTCCTTGAACCAGATGGTGGGCGGCATGGAGAAGATGCTCGTCCGGCTCATGGGCGACGATGTCGAGATCGTCACCCGGCTGCTACCGTCTCTCGAACTCGTACTCGCCGACCGCCATCAGATTGAACAGGTCATCCTGAATCTTGCCGTGAATGGACGCGCCGCCATGCCGCAAGGCGGCACGCTGACCATTGAGACCGATCGCGTGAATTGGGGGAACTATTGCCCGCACTGCCTGGACACCGTGCGGCCCGGCCAGTATGTGCGCGTGACCGTCAGCGATACGGGAATCGGCATGGACGCGGAGACCCGGCGGCACCTGTTCGAGCCCTTCTTTACCACCAAGGAAATCGGCCACGGTACCGGTCTCGGTCTGGCCACCGTGCATGGAATCATTTTGCAGAGCGGCGGCCATATCGATGTCGAGAGCCAGCCTGGACAAGGCACGTCGTTCCGCATCTATCTGCCGGCGGTGGAGGCCTGTGTCGCCCTGGCGCCGGCTCCCGAGGAAGCCGCTGCTCTGCCGCCGCAGACCGGTACTGAGACCATCCTGCTGGTGGAAGATCAGGACGAGGTCCGCCAGTTTGCCGCCGCCGTGCTCCAACAGTACGGTTACCGCGTCCTTCTTGCGGCCTCGGCGGATGATGCCCTGCTCCAGTGCGCCGGCCAGACCGTCGACCTACTCTTGACCGACGTCGTGATGCCCAGAACCAGCGGCTGCGAGTTGGCCGCCGAGTTGCTCTCCCGTCAGCCGCTCACTAAAGTTCTCTTCATGTCGGGATACTCCGAGGAAATGCTGCTGGAACACGGGGACGCCATGAACGGCGCCATGCTCCTCCAAAAGCCATTCACTCCGGCAGTGCTGGCCGCCAAAGTCCGTGAGGTTCTCGGCGGCACTGACTCATCCGGTCGCCAGGCCCTCCTGTAACTAAACGCGGGCGCGGCGGCGGGGCCCGGCCTGTATAGTGGTGGCATGGAGAACTCGTTCGAGGCCCGGCTCAGGGAGTTGGGGATCGACTTGCCTGCCGCGCCGGCGCCGCTTGCCAACTACGTCCCCTTCACGATTTCAGGCAGCCTTTTGTTCCTCGCCGGCCAGGGACCGCGCGCCGCCGATGGCCGCTGGATGGAGGGACGCGTCGGAGAGGACGTCTCGGCCGAAGATGCGTATCGGCACGCGCGCCTTGCCGGTCTCCGTCTGCTCGCCGCCGTCCAGGCGGCGCTCGGTTCTCTCGACCGCGTGCGCCGCGTTCTGAAGGTCACTGGCTTCGTCAACGCCGCCGCCGATTTTGGCGGCCACCCCGCGGTCATCAATGGCTGCTCCGACCTCTTCGTCGAGGTGTTCGGGGAAGCCGGCCGCCACGCCCGCAGCGCCATTGGCGTGGCCAGTCTCCCGCACAACATCACCGTGGAAGTCGAAGCCGTGTTGGAGATTGGATAAGCCATGACCCTCCCCGATCGGGCCCGCCTGGAGGCCGCCGCCGCACAGGTGCATCGCGTCATTCCGCCGACTCCCCAAATCCGTTGGCCGCTGTTGTGCGAGCGCGCCGGCGCGGAGGTTTGGGTGAAGCACGAAAACCATACCCCCGTCGGCGCATTCAAAGTGCGCGGCGGCGTGGTCTACATGGAGGAGCTGAAGCGGCGCGAACCCCAGGTTGCCGGAGTGATCGCCGCCACCCGCGGGAATCATGGGCAGAGCGTGGCCTTCGCCGCCCAGCGCGTGGGTTTGCGCTCGGTCATCGTGGCCCCGCGCGGCAACAGCCGCGAGAAAAACGCAGCCATGCGCGCGCTGGGCGCCGAGCTGATTGAGCACGGCGGCGATTTCCAGGAGGCCTTTGAGCACGCTGCCTGTCTGGCTCAAACCGAGCGGCTGCATTTCGTCCGATCCTTCGATTCCGCGCTGGTCGCCGGTGTGGCGAGCTATGCGCTCGAGCTCTTCCGCGGCGTCGAGGCGGTCGACGCCCTCTATGTCCCCATCGGGATGGGCTCGGGAATCTGCGGCGCCATCGCGGTCCGCGAGGCCTTCGGGTTCCGGACCGAAATCGTCGGTGTGGTCGCCGCCGGAGCGCCCGCGTATGCCCGGTCATTTGCCGCCGGCAAACCCGTATCGACGGACTCGGCCGAGACCATCGCCGATGGCCTGGCCTGCCGCGTGCCCGATCCGGACGCCCTCGACGTGATTCGCCAAGGCGTGGCGCGCATCGTGACCGTCGACGACAGCCAGATCCGCGCCGCCATGCGCCACCTGTTCTCCGATACCCACAATGTCGCCGAAGGCGCCGGTGCGGCCGCCCTCGCCGGACTCCTGCGGGAGCGCGACCGCTGGGCCGACCGCCGCGTGGCGGTGGTGTTGAGCGGCGGCAACGTCGATCGCCAGCTCTTTGCCCGGACCCTGGCGGAGAGCGACTGATGCGCGTCGGCATCCTTGGCACCGGAGCCGTCTCTCGCAAACACGCCGAAGCCTATCGGAATATCGGGTATGAGCTCGTGGCCTGCAGCGGTCTCGATCCCTCGCGCGGCCAGGTCTTCGCCGCGCAGCACCGGTGCGAACACGTCGAACGCTGGCAGGATCTCTGCCGTCACCCCCGCGTCGATTTCGTCGACCTCTGCACCTTCCCCGATTTCCGGCTCGAGCCCGTCGCACTCTGCGCCCAGGCGGGAAAGCCGGTGCTCATGGAGAAGCCCATCTCCGTCACGCTCGAGTCCGCCCGCCGCATGCTCGATGCGGCTCGCGCAGCCGGCATCCTGCTGGGCGTGGTCAGCCAGCATCGATTCGATGTCGCCAGCCAGTTTCTCAAGCGCGCCATCGACGCCGGCCGGCTCGGCGCTCTTCTCCAGGCCGACGCCTATGTCAAGTGGTACCGCCCGCCCGTCTATTATGCGCGGCCCGTCAAAGGAACCTGGGCGGTCGAAGGCGGCGGTGCCCTCCTCACCCAGGCCGTTCATCAAGTCGATCTGCTGCTCTGGCTGGCCGGACCGGTCCGCCACGTCTCCGGCGAATGGCAGCTCGGCGCGGTCCACCGCATGGAATCTGAAGACGTCGTCAGCACCGTGATGCGATACGCTTCCGGCTCCACCGGGGTCCTCCAGGCGGCCACCGCGTTTTGGCCCGGCCTGCCCGAGCGCCTCGAAATCCACGGCACATGCGGCGTCGCCATTCTCACCGGCGATCAGCTCACCACTTGGGAAGTCCAGGAGGACGCCGGCGAACCCCCGCCGCTTTCCCAAGCCCTCCAGTCCGGCGCAGCCGACCCGCTCGCCATTTCCCTGGCCCCCTTCGAACGCCAGTTCCTCGATTTCGGCGCGGCCATCGAAGCCGGCCGCCCGCCCTTGGTCGCGGGCGAGGATGGGTATCGCGCGCTGGCGCTGGTCGATGCCATTTATCGCTCGTGCCGCGAGGGCCGCAGGATCGCGCTCGATGCCTGACCGCCGGGGGCATGATAGGATACTCCCTCGGAGGGTGCAATCGATGAATCCCAGGTTCCGGTTCGGCCGTTGGCTGGTGCTCTTGATCCTTGGCGCGGTCTTGGTCGTGGCTTCCGCATTCCGGATCCTGAAGGCCCAGCAGAAGCCGAACTCCAACTTCACGGGCGGCGTCGTGACGCGGTTGGATGAGAAACCCGAGGGCAATATTGCCCATTTCCGCTTTGAGCCTGGGTCTCGCACCAAGTGGCACAGCCACGCGGGCGGGCAGATCATCCTGGTGGAAGAAGGGGTCGGCCTCTATCAGAACCGGGGCGGCCCGGTCATGGAATTGCGCGCCGGCGAAACCGTATATTGCCCTCCCGGCGTGGAGCACTGGCATGGCGCGGCGCCCCACCAGGGTGGTGTCCAATACAACATCAGCCGCGGCGGCATCACTTGGCTCGAAGAAGTCACCGACAAGGATTTCAACACGCCCCCGCAACATAAGTGACAACCGGGCGGCGTCCGGCTGGGCCCGAAAGCGGTAAGCGCTATTTCTCTGGCAGCAGCGGCTTGCGATCCGCCGGTAAGTGCTGATCGGCGGCGGTCAAGATTACAGCGGCCATCGCGAAATCCCCCATCACCCCGGCCACCTCGAGCGCCCCCTGCTTCCCGAACAGAGACACCGCCTTGGCGAACACCGCCGGGCTCACATGGTGCTGCCGAAAAACTTCCCGGCCCATCCGAATCACCGTCGCTTCTTTTTCGGGCAGCCCCGCAACGTCTTTATTGAACTTCACCACGTCGATCGTCGATTGATCCAGCCCGGCGCGCAGGCCGCCCGTCTCGTGTCCGGTCCATTCGTACTGCTGGTCGAACTCCCGCGCCGTCACCAGCGCGCACAATTCGAAATAACGCCGGCCGATCACGCTCTCGTCCCGCAGGTATAGGTTGATCCGCTGCATGGGCTCGGCGAACTGGGGGCTATGCAGCGAGAGCCCGCCCGGACCCATCAGCGGCGTGGTGCGGTTGGTCCCCGCCACCAGGTCGTAGACCCGCTTGCCGTTCTCGTCCAGATCGGCGCGTTGCACCACCGGAAGACGCGCCAGGGACTCCGGCAGTACGTCGGCCGGCAGCGCCTGCTTTCCCGACTGGCCGTCCATCATCGCGGCCATCGCCGTCAAAGCCGCCGCCCACACCAATGTTCGCATAGCAGTTCAGCCTACCAGAAACCTCGCTCGGGCGCGATTGTTATAATGGCTCCGAATCCGGGGGTGTGTATGCTGCAGAAGTTAGTGGCGGTAGGAGCAATTCTGACGACGGGTTGGGTCGGTGCTCGCGCCGAGGATAATGCAGCCAGGCTCTATTCCGTCATTCGCGCCAATGATCTCACCGGGCTCAAAATGCTCCTCGATCAAGGCATCGGTCCGAATACCCCCGATAGCCGGCAAATCACGCCCTTGATGGTCGCCGCCGAGATCGGGTCGGTGGACGCCATGAGCCTGCTGATTGCGCGCGGCGCCGATGTCAACGCCCAGAACGCTTCCGGCTCCACCGCGCTCATGTGGTCGGTCACCGATGCCCGGAAGATTCGGCTGCTGCTCGATCACGACGCCGACGTCAACCGGGCCGCTCGCAGTGGGCGCACGGCCCTGATCTTGGCGGCGTATACCAATCCCTCCTCGGAAGTGGTGCGGCTCCTGCTCGCAAGAGGCGCGGACGCCAAGGCCATGGATAAGCGGCAGGAAACCGCGGTGAATGCCGCCGCCTTTGGCAACGACACCGCGGCCCTTCGCCTGTTGGTGGCCGCTGGCGGCGATGTCAACCAGGCCGAAACCTTCATCGGCTGGACTCCGCTCATGAACGCCGCCGGTAACGGCAACTTGGAAGCCGTGCGCTTTCTGTTGTCCAAGGGCGCCAAGGTCAATGCCGTTTCCATGCGCGAACATTTGCCGCAGGTGAAGAATGGAACCGTGGCGTTTGGAGGCTTCACCCCGTTGCTCACCGCCGCGGCCTTCGCGCCGCCGGAGCTCGTCAAGACCCTCCTGGACGCCGGCGCTGAAGTCAATGTGGCGGATATTCGCGGCTTCACGCCCTTGATGCTGGCCATCGGCACCGACCGCCAGAACCCCGAGAACGTGCGCCTGCTGCTGTCCCACGGCGCCGACACCCACGCTCAGAATCTGGATGACGAGACGGCCCTGGATTGGGCCCGCAAGATCGGCACGTCCCGCACCATCGAAGCGCTCGGCGGCAGTTCCAAGCCGCTGGTGCGAACCATTTCCGCCGCGGACACACCCGCCCTCCGGACGGCGGTGGAACGCAGCGTCGGTCTCCTCGAGAAGACCACCGCGCAATTCTTCCAAAAGAGCGCCTGCTTCGCCTGTCACGAGCAGGTCGCGGCCGACATCGCGGCGACGGCCGCGCATGCCAAGGGGATCGCCGTCGACCAGAAGGCGGCAGCCGAACGGCAGCGGCAGACCGTCGGTCTGAATCCTTCCGGACCCACGTCGATGGAAGGCCCGGCCCCTCTGGGCGGCGCGGACAATGCGCTGTATGCCGCCGAGGATCTGGTCCGGACCGGCTACGCACCCAATCCACAGACCGATTTTCTCGCCGCCAACCTCGCCATGCAGCAGGCCGCCGACGGCAGCTGGCGCTTGGGCGGCTACTCGCGCAGTCCGATGCAGGACAGCAATTTCTCCCGGACCGCCATGGCGCTTCGTGCCTTGAAGGCCTACGGCACGCCCGGCCGCGACGCCGAAATGAAGGCGCGCATTGAGCGCGCCAAACAGTGGCTCCTGCACGCTGAGCCCGTCATCCTCGAAGACTGCGATATGGCCCTCCTCGGAGTGTCTACCGCCGGTGCCGGCCGCGCCGAGCTGCAGAAGCTGGCCGAACCCATCCTCGCGCGCCAGCAGCCCGATGGCGGATGGGCCCAGCGGGATGCCTTCCCCAGCGATGCCTACGCCACCGGCATGACCCTCACCGCGTTGGCCGATGCCGGCATCCTGCAGCCCAGCCAGGAAGCCTATCGCAAAGGCGTCCGCTTCCTGCTCTCCACGCAGGCCGTCGATGGCTCCTGGCACGTCGTCAGCCGCGCCACCAAGTTCCAGCCGTATTTCGATAGCGGCTTCCCCTACGATCACGACCAGTGGATCTCCACCATGGCCACCGCCTGGTCGGTGAATGCGCTCGCCCTTGCCATCGACGCGCCGGCCGCGGTCGCGGGAGTCCGTTAACCTGTGGCATAAGGGCCCCGGGGCAGACCATCTGAGCTCCTGATGCCCTCTTCGCTCTCCTCCCCGGCCACGCTTGCCGAGCGCACCGTCCGCCGCGTCAACCGGCGGCTGATGCCGTACTTGATCCTGCTCTACATCGTGGCCTACCTCGACCGCGTCAACGTCGGCTACGCCGGGTTGCAGATGACCCGCGAGCTCGGCTTTTCGAATGAAGTCTTCGGCTTCGGCGGCGGCATCTTTTTCATCGGGTACATTCTCCTCGAGATCCCCGGCGGCCTCCTGGCCGAAGTCTGGAGCGCCCGCAAATGGATGGCCCGCATCCTGCTCACTTGGGGATTCCTCGCCTCGGCCACCGGCCTGATTCAGACCGTCCATCAATTCTATTGGCTGCGTTTCTTTCTGGGCCTGGCGGAAGCCGGGTTTCTGCCGGCGTTGCTGGTTTATATCAGCCACTGGTACCGCCCCGCCGATCGCGGCAAAGCCATCGCCATGTTCATGGCCGGAATCCCCGCATCGCAGATTCTCGGCGGGCCGCTCGCCGCCATCTTCCTGAAAGTCCACTGGCTGGGCTACAGCGGCTGGCGCTGGCTCCTGCTGTTCGAGGGAGTCCCCGCCTTGATCCTCGGAGTCGTGACCCTGTTCTTCCTCACCGAGCGGCCGCAGAACGCTCGCTGGCTGCGGCCCGATGAGCGCGATTGGCTGGTGGGGGAGCTGGATCGCGAACGCGCCGCCCGCCCCTCCCACGCCTCCCCCTGGAAGGCGCTCGCGAATCCCCGCGTGCTGCTGCTGTCCGCGACCCTGTTCTTCGGCCTCACCGCCACTTACGGCATCAGTCTGTGGATGCCCAAAATCGTGGAAAAGCTGTCGGCCTTCGGAGTGTCACGAGTCAGCCTCATCGCCGCCGTCCCGTACCTGGTTGCTTTGCCCGTCATGCTGGCCACCGGCTGGCATTCGGACCGCACTGGCGAGCGGCGCTGGCATGCCGCCGTCCCGCGCATGGTAGCCGGCCTCGCTCTCGCTTTCTGCATCGTTTCGAGCCAACACGTGTGGATCAGCGTGGCCGCGCTTTCCGTCGCCGCCGCCGGTTTCTATAGCTCCCACGCCGGGTTCTGGCCCATTCCCAATATGTTTCTGGGCCGCGCCGCGGCCGCGGCCAGCATCGGACTCATCAACTCCTTCGGAAACCTGGGCGGCTTCGTCGGGCCTTACATCATCGGGTACCTCACCGACAAGACCGGCGGTTTCGGCGCCAGCCTCCTGTTTCTTGCCGCCTGTTCCGTGGCATCGGGCCTGCTGATTCTCTCCGTGAGATTTGCGCCGGACGGCCGCGGAGAGTAGTATGTCTGAGGATTGAGGAGACGCGTTATGAGAATCCAGTTCTGGAGTAGGGCTGCAGTGGCGACGGCCGCGTTGGCGATGCTCTATCTCGCGCTGCCATCGGCCGCGCAGGAAGACCGCCCGTATGAGCCGCCCAAAGGGCCGGCGCCGCGCTTGTGGAACGGCAAGCCGGACTTTCGCGGTGTCTGGCAAACCCCGCGCATGGCCGACATCACCAAAGACGAGCGCTGCTGCAAGGGCGTCAAGGATCTTCCGTTCACGCCCTGGGGCAAACAGCGTTGGGAGAGTTACGACGCAGCCAAGGGCGACTATGCCGGCAGCTGCCTCCCGTTCGGCTTGCTCCGTTCCGTCGGCGGGCCGCACCCCGTCCAGATCATGCAGGACGACCGGTTCATCACGATGCTCTGGGAGCAGAATACCTGGTTTCATGTCACCCCCATCGACGGCCGCCCGCATCCCAAGGACCCCGATGCCACCTGGTTCGGGAACTCGGTAGGACATTGGGAAGGCGACACCCTCGTGATCGATACCATTGCCTTCAACGGAAAAACCCGAATCGACACCATCGGCCATCCCCACAGCGATCAGCTCCACACCATCGAGCGTTTCAAGCGCCGCGACCTGGGCCACATCGACTACGTGCTCACCATCGACGACCCCAAGACCTTTACCCGGCCCTTCGATAGCGTGCGCGTCTGGACCCTGCGGCCGGACTGGCAGATCATGGAGTACTCCTGCGAAGAGAACAACAAGGACCTCACCGAAGGCCACATCAAACCGGGAGTCAACCCCTAATGAAGCGCAGCACGAATCGCATCCTCACCACCCATGCCGGCCGCCTGGACGGCCCGCGCGAACTCACGGAGATGACCCGCGGCATTATCGCGGGACACGCGCTCGACTTCAGCAAGCTGATGCCCCTGGTGCGGGCCGGTATCGTCGACGTGGCGCGGCGGCAGGCCGCGGCGGGCATCGACATCATCAGCGACGGCGAGCTGGGCAAAATCGGGTTTGGCGGAACCACATATTACGGAAGGCGCTTGAGTGGCTTGGCCACCCGCAAGCTGAAGCCCGGCGAAGCGCCCTTCATGGCGCTCCAGACCAACGAGCGCATCGAGTTCGCCGAGTTCTACAGCGACTTGCAGTTCATGCCCGCGCCTCCCGAACGCGCCATCTGCAATGGACCGGTGCAATACATCGGGCATGAGGAGGTGAAGCGCGATCTCGAATTCTTTAAGGCCGCGCTGGCCGAATCCGGCGTGAAGGCGGAAGAGACCTTCATGTGCGTCCTGGCCCCCGGTTGGCTGCATCACTTCTTCTACAACGAGCATTACAAGACCGACGACGAATACTTATTCGCTCTCGCCGACGCCATTAAGCATGAGTACAAGGCCATCGTCGATGCCGGCTTCGTCCTCCAGATCGACGACCCGGCTTTGCCCGACACCTACGACATGATTGTGCCGCTGCCCTCCATTGAGGAGTACCGGAAGATCGCCGCCGTCACCATTGAGGCCCTGAACCACGCGCTCACCGGCCTGCCCGAAGACCGCGTGCGCTACCACATCTGCTGGGGAAGCTGGCATGGTCCGCACACCCACGACCTGCCGCTGAAGCACGTAGTGGACCTGATGCTCAAGGTGAAGGCTGGCGCTTATTCGGTGGAAGCGGCCAACCCGCGTCACGAGCATGAGTGGAAAATCTGGAAAGACGTGAGGCTCCCCGCCGGCAAGATTCTCATTCCCGGCGTGGTCAGCCACGCCAGCAACGTCGTCGAGCATCCGGAACTGGTGGCCGATCGCATCGTGCGCTTCGCCGGCCTGGTCGGCCGCGAAAACATCATCGCCGGCACCGATTGCGGCATGGGCGCGCGCGTCCACCCTCAGATCGCCTGGGCCAAGTTGAAAGCCTTAAGCGAGGGCGCCGCCCTCGCCACCAAGCAGCTCTGGGGCCGCCCCCAAAGCGCGGCCGAATAAAAAGAAGCCTCCCGGAAGTCGGGACGCATCACCCGCTCGTCTACACTTGACCCTCACTACGCCGGGGAGCGCGCCGCCCGTTCCCCCAGCACAAAGCCCTCGTAGCCTCGCGCCGCCACCTCGTCGCACTTCTGCCGGTACGCCGGGACGCCTCCAATGTACGGCAGGAAGACCCGAGGCTTGCCCGGAATATTCGCGCCCATATACCACGAGTTCGCCAGCGGAAACAGCGTCTGGTGTGCCGTCTCGTTGACGTGGTTCAGCCACTCGTTTTCCGCGCCCGCGCTGGCTTCGATGGTGGCAATGCCATGGTCCCGCAGGTGCGCCACGCAATCCGCGATCCACTCCACGTGCTGCTCGATGGACAACGCCATGTTGCTCAGCACCGACGGGCTGCCTGGCCCCGTAATGGTGAACAGGTTGGGGAACCCCGCCGCCATCAGCCCCAAATACGTGCGCGGCCCCGCCGCCCACTTCTCCTTCAATGCCTCTCCGTGCCGGCCGCGAATCTCGATGCCGTTCAGCGCCCCGGTCATCGCGTCGAACCCGGTCGCGAACACGATGCTGTCCACTTCGAACTCGCGGTCTCTGGTTCTGAGCCCGGTCCGCGTGAGCGCTTCTACCGGTGTGGCCCGCGCGTCAATCAGCGTCACGTTGTCCCGGTTGTAGGTCTCGAAGTAGCCCGTGTCGATGCACAAACGCTTGGTCGCGATCGGATAATCCTTCGGCGTCAGCATCTCGGCCACCGCCGGATTGCGCACAATCCCGCGAATCTTGTTCCGCACGAACTCCGCCGCCGTGTCGTTGGATTCTCGATTGATCACAATATCCGGAAACGCCGCAATCATGCCGAACCCGCCGGCCTGCCACCCCTGTTCGTACACGCGCTCCCGCTCCGCCGCCGCCACCTCCAGCGCGGAGTGCGCGGCCGGCTTGCTCTGAACCAGGAGGCCAAACGGTGTGGATTCGGCTATCGCCCGGTACTTCGGTCCATTCTCCTGCCAATCCTGTTTCACGTCCTCCGCAATCGGTCCGTTGTGTGCCGGCACGCTGAAATTGGGTGTCCGTTGGAAGACGTATACCTGCGACGCCTGCCCCGCGATCACCGGTATCGATTGGATTCCCGACGATCCGGTGCCGATGACGGCCACCCGCTGCCCCGTGAAATCCACGCCCTCGTGCGGCCAGTGTCCCGTGTGGTACTGCTTCCCCTGGAATATCTCCAGGCCCTCAAAATCCGGCACGCGCGCCGCCGACAGGCATCCCGTTGCCATGATGCAGAACGTTGCCGCCACCCGGTCGCCGCCATCCGTCTCGATCAACCACTGCTTTTCCGATTCGTTGAAAACCGCCACAGCGATCTTCGTGTCGAACTGGATGTCCCGCCTCAAGTCGAAGCGGTCCGCCACGTGGTTGAGATAGCGCAAGATCTCCGGCTGCGCCGCATACCGCTCCGTCCACTGCCATTCCTTCCGCAGTTCTTCGGAGAAGGTATAGGAATATTCCAGGCTCTCCACATCGCAGCGCGCCCCCGGATAGCGGTTCCAATACCAGGTGCCGCCCACGCCGCTGCCCGCTTCGTAGATGCGCGCCGAGAACCCGAGCTCGCGCAGCCGGTGCAGCATGTAGAGCCCCGCGAATCCCGCCCCCACGATCGCCGCATCCAGAGTCGCCATCGATTTTGCTGTTGTCATGAACGTCATTACGCCCCCCGCGCCGATTGGATCCAACCACCATACAACAGCTCCGGGGGCCTGTCTCTTGCCCCCCTCACCTGGCTGCAGCGCCCAGCCGACACCCATGCCCGCCGGCAAACCGGCCGCTTTTCCCCGGTCCGGAACCACCGTGCCTATCGCCGCTGGAAGAGCCCGCCGAAGAATCTTCTTGACAAGCCTCTTCTCTGGTGCTAATTTTCTAGCATGATGCTAGAAATTCAGCATGGGGCCCGCCGCTGATGGCACTCGCGGGATGGAGCCGTCGCGAACGGCAGATCATGGAAATCCTGTACCAGCGCGGAAAAACCTCCGCTTCCGAGGTCCGCGCCGCCATGCCCGATGCGCCCAGCTATTCGGCCGTGCGCGCCATGCTGCGCGTCCTCGAGGACAAGGGCCACGTCACCCATCAGGCCGAAGGTTTGAAGTACGTGTATGTCCCCGTGGTCAACCGCGACAAGGCCAAGCGCTCCGCCATGAAGAACCTGCTCGACACGTTTTTCAGCGATTCGCCCGAACAGGCGGTCGCCGCGCTCTTGGATGTCTCGTCCCGCCGTCTCACCAGCCAGGAGTTGGATCGGATGGCCGAAATGATCGAAAAAGCGAAGAGGGAGGGTAAGTAAATGTTCGGTTCGGTTTGGTCCCCGGAATATTTCCTCGTGATCGTCGCGCTCAAAGGCTCGCTGGTGTTGAGCGCGGCTTGGCTGGTTTCGCTTCTGCTCCGTCGTCGCTCCGCCGCCCTCCGGCATGTGGTGTGGGTCTCGGCCTTTGCCGCCTTGCTGGCTTTGCCTCTGTTGACTCTGTCGCTGCCGGTGCTGCGCATGCCGGTCGCCCCCGCCTTGTTACCGGCGGGCGTGGTTTTTCACGCGGCGGCTTCTGCTTCGCCCGATGCTCCCGCTGCGGCCGTGCATCCGCCGGTCAGTCCATCGGCGCCGGCTGAACCCCTGCCGTGGTACCTCAATTCGGCTCGACCCATAGTCTGGCTGTGGTTCATGGGCGCCCTTGCCGCGCTCGGCCAGATGCTCGCTAGTTGGTTGACCCTGTGGCGCGTCCGCCGACGGGCCCCTGCTTTTCCAGTAGGCGATCTCGGCCCCCTCGCCCCGCCGCTCCCCGCTGTCGATATTCTGCAGACCCCCAGCGGCAGCATGCCTATGGCTTTCGGCCTGTTCCGTCCCGCCGTCTTCCTCCCGGCTGACGCCGTCCAGTGGAGCCCCGAACGCCGCCGCCTGGTCTTGCTGCATGAACTGGCCCACGTCAGCCGCGGCGACCTCGCCACGCACCTGCTCGCCCGTGTCGCCTGGTGTCTATATTGGTGGAACCCGCTGGCCTGGACCTCCTGGCGCCGGTTCCTGAAGGAGCGCGAGCGCGCCGCTGACGACCGCGTCCTGGCCGCCGGAGCCCTCCCCTCCGACTATGCCGGCCATCTGCTCGATATCGCCCGCGCCATGCGCTTGTCGGCTTCCCTGGAATCCGCGGCCCTCGCCATGGCCCGCGGCTCTCAACTCGAGGGCCGCCTCCTCGCCATTCTCGATTCCAGCGTCAATCGCCGCGCTCCCTCCCGCGCCTCCGTCGCCCTCGCCGCCCTCGCCGCTGTCGCCCTCGTGGCGCCCTTTGCCGCCTTGCAGGCCCAACCGCAATCCGCCACGCTCCCCGCCGATGTCGATGCCACCATTCGCGCCGCCGTGTCCCAGCATAACCACGACATGCTCGAAAGCGCCGCCAAGGCCGCTGAGGTCTTACTCCAGTACGATACGGCTCGCACCCTCTTGGATTCTTCGCTGGCCATTCGGGAACAGTCCTCCGGCCAGCAGAGCGTGGATTACGGCACCGGACTGCTCAAGATCGGAGACCTCGAACGCAGCCGCGGCAACTCCAAGGAGGCCGAAGCCTTCTACACCAAGGCCGTCTCCGTCTTGGGCACCCGGCCCGAAGCCGTCCCTGCCCTCTTGAATCTGGGCACGGCGGCTTGGCACAACAAGGATACCGGGCTAGCCATGGATTATTTTCAGAAGGCTCAGGTGGCCGACCCCACTCACGCCGGCCCCGCCACCATGTGGATGGCGGTGATGCAGGACCGTCAGAATCTTCCCGATGAAGCCGAAGCGCTCTTCAAGAGTGCGCTGGCGCTGGAAGCTCCGAACTCGGCCGAGGCCGCTGTCACCATGGAACTGTATGGCTTCTTCCTGAACCGCCAGAAGCGCCAGGACGAAGCGAAATCCGTCGCGGATCAGGCGGCGGCCGTGCGCAAGTCGCTGGGCGCGCAAGTGGCGGTCCGCCGCGCATCCATTACCACGGCGGTGCGCGTCGGCAATGGCGTCACCGCGCCCGCGCTTCTCACCAAAGTCGAGCCCCAATACACCGAAGAAGCGCGCCTTGCGAAGTATCAAGGAACCGTGATTGTCAGCGTGGACATCGACGCCAACGGCGTCGCTCAGAACATGAGAGTGGTCCGCGGTCTGGGCCTCGGTCTGGATGAGCAGGCCCTCAAGGCTATTGCCCAGTGGACCTTCAAGCCCGGCACCCAGAACGGGCAGCCGGTGCCGGTCATGGCCACCATCGAGGTCAACTTCCGGCTCCTATAACTTCTTCCCGATCGCCGCGTAGTCCAGCCCGCCGAAGAACGCTTCGCGAAATTCGGCGGGCAGTCCGGCCAGCGACGGCATGGTCTCCACCGCAGGCGCCAGCCGCTTGACCTCGATCCCGCCGATCCCGAATTCCTCCAGGTAGAACATCAGCAGCGGGTGCGGAATCGGCCGCGTGTGCGTGGGATCCAGATAAAAGTGCGTCGCGAAGATCGCCAGGCACTCGGGGTTCGGCGTCTCGATCGCGATCGTCCCATCCCGCGCCAGCCGGCTCGCCGCCAGCCGGATCATTTCCGGCAGCCGCTCCGGCGGCAGATGTTCCACCACCTGCGAGCAGAAAATCCCGTCGAGCGATTCTTCCGGCTGTCGCGCCAGATACTCGAACAAGTCGGCCACCTCCGCGTCCAATCCCTTCTGCCGGCAGAGCGCCACCGACTCCGCGCTGAGATCGATGCCGCGTGCCGCCACCCCGGCCGCCCGCATCATCTCCAGAAATTCGCCGCGCCCGCATCCGATGTCGAGCACGTTCTTCCTCCCCGCGAAATACGGCCGATAGACCTTCTGTCCAGCCTTGACGTACTCCTCCGTCCCTCGGAAGCGCTCCGCGAACCGCCCGTAATCGAACGTGGGGTACGGCGCTGCCGGGCCCGCCGGTTGCTGCAAGGCAGAGCCTTGCGCAACCGGCCGCAGTTCCACCCGCTGTCGCACCAGCCGCAGTTCCGCATGAATCAGCCGCTCCGATTCCAGCCGGATGTGGTTCGCCGCGCTTTCCAGCGCCCTCGTGAAATCGCCGTGCTGGGTTCGCACCTCGTGTTGGAACGAGTCTTGCAGCTCCGCCACGCTGCGCAGAAATTGAACCTCGCTCTGGTGCAGCTTTTCCTCCCATCCCGCGCGCCACGACGCCCAATGCTCGCTCAGGTCCCGCGTCTCTGCGGTGTTCCGTTCCTGAACTGCCGCCATCCATTCCGCCAGATCGCGCAGCGCCCGGTTGCTCTCGTTCAGCGCTTCGATGGCGGCGTCAACGCACTCCACCACCTTGCGGTTGAACACCACTTGGTCGCGCACGTGCCAGTCGAGCACTCGCGCCACCAGCCGCTTCCAGCCCTGCACCAGCGCGTTCACCGGCCCGCCCGGCCGTGGGTTCACCGTGCCGATGGAGGCCACTTTGCCTAAAGCGGCGTCGCGCGCGTGCACCAGCGGCAGCAGGTCCGGCAGGGAAATCTGCCCGGCCGTGCCCTGCGGATGCCGCGCCTCGACTTTCTCGCGCACCTCCCGCAGGATCGCGATCAGTTCAGCGCTTTCCACGCCCCACCTTCCGGGCCCGGCTCCACTCCGCCGTCACTACCGTGGCCAGCCCGCCGCGCGGCGTGAACTCGCCCACCACTGTCGCGCTGACCGGCTTCGCTGCCTTCACCACGTCGCGCAGCACGCGGTTGACCACGTTCTCCTGAAAAATCCCCAGGTCGCGGTAGGCCAGCAGGTACATCTTGTAGGACTTCAGCTCCAGGCACAGACGGTCCGGCACGTAGCGCAGCACCACCCGCCCGAAATCGGGCAGGCCCGTCTTAGGGCAGACGGACGTGAACTCCGGCATCACGATTTCGATTTCGTAATCCGGATACTGATTCGGCCAGGTTTCGATCTCCGGCAGCTTCGCCTTCACCCCCGCCGCGGCGTGTTCGTCGGTGTAGCCGCGCTTCATGCCAACGCCTTCGAGAGTAAGTCGAGGAACAGCCCCACGTCCGCCACCACCCCCACCGCCTGCCCCGTGCCGCGATCGCTCACCTTGGTGGCCACCGACGGGTTGATGTCCACGCACACAATCTTGACCCAGCTCGGCAGCATGTTGCCGGTGGCGATGGAATGCAGCATGGTGCCCAGGCACAGCACCAGCCCCGCGCCCTTGAGTTGCTCGGCGTAGACATCCTGGGCGCAGTTCATGTCCGTGATGGTCTCCGGCAGCGGCCCGTCGTCGCGCAGGCTGCCCGCCAGCACAAACGGCACTCCCGCCTTGACGCACTCGTACAGCACGCCCGATTGCAGCCGTCCCGACTCCACCGCCTGGCGCACCGACCCGGCGTGGTACATGGCGTTGATGGCGCGCATGTGGTTGCGGTGGCCGTGCTCTTCCTGGCGGCCATCGGCCAGCCGCACCCCCAGCGACGTGCCGAACAGCGCCGATTCGATGTCATGCACGCCCAGCGCATTGCCGCTGAGCAGCGCGTGCACAAAGCCGCGGCGGATCAGCGACGCGAGCCCCGCCACCCCGCCCGTGTGCACCACTACCGGACCGGCCACCGCCACCACTTTCTGCTTCTGCTCGATGGCGTGACGCACCAGCGCCGCCGTCTGGCGCACCGCCGTCTCCACCTGCCGCTCTGACGAGATGCCGTTCGACATGAAGGCGAACGACAGCCGGTCGCGCTCCTTCGATTCGGGAATCACGCGGATCCCGCGCAGTCCCACCACCATCCGGTCGCCGCGCCGCACGTCGCGCAGCCGCCGGCAGGAGGCGCGTCCGTCCGCCACCACAATCATCGCGTCCATGCGTTGGCTCTCGACTTCAATCCACTTCTGCCCGTGCCGCACGTAGGTCCGGTGGTTGGTGGTGGAGTAGAAATCTTCGGGCGCGCACTTGTCCCGCTCCACTTCGCGCAGCGCGGCATCGGTGCCGTCGGCCGGCGCGCACCCCAGCCCCAGCAACTCCTGGAGCAGGTGCTCCATCGAGCTCTCATCCGGCGCCTCCACCCTCAGCCGCAGGTACGATGGCTCGCTGTTGGTGCGGCCAATGCGAAATTGCTCCACTTCGAATTTGGCGTTGTGCTCCACCACCTTATCGAAGATGTTCTCCATCACGTGGGAATCGATCAGGTGGCCTTCGGCCTCGACTACTTCTTGCAATTGCATAGAAATTTCTATTGTACGGGATCGCTCTTGACGCCAGGCGCGGCCATCAGGTACGATACCGCCGTGCGGCGAATTCCAGCCTGGGCCTTGTTGGCGCTGTTCAGCTTCTCGCTGATCGCGCCGGCCCTGGCGTGGAATCCCGATTCCAAACTGCCCGCCTGCTGCCGTCGGGAGGGCAAGCACCATTGCGCGATGGACAACGCACTGTCGCCCGCCAGTCCCGCCGTCCAGGCGCTGTGCCCGTTCTATCCGCAGACCGGCGCGGCGCCAGCGTACGCAAAGACCGCGGTGGCGTGGGCCGCATCCCAGGCGGTGGCCGCGGTTTTCAGCCACCCGGCGGGCCGGGCCCGAACCGAAGGCCTCTCTCGCGTCTCGTTTAGCCGCACGCGTCAAAAACGCGGACCTCCTTCCTTTCTTTCCTGACCATTCGGAGAGGCCGGGCGCCCGCTGCGTCCGTGCGTAAGGAGCGTTTCATTGAACATCCGCGCGAAAATTTGTGCTGTCTGTACGGTATTGTTCCCGCTAACCGCCTGGGCCGTGGTCTTCGGTTCGGTCCGCGGCGTGGTACACGATCCCGCGCACCGGCCCATTGAGGGCGCGCAGGTCGTCGTGAAAGCGAACGACTCGGACTACTCCCGGCAACTGGTGACCGGTTCGGACGGTGCGTTCGAGGTTACCGCGCTGCCCGTCGGCGCCTACCGCGTGACCGTCACCCACGATGGTTTCGCCCCGGCGATGCAACAGATCGTGGTGTCTTCGGGTGCCGCGCCGGTGCTGCATTTTCCCCTGGCAATCGGAGCCCGCAGCGAGCAGGTGACGGTGTCCGAGAACGCCCTGGCGGCCGAGCCGGAACACGTCACGCCCTCCACCATCGTCAGCCGCCAGGAAATCGCGGCGACCCCGGGCGCGGATCTGAGCAACAGCCTGAGCGCCATCACGGACTACGTGCCGGGAGCGTGGATCACGCACGACCAGCTTCATGTCCGCGGCGGCCATCAGGTGAGCTGGGCCATCGACGGCGTGCCCATTCCCAATACCAACATCGCCAGCAACGTGGGGCCGCAGATCGACCCCAAGGACATCGACTACCTCGAAGCCCAGCGCGGCGGCTATTCCTCGGCCTACGGCGACCGCACTTATGGCGTGTTCAACGTGGTTCCACGAACCGGCTTCGAGCGCAACGACAGCGGCGAGCTGTTCACGACCTTCGGCGCATTTCACCAGACCAACGACCAGGTCAACTTCGGAAGCCACACCGAGAAATTCGCCTGGTTCGGCAGCGTCAACGGCAACCGCGGCGACTATGGCCTGGAGACTCCCGGTCCGGACGTGCGGCATGACCGCGTGTGGGGGCTTGGCGGGATGGGGAGTCTGATTTATAACCGCGACGCCTCCAACCAGTTTCGTCTGGTGACGTCGCTGCGCCGCGACGATTACCAGATTCCCACCGATCCGGCCGGGGACGCGGGGGACGCCCGCGACATCGAGCGCGAGCGCGACGCGCTGGCCAGCTTTTCCTGGGTGCGCGTCTTCCGGCCAGGGCTGCTGCTCACCGTCTCGCCCTTCTACCACTACAATCGCGCCAACTACGATGGCGATCCCGCGACCGCTCCGGTCAGCACCACGCAACACCGCGGGTCGCAGTACGCGGGCGCGCAACTCTCGCTCAATGCGGTCACCAACCGGCACAACGCCACCGCCGGCCTGTACGGATTCGGGCAGACCGATGACGAGCTCGTCCACCTGCTCGCCAACGATGGATCGGGGCTTTCGGTGGCGCAAGATCGCGGCACCAGCGGCCATCTGGAGGCGGCCTTTCTCGAAGATCAGTACAAACCCTTCGCCTGGCTGGCGCTCACGGGCGGCGTGCGCCTGACCCATTTCAGCGGCGCGATTTCGGAAAACGCGGCCAGCCCGCGCCTCGGAGGCTCGCTGCGCATTCCCTACGTGCACTGGGTGCTGCGCGGCTTCTGGGGCCAGTATTATCAGGCGCCGCCCCTTTCCACCGTGAGCGGCCCGCTCCTGGGTTTCGCGGTGTCTTCCGGCTTGGGATTCATTCCATTGCGCGGCGAGCGCGACCAGGAGCACCAGTTCGGGATTACCATTCCGGTCCGCGGCTGGGCGCTGGAAGTGAACGACTATCACCAGCGCGCCCGCAATTATTTCGACCACAACGCCATCGGCGGCTCGAACGTGTTCTTTCCGCTGACCATTGACGGCGCACGGCTCTACGGCTGGGAGGTGACGGTGCGCTCGCCACGCCTGGCCCGCCGCGGTGACGTCTATCTGAGCTATGCCCATGCGCGCGCTGAAGCCGCCGGCGCCATCAGCGGCGGCCTGACGGATTTCTCGCCCCCCGGCAGCGGCTATTTCCTGCTGGATCACGATCAGACGCAAACGCTCCACGCCGGCTTCCACTGGAGTTTCCCCGGGCGCGTGACGGCCGGCGGCGACGCGTCCTATGGCTCGGGCTTCACCGACGGCTCCGCGGCAATTCCGGCCCACCTGCCCGGCCACACCACGTTCGATCTGTCGCTCAGCAAGGACCTGGGCGAGCGCCTGAACCTGTCCGTCACCGCCTTGAATCTGGCCAACCGGCGCTTCCTGCTCGACAACAGCGAGACCTTCGGTGGTACGCACTATGCCGAGCCGAGGCAGATCTACGTCCAGCTTCGCTACCGCTTTCACTGGTAGGAGACCGCGGGCGCAGACCGCGAGTCTCCGGGCATTGCTACCATGAAAGCGCCCCATGCCCACCAATCGCCTCTCCCGCGAGAAGAGCCCTTACCTGCTGCAGCACGCCCACAATCCCGTGGACTGGTATCCGTGGGGTCCCGAAGCCTTTGACAAAGCGCGCGCGGAGAACAAGCCGATTTTTCTTTCCATCGGCTACTCCACCTGCCACTGGTGCCACGTCATGGAGCGGGAATCGTTCGAGAACGACGCCATCGCCGCCCAACTGAACCGCGATTTCGTTCCCATCAAGGTGGATCGCGAAGAGCGTCCCGATGTCGATCGCGTCTACATGACCTTCGTGCAGGCTAGCACCGGCGGCGGCGGCTGGCCGATGTCGGTGTGGCTGACTCCCGATTTGAAACCCTTCTTCGGGGGTACGTATTTTCCGCCGGAAAACCGCTACGGCCATCCCGGTTTCGGCTCGGTTCTGACGCAGATCGCCGCCGCGTGGCTCTCCGACCGCCAGCAGATCCTCGGCTCCGCGCGCGACGTCATCGAGCAGTTGCGCAAAACCGTGGCAGTGGCTCCCCTGCGTCCGGGAGCCCCGATCCTCGACGCCGCCCAGCTCGACAGCGGTTTCTTCGTCTTCCGGCGCACCTTCGATTCGCGGCTCGGCGGGTTCGGCGGCGCGCCCAAGTTCCCCCGGCCGTCGGTGCACAATTTCTTGCTGCGCTACTACGCCCGCACCAAGAACCGCGAAGCGCTCGACATGGTGCTGGTGACGCTCCGCGAGATGGCCAAGGGTGGCATGCACGACCAGTTGGGCGGCGGCTTCCACCGCTATTCGGTCGACGAACGCTGGTTCGTGCCGCACTTCGAGAAAATGCTCTACGATCAGGCGCAGCTCGCCATCTCCTACCTGGAAGCCTTTCAGATCACCGGAGACGGCGAGTTTGCCGAAACCGCCCGGCGCATCTTCGACTACGTGCGGCGCGATATGACGGACGCCGGCGGCGCGTTTTACTCGGCCGAGGACGCCGACAGCGCCATCGACCCGGCGCGGCCTCACGAAAAGGGAGAAGGGGCGTTTTACATCTGGACGGCGGAAGAGATCCGCGAGCGCGCCGGCGACACGCCGGCGGCCTGGTTCCACTATCGTTACGGCGTCGAGCAAACCGGCAACGTCGCTCACGATCCACACAGCGAATTCACCGGCAAGAACATTTTGTATCGGGCGCACACCATCGAGGAAACCGCCGCTCATTTCGGCGCGCCGCTCGAAGACGTCCAGGCCGGGCTTGCGAACGCCGGCCGCGTCCTCTTCGAAGCCCGCTCCAAGCGAATTCGCCCCCACCTCGATGACAAGATTCTGACCGCGTGGAATGGCCTCATGATCTCGGCCTTTGCCCTGGGAGGCGCGGTGCTCGGCGAGCCGGCCTACGCCGAAGCGGCGCGCCGTGCGGCCGATTTCCTGATCGACCGGATGTACGACTCTGCGACCGGCCTCCTCCTGCGCCGCTATCGCGACGGCGAAGCGCTCATCCCTGGATTTCTGGACGACTACGCCCTGTTCGTGCAGGCGCTGCTCGATCTCTACGAAGCCCAGTTCGACCGCCGTCATCTCGAACTCGCCAGCCGCCTGATGGAGAAACAGCGGGAACTCTTCGAAGACGCAGCGCAGGGCGGCTTCTTCAGCACGACCGCGGACGACGCCAGCATCGTGCTGCGCGCCAAAGAGGATTATGACGGCGCCGAGCCCTCCGGCAACTCCGTGGCCTTCGGCAATCTGCTGCGGCTCGCCCAGATCACTGGCCGGGCCGACTTCACCGAGTCGGCGGACCACCTTCTGGCCGCTTTTGGATCGCGCCTTTCGGTGGCGCCCATGGCCATCCCCCAACTTCTCGCCGCTTGCGAGTTCCGGTTGAGCGAGCCGCGCCAGATCCTCATCGCCGGCGATCGCGATGCCCTCGATACCCAGGCGCTGCTGCGCACGGTGCACGCGAGGTTTGTCCCCAACCGGGTCCTGCTGCTGTTGGATTCCGAAGAAACCCGCGCCGCGCTCGCGGCCGGCGCGCCGGCGGTGGCGTCCCGAGAACCCCAGCCGCGGCCAGAAGGAGCGGCGACAACGAGGAGGAAGATATGGAAAGACCAGGCGCAACGACGATGCGGGGTAATCCCCTGACGCTGATCGGCCCCGAACTAAAAACTGGCGACGCCGCGCCGGATTTCGCGGTCGTGGATAACGGGCTCAAACCCGTCACGTTGAAAGATACCGGCAATCATGTGCGCATCATCAGCGTGGTGCCGTCGCTCGATACGCCGGTCTGCGACGCCCAAACCAAACGCTTCAATGAAGAGGCGGCCAAACTGCCCGACGTCGATATTCTGACGGTCAGCATGGACCTGCCCTTCGCCCAGAAACGCTGGTGCGGCGCATTTGGCGTGGACAAAGTCAAAATGCTGTCCGACCACCGGGAAGGCTCCTTCGGCACCGCCTACGGCACTCTGATCAAGGATATGCGCATCGAGAGCCGGGCCATTTTCGTGATCGATCAGAACAACCGGATCAAGCACGTCGAGTACGTCAAGGAAGTGGCGGACTTCCCCAACTACGAAGCTGCCTTGTCCGCCGCGAAGAGCGCAGCCGCGGCACGGGCCTGAGCGGCAAGCCTTGCAGGCGGCGGGGCCGGGCTGGTTCCGTCGCCGCAGTTTCGAGGGCCGACTGAATTCTACGTCACCAACCCCGGCGCTGGCTTCTGAAAGCGTTCTGACGCGCGCGGCAGAGAACCCGCTGCTGCGCGGCGGACTGACCCTGGCCATTGGTCTGCTGGTGGGCAACGTCATCGGCTTCGCTCGTGTGGCCCTGACGGCGTATCTGCTGGGAACCCACAGCCGGGCGGATTCGCTGGCCGTGGCGATGGGTCCCTTCGACACCGTGAATTCCCTGGTCACCAACAGCATGCTGTTCGCCTTCGTGCCGATGCTCGCGGGACGGAGCGGACCCGAGCGCGCGGCCCTGTTCTTCAAGTTGTGCCGTTCGCTGATCTGGGTCTTCGTCGGGCTCGCGGCCGGCATCATGGCGGCTGCGCCCTGGCTGATGCGCGTGCTCGCCCCCGGCCTCGATGCGGATGCCTTCCACGCCGCCGTCAACATCTTCCGCGTGCTGGCCGTCTCCATCACCGCCGTGGGCGTGGCGGCTCTGTACTCGGCCCTGCTGTACACGGAGCGCCGGTTCGCGCCCACCGCGTTTTACCAGGCCTCCATCAACCTGTGCACCTTGGTGGCCGCGCTCGGCCTGTGGAAGGTGGCGGGCGTCTATGCCTTCGCCATCGGCTACACCGCCGGCGCCTGCTTGCAGCTCGCCATCGTCTCCTACGTCGGCCGCTCCAGCCTGCAGACGGCCGCGCTGCCGGTTTGCGACCTGCATTGGCGCGAGATTCTCGGGAAGCCCGCCTTCTTTCTGGTCTACGCGGCGGGCCTGGGCTTGAATATCACGTTCACGCGAGCCTACGCGACGCACGCCGGCTCCGGGATGGCCGCCGCCCTGGAGTATTGCATTCGCGGCGTGGGCGTTCCCCTGGCCTTGCTGGTCCAGCCCTTTTCCAATTCGCTGTTGCCCGAGATCGCCAGGCTGCGCGCCGCCTGCCGCCTGCCCGATGCGGTCCGCTTGATCGGCCGTACGGTGGCGCTGGCGGCCCTGGTGGCCGTGGCCGGTTGCGGGTTTGCCCTGCTGTTCCGCCACCCCGCCATCGCCCTGCTGTTCCAGCGCGGTAGTTTCACCGCCGAATCCACCGAGCTCGTCTCGGCCGTGTTTCTGGGTTTGGGACCGTGCCTCGTGGGCTGGAGCTTGTTTGAGATTCTCTCGCGGTCGCTGTTTGCCTTGGACCGCCGCTGGCCGCCCGTCGTGGCCGCCTTTATCCCGGTCGTGGTGAATGCCACCGTGACCCTGCGGTTCGGAGTTTCCAGCCCCTACTGGATTGGAGCTGGCGCCTCGGCCGGTACGCTCGCCGGCTTTGCCGTGCTCTTTCTGGTCTGGGTCGGCAACCGCCGCCGCTGGCTGGAGCAGACCTAGACCCCCGTACCCCAGGACCCCTTTCCCTTATGCCCGAGGAGCGCATCTACGTAGCTTGCGACAAATGCGGTCGGCCCGTGTCCACCGGCGTGGTGATGGACCCGGAAGCCCTGCTGGCCCCCGATCACCGCTTCGGGGAGAACCGCACCCACTGCCCGGCCTGCGGCCACTGGATTGTCTGGGGCAAAACCAAGATCTGGCCCGAAAGTACGGTCCAGCAGCGGTTTGGCAAGATCCCGTAACAACCTCGGACGAAAGATAGAGGCCGGTCCGCGCCCTGCGCATGGTACCATCCCCGCAATAGGAGTGAGAGGGGTTTCCATTTCGCCCCGAATCACGGGGCGCGGTCGTTCGCTGTTCCATTCAACACCGCGCCTTTTCCTTCCATTGCCGTGGCGCCTCCGTTCGCATCGTTGAGGCCGTGGTAGACTGGTGACGTTCAGACAGGATGGGCGCCAGCTCTTGAAGGCTGTAGTTTGTCCCCGTAGTTCTGCGGGGCCTTTCAGAATGCGCTGCTCCTGGAGGAACCGTTCCGTGTAGGTCACAAGCATGTGATGTGCATGCTTGTTTGCGGAGCTTACGGAGGAATCGGGCCGTGGCGCAGCCTGGCTAGCGCGCTTGCTTGGGGTGCAAGAGGTCGCGAGTTCGAATCTCGCCGGCCCGACCAAAGTCTCCGGAGACTTTCAGCCAATCAAAGTACTCTTCCCCGGAGTCCAACCGGACTCCCGCTCGCCCGTTGGCAGCCGGCGGCCGCTGCGGCCCAGGCCGTCGAGATCGGTTACTGTGAAAGGGTGAGTCCCGCAGGACCGGTCGAGTTCGAGGCGCTGCCCCTTCTTTCGCGCACTCCGAGGGAGTGGGGCCGGGCCGTCTTGGCAGACCCCATCAGTCTGCTGATCGACCACGCGTTTCTCGAAAAGAAAGCCGCCACCAACGCGCTGGAATTGTTGACGCGCTGGCCCAGTGACTGGGTGGAGGGCTGGGTCGAGGCGATAACCGCGGTCGCCAAGGATGAAGTGGCCCACTTAGCGCAGGTCACACGCCTCCTGATGCGGAAGGGGGGACGCCTCGATCGGTTTCACAAGAACCCGTACGCGAATGCGCTCCGCCAACTGGTGCGGAAGGGAGAGCCGGTTGAGATTTTGGACCGGCTCCTCATCGCAGCCCTGATCGAAGTTCGTTCCTGCGACCGGTTCTCGGTTCTGGCGGCGGCTTCCGAGGATGTCGAGTTGGCCGCCTTCTATCGCGCGCTCACCGCTTCGGAAGCGGGTCACTATCGGGTCTTCCTCGACCTCGCCCGGAAATTCACGGAGCCGTCCGAACTGGACGCTCGTTGGCGGCAGATGCTCGCCGCCGAACAGCGCATCCTGGCCGACCAGGAGCCCGGTCCTCGCATCCACTCCGGCGTGCCCGGCCAATCACGCGGGGCCGGCGGCTGGGAATCGGCTATAATCGGATAGGGGTATCTGTTTATGTCCCATAGCGCCACGGACTGGTCCTCCAAAGAGGCGGTCGCCAGGGAGCCGCAATCCAAATGCCCGCGCTGCGGGTGCTGGTCTGCCACGGACCGATGTCCGCAGTGCGGAGTGCACCGGTTGAGCGGCGAGGTTCGTCCCCGCGTGGACCGTGAGCCGCGACCCTTGCTCCATCCCGTCTAGACCCGGCAGGCGCCCGCATCCGCAGGCTCGAGTAGGCTTCCGTGGCTGGGAGGCTGGTTCGTGCGTTCCAGGAATGCGTCGATCGCTTCTCGAGCGACGCCAGGTCGGATCCCGCTGGTGAAGATGGAGCGGCCAACTACCGAATCGCAGTAGCGCGGGTAACGCCGCGAAGAGGTGAAACCAGCGTCGCGCCCTGGACCCCTGCGCGCCGTTCCGGCTAGGTGGTATTCGCGACGGGCCGTTCCGGCGGGAACATTGCATGGTCCTTGCGACTCGAAAACCCGAAAACCAAAACCGCGGCCTTCAAAAAGGGTTGACCGGTCGCTTCACATCAGTTCTCCGTCGGCGGCTCCGCGCTCTCGACCACAAGCACGTGCAGCGGGCCTTTGGCCTTTTCCGACTTCAATCCCCATTGGTCTCGCAGTGCTTGGAAGAGCGAGGGCCCGGCGAACTCCGGCTGCGCTGCCGGATCGACGGGACGCAGTGGGGTGAATTGGTAATCCAGATGCATTCTGTATCGGCCCTTGAGCCCGGTCTGATCCAGCACGATGGTGCCGAGCAACGCTCGGGATGGAGGCAAAGACAACAGCTCCGCGGCCGAAAACAGGGTCGCGCCCTCCAGGAACATCCCCGCCGAGCGTGCCATCCCTCCGGTCCAGAACCAGAGCGTAAACGTCGCCCGTGCGGGTTTCGTTGCGGATCTTCAGCGCAAAACGTTCTTCCAGGAGCGTCCGGAGCATCATCCGGAGTTGACGTCGTGTCGAGGGCCCCGGGGCCTTTCCTTCGATGGCGTAGGCGGTCTTGTTGACCCACTCCGGGCCGCCGGTAACCTTGAACGCCGTGCTGAGTCCCTCGCCGTACGCCGTGTAAATCAGCCATACCAGGGTCATGCTGGGGATCGAAAGCCGGTCGGGACCCGATGGCATCACGAGATTGCGCACGGCGTCCGGCGGCGCTGGTTTGATCGTCGCAACCTCGAACCGGGGCGCGGACTGAGGCCAGATCGACGCTGCCAGACAGAGCAAGAGCGCAAGCTCGGAGGGAGTCGCCGGTATACCCTTCATCGTGCGGAGGCCTCGATGGTCGATCCTACGGCTTTCCGCGAGCTTTTCCAATCTCCTAAAAGATACCGGTCCGGCGAAGACATGTCACGATGCCGGCATGCCTGGCCGGTGGTCCCGAAGGCCTCCGGCGCACTTACCTGGGATTGAGAAGAGGGTGGTGAGAAGGGTTACTCTTCTTCGTGCTCGACTGCAGCCCCAGCCGAGGGCCCCGTGGCCATCAGGGCCGCCAGTTCCGCCACGCCGATGGGTTTGCCTTTCACCGGCGATTTCGGATCGACGCGCGCCGGCTCGAGGACGAATTGCGACACCGCCTTCAGTTCCTGCTCGAGATTGAAGTCAGGAACATGGCGCAACGCGGGTAACTGCGCCACGCCATGCTCGTTGACGACACACTCCATCCCGTTGGGGAGTTGAAAACGAATCTTCAGTTGTTTCCGAATGGAGAGCTTGCGCAACTCGGCAAGCGTCACTTTTCAGCTTCCTGGAAGTCGTCGACTGGCTGACCCAACGCCGCCCGGGCGGCAATGGCTTCCTGGCAGGCGACGCAATAGCGCGCCCATGGCACCGCTTCCAGACGCTTCACCGAGATCGGCTCTTCGCATTCCAGACAAACCCCGTAGGTCCCTTGCTCGATGCGATGCAGCCCGTCGGAAATCTCGCGCAGCAGTTTCATGTCGATGGTGTTCCGGTTCAGGAAGATCCATTCTTCGTGATGCTGCTGGCTCAGATCGCCCTCGTCCGAGGGGACATCCAGTCGTGCGACCACTTGAGCCGCCTTTTGAGCGGACATACTGCGGCGCACTTCCTCAGCTTTCTTCTCCAGCATGTTTCGATATGTTGCCAGCTTCAGAGTGCTCTTCATATTTCAACCAATTCCATTCGACGCACGCACTGCTTAAAAAGTTGCAGAGCCTTGGGGGGAGGTTCTTGCGGCGCGAATTTTGAAAGTATACCGAGGAAAATCGGAAAAGTCAATTGTTACGTATCATTTACAGGGAAATCCGGAGATGGGCACCACCTTGAGGCGGTGGTATCCTTTGGTTAGGGCTTGCTAACTTGCTCAGCTACTTGGATTTCTGGATCGCCTCGATCAATTCGGGCACCACCTGGAACAGATCCCCAACGATCCCGTAGTCGGCCACTTCGAAGATGGGGGCATTGGCATCCTTGTTGATGGCCACCACGACTCGCGACCCTTTCATGCCCACAAGGTGCTGAATCGCACCCGAAATTCCAACGGCGAGGTACATCTTCGGTGCGACCGTCTGGCCGGAACTGCCCACCTGGCGCTCCATCGGCAGCCAGCCGGCGTCGCAGATGGGGCGCGAGGCCGCCAACTCGGCGCCCAGCGCATCGGCCAGCTTTTGCAGCAGCGGAATGTTGTCCGCTTCCTTGATGCCTCGGCCCACCGAGACGATCAGCTCGGCGGCGCTCAGGTCCACCGCGCGCTGCGATTCGCGAAACAAGTCTTGTGGCTGGGTCCGGATGTCGCTGGGCGTAAGAGCGGGTGCGACCAACTCCACCGGCGCTGCGCCGGCCGTCACCCGGTCGGCCCGATATGCGCCTGCCTGGAGCGAAGCGAAGTTCGGAGCGCCGGTCGCGAACCGCACGTCGGCATTCACCTTGCCCTGGAAGAGCTGCCGCACCAGCACCACCTCGCCTTGATCCACGCGGTGCGCCACCACGTCGCTGACCGCCACGCGGCCTAGTGAGGTCGCCAGCTTTGGCAAAAAGTCGCGGACTTGGTAAGTATGGGGGAACAATACCAGTGAAGGCTTGACCTGGTCCAGCAGCTGCCGCAACGCCGAAGAGTACGCGTCCGGCGTGTAGTCTCGGAGCAGCTCATGCTCCACGCCGTACACTTTCTCCAGTTGCCGGGACGCCAGCTCGCCGCCCAGCTCGACGATTCCCGCGCCGAGCACGGCGGCGCTCGCGGGCTGATTCAGCTCGCGGGCCATCTGTTGCGCGGCCGCCAGCGTCTCCCACGACATGCGGTTCCACGCGGGCTTCCCTTCAGGGGACGGGCGCTGTTCCAGCACCGCCAGGATGCTCATAAGACCCGCGCCTCGAACTTGAGCTTCTCCACGAGTTTGGCGGCCGCTTCCTTGGGACTACCATCGAACAACTGCGTTCGCTTCGTACGCTCGGGGAGGTAGATGCGCTCAAGCACCAGGCTTGGCGAGCCGGCCGGCACGCCCAGATCCGCGGGAGTCAGGCGTTTGACCTCTTTGGTCTTGGCTTTCTTGATGCCCATCAAGGTGGCGTACCGCAGCTTGTTGATCCCGGACTGGATGGTGAGCAGCGCGGGGAGCGGCATGTCCACATGCTGAAACCAGCCGTCTTCGAGCTCCCGCTTAACGCGGATGCCGGCGCCCTGCACATCGACCTGCATGACGATGGTGGCGTGCGGCAGGCCGAGTAGTTCCGCCAAAATCGGCCCGGTCTGTCCATAGCCTAGGTCGTCTGACTGGAGACCCGTGAGAACCAGGTCAGCGGCTTCGCGCTGCAGGGCCGCGGCCAGCAGCCGCGCCGACCCCAGCGGGTCGGCCGCTCCCGCCTCTTCGTTCTCAATATGGATGGCGCGGTCGGCGCCCTTGGCCAAAGCTTCGCGGATGGTCTGGGCCGCGCGCGCCGGGCCGGCGCATAGCACAACCACTTCGCCGCCGTGCTTTTCCTTCATCTGCAGGGCTTCTTCGAGCGCGTAGGCGTCGGGCTCGTTGATCTCGTAACTCAGGTCGGCTTCCTCAATCCACCGGCTCGGAGAAGCGATGCGCAGTTGCGAATCGCGTGCGGGCACCTGCTTGATGGCGACGACGATCTTCATTCCTGATAGCGCTTGAAGATCAGGCAGCCGTTGGTGCCGCCGAACCCGAAACTGTTGGATAGGGCGTAGTCGATCTTCATCGGCCGCGCCTGGTTGGGCACGTAGTCGAGATCGCACACCGGGTCGGGGTTGTCATGGTTCATGGTGGGGGGAGCAATCTGGTCGCGCAAGGCCAACACCGTGATCCCGGCTTCCAGGCCGCCGGCGCCGCCCAGCAGGTGGCCGGTCATGGATTTGGTGGAGCTGACCGCCAGTTTGTAGGCGTGCTCGCCGAAGGTGCGTTTGATGGCGGCGGTCTCGATCCGGTCGCCCACTTCCGTGGACGTGCCGTGGGCATTGATGTACTGGACTTGTTCGGGAGTGAGGCCGGCGTCGCGTAGGGCGTTGCGCATCACACGGTAGGCGCCATCGCCATCGTTCGGCGGCGCGGTCACGTGGAAGGCGTCGGCGCTCATGCCATAGCCCACCACTTCAGCCAGGATGCGGGCGTTGCGGCCGCGGGCCGACTGCAATTCTTCCAGAATCAGCATCCCAGCGCCTTCCCCCACCACGAACCCGTCGCGGTCCCGGTCCCACGGCCGCGACGCGCGCAGCGGCTCCTGGTTGCGCGTCGACAGGGCGCGCATAGCGGCGAATCCTCCGATGCCCATCGGTGTGATGCAGGCTTCGGTCCCGCCGCAGATCATCATGTCGGCGTCGCCGCGCTGGATAATGCGAAACGAATCGCCGATGGAGTGGGCGCTGGTCGTACAGGCGGTGGCGGTGGCTGAGTTCGGTCCTTTGGCTCCGCTGCGGATGGAGACGTAGCCCGAAGCCAGGTTGATGATGGTGGCCGGAATGAAAAAGGGCGAGATGCGCCGCGGACCCTGTTCCAGCAGCGTCTGGTGCTCCCGCTCGATCACTTCAAATCCGCCGATTCCGCTGCCGATGTAGACGCCCGCCTGCTCCTCGTTCTCCTTGGTCACCTTGTAGCCGGAGCTGCTCAGCGCGCACTCCGCCGCCGCAATGGCGAACTGGATGAAGCGTCCCATCTTCTTGATTTCTTTTTTCTCGATGTAGTTGGCCGGATCGAAGCCCTTCACCTCACCGGCAATCTGGCAGGAAAACGCGGACGCGTCGAACCGGGTGATGGGACCAATTCCCGATTTCCCCGAGCGAATGGCCTCCCAGGTTGTTTCGGTCCCGATCCCCAGCGGCGTCAGTAAACCGACGCCGGTGACTACCACTCTGCGCGACAAAACAAGTCTCCCTGGCGAGAACGGCGGCTATTTCTTGGCGGTCTTGGCTTCAATGTAATCGATGGCGTCCTTGACGGTGGTGATCTTTTCGGCGTCTTCGTCCGGGATCTCCAGCTCGAAAGCCTCCTCGAAGGCCATGACGAGTTCCACGATGTCCAGCGAATCGGCCCCCAGGTCGTCGACGAACGACGCATTGTTGTCGACTTGGCTTTCATCGACGCCGAGCTGCTCGACAATAATCTGCTTCACCTTCTGCTCAACTGCCATGACTCCTCCTGGATATGTGCAAGCCCGTTGATTTTAACTGGCCTTGCGAACCGTACGCAAGTGACAGAACTCCGTCCCTCGGATGCGCCGCCCGTTTCGGTCTGCGGTCGAATACACCCATTTTGACATGGAATGGTCTGTTGAAGGCTATAGGCATCGAGAGCTGGAGCCTCCGTGGAATGTCCCCTGGCTCCCCAGGGGACCGGCCTCAGTCTGCCGAGCGTCGCGAAAACCCTTCCTGATCGAGAGATCGGCAGGTGTGAAAAGCCCTCCTGCCAGACGCGCCTACTTCGCCTTCGGCAGAACCTTCACGCTCCCCGGCAGGGTGAACAGGTCGTCGGTCAGGTTGCGGTTGATCTCCACCGAATCGGAAAACATCTCGTAGATTTTCTCGCCATTTCGTTCGCGGTGCACGTCGAAGGGCCACTTCACCCCGCCTCCCACGTCTCGGTATTTTGAAAACGCGGTGACTTCGACGTCCCAATCCTTGGTATCGGGATTGCGGCGTCGGAAGGACTGGCGTACCGGGAGTTTCGTGCTCTGGCTGAAGTACACCGTTACCGTCCGGTTGTCGGCATCGGTGATATCCACAATCTCTACGGGCAGGTTCTGGAAGATGTCGGCGCCTTGGGAAGAGAGAATCAGACCCGGCTCGCCAAGCCGTTGCCGCAAGATATAGAAGATGTTGCGCAGCGTGCTGTCTTTATACGCGTCGTAGCGCTGGTCGGTCAAGGGGCGCGCGCCGCGAAATGTAAGTTCCCAGGCGCCCAAGTCGGTGAACAGCACCGAGCTGTACCCATCCTTGCCGAAGGACTGGCGCTCGCGGGACGAGAGTTGCCCCGGGGCCGGCGTCAAATAGCGCGTATAGATTTTGGCGATCGACAGGCCCGAGAGCTCCTCCCGATAAAAAGAATACGCGCGCCCGGACTCGGTGCGATCTTCCATGTTCCGAAAAGCGTCGCCGCCCAGTGCCTGCACGGCTTGGTCGACCACGCGCTTGCCGCGTTCCGCCTGCGTCTCTCCGAAACCGGCCCCCGCCGCACAGAGAACCACAACCAGGCAGCGGCATAAGGCTCTGCCTTGTGCCGGCGAGAGCCACTCGCCTCGCTGCCAAGCGGGTACGCCGCAACATTTCCGTTTCATGGACGTCCCTCCGCTGGCGGAATGGTGAGATCGATCGTCTTTACCGCGCTTCCCAGGGTGTCGAGCGCCTTTCCGAAGTTCTTCGGATTGCCGGCCGCTACAACCGTGAAGGTTCCCGGATGCAGGCGTTGTTGGGCCACCCGCAGGACGTCGGCCTTGGTCACCGCGGCCAGCGCTTTCTGATACTGCTGGATGAAGTCCCTGGGATAGCCGTAATACTCGTAGGTCAGCAGGCGCCCGAGCGTCTTGGCCCGGGTGTCGTACGCGAAAACCAGACTATTGAGCGCCGTCTCCTTGGCGGTCTTCAGCTCATCGTCGCTGACCTCCGCGCTTCGGATCTTGGCCACTTCCTCCTGGATGGCTTGGAGCGTCTCGACCGTGGATGCGGATTTAGTGCTGCCCGAGATTTCAAACAGGCCGGGGTGATCGTACGTAGCGCCCCAGTCCGCCGAGATCTCATACGCGTCTCCCATGCGGGTCCGGACGCGCTGGAACAGACGGCTCCGGAAGCCTCCGCCCAAAATGTCGGACATCACTTCCAGCGCCGGATAGTCCTTGTCCCGCAGGTCGCCGCCCAATTGTCCCATCACGAAGAAAGTCTGCGTTACGTCGGTCTTCACCGCGAGATAGGTGCCCGGGGCGGCGCGTTCGCGGACCGTGGGAAACGCCGGAACCGGCGGCTGCTTGGGAGTCCAGCCGGCGAATAGCTTCTCGATCTTCGCCTTCATCTCGGCCGTGTTGAAATCGCCCCACACCGCCAGTGTGACGTTGGCCGGAAAAAAATAGCGGTGGTAGAAGTCGTCCAGGTCCTGACGGCCAATGCGGTTGAGCGTGGCGTATTCGATCTGCCAGCCGTACGGGGTGTCGCGGCCATACGCGATGTTGGCGAATTCCCGATCGGCGATGCCGTGCGCGTCGTCGTTGCGGCGTGCGATGCTGCTGCTCAGCTGGCTCTTGGCCAGGTCGACTTTATCTTGCCGGAATTCCGGCTCGGTGAGCACGTCGTGGAAGGCGCCCAGAACCTCGTCGGCGTTTTCCTTCAGGGCGTTGAAGGAGACGGTCCCGCTGCTCTCTCCAATCTCAGCTTCCACGCCGGCCGCCATGTCCTCCAGTTCCAGATCCAGCCGATCGCCGGTCTTGGTCCGGGTCCCGCCGGTGCGCATCACCATGCCGGTTACGGTGGCCAGGCCAATCTTGTCCGGCGGGTCGAAGAGGTTGCCGGTGCGGATTCGCGCGCTGCCGTTGATGACGGGAAGCTCGTGATCCTCGAGGAGAAACAGTTTCATCCCGTTCGGCAGGGTCACGGTTTCCACATCGGGAATGTGAATCGCTCCGAGCGGCGGAAACTTGAGGTCGTTGACCGAAGGGACGGGAAGACGGGAAGCCGCCGTCTGCGCAGGGCGCGGCGCGCGGGCAGGCGCCGCGCCCTGCGTCCAGGCCGGTGCCGCCGCAAATATCAGGACGGTCACTAGAGTTTTCATTGCGGGCCTCCCGGCTTTCCCCCCGGCGCGGGCGCCTGCGTGGCGGTCGTGTAGGCCACCGTGCGCGACGGCGTCACGAAGTACTGGCGGGCCACCCGTTGCACATCGTCCGCCGTCACCTTGTCGATTTCATCGAGCGAAGTGAATAGTTTCCGCCAGTCGCCGTAGGCCGCGTAGTAGGAAGCCAGCAGGTTGGCCAGGCCGGCGTTGCTGGCCAGCCGGCGAATCACACCCGCTCGCGCCTTGGTCTTCTCCCGCGCCAGGGTTTCGGCGTCTACCTGCTGAGCTTCAAATCGTTGCAACAAGGCGTCGATCTCTTTCTCATTCTCTTCGACGCTGTGCCCTAGGCCTGGAGCTACGAAAAAGATGAACAGATTGGGGTAGCGCCCATCCGGGAACGTGTCGCCGGCCTCGGCCTCCAGCGCCAGTTGTTTGTCGCGTACCAGGTCTTGATACAGGAGGCTGGTGCGTCCGCCGGACAGGATCCCGGAGATAATGTCGAACACCGGGTCGTCTTTATCATATTGATCGGGGCGCTTGTATCCGATGACCAGCAGCGGCTGGCTCGGGGATTCGACCACGGCGGTTTTGGGCCCCGGCTGGGGCGGTTCCTCGGTGTGGACTCGAGGCGGCAGAGGCCGGGCGGCTAGCGGGCTAAAATACTGCTCGGCCAGGCGCCGAGCCTGGGCGGGGTTCACGTCGCCCACAATCGCGATCGTAATGTTGCCCGGCACGTAGTACTTTTGGAAGAATTTGCGGGCATCGGAAATTCGCAGGTTGACGATGTCGCTCGGCCAGCCTCCCGCCGGATTGCGGTACGGATGCGCCTCGAAGGCCGTGGCCAGGAAATCCTCCAGCAACCTGCCTTGAGGACTGGATTCCACGCGCATCCGATTCTCTTCCAACACCACGTCGCGTTCCTTGTAGAATTCCCGGAACACCGGCTCGATAAAGCGCTGCGACTCCAGCAGAAACCAGAGCTCGATGCGGTTGGAAGGCAGGCTGTAGAAGTATTCGGTGGAGTCGAAATTAGTGCCCGCGTTCAGTCCCACCCCGCCGTTCTCCTCGATGAGCCGCGGATATTCGTTGGGAACCACGAAGGCCTGGGCCCGTTCAATGGCTTGTTGCACTTGGGCTTCGAGCGCCTGAACCCGCTTGGGATCGGCCTTCCGCGCCTTGTTCTGCTCGGCTTCCAAGCGGTCGTAGGCGGCTTCGAGGGCGTCGAGCGCCTTCTTCTCCTCCGGCCGGTTGGTGGTGCCAATGGTCTCGGTGCCTTTGAACGCCATGTGTTCGAACATGTGGGCGATCCCCGTGGCGCCCGAAGGGTCGTCCACCGATCCGGCATTGACATAGGTATGGAACGAGACCACCGGGGCTTCATGGCGCTCGGCGATGATGAAGTGCAAGCCGTTGGTTAGCGTGAATTCAGTAACCTTCTTCTCAAACTCTTTCAGGTTCTGAGCCGAGACGAACAGAGGTCCCAGCAGAAGGGCGGCACACAGACGGATTCCTGTCACGGGCGTTGACCACTCCTGTATCTAGAGGATAACAGGCCCGGGCCAAGGCCTGTCTTACAGATGTTTACTCCAGTGATCAGGGATCCAACCCCAATGTCCAGGCAGGTTTAGGACCACAAGTACCCCGCAAGTACCCCGCAAGTACCGGCATGACTGTCGTTCCGGGCGGGGCCACTCCATAATCAACTCAATTCGCGGATAAGCGAGAACGAGGACTATGAACCCACTCAGGAATAGCCAGAGCGAACAGACGGCCGAAGGGCAGAAGATCGGCGGAGAACGAAGATCGGATCGGCGCTACGACCTCGCCCTCAACGTGCGCTGGAAGTTGATTCGCCGGCGGCGCGTGTTGGACTCCGGCATCGGGACCACCGTGGATGTATCGAGCGGCGGCCTCTTGTTCCAGACCGACCGCGAACTGCCATCCGGACTGAACATCGAACTATCGATTGCCTGGCCGGTCCTGCTCCGCAACGTGGCGCCTCTCCAGTTGGTCGTTGCCGGACGCGTCGTCCGCACGGTCGGCCAGCGCGTCGGGGTCCGGATGACCCAACACGAGTTCCGGACCGTGGGTGTGCCGGTCGAGCGCCGCACGGAAGTCGCGATAATGCCGTGGAAAGCCTCCGTTCGAGCCGCTGGCGCCGACGAAGAATCCGGCCAAGGGAAAATTCACTAGTCAAGGGTCTCCTCCTCCACCGGCCGCCGCGATTAAGATTTGCGGCGGCCTATTTTTTTGGCCGGCCGCGACTTGGCCGAGCGGGCGCGCGTGCCGGAACAGCGGGCTCCACCGGCTCGGGCGGAGCCGCGGTTTCCGTCGCTGCCGGCGCGCACGTACCCAGGCTTACCGCGAAGGAGGCGGCGGCGTCCCAGCGTTCTGCTTGCTCGTGTTCGATGCGGAACGATTGCGTCGGCCCGTCTGCCCGCACCCGCCACGAAGCGGGCTGCGGCGGGACGTTCTTCAACCGCATCGCGCGGCTGCTGGTTTCTTTCACTGTCCAGGTCGTGCCGCCGCCGGCGGATTCATACAGTTCGTAGCGCTCGGTTTTGCTGCCCTGGCCGCGGTCTATCACAAGGCTGCCTTCGTCTTTTGAACTGAAGAAGAACTGCTGAATCGCGCCCACTCGCGTTTCAGCGAAGATGGGCTGCTGACGCCATGATTTGCCACCGTCGGTGGTGATCAGCAGGAACGGATCCTGGGGTAACGGGGAGAGCGCCTCGCCGCTCACCCAGCCATTCGCGAAATCCACAAACTGGACGTGATCGAGACCCGCCCCGCGGATCCGTGGATGCGCCTCGCGCCACGTCTTTCCGGCGTCGGCACTGCTCAGCAGAACCGAGTCCAGCGTCACAGTTTCCGCGTGGATGTTTCCGGCAACAATCAACTGGCTGCCGATCGACTCCACGGTCGTCAGTTCCAGGTAAACCGGACAGGGGTCTTCCCGCGAACAGCTCATGCCCGCCCATTGCATATCCGCTGTCGTACAAAGGAAAGGCACCCGCATCGGGCTGCCGGTGTTAACGAGCGCGGCTTCCGGGACTCCGGCCGGGCGCGGCTGCTCTTGGGCCACTGCCGTCACCACCCACAAAACCCCCAGGGCTTGCCGAAATCGAGCCGCAAGTTCCATTATTTCAGTAGCCCGAAAGAGCCAATAAAGAGTCTTCCAAATCCAGTAACTTCGCCTAGGAGAGTGTCGTCTTATCAGACAAATCCCCGTTACGACAGCGGGCGCACTCACCCCTATCACCCAAAACGCGCCCGCTTTTTCTTTTAGTCGTCGAAGAAACCCTCAAATAGAACCGAACTCAGGTAGCGTTCCGCTGCGTCGGGAAGCACGGTGACGATGGTTTTGCCTGCGAATTCAGGTGTTTTCCCCAGGCGAACCGCCACAGCTGCCGCCGCTCCGCACGAAATCCCAGCCAGAATCCCCTCCTCTTTGGAAAGGCGCCGCGCCATTTCAATCGATTCCTCATTGCTCACTAGTTCCAACCGGTCCACCATCCGGACGTCCAGTGTGTCCGGAATGAATCCGGCCCCAAGACCCTGGATTTTGTGCGGCCCCGGTTTCATGGCCTGACCCGCTAAGTGCTGCGTAATCACGGGGCTATTGGTGGGTTCGATGCCCACGGACAAGATCTTTTTCCCTCTTTCCTGCTTGATATAGCGGGAGACTCCGGTGATCGTGCCTCCGGTGCCGATTCCCGAGACCAGGACGTCGATCGTGCCGTCGGTATCCTCCCAGATTTCCGGGCCTGTGGTGCGGAAGTGGATGTCCGGGTTCGCCGGGTTCTTGAACTGCTGGAGCAGAAGGTAACGCTTGGGATCGGAGGCGGTAATCTCCTCGGCCTTGGCGATGGAGCCGGCCATGCCTAGGGTGCCCTCCGTTAGCACCAGATTGGCCCCCAATGCTTTCAATACCTTGCGCCGCTCGAGCGACATGGTCTCGGGCATCGTCAGAGTGATGGGATAGCCGCGCGCGGCCGCCACGAAGGCCAGCGCGATGCCGGTGTTGCCGCTGGTCGGTTCGATCAACTCCTTGCCGGGTTTGAGCACGCCCCGCTTCTCCGCGTCCCAGACCATGGCGGCTCCAATCCGGCACTTGACCGAATAGGCGGGATTCCGGCCCTCGATTTTCGCGAGGATGATGGCTTTGCCTCCATCGGTGACCCGATTCAGACGCACCAGGGGAGTGCGGCCGATACTCAGCGTGTTGTCGTCGTAGACTCTCAAAGTCAGATCTCCCAGTTCAAGACGTACTTGTTCTGTTTCTCCGTCCAGCCGCGGAGAAGGTCGCCGAAGGTGGTCTTGTCCAGAATGCCGGAGACGGCGCGATCCACCTGTTGCCACATCCCAGTAAACGGGGTTTCAGCCTTCCGCCGCGTGCGCCCGGTTCCCTCGCGGGCCCCCTCCAGAAAGCCCAGCACCTCGCCCACGGTCAGCGAGTCGGCGGGTCGCGCCAGCAGGTAGCCCCCCTCGGCGCCACGCCGCGATTCGACAAAGCCGCCCTGCTTCAGGCTGGCGAGGATCATCTCAAGGAATTTCTGGGGAATTCTCTGGCGGCGGGCAATCTCGGCGATCTTCACCGGCTCACCAGCACGCTGGGAAGCCAGGTCGAGAATCGCTTGCAACGCGTACTCACCTTTGACGGAGATGGTCATTGCGGCGGGACGCGTCAATCACCCGCGCCCAAGTAGAGATTGTAGGGGATGCAGCACACCGACGCAACGCTGGCTTGTTGGCCTTCGGACAAAGGACGGGGTTTCGACAGCAGGGAGGAGGAGGAGGAGGAAAAAGGGAACTGGAGTGCCGCGTAGGGGTTTAGCGCGCTACGCGGCTTCCCAGCTCAGTATCGACTCGGAAGCGCTTAGCGCGCGTCCTTCTTGGGGGCGTCTTCCTTCTTTTTCTTGCCCTTCTTCTTCTTCTTCTCGGTCTTCGCCGGGGCATCCTGGCCGAAAGCGACGGCCACTGTGCCGAACAACAGCGACATGCCGAGCATCACACTCATGAGTTTCTTCATGCGTTTCTCCTTTGGATAGGCGACAAACTCCGCCTGTATGGGGCTATCATAGCGGACCGCAGATGAAGGACCTCTTAACCGGCAATTAAAATCAGTTCATGTAACGGTCACCGCGGATTTCGGGTTTTCCCAGAGCCGCAAGAGTTTCACCTTGAAAGGTTTACGAAAGGAGGCGGCTCCGTCCGGACCGCGATTCTTCGGGCACGGCTGTTACAGTCAAGTTGGGATGAAGAAGGCGGAAATTGCGAAACAGCTGGCGCGGCAGTCCGGAGTCAGCCCGGCTGAAGCCGCCGACCGGCTCGACCGCGTGGTCCGCGAAATCCTGCTGCAACTGCGCCAGGGCAAAGCAGCTCCCCTGCCGGGGCTCGGCAAGTTCACGCTGGGGCCGAACGGCCATGTCAGCTTCGAGCGCGAGCGAGGCCGCAACCGTGATTGAGCGCTCCGAGGCGGAGCAACTGGCGCACCTGGTGGTTCTCAGTCTGGAGCGGGGCAGGGCTGTCGAGATCGACGGCCTTGGGGTGTTCTTTCCGGATGTGCGCTGCGGCTTCCGCTTCGAACCGCGCGCGCCGCAAGTTTTCATTGCCTATGTGAGAGAAGACCGCGAGGCGGCCGAACGCCTGTTTGACGGGATCGCCGCCGCTGGGTTTGGTCCGTGGATGGATGTCCGCAGGCTGCTGCCGGGTCAAAACTGGCCGCGTGCCATCGAGAGCGCGATCGAAACGTCCAGTTTCTTCGTGGCCTGCTTTTCTACCCGTTCGGTCAATCAATGGGGCGGGTTTCAGGCAGAGATCCGTTATGCACTGGACTGCGCGCGCCGCGTGCCCCTGGACGATATCTTTGTGGTCCCGGTGCGATTGGACGCCTGCCGCGTGCCGCGCTCCATTCAGCGGGAGTTGCAGTACATCGACCTGTTTCCCGACTGGGAGCGCGGCGTCCGGCGCCTCGTGGCCATGATGCGCCGCCGCGCCGCCTAGCGGCAGCCCGGTCCGTCCGGCTGGTCGAGCGCTAGACACGCTACTCATCCTCGTGCCATACTGATGTGGCATCACCACAGGAGCAAGAGCGCATGTTTGCCCGTCTGCGGGAATACGGACATCGAATCCTGGCCGTTTTTCGGATCCGTCGCCCCGAGGATGATTTCGACGCCGAATTCGCTGCGCATCTCGAAATGGCGGCCGAGGAACACCAGCGCCGGGGCATGACAGCGGACGAATCCCGCCGCGCGGCTGCCCTACAGTTTGGGAGCCGGATGGCGGCGAAAGAACGCGCGGCCGGGCAGCGTGGCTTTCCCAGCCTGGAATCATTTTTCAGGGACATCGTCCAGGGGTTGCGCGTCATGCGCGCCAATCCCCGCTTCACGCTGGCCGCCATCGCCATGCTCGGCCTCGGCATCGGAGTCAATACCACCGTCGTCACTCTCGCCAACGCCGCGCTTTTCAAAGGCTATCCGCAGGTGGAGCGCAATGACCGGCTGCTCTACCTCACCATGTACCCGGATTGCTGCGTCTCGTATCCCACGTTCGAGGATTGGCGCGCCAGGGCCCGGTCCTTTCAGGGCATGGCGGCCGTGCACGACAGCCGGCGCGCCTTCAACGACGGCGGCGACTCCTCGCAGACCTACTACGCCACCGAAATCACCGCCAATACCTTTCGCCTGGTCGGACGGCAGCCGCTCCTCGGGCGCGATTTCGCGCATGCGGATGAGCTTCCGGGCGCCCCGCCGGTGGTGATTCTCAGCTACCGTCTGTGGGACCAGCGCTACACCCGAAACCCCGCCGTTCTCGGCCGCACTGTGCGTCTCAACGGGCAGACCACCACGGTCATCGGCGTCATGCCCCGCGGATTTTCGTTCCCCCAAAACCAGGACCTCTGGGTGCCCATGGTTCCGGCCGCCGCCATTCGTAACCGCTCCAACTCCGGGCAGATTTGGTACATCTTGGGCCGTCTGGCGGATGGCGTCAGCGTCTCCAGCGCGCGAGCCGAAATGCAAACCATCGGGCGGCGTTTGCGTACCGCATATCCTCTCACTGACGACGCGCTCCCGCTGGTGCGCACGTTCCCTGAATTCTTCATCCGCTCCGACTCCATCCGCGTCTACCAGGCCATGCTCGGCGCGGTCAGTTTTCTGCTGCTGATCGCCTGCGCCAATCTGGCCAACCTCCTGCTGGCACGCTCGATCGACTGCTCGCGCGAGTTGTCGGTCCGCCTCGCCCTGGGCGCCGGCCGCTGGCGCATCACCCGCCAACTTCTGGTGGAAAGCGTCCTGCTCTCCGCGCCCGGCGGCGTGCTCGGCTGGGCCATCGCCCGCTACGGCATTCATCTGTATGCCCGCTTTGCGGACGGCGCCGGGTTGTCCAGTTGGACAGGCATCTGGTTCGCCAACATCCTGGACTATTCCATGGACACGCGCGTGTTCGTCTACCTGGTCGCCATCTCGCTCGGCACGGGCTTGCTGTTCGGACTCGCGCCCGCGCTGCGGCTGTCCAAGCTCGACCTCCACCATATGTTGAAGGATGGCGGCCGCGGCGCCACGGGCGGTGCGCGCGGCAAACGGCTGTCCGCGCTCCTGGTCATGGGGGAAACCGCTTTGACCGTCGTGCTGCTCGCCGGCTCCGGCGTGATGATCCGCAGTTTCTTGAAGATCTACAACGCCCAACTCGGCTTTGACGCTTCGCGCGAAGTGATGATGGTGCTCAACCTGCCATCGCGCTACCCGGCTTCCGAAGCCATCTCGTTTGTCGATCGTCTCAAGGCACGCCTGGAAGCCTTACCCGGCGTGGAGGCCGTCGCCATCGCGAACTCGCGTCCGGTCCTCCCCGCGCGCAACCTCGCTTATGAAGTCGAGGATTCACCTCCTGCTGCCGATGCCGGCAACGAGCAGTCCCGTCCGAAAACTTCATGGATCGTCACCACCCCGGACCATTTTCGAAGCCTCGGGCGGTCCATGGTGGCGGGCCGCGACTTCAACGGCGCGGACACCGCCGCGGGTCGCCCCGTGGTCATCGTCAACAGCCGGTTTGCTTCCTCCGTCTGGCCGCATCAAAACGCGCTTGGGAAACATCTCCGTCTCTTCGAGCGCCATGCCGCCGGGCCGTGGCTGACCGTGGTGGGGATTGCCCCCGATATCGCGCAGGGGGACTTCCTGCATTCGCTGTTTCAATTCCTGCCGGAACTCTACTTGCCGTTTGCCCAGAAGCCCACTGCCTCCATCTGTGTGCAGGCGCTGACCCGGGTGCCTCCGGCAACCCTCGCCGCCTCACTGGATCGCGAGTTGCATGCGCTCGATCCGGCCTTGCCGTTTGCCATCCCCCCGCAAAGCGTAGCGGAGAATCTGGGCCAGGTCCATCGCTACCAAGGCGCCGTCAGTCTTCTATTTCTGATTTTCGCCGCCGTCGCGCTCTTGCTGGCTTCCACGGGTCTCTATGCGGTGGTCGGCCATTCGGTCAGCCGGCGCACGCAAGAAATCGGCGTTCGCATCGCGCTGGGCGCGACCGCCACCCGGATTCTCAGCCTAGTGACGCGCCAGGCGATCGTTCCGGTCGGCGTGGGCCTCGCCGCCGGCCTCGGCGCCTCGCTGGCCGTCAACCGCATCCTGGACACGTTTCTCGTCGGCGTGTCCCCTTCCGATCCCATCGCCTTAGGGGGCACCACGGTGATCCTGATTCTGTGCGCCGCGCTCGGCTGCCTGATTCCCGCGGCACGCGCCGCCCGCATCGATCCGGCCCAGGCGATCCGCTACGAGTAGCGATTTGCTTGAGCAGCGCCCAGCGCCCGGTTCGTTTAGAATTGACCCATGCCTTCTCATAACCAGCCGCCCTTCCGGGCCCTGCTCCCGATCCTGATCCTGGCCGCCCTACCGGTGTTCGGCCAAACCGATGTCCAGACGGTCGTCCTCAAACACCTGAAGACCTCGCGCGATTTCACGTTACAGGTGGCAAACCAGATGCCGGAGTCGAGCTACGACTTCAAGCTGACGCCGCCGCAGATGAGCTTTGCCGAACAGATGGTGCACCTCTCACAGGAGATGGGAGGCGTCCTGGCGAACTTCTCGGGCGGAAAACCGGTGATTTCCAAGCCGGCATCATTGAAGAAGACGGACGTTCTGGCGTTCATTCAGAAGTCCTTCGATGGGACGATCGACCAGGTTTCGAAGCTGACGCCCGACCAGATCGCCAAGACGTACCAGAGCGAAGCGGGCACCGTGACCGGCCTCGAGGTGCTGATGTTCCTGATGGATCACACCACGCACCACCGGGCATCGGCGGAGATGTATCTGCGTGCGAAAGGGATCACACCGGCGGAATACCAGTTCTAGCTCCCAGGCGGCCAGAGCGGTCTGGACGAGCGCAACCACCGGCGCGCGCGCCGTGTCCAGAGAAGGCCCGGGGCGATCGTTTCAAGTATTCTGGGTCTGGTAGGTAGGGCCCGCACCGGCCGGGACACCCGGCCTATAGGAGCGTTGATGGACCAGGACCTTTGGCGAAGGGCTGAAGCCCTTTCTCAGGACGCATTGAAGCGAGCGCCTGAAGCCCGCCAGGCGTTTCTGGACACCGCCTGCGGTGGAAACCCATCGCTGCGTAGCGCCGTGGAGTTGATCCTCGCTCAGGAGCGCAATCGGGAAACCGCCACCATGACGATGGCGGACACCGGCTTCCAGCCGGGCCGGCAACTGGGACCCTATCGGATTGTGTCTCCGTTAGGCGCCGGCGGAATGGGCACGGTGTATCGGGCGCATGACACCAAGCTGGGCCGGGACGTGGCCATCAAGACGCTGCCTCCGGAGTATGCGAACGATCCGGACCGGCTGGCCCGGCTCCGCCGCGAGGCACGGACCCTCGCCGCGCTGAATCACCCCAACATCGCCGCCATCTACGGGCTGGAGGAACCCGGCGACGCCCTTTGTCTGGTCCTCGAATTGGTGGAAGGCGAGACGCTGCGCGGGCCCATGCCCGTAGCCGCCGCTCTCGAGGCGGCGCATCAAGTGGCCCAAGCCCTGGAAGCCGCGCACGAAAAAGGAATCGTCCACCGCGATTTGAAGCCCGCCAACATCAAGCGGACACCGCAGGGAAAGGTCAAGGTGCTGGACTTCGGTTTGGCCAAGGCAGTCTGGGGCACCGAAAGGAACGAGAATTTCGCGCCGTCAACCCTGATGACGGGCGAGGAGACGGTCGCTGGCCAGATCGTGGGAACGCCTCCCTACATGAGCCCGGAGCAGGCGCGCGGAGAAACCACCAATAAGGGGACCGACATCTGGGCCTTCGGTTGCGTCCTCTACGAACTGCTGTCGGGCAAGCGCGCGTTTCCGGGCGGGTCCATCCGGGAAACCCTGTTGGCCGTGACCGAGCGTGACCCGGACTGGCAGGCGCTGCCGGCCAAAACCCCCGGGAGCGTGCGCGACCTATTGCGCCAGTGTCTCCAAAAGGACGCAAGCCGCCGTCTGCAAACGGTAGCCGATGCCCGGCTGATGATTGAGCAGTCGCAGCGCAGGTGGAAGGCGTGGCACGCTGGCCCGATTGCCGCCGCGGTGGTGGCGATACTGGCGCTGGCAGGAATTGCCGGCTGGTACTTTGCCGGCCGCAAGCGTCCGGTCACATCGCCCTCCGAATACGTTCAGATCACCGATTTCAGCGACTCCGCTTCGGCGCCGGCGCTTTCGCCGGATGGCCGCATGGTGACCTTCTTACGCGGCGGAAATCCCTTTCTCACTGCCGAACAGGTCTATGTGAAGCTGCTTCCGGAGGGCCAATCGACACAGGTCACCAACGATCCGCGTCCAAAGTACAATCCGGTGTTTACACCGGACGGCTCACGCGTTGCCTACACGGTGAACGATCGCGAGGCGAATTCCTGGGACACCATTACCGTGCCGGTGACAGGGGGAACGCCCACCAGGCTGATGCGCAATGCCGCGGGAATGAGCTGGATCGGAAACGGCCGCATTCTCTTTTCGGAGATCATGAGGGGCACGCTCACCCACATGGGGATCGTCACTTCCCTGGAAAGCCGGGCGGAGGAACGGCAGATTTACTTCCCGGATCACGAGCGCGCTATGGCGCACTACTCGTTCCTCTCACCGGACCAAAAGTCCATTTTGGCAGTGGAGATGGATCCCGCCTGGCTGCCCTGCAAACTCGTGACCATGGAGACAGGTTCCCAAGCGCGGCAGGTCGGCCCTTCGGGCTCGTGTACCGCGGCCGCGTGGTCTCCCGACGGGAAATGGATGTACTTCACGGCGCAGGCGAACGGGGGCAGTCATCTATGGCGGCAGAGGTTTCCCAACGGGGCTCCGGAGCAGATCACCGCGGGGCCGGGCGAAGAAGAAGGGCTGGCCATGGCGCCGGACGGGAAATCGCTGATTTCCTCGGTGGGTGCTCGCAAAAGTTCGGTGTGGATGCATGACGCTGCCGGGGAGCGTCCCCTCTCCCCCGAAGGTTCGGCGGCCTCTCCCAAGTTTTCCAGCGACGGCAAACGGGTCTACTATCTGCTGCGAAAGAAGACCGCTGACGCCAGCGAGCTGTGGTTCACGGAACGTGCTTCGGGAATGTCCCATGCTGCGCTGCCCGGCGTTCTGCTCATCGACTTTGACATCTCGCGCGACGGGCAGCAGGTGGCGTTTACGACCGGCAACGGTTCGGATTTTCAGATTTTCCTTGCGCTCCTGGATGGAAGCGCGGCGCCGCGCCTGGTCGTGCGTGGCGGAAACAAGGTCAGTTTCGGCCCGCCCGGCGAACTGGTCTTTCGGCAATTGGGAGCGCACGCTACCTACCTTGCCCGCGTCAAAACCGATGGAACGGGTTTGGAGCGGATTCTCGACGATCCCATTGCGGGTATGGGCTTTGTGTCGCCAGACGGGAGTTGGGCCACCGTTTCGGGTGTCGGCCAGGCCGACGGCACGTTCGCCGTATCCGTCAACGACCGAACCCGAAAACTGATTTGCTCCGGGCTTTGTCAGCCGCGTTGGTCGGCCGACGGCGCCTCCCTCTTTGTGACCATGAACCCCACTCCGGCGGAGGCCCGCCCGACTCTGGTCTTTCCCATTCCTCCCGGAGCCGGCCTGCCGGCCTTGCCCGCGCAGGGATGGGGGCCGCACGCCGGTGAGGAATTGCGTGGCATCCAAAAGATCGGCAAAGACTGGCCGGCGCCCGGCCCGGACCCCCAGACGTATGCGTTCGTGAAGTCGGAATTCGTGGCCAACTTATTCCGGATTCCGCTCCATTAGACGATCGTTGACAGCGTCCGCCGTTTCCGGTACAGTTTGTACCATGACAAGGAAGACCAGATCCGGCGCTCCCGTCCGCTCCCCGCTTTCCGATCTCGAGAGCGAGGTGATGCAGGTGGTCTGGGACCGGGGCCCCTGTGCCGTCGAAGCCGTCTATGAGGTTGTCTCCCAAAAGCGGGATCTGAAGGAAACCAGCGTCCGGACCATCCTGCGCCGCCTGGAGCAGAAGGGCTACCTGCGGCATCGGCAAACAGGCCGAGCGTACGAGTATCTGGCAGCCGAACCCGCCCGCAGCTTAGCTGCCCGAGCGGTACGGCAGATCATCGACCGGTTTTGCAAGGGTTCGGTGGAGGACCTGGTCAGCGGGATGGTTGAGGGCAAGATGCTAAGCAAGCGTGAAATGGACCGGCTGGAGGAGTTCGTGCGCCACAACAAAGAGGGCAAGTGAAATGGAACGCCTATTCTTCGAATTCATGGTGCGTAGCATGTTGATTGCGGCCGTGACCGGCGCGGCGCTTTGGGCACTGCGCATCCGGTCTGCTTCGGCTAGACATGCGGGTTGGGCGAGCGTGATGCTAGCCATCCTGGTTCTGCCTGCGTGGATGCTGTGGGGGCCCAAGGCGCGGCTGGCGGTGCTGCCCGCGCGGCACGCGGCCGTGGCTTCGATTCGGATCGGAAAGACGCGGCCCCCGGCGGCCGTCCTTCCCGTACAGACCCCGGCGCCCGCGTCCGCGCCCTCCATCCGGTGGCAATGGGACGATTTCTTCGCCGCTGTCTATCTCCTCGGCGCAGCCGTGCTCTTGCTGCGGCTCACGATTGGGACGATTCGCGCGAACGGACTAACGAGCACGGCGGTCTCCGCCCCGGTAACGGTCGGGCTGCTGGATCCGCGAATCATTCTGCCGGAATCGGCCATCGACTGGCCGCCGGCCCAGCTTGAGGCGGTGATGGCTCATGAGCGAGAACACCTTCGCCGCCGGGACCCATTGTTTCAATGGCTGGCCCTGCTTAGTCGCGCCTTATTCTGGTTCAATCCGCTGGCGTGGTGGCTGGAGCGAACGATTGCGGCGCTGGCCGAAGAGGCTTGCGATCGAGCGGTGATCGAACGCGGCCACGACCCTCTGGAGTATGCTCTCTATCTGCTCGAAATGGCTCGCGCCGTGGAGCGCGCAGGAGCGCGTGTCAACGTTCTGGCGATGGCAATGCCGGGTATCTCTCTGCCCCATCGGATTAGGACCATCGTCGCGGGAGCACCGGTTCCACGCATCTCGCGGAAAAGATCCATCTGCGCTGGATTGGCAGTAGCGATTCCCTCGGCGCTCCTGGCATCCGGAACTCTCAATCGCACCCGGACCACGGTGCCTCCGATGCCGACTCGGGCACAAGAGATTCCGCTGCGGCCCGTTTTGCTGGCTCAAGCGCAAGCAGCACCGGACGCCCCCCGACCGGCTCCGATGCCGGAGTTCGAGGTCGCCAGTGTGCGCCCGTCCAATCCGGACCAGAGCTACCTCGACTCTGCCACTCCCAGCCTGAGAGTCGGCGGGGACCAGTACTTGAGATTCGTCCAGATCACCTTGCGGGACCTCATCATGCTCGCTTATGGCCTTGGCGCGGGACAGATTCAAGGCCCTCGCTTTCTGAACGGATCTCCTGAAAACCCCGCCGACCGCTTTGACATTGCAGCCAAGGTTCCTGCGGGCGCCACTGCTGACCAAGTGCCGCTGATGTTGCAGGCGCTGCTTGCCGACCGCTTCCACTTGAGATTCCACCGCGACAACAAAACCATGGACATCTATGCGCTGGAACTGGCCAAGTCCGGGCCCAAAATGAAGGAGTCACCCGAGGGTGCGACGGGTCCCGCTCACTGCGCCCGGTCCGTCGGCGCCCAACAGGAACAACTGACCCTGACAGCGACCTGCAGCCGTTTGACGGCTGCCGACATCGCACAACAAGTGCAGTCGTTGGCCCCCGGCTATTTCCGCGCCGGACCGGTGGTCGATCTCACCGGCCTCAAAGGGACCTACGATTTCACATTGGAGTGGATCACCGCCGGGCAAGTGAATCAAGGCGCTGATGGTCCCTCGATGTTCGACGCGGTCCAACAACAGCTCGGCTTGAAGCTGGAGCGCCGGAAGCAGGCTGTCGAAATCATGATGATCGACAAGCTCGATCGGACTCCGACGGAGAATTGACCATTTAGAGCCGGCCAAAACGGGAGTTCGGTCGCGAGCAGTGAAATGGCTTCTCCCCGATGGATTGGAGCAGGCCGATTTGTAGTAAAAGGAACGAGGTGATGAAACTCGCGCTGCTGTTCGTCCCGGTCGCCGTAGCCGCCGCGCCTAGGATCTCGCCGCAGCGTGTCCTCGACGACTACACTCGCGCCATGGGCGGGGCCAAGGCTCTGTCGAGGATTGAGACCGAATCGCTCGCGGGCAATCTGACAGAAGATGCCACCGGGAAAACCGGAACTTATGCGCGTATTGTCAAAGCGCCGCGCAACCTTTACTCCGAATGGGTGCTGGAACCGGAGCACGAAATCACGGCGTACAACGGCCGATCGCCCTGGAGCGCTGCCGCGCCCGGCGGCGCCCACACGCTTACCGGCGATGACGCCAAGCAGGCCGTGTCATCCAGCCTCTACTGGAACAGCCATCTGGCGGACGCGAAGAACTCCCGTTTCACATTGCAATGGATCGGCGTCGAGCAGGTGCACGGCCGCGACGCCGATCATCTGCGAGTCACCCTCTCCAACGGCGGCGCGCAGGACGTATTCTTCGACGCGCAGTCACACCTGATCGTGCGGGAGTCGACACCCACCGAACAGGTCGACTACGAAGACTATCGTCCCGCCGGCGGGATACCGGTCGCGTTTCGCATGAAGATCCTCCGCGGCAGCCGGCAGTTCACGGTCACCCTCACCCGCGCCGAGATCGACATGCCTGTCGAAGACTCCGTATTCGATTTTCCGCCCGCACGGGGCGCTCCTTTGCCCGATATCCGCACGCTCCTCGATGAGGTCAACCGTAACCAGAAGGGGATCGACGAATTGCAGAAGGAATATACCTGCCACGTGCGCACCGAATTGTTCCCGCCCGATTCGAAGGGCGCTTCGAAAGGCGCGTCTCCGGCGCCCAAGGTTTTCGAAGCAGAGGTCTTCCACATCGACGGGGAAGAGGTGCGCCATCGGGTGGCGATTGACGGCAAACCGCTCGAAGGCGCCCAGAAACGGAAGGCCGACGAAGACTTTAACAAGCGCTTCGCGCGGCTCACCCGGCAAGAAGCCGAGCATCAGGCCGACCCGAAGAAGCAGGCTAGGCAGGAGGCCGAAGACGAGAAGGATCTCTCCACCGTTCTCAGCGTGATCCAATTCACAAATCCCCGCCGCGAGCGTTTTCGGGGCGCGGATGTGATTGCGGTCGATTTCAGCGGGAAACCAGGCGTGAAACCCAAGGGCCTCCTCGCCAACTTCGTCAGCAAGCTCGAAGGCGTAGTCTGGATCGATGATCAGGCGCATGACATGGTGCGCCTGGAGGCGCATCTGGGAAACACGATGAAGGTCGCCGGCGGGCTGGTGGGAGGAGTTGCCAAAGGCTCGGCCGTGGTGCTGGAGCAGGCCAAGGTGAATGACGAGGTCTGGCTGCCGACCTACCAGGAGATTCACCTTTCGGTGCGGCTGCTGATGCTCCATGGCAACGCGAATAGGATCGAGCGTTACAGTGACTGCAAGAAGTTCCGCGCCGATTCCACGTTCACCGTGGGGCAAAACTGAGAGACGGCGCCGAATGGCCGGCCAAACCGGAGCGGATTTGGAACGAAGGGTCGGCACCTTTGCGGGGAGGCCTTCGTGTCTGCTGGACCAGATGGGGTGGCTAGCCGCGAACTCGGAGGATGAGGCCGTTGTCACCCGTGGCGATGAGGCGCCGCCGCGCCCGATACCGGAAGTCCGGCTGCACGAATGGCGGCCAGTGGCTCGGGTAGCTTAAGATGGGGGAAGCAACAATGTCGGGGCGTAGCGCAGCCTGGTAGCGCACCTGCCTTGGGCGCAGGGGGTCGGGCGTTCAAATCGCCCCGCCCCGACCAAAGAAACCAACAGTTTAGAGCGGTGGCCAAACGGGGCCAACGCTATGTGTCCACACGAATGTCCACATGGAGGCATTTTCATTGCTCGGAGCCCTCCCCAATGACAGGGATCTCGGGCGTTATTGGCTTAGGAACGAGCCAAAATCTAACAGGGAACGTTATCTCCACGGAATCCTCATCCACCGCAAATTGGACGCTACGCTCAAATCCAAGCGGTCCAGTGATTGTGACCTGCACTCCGCCGTGGAACGGATCGGTGGTGATCCACGCCTCGTAGACTGCCTTGATGTGCTTCCCGCCCGCCTCGACTGCGGCCACTATCCGCTCCCTCCGGGTGGCAGGGATTCCTTTGGTATCGAAGACGATCAGCGGCATGGTGAGACTTCATTCTGGCTCAGGATGCTGCTTGAGCGCGTCATAGGCGGCGTTGATTTCCCTCATTCGTTTATCGGCCAACGCTTGAAATTCGGGGGCCAAGCCCGAAACCTTGTCGGGATGATACATCTGCGCCAACCGGCGATGCGCCGCAGAGATTTCCACATCTGATGCTGTCTCGCTTACCCCTAGGACCTTGCGGGCCTGAGCCTTCGGCCCCACAGAATCTGCCTTCGGCTGAGGTGTTGATACGCGTTGAGTCTGCTGGCCTTGCACGCCCGAAATGCGTTCTTGCAGAGTCCGCCAGCAATTGGCAAATGCGAGGCTCCTTTCCACATTGGACGTGTTCAGGTGTATGTTCAGTCCCCTTGAAGACGTGAATACGAGGACTCCGAGTTGGAGAACAGGGAGTTGTACATTGTTGTTGAATCGCCGGTCAGGACCACCGTCCCTATTGACGTACCGCCAAGTTCGGTCAACAATCGTCGCATCGGCTGGAACCTGCCCGTCTTCGATAAATCTAGTGACGCCTTGTTCGACCCGAAAATCACGATATGCAATGCCTCCATACGTCCCCATCTCCCAATACAAGATTAGGTCCGGGAGGAAGAACAATTTCACCCGGCCCAGGTTAATGCTTGGTATCGCCATGTTCGACTGAACACGTTGAGGGTTCGAGTAGCCAACGGTTACGAGAGCACGTCGCACTAGACTTGAAGCCCCAGCATTGCGCTTCCAATCTGAAGTTCCCGATTCTGCTTCGATACGCCAAATTCGGTGGGACTGAGCCAAGTGGCCGGTCACACCCTGCTGAACAACGCCATACTTCTGGCCTTCGGTGTCGTCCAATTCATAGAACAATCGTGACGTTCGCTTCTCCGTGTTCCTCTGGTGGACGAGTACGCCTGCAACAAATAGCCCGAGACTCCCGATTAACAGAGCAACCCTGGAGTACAGCGCCCGCGCCTCGGCACCCTCAGCTTTCTGCTTCGTTCGTTCCTCTGAGAGCAAAGCCTGTTGACTAAACTGCGCGTTGAGTGATGAAGGCGTTGGTTGCTTCTTCGCCGGTCTTCGGGAACTCCTTTCTTTCTTCGGTGGATCGCTACCAACCTCCAGGACAGCAGGTGACGACTGCTTAGCCGTGATCCCGTCCAAGAGGCTCTTCGCCATCTCCGCTGAAATGGCGCGGTTCTCAAGTGCGTCAATGTAGCCAACGATAGTCCATCCAGCATTGGCCGCTGCGGTGCAAGGTGTCTTACTGTTCGTCGGTGTCGTATTGCGTGTGGCGTCTTCGTATGCCTCGACACATCCGATGGGGACGAGTACGACTCTTGCATGTGCATTAGAGTAGTCCACCGTCCATGCGGATTCCGGCGAAGGCGAACACTGATTCCGGAGGGAACGCGAACGGCATTCCGGGCCGAAGGCGAACGGTTCTCGGAGCGTAGCGACGCTGGCCCCTCGATTGTGCAGGAAGTGTTCGGCTTCGTCAAGGAAAAC
>JAIQFS010000025.1 GCA_020073145.1 Terriglobia bacterium
GGAGTAAACGTAGCGCCACAAAGCGATTCCAATGCTCCCTGAAGATGCGATTTAATCCATCGGGCGGTCCACAACGCACGGCGATAAGTCCGCGAGACCTGGTCTCGTAGCCGGGCCGCCCCGCAACGCCACAGTTCTCGACCCACCGCGCAGCCGACGTGTCTTTCAATAACGCGCGCAGCGCCTCATCCCTACTTTTGCCTTTTGCCTTTTGCCCTTTGCCTTTTGATTTGTTCCCCTAGCCGACGTGTCTCCAAAACCACGCGCCGCTCACTTTTGCCCTTTTTTTCCCCTCTCTATGTGACAATTGGTCGTAGAAATCATGAATAGACTGGAATCCGTGCCACCGGTGTTCGAAGCGCCGGTGCTGGAAGAGGAGATTCTTGCCTTCTGGCGCGAGTCGCAGGCCTTTGAAAAACTGCGGAAACTGAGGGAAGCGCAGCCGCTCTTTCGCTTTGTCGACGGCCCCATTACCGCCAACAATCCCATGGGCGTCCACCACGCCTGGGGACGCGCGCTCAAAGACGTTTTCCTGCGCTACAAGGCCATGACCGGCCACTCGGCCAAGTACCAAAACGGCTTCGATTGCCAGGGATTGTGGGTGGAAGTGGAGGTCGAGCGCTCCATCGGCTCCAACGGCAAACCCGACATCGAGCGCTTTGGCCTCGATAATTTCTCCCGCCAGTGCCGCGCGCGGGTCGAGAAGTACGCCAAGGTCATCTCCGAGCAGTCCGCCCGCCTCGGCATGTGGATGGACTGGGACCACTCCTACTTCACCCACGACGATTCCAACATCACCGGCATCTGGGCCTTCTTGAAGGAATGCCAGAAACGCGGCTGGCTCTACCAGAAGGGCCTGCCGATGCCCTGGTGCTGGCGCTGCGGCACCAGCCTCTCCGAGCACGAGATGGCGGGCTCGCACAAAGACCTGGAGCATCTCTCGGTCTATGTCCTGGCCTCGCTGAAATCGAACCCCTCCCGCCGCCTGCTCCTCTGGACCACCACACCGTGGACCCTCGCCGCCAACGTCGCCGCGGCCGTCAACCCGGAGCTCACCTATTTCGAAATCAGCTCCCACCACTGGAACCACACCCTCATCGTCGGCAAAGAGGCGATGGGCAAGCTCAAGGAATTTCATCCCAAAGTGGTTCGCGAATTTCCCGGCGCGGAATTGGTCGGCGAGCAGTACGAGCCCTTCTTTCCGGAACTGCCGCAGCAGAGCGACATCGAACACCGCGTGGTCCCCTGGAAAGACGTGGACGCAGTCGAAGGTTCCGGCATCGTGCACATCGCCCCGGGATGCGGCCGCGAGGATCACGAGCTCGGTCTGGAGCTCGGCCTGCCCGCCATCTCTCCCGTGGATGGCAACGGCCACTATCTCCCCGAGTACGGCTGGCTGGCCAATAAGCACGCCGGCGATGTGGCCCAAGACATCTCGTATGCCCTCAAGGAATCGGGCAAGCTCCTCAAGGCCGAGATGTACACCCACAGCTACCCGGTCTGCTGGCGCTGCAAAACCGAGCTGATCTTCCGCCTGGTCGACGAGTGGTTCATCAGTTGTTTCGAGATCCGGCCGCTCATGCTCGCGGCCGCCCGCACCGTCACCTGGATGCCCGAATATGTCGGCAAGTCCATGGAGGACTGGCTCACCAACATGGGCGACTGGTGCATCTCCCGCAAGCGCTATTGGGGTCTGCCCTTACCGTTCTACCTGTGCCCGGACTGCAACGAGCGCACTGTGGTCGGTTCGCGCGAAGAGCTGCGCTCTTTGGCGGTGGACCCGGCCGTCGTGGATGGCCTGCCCGAGCTGCACCGCCCGTGGATCGACGAAGTCAAAATCCGCTGCCCCAAATGTTCCGCGGAACTCTCGCGCGTGGTGGAGGTGGGCGATTGCTGGCTGGACGCCGGGATCGTTCCCTTCAGCACGCTCGGCTACTTCGACAACCGCGCCGCGTGGGAACGCGCTTATCCCGCCCAGTGGGTCAGCGAGATGCGCGAGCAGGTCCGCTTGTGGTTCTACTCCATGCTCTTCATGAGCGTGACCCTGCAAGGCCGGTCTCCTTACGAAAAGGTGCTCTCGTACGAATCCGTGGTCAGCGAAGAAGGCACGCGCTTTTCCAAGACCGGATTCATGATCCAGTTCGATGACGCCGTCACCAAGGTGGGCGCCGACCCCATGCGCTACCTGTTCTGCGCGCGCCCGGTTTCGGTCAATATGCGGTTCAGCTACAAGCTGGCCGAGATGGCCGCGCGCAAGATCGCCGATTTGTGGAACATCTACACCTTCCTGGTGAACTACGCCATTATCGACCAACCGGATCTTTCGAAGCCGGTGGCGCCCGAAACGCTGCAGGTCACGGACCGCTGGCTCCTGGCCCGCACCGCGGTCATGCTGGAGGGCGTTCAGAAGAGCTACGAATCCTACGATACCCCGGCCGTCATCCGCGACGTGGAAGCCTACCTGGACGACGTTTCCAACTGGTATGTGCGGGTGAGTCGCCGCCGCTTCTGGCGCAGCGGGCACGACGACGACAAGCGCGCCGCCTACAGCACGCTGCTGGCGGCCTTGCGCTCCACCACTCTCGCGCTCGCGCCCATCATTCCCTTCGTGTGCGAGCGGATCTGGCAGAACGCCGTGCGCGGCCTCGATCCCACGGCCGCCGAATCGGTGCATCATGCGGACTGGCCGGCCGCGCCGGCCGCGTGGCGCGACGAAGCCTTGCTGCGGCGCACCGAAGCCGTGCGCAACGTGATCCGTCTGGGACTGAAGGTGCGGGCCCAGGCTTCCACGCGCGTCCGCCAGCCGCTGCAGGCGGCGCACGTTGTTTTCTCCGGTGAGAAGCGGAAGGCCGTGGAAGAACAGAGCGCCCTGATTCAGGGCGAGCTCAACGTCAAACAAGTCCAGTTCGCCGGCGATGCGAAGGCATTCTTCCAGACCGAGCTCAAGGTGGATTGGAAAGCAGCCAATGCCCATTTTCGCCGCGACTCCGCCAGCTTCCGCGCCGCATTCGACGCGCTCGACCAGGCCTCGCGAGAAAGGCTGGCCGCGCAGGCCGCGGCTGGAGGCGAGGTGCAAGTCTCCGGTTTCGATCAGCCGGCCCCGGCCGGCTTATTTAAGATGGAGCGCGCGCCCGACCCGCGCTGGGGCGTGGCCGAAGAAGGCGATGTGCTAGTCGCGCTCGATCTGGCGTTATCCGAACCGCTCCAGCGCGAAGGCATGGTGCGCGACCTGGTCCGCAATCTCCAGGTTCTGCGCAAAGATACCGGCCTGTCCGTGAGCCAGCGCATTGAGTTGGGGCTGGTCACCGAAAGCAAGCCGATGCAAGATGCCATCTCCGAGCATCGCGACTACATCATGGATGAGTTGCTGGCGGTGAAACTCGAGTTGGCTTCCCTGGAGGGCGCGAGAGCGCACCTGGAGGTGACGGTGGAAGGGCATAGCGTGCGTGCTACCATGCGGTGGTAGAGAGTATTGTCGATATTAATATTCTTTAAGGAGCCTGTCGTATGAAGACGATCGTCATCGGAACGCTTTCATTGATTGTGACCGTGGGCCTGGCCTACGGAAGTGCGGCGGAAGGCAAAGGGCTGTATGGCACCAAGTGCGCGGCCTGCCATGGCGCCAATGGCGAGGGCAAAGCGGCCATCGGCAAGGCCTTCGGGGTCACCATGGCGCCGCTGGGCTCCAAGGAAGTGCAGAGTATGTCCGACGCCGACATCAAGAAGGTGATCCTCTCCGGCAAAGGCAAAATGAAACCCGTGGCCGGCGTCACCGAGAAGCAGGCCGACGACATCGCCGCCTTCGTCAAGACGCTCAAAGAATAGCGGTTCCTCGTGGGGCAGGCGATGCGCCTGCCCGTTCCTTATTTCCTTGAACTTTCGCCCGTCGTCTTTCGTACCCTAACTCCATGAGGATCATTCTGCTCACTCTGTTGGGTGCGGGCATAGTTCTGGCGCAGACTCCCGCGGACCTGAAATTCGAAGTGGCCTCCATCCATCCTTCCCAACCCACGCCGGACCGGGTGGATCTCGGGTACCATATCGATGGCGCGCAAGTCCGGATTGTTTCCGTGCCGATGCGCGATTACATCGCGCGTGCCTATCGCCTGAAGCCGTATCAGGTCACCGGGCCGGACTGGATCACCTCCGAGCGGTTCGACCTGAACGCCAAGATTCCGGAGGGTAGCAGCCCGGACCACATCGCGGAGATGCTGCAATCGCTGCTCGCGGAGCGGTTTCAGATAAAGGTGCATCACGACCAGAAAGAACTGCCGGTGTACGCGTTGATCGTGGGCAAGCCGCCGCTGAAGATACAGGAGTCCAAAGCAGATCCGCCTGCCCCGGATGCTCCCGCCCCGGCGAAAGGCGCCGTGAACGTGGCCGCCCAAGGCAGTGCCGCCGGCGTCTCGGTGAATCTCGGCAACGGCTCCTACTACACCTTCGCGAATAACAAGCTCGAGGTCCACAAGTTCAGCATGGACATGCTGGCGCGGCAGCTCGAGCGCTACACGGACCGTCCGATTGTCGACATCACGGGTCTGACCGGCGTCTACGATCTCTCGGTCACGGTGACCCAGGAGGATGCACAGGTCATGATGATCCGCGCCGCCGTGAATGCCGGCATGACGTTGGCGCCGCAAGTCATCCAGTACATGGACAACGGTTCGATTGCTTCCTTGCTCGACGGCTTCCAGCAACTCGGTTTGAAGCTGGACACCCGCAAGATGCCCATGGATCTGCTGGTGGTGGATCGGTTGTCGAAGACGCCGTCAGAGAACTGAGAGGCCGCGCACCGGTCTGCCTACGACAGTTCCGCGATCGAAGGGTTCTGTCTCGCCAGGGTTCTAGTGGTCGCGCTCCGTCACTAGTTCGGTGACAGTCAGCAAAGCGCGCTGATAGGGCGAGTCGGGAAAGCTGCTGATGATGCGGCGGGCTGTGTCGGTAAAGGCCTGGGCCCGGTCTTTCACGCGGCCGATGCCCCGGTATTTTTCCAAAAACGCCAGGATCCGCGAAAACGGAACTTCGTCGTAATCGCGCCGGCGCAGGATGGTCTCCACCAGCTGCCGCTCTTCGCCCGAGGCTCGTTCCAGCGCGTAGACCACCGGCAGCGTGACTTTGCCTTCACGAAGATCGCCGCCCACTGGTTTGCCCAGCGTCTTTTCGCGGGCCGTGAAATCCAGAACGTCATCCACCAACTGGAATGCCATCCCCAGGTTCCAGGCATATTCGGCGAGCTGTTCCTGCGCGTGCGTGTCCGCGCCCCCGGCCAACGCGCCGAGCTTGGCGCACACCGAAAACAGGCAGGCTGTCTTGCGGTCCACCAGTTCCATGCAGTCGGCTTCGGTGACGTCGATGCGGCCGATCCGTTCCAGTTGCAGCAGCTCGCCATCGACCATCATTTGCGTCAAGCCGATCAGCAGATCGAGAATTTGAAAATTGCGCTCCCGCAGGGCAATCTGGAAGGCCTGCATGTACAGCCAGTCGCCCGCCAGGACGCACGTGTGGTTGCCCCACGTGACGTTGGTCGAAGGGCGGCCGCGGCGGGTCTCGGCGGCGTCGATCACGTCGTCATGCACCAGAGTGGCCGCGTGAATCATCTCAACCACCGCGCCCAGTTGAATGGCGCACGGCCCGGCGCTGCCGGCCAGCTTGGCGGAGAGCAGGAGCAGGGAAGGCCGCAGGCGCTTGCCGCCGGCCGATTGCAGGTATTGCCCGATCGCGGTCACGGCATCGACCGAAGCCACTGATTCCAGCGTGATCTTCTTTTCCACCTGATCCATCTCGTCCTGGATCAAGTCGAAGATCTCGCGCGCCGTGAGGGCCTGCCCCAGCTTTCCTAAACTCATGGAAGTTAACCAGTTTACCCGTTATCGGCCTCATCCTGCAAACACAAGCGCCGGAAGTTGCGGGTCGTTTGCTCCGCGATGCGCTCCGGCGGCACGCCGCGAACCTCGGCCAGGCGCCGCACGGTCTCCACCAGGAAGGCTGGTTCATTGCGTTTTCCGCGCATCGGGACCGGCGCCAGATACGGACAATCCGTCTCCACCAGCAGGCGCTCCTCAGGCGTGATGCGCGCGGCCTGCCGGACTTCCTCGGCCTTCGGGAAGGTCAGCACGCCGCCAAAGGCCAGGTGAAATCCGAGGTCGAGCGCCTGACCCGCCTGCTGCTCGTTCCCCGTGAAGCAGTGCATGACGCCGCCGCCGTTCCAGCGCGCTCTGAGAATCGCCAGGGTATCGTCCCAGGCCTCGCGTGTGTGGATCACCACCGGCCGGCCAGCTTCCGCCGCGATGGTGAGCTGCCGTTCGAAGACCGCGCGCTGCACCTCCCGGGGCGAGAAGTCGTAGTGGTAGTCGAGGCCGATCTCGCCGATGGCTTTCACTCTCGGGCGGCGCGCCAGCTCCTGCAGCCGGACGAACGTATCCTCCGACGCCTTGGAGGCGTCGTGCGGATGCACCCCCACCGTGGCGACGATGAACGGATACTGATCCGCCAGGCGGAGCGCGGCCTCCAGATCCGGCGGGCCCGAGCCGGTTCCGATGGCCATCAGGGTCCCGACTCCGGCGGCGCGGGCGCGCTCGATGGCGGCCTCGCGGTCTTCGTCAAACTGGCGGTCGTCCAGGTGGCAGTGGGAATCGACCAGCCTCACTTGAGGCGCGCTCCTACCGGGATATCTTCCAGGAACGCAGCCAGGACCGGCTTGCCGCCTTCTACGGAGGCCGCGACGATCATCCCGTTGGAGATGAGGCCGCGCATTTTTCGCGGTTGCAGGTTGGCCACGATCACCACCTTGCGGTTGAGAAGCTGTTCCGGCTTGTACGCCTCGGCGATGCCCGCGACGATGGTTCGCGGCTCGGGCTCGCCGATGTCCACCTTCAAATGCAGCAGCTTGTCCGCGCCCTTGACCGGCTCGGCGGAAAGCACCAGGCCGACCCGGAGATCCACCTTGACGAAGTCGTCGATGGCAATTTTGGGCGACTCCGGCGCCGCTTCCGCCGCCGGCGCTTCGGTCTTGCCGAGAATCGCGTTCTGTTCGGCGGTGACGACCACCTCCAGCTCCCGCATCTTGTCGATCGCCGGTTTCAACTCGAGGCGCGGAAAGACCGCGGACACCTCGCCGATCTTTTGGCCGTGCGCCAGTTGCCCCCACGACAGGTTGGCGAAACGCACCGATTCGATGGGTTCCTTTATGCCGAGTTGCGCCCAGATCTTCGGCGTCGACTGCGGCATTACGGGGTAGAGCAGGGCAGTAGCGATGCGTAGCGCTTCGGCGGCCGTGTAGAGCGTCACATCGAGCTGCGATTGAGCCTCGGGCTGCTTGGCCAGCTTCCACGGAGCCTGTCTCACGATGTAACTGTCCACTCGTGAGATCAGAAACCAAATCCGCTCCAGGCCCTTAGAAAATTCAAAAGTGTCGAAGTATATTTTAACGTTGTGAATAATGTTGTCGGCCAGGGCGCCGATCTCCGAATTCGAACCCTCGGGGATGGTGCCGCCGCGATACTGATGGATCATCGCCAGGGTCCGGCTGGCGAGGTTGCCGAGTCCGTTGGCGAGGTCGGAGTTGTATCGGTTGACCAGCGCGTCGTAGCTGAAGTTGCCGTCCTGCCCGAAGACCACCTCGCGGAGCAGAAAATAACGCAAGGCATCGGCGCCCATCACCTGGCGGATGGGCTCGGCGCGGACCATGTTCCCCCGGGACTTGCTGATCTTATCGTTCTCGATGAGCAGCCAGCCGTGGGCGAAGATGCGCTTGGGCAGTTCCAGGCCCGCGGCCCACAGGAATGCCGGCCAGTAGATGGCGTGGAAGCGGACAATCTCTTTGCCGATTAGATGCAGATCGGCCGGCCACAAGCCTTTGCCCTCCACCGCGCTCATGTACGTGGTCAGGGCGTCGAACCATACGTAGAAGACGTGCGGCTCCTCTCCGACTACCGGGATGCCCCATTTGATGTTGGTGCGGGTGATGGACAGATCGGTCAATCCGCCCTTGACGAACGCGATCGCTTCATTGCGGCGGGAGTCGGGTTGGATGAACTCGGGATGTTCCTCGTAGAGCTTCAGCAGCTTCTCTTGAAATGCCGAAAGCTTGAAGAAGAAATTCTCCTCGGTGACGGTCTCGGTGGGGCGGCCGCAATCGGGACAGGGGTCGCCTGGCTTGGCCTCGTTGACGTAGAGATTGTCGTAGATGCAGTATTGGCCGCTATACGAGGCTTTGTAGATGTAGCCGTTCTTGCGGCAGCGGTCGAACAGGTCCTGCACGACGCGCGCATGTTGCGGGCTGGTGGTGCGCTGAAAGTAGTCGATATCGAGGTCGAGCAGCTTCCACTGCTTCTCGAAAACGGCGGCGATGACGTCGCAGTGCTCCTTGGGTGTCTTCCCATTCCGCTGGGCGGCCCGCTCCACGTTGACGCCATGCTCGTCGGAGCCGGTGGTCAACACCACGGGCTCGTAGCCCTGCATGCGCTTGAAGCGCTTGATCAGGTCGGTCACGATGGTGGTGTACGCATGCCCGATATGCGGCGCGGCATTCACGTAGTAGATGGGAGTAGTGAGGTAGTATTTCATCTCGATCGGTTCAGATACGCGGCGTTGGCTTCGGCGATGACGTGCTTGAGGGCGACTCCGGATTCGAGCGCGAGTTTCCGGCAGTCCTCGTACTCGGGGGCGTAGGAGCCTTCGCTCCCCACCTTGATGCGCACGGTTCCATAACGCGTGGCGACTTCGGTGCGGGTGCGCGCCTGCACGCGGCGTTCGGCGGAATAGATGCGCAAGCCTAGCGTGGAGGTCTCGGTAAAGATCAGCTGGGCGATCGACTCCCGGTCTTCCGGCCGCACGATGGCGCTCAGCAGGCTGCCGGGGCGGCCTTTTTTCATGAAGAGCGGTTGCACGGTGACATCGAGCGCGCCCGCTTCCAGCAGCCGTTCGGCGGCGTAGGCCAGCACTTGCGGGTTGAGATCGTCGATGTTGGCCTCGATCACGGAGACCGAGAGCGATTCCATCGCGCCCGTGGGTTCGCCGAGAATCACGCGCAGGACGTTGGCGTGCTCCGTAAAATCGTGATCGCCGGCGCCGTAACCGGTGCGCGCGATCTTCATCGGCGGCAGCACGCCAAAGCGGCCGGCCAAGGTGGCGACGACCGCCGCGCCGGTGGGCGTGGTGAGTTCGACCGCCGGACCGCGCGCGTAGACGGGAGCGTTCTCGAGCAGGCGGGCCGTAGCGGGCGCCGGGACGGGCAGCACGCCGTGTTCGGTGTGCACGATGCCGCTGCCGACGTTGAGCGGCGAGCAGACGATGGCGTCCACGTGGAGCAGGTCAAACGCCACGCAGGCGCCGACGATGTCGGCGATGGAATCGGCCGCTCCGACTTCATGAAAGTGCACTTTTTCGAGGGGAACCTGATGCACTTCGGCCTCGGCCTCGCCCAGTTTGCGAAACACGGCCGAGGCATCGCGACGAGCTCGGCTGGAAAGATCGGCCTGGGCGATCATCTCGAGGATGTGGGAAAGGTGCCGGTGCTTCTTGGTTTCTTCGACCGCGACGTGATACTTGGTCGCGGCGATGCCGCGGCGCTTCACCTTTTCGAACGAGACCGTGGCTCCGGCATTCAGCGATGCGATAGCCGATACCAAGGCCTTCGGATCGGCGCCGGCATCGGCCAGCGCGCCCACCAGCATATCGCCGCTGATGCCGGAAAACGCATCCAGATAACAGGTCAAGGCCACGGTTTCTTCATTGTAGCGGGTGGAGCCGCTCAGCCCAGGTAGCGCACGTAGGCGTAGATCACCGGGAGGGCGAACAAGGTGCTGTCCACGCGGTCGAGCATGCCGCCGTGGCCGGGCAGCAAGGCGCCGCTGTCCTTGATGCCGGCGCCGCGCTTCATGGCGGATTCGGCCAGGTCGCCCAATTGGCCCGCGGCGTTGGCGGTCAAGGTGAGAGCCACGACCGGCACAATGCCGATACCGCTGACAAACCGCAGCAGGTACCCGCCGGCGATCAAAGCCGAGACGGCCAAGGACCCGATGGCTCCCTCCCACGTCTTCTTCGGGCTGATTCTTTCGGCGAGCTTATGCCGGCCGAAGGCGCGCCCCACATAGTAGGCGCCGATGTCTCCGGCCCAGTTCACCAGCAGCGCGAACATCAACCAATGCGGGCTGCGATCCCGCAGCGGGATGGCGCACTTCCAGGCGCCGAACACGTAGAGGATCCCCAGGACGCGGAGGGCCGCGCCCGGCAGAGAGTCGGCGAGGTTCTCGGCCCGCATCGCCAGCAGCAGCGCGGCCAAGGCAAACACGGTGACCAGCAGCCAAGGTTCGGGAATGGGAGCGAACAGCAGCAAGCCCGCGGCGTAACCCGCGGGACCGGGCGCTCCATAGCCGTAAGCGGCCGCGATGCCGTCATATTCGCGGTAACAGAGGCACGCCACGGCCACCAGAACCGCGAGGAAGATCCAGAAATTCGCCCACAGCACCACGTAGACGACGATGGGAATCAGCGCAAGGGCGGTGGCAACCCGCTTCATGAGGGGCGGAGGACTTCAATCAGAGCTTCGTCACCGGCCTTCGGCAGCCGGCGCAGAGATTGCGGGGCGTCCGGCCCGCCAGTGAGCCCACCGTAGCGGCGTTCGCGCTTCTGGTATTCCAGAATGGCTTGCAGCAGATCGCGGCGCGTGAAATCGGGCCACAACGTCTCGGTGACATACAACTCGGCGTAGGCGATCTGCCAGAGCAGGAAATTGCTGATGCGCATTTCGCCCGAGGTGCGGATCAACAGATCCGGGTCCGGACAGGTGGCGGTGTAGAGGTTGGAGGAGATCAACTCCTCATCCAGCTTGAGAGAGGCGATGCTGCCATCGAGGCGCGCCACTTCGAGAATGGAGTTGACGGCGTCGACGATTTCGGCGCGGCCGCCGTAGTTGATGGCCAGGTGGACCAGCAGCCCGCGGTTGGCGGCGGTGGCGTCCACCGCGGAATCCAGCTCGCGGCGGACCTGGGGCGGCAGCGCATCGAGGCGGCCGATGGCCTGCAGGCGGATGTCGTTCTTTTGCAGTTCGGGAAGTTCCTGGCGCAGGTAGTACCGCAGCAGACGCCAGAGGGTCTCCACTTCGGCTCTGGGGCGCTTCCAGTTCTCCACTGAAAACGCGTAGAGGGTCAGCGCCTTAACGCCCAGGCGCGCGCACGTTTCCACGGTGCTGCGGACCGGGCCGACGCCTGCCTGGTGACCGGCGACGCGGGGCAGCCGGCGCTGGCGGGCCCACCGTCCGTTGCCATCCATGATGACCGCAATGTGGGCGGGCAAGCGTGCCGGATCGATGGCCTGGGCCAGATCCCAATCCTTATCGCCGGGCCCGAGGGAGTCCAGTAAGGCCTTCATGAAGTAAACACATATAGTACAACACAGGCGCTCCGATGGTCGCACAACTGGAAGCGTAAAGAAGCGGCGGGGCTGGCTAGGCGAGCTCGGGTGTGGAAACTTCGAGACTCGAAGAATGCACGCGGAACTTGTGCGAGCTGATGCGAACAGCGGTCTCGCGGTTATCGCTCCAGACGACGAAACCGGTGGCCTGCAAATCGATGGGGCGGATGGCTTCTTGCTTGATGGGCCAGTCGATGCGGAGCTCCACATGGGAGCCAATGGGCATGGGCTGCCTGCTTTTGAAGGCGACTCCGTCCTTGCTCATGTCGCGCGTGATGCCGCTGCTCCAGCGGTGCTCGATGCCTTTTTCGGATTGCCGGTAACGAACCGAGAGGTGAACCTCAAACCGGAGGCTTCTCCGCCGTTCGTCCGCCGTTTTCGCCATGTAGAAGTTTCTCCTCCCGCCCGTTTCGAGCTCATTCCGAAAAAAACGCGGACGCTGTGCCCGCCAGAGCTTGCAATTCAAAGGCCGTCATCACAAGTGCCGCGCGCGGTGTGCTCCGAGAGTACGAACCAGAACTTTTTACTCAGTGAGATCTTCACTCCATTACCATTCTGCCCGAGCCGAACGCAGGGCAAGCGTCGTCTGCTACGATGGAAAAAATCCCCTCAACTATGGCATTGCGCTTTTATAACACGCTGTCACAGCAAGTGGAGACATTTTCTCCAGCTCGCGACAACATCGTCCGCATGTACACCTGCGGACCCACGGTGTACGACTACGCGCACATCGGCAACTTTCGGACTTTTACGTTTGTCGATCTTCTGCGCAGATGGCTGCGCACCAACGGATTCGGTCTCGATCACGTCATGAACATCACGGATGTCGACGACAAGATTATCCGCAACGCGGTGGCGCAGCGCAAGTCCCTGGCGGAATATACCGCGGTGTACACGGAGGCATTCCGGAAAGATTGCGCCACGTTACGGCTGGAAGAACCGGAACGGCTGGTCCCGGCGACCGGCCACATTGACGACATGGTGGAAGCCATCGAGCGGTTGAGCGCCAGCCACCATACGTACTCGAGCGAAGGCTCGGTATATTACCGGATCTCGAGTTTTCCGGGCTACGGCAAGCTCTCGCACAATGACTTCAGCGGCAACCTGGCGGGCGCGCGCGTAGACGTGGACGAATACGAGAAAGCCGACGCGCGGGATTTCGCGCTGTGGAAGGCGCCCAAGGAAGGCGAGCCGTTTTGGGAGACGGCGCTGGGGCCCGGGCGGCCGGGCTGGCACATCGAATGTTCGGTGATGGCGATCAAGTACCTCGGGGAAACCCTGGATATTCATGCCGGGGGCATCGATCTGATTTTTCCCCACCACGAGAACGAAATCGCGCAGTCGGAGGCGCTCACCGGACAGCCGTTCGCGCGCTTCTGGCTGCACGCGGAATTCCTGATGGTGGAAGGCCAGAAGATGTCGAAGTCGTTGGGGAACTACTTTACCTTGCGCGACATCCTCGAACGGGGACATTCGCCCGAGGCCATCCGGTACCTGCTGGCCTCGGTGCCCTATCGCAAGTCGCTGAACTTTACTTTTGACGGATTGAAGTCGGCCAAGACCGCGATTGACCGTCTGCGGAACTTCAAGCTTCGGCTGGAAACCGATCGCTACCCCGAGGGACAGAGCGAAGAGCTGGCGGCGCGAACCGCGCAAGCCTGCAAAGGATTTACCGAGAGCCTCAACGATGACCTGAACACGGCGGAGGCCCTGGGCGCGGTGTTCGAATACGTCCGCGACGCCAACAGCGCCATGGACGCAGGCACCTTCCGGGCCGGCAACGCGGCGGCGGCCTTGGAGCTTTTGGCGCTGTTCGATTCGGTGTTTGCCGTGTTGCAGCCGGCGGCGTCGCAGGGGACGTCGGATGCCGGGGTGGACGCGCTGGTGGCCGAGCGCACGGCCGCCAAGAAGGCGAAGAATTTTGCGCGCGCCGATGAGATCCGCGACCAGCTGCTGGCGCAAGGCATCATTCTGGAGGACACCAAGTCGGGGGTGCGTTGGAAAAGGAAATCGCCGTGAAGATTCATACCAAAGCCGTGCACGCCGGCGACCGCAAGAAAGCCGGAGCGCATATTCCCGTGACCACGCCGATTTACGCGGCGACCAGCTTCTTCTACGAATCGATGGAGCAGTTGGATCGCGTCTTCGGGCAGCAGGAGAAGGGATACAGCTACGCCCGCTACGAGAACCCGACTACGGCCGCGCTGGAAGAGTTGATGACGGTGCTGGAGGGCGGCCACGGGTCGCTCGCCTGCGCGTCGGGAATGGCCGCCCTCCAGATGGCGGTGGTGACGGCGCTGGCGGACCGGCGGAAGTCGGTGATCGCCGCCAACGCGATGTATGGGGCGACGGTGAGCCTGCTGCTGAACGTGCTCGAGCCGACCGGCGTGGAGACGCGCTTTGTGGATGTGTGCGATCTGGACGCGCTGCGCGCGGCGGTCGCGGAAGCCAAGCCCGGCTGCATTCTGATCGAGAGCATCTCCAACCCGCTGCTGCGGGTCGGCGCCCTGGACAAGATCGCGGAGATCGCGCGCGCGGCGGGAGCGGCGCTGGTGGTGGACAACACGTTTGCCAGTCCGCTGCTGGTGCGTCCTTTGGAGCTGGGCGCACATTTCAGCGTGCACAGCCTGACGAAATATCTTTCCGGGCACGGGGACGTGTTGGGGGGAGTGGTGGTCACCGATGCAGCGCATTTCGACAGCCTGCGCAATCTGTCGCGCGCGATCGGCCCGGTGCTGGGGCCGTTCGAGAGTTACCTGACCATGCGCGGCATCAAGACGTTTCCGCTGCGGATGGAGCGGCAATGCGCCAATGCCTGCCGGGTGGCCTCGTGGCTGGCGACGCATCCGCGAGTGGAGCGCGTGTATTTTCCGGCGACTGCGGACCATCCGGACGCCGCCACGATTCGCCGCCTGTTCCCGCCCAATCTGTACGGCGCGATGGTCAGTTTCGAGTTGAAAGACGCGGGCAGGGAAGAGATCTTCCGCTTCATGGATGCGCTCGAAGTGGTGGTGCGCGCCACGTCGCTGGGCGACGTGCACACCATGATGCTCTACCCGGTGATGAGTTCGCACCGCGAGGTGTCGCCCAAGCACCGCGAGCGCATGGGCATCCGCGACAACCTGGTGCGGCTGTCGGTGGGGATCGAAGCGCCGGAAGACATCATCGAAGACCTGGATCAGGCGCTGGCCCGGTAACCGGCGGTGGAGCCGGAGACTTTATTCCGGTTCGGCGTCGTAAATGGAAAGGACGCGCGGGGAGCCGCGGTAGAGCTCGTCCACCACGCCGGCGCGGTTGTCGAGCACGGCGCGCTGGCTGATGGAGCCCTTATCGGTTAACTCATGCGCGTCAATGGAAGGCGGCACATCGAGAACAATCGCGCGGACGATGCGATTGGAGCTGCCGGTGGCGGTTTGGGCCATGCTGACGAGCAGTTCCTTGAATTTTGCGCGGACCCGCGGGCGCGCCAACAATTCCGGCACGCTGCCGGGCTCGGGCGACAGTTCGCGGCAGGAATCGATGTCGGGAAAGATGAGAGCGCCGACGTCGTCGCGATCGACGCCGGCAATCACGACTTCCTTGGCGTAGGGCGCGAAATGGGCCAGGAAGTCGACGCGCATTGGTCCCACGCTCACCCACGTCGCGGTGGACAGCTTGAAGTCCTCAGCAATCCGGCCGTCGAAGAGGAATCCCTTGCTGGGGTCGGACTCGTCCACGAATCGCAGCGCGTCGTGTAATTTGTAATACCCTTCTTCGTCGAATGCGGCGCGCGTCTTTTCGGGCTCATTCCAATAGCCCGGCGTGACATTGGGCCCCCGAACGCGAGCTTCGAGTTTGTGCTCCGAGGGAACCAGCTTCAATTCCATGCCCGGAGCCGGCACGCCGCATTCGCCGGCGCGGCGGACGTCTTTGCCCACCCAGAGGGCAAACGGCCCGGTTTCGGTGGAGCCCAGACCGGAGAGCATCAGGATGCGTTCGCCGCAGGCTTGGATGGACAGGTCCTGGAGCGCGTCCCAAACCTCCTGCGAGATTCCCGCCCCGGCGTAGAACAACGCTTTTAACCGGCTGAAGTAATGCCGGCGGAACTCCGGGTCTTTGCGCAGATAGGGAATGACCGCTTCGTACCCTTTGGGCACGTTGAGCACAATGGTGGGAGCAATCTCGCGCAGATTGCGGAGGGTCTCGTCAAACGCGCCGGGCACCGGCTTGCCTTCGTCCAGATACAGAGTGCCGCCGTTATAGAGGATCATGCCAAAATCTTTGCTGCCGGCGAAGGTGTGATTCCACGGCAGCCATTCCAGGATGACGGGCGGCTCATCCTCCAGGAACTGCCAGCACTGGCGGACCATCTCCTGATTGCTGGTCCACACGCGGTGCGTGTAAATGACGCCCTTGGGGACTCCGACGGAGCCGGAGGTGAAGAGAATTTTGAAGACGGTATCGGGTCCGACGCGCGCGTGCGCTTCGTCGATGGCGGGGCCGGCGGGGGTATTTCGCAAATCGGAGAACAGGGTGGCGCCGGGGAGGGGATCGGACGCGCAGACCAGTTCCGCATCGGCGGGCATGACGGCCTGGATCGCGTTGGCATAGCGCGCGCCGTTGGAGGCGAACACGAGCCCGGGATTCAGGAGCTGGAAGATGTGTTTCAGCTTTCCGAAGTCTTTGGAGACCAGCGAATAGGCGGTGGAGATGGGCGAGTAGGGCACGCCTGCGTACATGGCGCCGAAGCCCAGCAGCGCATGGTCCAGATCATTGCCGGACAAGATGGCAATCGGGCGCTCCGGCGACAAGCGGCGCTGGACGAGGGCCTGCCCGACTTGCCGGCCCCCGGCGGCCGCCTGGGCATACGTCAGGCGCTGCCAGGGACCTTGCGGAGTGCGCTGCGCAAGGAACGTGCGGTCCGGCGCTTGCTGTGCCCAATGGTCCAGCCGGTCGGTCATGCGGCGTGGATACGGCCCGAGCTGGAGCTTCGAGCGGACATAGATGGTGCCGTCGGGTTTCCGGTCCATGATGACGTCGGTGGACGCCAGGCGGATTTCTCGAACCGGTGTGCTGGGGGGAGTTGTGGGCATGCGGCTGCGGGGAAGTTGCTCCTCCTGGATATTATAGGCGGTCGGGAGGCACTACAACTCCGGAAACCCGCTTGACAAGGCTCCCGAGCCGGCATTAATATGTCGTTATGCGACAGGTCGTGACACAACCTGACGGACGGCCGCTGAGCGAGCCGGTTCTGTTGATCCTGATGAGCCTGGCCGGCCAGCCGCGGCACGGATACGCTCTGCTGAAGGACATTGAATCGATCAGCCAAGGGCGGGTGCGGTTGAGCACGGGCACGCTATACGGGGCCCTGGCCCGGTTGCTCGAGGACGGCTGGATCGAGCGCTTCGAGCAAGAGGACACGTCCCGGGAAAAACAGGCGTACCGTCTGACTGCGGCGGGGCGGCGGCAACTGCAGATGGAGTTGGACCGGATGAAGCAATTGACGCGGGCGGGGATGGCGCGCTTGCGGGTTCGGGAGGCATGAGGCGGATGAGACGCGTGTACGAACTGCTGCTGCGGCTCTACCCGGCCGCTTACCGGGAGTTGTTTGGCGAGGAGATGCCGCGCGTTTTCGAGCAAGCAGCCGCGGAGCGGCGCGGGATGGCCTTGGCGCGCTTTGCCGCCGGAGAGTGGATGGGGCTGGCGGCGGGAGCGGCCGCCGCGTGGATCGACCGGTGGAAGACCGATCCCGCTCTCGATCTGACGAAAATGCGCCCGGTCGACGTGACCCGGGAATCGTATGTATCCGCCCTGGACGAAGTGATCGAAGCGCAGAAAGCGGTGGACTTCCATCTCAGACGGATGCAGGCCGCCATCTCCCGCCACGATTTCGTCGAAGCGCGTCTCTCTTCGGACCAGGACCGGCGCGCGAGAGAGAACCTGCGCCTGGTCCGGCGGAAATACCACATCGCGGAATAGGGGTTGACGATGCTTGTCGGACACCTGGCGGCCGGCTTGGTTGGGAAGCGCGTGGCGCCGAAGATTTCCCTCGGCACTCTGGTGCTGGCGGCTGTGGCCGCGGACCTGCTCTGGTGTGTCTTCCTGATCACGGGAATCGAACAAGTGCGGTTCGTTCCCGCGGCCACGACCCAGAATTCCCTGCAGGCGATCCACATTCCTTACAGTCACGGTCTGCTGCTGGATCTGGTATGGGCGGGTCTGTTCGCAGGCGCCTACCTCTGGCGGCGGCATTTCCCGCGCGGGGCGAGGGTGCTGTTTGCGGCGGTGGTGAGCCACTGGGTGCTCGATTGCATCAGCCACAAACCGGACATGCCGCTGGCGCCGGGCGTGGCGGGCCGGTTCGGACTAGGGCTCTGGAATTCCATTCCCGCGACGGTGGCAGTGGAAGGGGGATTCTGGGCGGTGGCGCTGTTTCTGTACGCGCGCGGGAACAAACCTCGAAACCGTGCCGGCGTTTACGCCTTCTGGGGCGGCGTGGTTCTGGTGACGGCGGCCTGGTACAACAACGTGGCGGGCCCGCCGCCTGCGCCGAATGTGGTGGCGGCGGGCATGAGCAGTCTGGTGTTCTTTTCGCTGATCGTGGCATGGGCTTACTGGATGAATCAGGTTCGAGCCGTGCCGGCGCCATCGTGAGGCGAACGCGGCCTGCAAAAAAGCGGTTGCCCGCGGCCGCAGGCTGGGGGGACGGGAACGCGGGACACCCGCGCGCGCAGGTTGTATACTGACCTCAATTATGCTTCGAAGGCTCGCGTTGATTGGGGCTCTCTTGACCGTTGGCGGAGCGCCGGCACTGGCGCAGACCGCCGTACCGGCGGCCTGGCAAAACGATCTGGCGCCCATCGCGGCCTCGGATTGGAATGCCGATTTGGCGGCGCACCTGCTGGAGCGGGCCGGATTCGGCGGAACTCCGGAAGAGATCCAGGCGCTGGCGCAGTTGACGCCGGCGCAGGCGGTGGCGCGGCTGGTTCGCTTCCAAGGGACCGACGCCGGCAAGCTGCCTCCGTTCGACGAATCAGGCATTCACGATGCCGGCCTGGAACCGTTCCCGCCGAGCCGTCCCGCGGTCACGGACCTGGCCAAGGCGAAAGGGGAAGCGCTGGGGATCAAGGTCAAGGCCAGCGGCAACCGCCGGCTGCAGCCCATCGTGGACGAGTTTTTCTATTGGCTGAGGGCCAGCGCTCTGGAAACCAACCGGGTGGCGTACTGGTGGGCCAATCGCATGCTCACCAGCCCGCGACCGCTCGAAGAGAAGATGGCGCTGTTCTGGCACGGGCATTTCGCATCCAACGAAGCCAAGGTGCGGGACTATCGCAAGCTGCTGGGCGAACTGGAACTGTTTCAGAAACAGGGAACCGGCAATTTCCGGGACCTCACGGTGGCGGTGGCGCAGAGTCCGGGGATGTTGTCGTTCCTGGACGCGGGCGTCAACGTGAAGGGCGCGTCCAACGAGAATTTCGCGCGCGAGATCATGGAGCTGTTCACCATGGGGGTGGGCCACTACACGGAGAAGGACATCCGTGAGGCCGCGCGCGCGTTTACCGGCTGGAATTACGTGGACCTGAAGTTCGTGGTTAACCAAGACCAGCACGACGATGGGGAAAAGACCTTTCTCGGGAGGACAGGGCGCTTCGACGGCGTGGATGTGATCGACATCATCATGCAGCAGCCAGCCACGGCCGACTACATCGCGGGCAAAATCTACCGGTACTTTGTGCGGCAGGACCTGTCGCCGGAGTTGCAGAAGCAGTTGGGCGCGGTGCTGCGCCAACACAAGTATGAGATCGCGGCCCTGCTCGAGACCATCTTCCTGTCGCGGGATTTCTACAGCCCGGCCTCGGTGGGCACGCGGATTCAGAGCCCGGTGGAACTGGCGGTGAGCACCTATAAAAAGCTCGGATTGAAGAGCATCCCCGGGGTTCCGGACTTCAACCTGGTGACCGGGGGGTTGGGGCAGCAGCTGTTTGCGCCGCCCACGGTAGCGGGCTGGGCGCAAGGGCAGGCCTGGATCACCCCGGGCCTGCTGCTGGAGCGCGCGAACTTCGCGCGCGACGTGTTGTTCCCGAACATCAGTTTCCTGCCTCCCGACCGCTACACCGGCGGCGGAGAGGTGCGGCGGGTGGCCGAGCGAATTCGGGAAGGGATGGATATTTCGACCGCGACCAAGGACGAGGCGAAGACCGGAGACGTCGCGGAGTCGAACAAGAATGCCGACCGGGACGAGGAGTTCAACACGCGTTACGGGAGTTTTCGCGGCTCGCAGCTGGCGATCGAGCGGGTCAAGGCGATTCCGCGCGACACGGCGCAGGTGAATCTGTCGCGCATGGTGATCCGAGCGGATTTGCGAAACACCACACAGGTGGTGGATTACTTCATCCATCGCTTCATGCGGGTTCCGCCGGGCGATGAGGCGCGGCAGAAGTTGATTGCGTTTCTGGACAAAGACCTGGGGACCACGGACATCACCGTGGCTCAAACGTACATGGAACAGTCGCTGCGGCTGGTGCTGCATCTGATCATGAGCCAGCCGGAGTATCAGTTGGGTTGAGGTGTCTATGACGAACCGCTTCTCGTTCTCGCGTTCCAGCCGCCGCGATCTGCTGCGCGCCGGCATGTATGGGGTGTGTGTCACGGCGGGCGCGTCGCTTCCCGTGCCGGTGTTCGGACAAGCGGCGGCGGCGCTGGCGGCGGAAGGGCGGGCGGACGGCAAGATCCTGGTGGTGCTGGAATTGTCCGGGGGCAACGACGGGCTCAACACGCTGGTCCCGTATGCGGACGATGCGTACTACAAGCACCGGCCCAACCTCGGCATTCCCAAGAAGAGCCTGCGGGTCATCGACGAACATTTCGGGTTCGGCGGCGGGATGACCGGGTTCGAGCGGTTGTATAAGGATGGCAAGCTGGCCATTGTGCATGGCTGCGGCTATGAGAACCCGTCGTTTTCGCACTTCACCTCGATGGCGTACTGGCACACGGCCGCGCCCAACAGCGGCGAGGAATACGGCTGGGTGGGCCGGCTGGCCGATGCCATGGCGCCGCAAGCGCCCGCGAATTATCTGGTGAACATTGGGGCGCGGCAATCGCTCGCCGTGCGCGCGCGCAAGCATGTTCCGGTGGTGTTTGACGATCCCAACAAATTTACGCAGGAGAAGTTCTACCAGGAGCGGGATATCCTGGGGTCGCTGCCAGAGAGCGGCAAGGTGGAGAATCCGTCGCGCCGGTTCCTGCTGGATACCGCCCGGAGCGCCAAAGACGCCTCGGCGCTGGTGCGGGAAGCCTGGGCCCGGTACCGCTCGCCCATCGACTACGGCATCGTGGGTCTGGATCTGCCGAAGGTGGTCGCCTTGATCGACGCGGGCATGCCGACGCGGTTGTACTACACCTCGTATCGCAACAATGCCTTCGATACGCACGTATTCCAGAACGATAGCCACCAGCGCCTGCTGACCTACGCTTCCGACGCGGTGTATGCGTTCGTTCGCGATCTGGAGCGGATCCATCGCGCCGACGACGTGGTGGTGATGGTGTTTTCCGAATTCGGGCGGCGGGTGCCCGAGAACGTCAACCTTGGAACCGATCATGGGACGGCCAACCTCATGTTTGCGGTGGGCAATTCAGTGAAGGGCGGGCACTACGGCCAGGTTCCCAGCCTGACCAAGCTGGACGCCGGCGACAACCTCATCTACACCACCGATTTCCGCCGTGTCTACGCGAGCATGATCTCGGGGTGGCTGGGGTATAGCGACACCCACTCGCTGCTCAACGGGGACTTCGAGAACTTCGATTTGTTCCAGCACAAAGGGTAAGGCGGCTCGGACGCCCGTCTCGTGACATCCACAATTTAGATAGAGTGTGGATGAGGTTTTGAGGCCCGGATTTCCATGGGAAGACGCATTAATGTCGTTTTGAGCGATGCCACCGTCCGGACCCTGGACAGGCTGAGCCGCCCGGGGCAGCCCAGCCGTTTGATCGAGCATGCCGTGCAGCATTATCTGATGACGAACAGCCCGCGGGCCCTTGGGAAGCGGCTGAAGGCAGCAGCCCTGCGTGACCGCGATCTGGACTTGGAAATCGCGGGCGCCTGGGCCGCGGTGCATCAAGAGCAATGGCAACGATTCGAAGTGCCCACAAAACGGCGGCGGGGAACTGGCCGAAACAAGGCTAAATCTAACTGACGGCGCAGGAAAACAGCCCCGCCACGTCGCCCGCCTTGGACCTCACCTTACGGCAGCAAGTCCAGCATGCGGTCGATGTCTTCCGGGCGGATGTAGAAGTGGGGGGAAGTGCGGACCCAACCGGCGCGGGGGGCGGCGGTGATCCCTTCGGCGCGGAGTTTGCGAACGATGTCGCCGGCTTCTTGGCCCGCCTTGCGAAAACTGACAATCCCGGCGCCGGTTTCCGGGGTGCGCGCGTGCAGGGTTTCGTAGCCTTTCGCGATGACTCCCGCGGCAATGCGGTCACCCAAGTTCTGAACCACGCCGGCAATGTTCGCCACTCCGACTTCGAGTAAAAACTCGATTGCGGCCTGCAAGCCGAAGCAGCCAATGGTGTTGAGAGTTCCGCATTCGTACCGGCCGGCATCTGCCCGCAGGGACATATCGCGGGAGGCGTAGTCGGCGTAGTGGGCCACGTTGGTCCAGCCGAATTCGACCGGCTCGACGCGGTCTTGGAGAGCGCGGTCGATATACAGGATGCCGCAGCCTTCGGGGCCGAGCAGCCATTTGTGGCCGTCGGCCGCGAGGGCGTGGATGCGGCTGGCGCGGACATCCACCGGAAACGCGCCCAAGCCCTGGATGGCATCCACCATGAAGAGGCAGCCATGGCGGTGACAGATCTCCCCGATCGCGGTCAGCGGAGCGCGGTAGCCGCTGAGGAATTGGACAAAGCTGATGGAGAGCAGGCGGGCGCCGCGGCAGGCTTCGTCGATGCGGTCCAAGGGATCGTTCACCGAAAGCCAAGTCACATGGACGCCCCGCTCTTCCAATTTCTTCCAGGGAAACAGATTGGCGGGAAATTCCTCCTGAAAGCCCACCATGCGGTCGCCCGGCTTCCAATCCAGCCCCATGGCCACAGTGGCGATGCCCTCGGAAGTGTTCTTGACGAGCGCGATCTCGGAGCGGTCCGCGCCGATGAGCCGGGCGGCCGCGATGCGCAACCCCTCATAGGCCGCCATCCACCGGTCGTAGTGCAGGCTGCCGAACTGCAGGCAGTCGTCGGCCAGGGCCTTCATGGCGTCGGCGGCGGGTTTGCACAGGGGGGCCACGGCGGCATGGTTGAGGTAGGTCAAGTGCTGGCGGACCGGGAACTGGCCGGCATACCGTTCCCAGAGCGGCATTTCTTTTACAGGGTGTTTACCCATTTCGAAACCCATATCCTCTACGATACGTTAGTATGAGTTTAGCCATGCGCGCCCTCCTCACCTTCGTTCTACTGTTGGCGGTGGCGGGTGGGCTGCGCGCGGAAGACAAGAAGAAGGATCCGGGCCAGATTGGCAATCGCGACGTCGGCAAGGGCATCAACTTTTATTCCCTGGAAAAAGAGATCGCGCTGGGCCGGCAGATGGCCCAGGAAGTCCAGCGGCAGGCCAAGCTGAACACGGACCCGATTCTCACCGAATTCGTGAACCGCGTAGGCCAGAATCTGGTGCGGAATTCGGACGCGCGCGTGCCGTTCACCTTTCAGGTGATCGAAGCGGAAGACCTGAACGCGTTCGCGCTGCCCGGCGGCTACATCTTCGTCAACACCGGGCTCATCGTGATGGCCGAGGAAGAAGACGAATTCGCGGGCGCGCTGGCGCATGAGGTCGCGCACGTGGCGGCGCGCCACATGACCCGGCAGGCCACCAAATCGCAGATCGCCAATATGGCCAGCATCCCGCTGAGCGTGCTGTTGGGAGGCTGGGCGGGCGTGGTCGCGCGGCAGGGCGCCGGTGCGGTGATCCCGATGACCTTCCTGAGCTTCAGCCGCCATGACGAAAGCGAAGCGGACTACCTCGGGCTGCAGTACATGTATGAAGCGGGCTACGATCCCAACGGCGCGATCAACATCTTCGAGAGACTGGAAGCGCTCTCGCGGCGCCGGTCAGGAAAGGTGTCCAAGTTGTTCTCGACGCACCCGATGGACGCGGACCGCATCCAGAAGGCCCAGCAGGAGATCCAGCAGATTCTTCCGGCACGCAGCGAGTATGTGGTCAGCACCTCGGAATATCACGACGTGCGGGCGCGCCTGCTGAAGCAGGAAAGCCTACGCAAGCCCGAGGAGCCGGACAACCGCCCGCGCCTGATCAAGCCACTGGCCGCTCACGAGGAGTGAGCGGGGCGGCTCAGGCGAGAGGCGCTCGTCTGCACAAGCCAGGGCCTTAGGCCGTTATTCCGCCAGTTTGGGAAAGAGGGCGCGATCCAGGATTTTTTTCGAGAGGTCCTCGGCGGTCAGGTATTGGTCGTCGAGGCGGAAGGCGAGCCGGTCTCCCGGCAGCAGGCTGATTTCGATCATCTGAGCCTCGGTCTCTCCGCGCTCCACCTTAAAGGCCGGAGGGATCGAGACCAGGCTGACATCCACTTTGGCGCGCGGCTGCCATTTGCCGCCCTGCTCCTCGCGAACCGTGATCCGCAGCTTGGAGATCAGGTTGGTGATGTCGGCGGACTCCGGTCCGAAGGCCTCCTTGTATTTCTCGATGCAGGCCGTCAGTAGAGCGTGTAATTCTTCCAGGCCTTTCGGCATCAAAGACAGGGTCTTGGCTTCCTTGCGGCGGCGATCCTGTTCTTCCTGGATGCGCATGTCCATCCATTGAGCACTCATGAGTGAACTTCTACGCTACCACGCACTCATGGAGTCTTCGAACAGGCGGCTAAGTTCCTCAGGGCCGGCGGGGCGCGGCGCCAGTTTGGTGACGCGATGCTGAGGCAGAGTTCCCTCCACGAGCGCGGGGATATCGGCAGCGGTATAGCCGATGGCGCTGAGGCCGTTGGGGATTTTCAAGCGCTGCATGAACCAGAGGATGCGTTCGGCCAGAATGCGCCCGGCGTCCTGGCTCTGGCAGCGCGAGACGTCAACGCCGAGAGCCTGAGCGGCCTCCAGGTGCCGGCCGGGGTTGGCGGACGCGGTGAACCGGAAGACGGCGGGGGCGTTGAGGATGACGGAGTAGCCGTGGGGCACGAGGGGATGATCGACGGCATAGCCGGGCGCGCGGTAGCTCTTCACCATTCCGGAGACGGGATAGGACATGCCGTGCGGCAGGTGGACGCCGGCGTTTCCGAATCCCACGCCGGCATACGAAGAAGCCAGAATCATGTGGGCGCGCGCTTCGTCGTCCGAAGGGTCTTCGACTTCGCGAACCAGGTATTGGGCCACCATTCGCAGGGCCTGGAGCGACCACACATCGCTGATGGGGTTCGACCCTTGATAGGCGGGGCGCAGCAGGGGCCGGTCCGGCCGGGGCCGTTGGGAGAAGGGAAGGGCGGTGTACGATTCGAGCGCGTGGCTGAGCACGTCGAGCCCGGTGGCGGCCGCGACTTGTGGCGGCATGGTGCGGGTATTCTCGGGGTCGAGCAGACCGAGGGTGGGCTTCAAGCGGCGGCTGGCGATCCCGGTCTTGGCGTGCATCCGGCTCAGGTCGAAGATGGAGACGCCGGTGGTTTCGCTGCCGGTCCCGGCGGTAGTGGGAATCGCGATCAGAGGCTTGAGCGGCCCGGGTACGGGCAGTCCTTTGCCGATGGGCGGGTTCACGTAGTCCAGGAAGTCGGCCGGCGGATAGGAGGTGTAGAGGTTGACGGCTTTGGCGGTATCCAAAGTGGAACCGCCGCCCACGGCCACGAAGGCATCGCACTGGGCCTCGCGGGCAAAGGCGATGGCGTGCAGAAAGGACTCGTCGGTAGGCTCCACCCGCACCTGGTCGTAGAGGACGAACGGGACACGGTTCTCGTCGAGAGATTGCTGGACGGTTTGCGCCGGTCGCATGCGGCCCATCAGGGGGTCGGTCAAGACGAGGGCCTTGCGGACGCCCAGGTCCGCCAGATCCATCCCCACTTCGCGGGTCACTCCTACGCCAAAGCGGATGCTGGAGGTAGCCATCTCAAACGCGAATTCGTTTTGTGCCATGTCCCTTGAGGTCACCTATCCTATTGAAAATTATACGCAATCCGGAGCCGGCTGTGCAGCCTGGAGGGAGGCCCGGGACCATCGTTCTGGTACCGATGGAGTACGTTTAGCTCTTCCAAAACGGACTATTTGGACGCATGATGCTCTTGCGGCTCCCTGGGGTCTCCAAACTCGGTGACAACCTCAGACAGACTCACCTCGGAGCCGCCCCTTCTGGATTGCCAGAATTGAACCTGACTCCTCAACCGCCGGGGCTCCTGCCATGGTCCCGGCGGCCTTTTTCTTTCTTCTCCCAAACAGCCAGCTTCCCAAAGTGACCTCGGGCGCGGGATCGCTCGAAAAGTACAAGGTACCCGGGGGTACTCGACTTGGTACGATGCGGACTCGACTTCAAGTCCGGGGAGACGCACAATTGGACCTCGGAGAACGAGTATGAGCGCCCCGATCAGAATCGAAACCACACCAGCATGGCCGAAGACTTTGCGGTATTGCCAAACGTGCCAGCGCGAGACGACGCATCAGCTCCGCCAGGGCGCGGGCATGATGGTCACCATCTGCGTTCCGTGCCTGGAGCGGGCCCTCAGCTACGAACTGGACCGCGACTAACTCAACGTACTCCGTCCTCCCATCCGGCCACGGTCTGACTGGCGTGCCGAGTCGGCCCTATCCCATCCACAGATCGAGACAGAACCATCCTGGAGCCGCGGGGACGTGTGTCTGGGGATAGAGCCCGGGGGCGGAAAGGGCAGGTTAGTGTTCGAGGTCTTTGTGCAGAAAGAGCCGCTTGCGCGCCTGATTCCGGCGCTTGAGGGCGTGATCGATCAGGGCTGACGCAAGCTGGCTTGCCGTAGCAGGAGGGCGCGCCTGTAACCGCTCTTTGTTGTCGACGATTTCATTTGCGGCAGAGATGTAATCGGTAAGCAACTCCGCGCAAAGCTCGCACTCGGAAGTAAAGCGGCTGACCACGGTTTCATTATGGGCGGGAAGCCTGGCGGTGAAAAGGTCCAGATGTACACGATGAGTACTAGGACAACCTTCACTTGTACGGGAGGTTACCGGTGCGCGGGAGTCGAAAGGGCTTCCCGGGCTCCGCGGCCTTCCTTCCGGCCGTTACTCGGCTGGAATGTCCAGACTCTTGGCGCTGCGCCACAGCCGCTCCAGGCTGTAATATTCGCGCGCCTTGGGGGAAAAGATGTGGACCAGGAGGTCGCCGTAATCGGCCAAGACCCATTCCGCCTGGCTGTAGCCTTCCACGCTGATGGGCAATTCGCCGGCTTGCTGTTTGAGCTGGAGTCCGACCTCGTCGGCGATGGCTTGAATCTGGCGCTGATTGGCGGCCGTGCAGATGACGAAGAAATCGGCGAAGGAAGTGATGCCGGTGAGGTCCAGCACCTTGAGGTCCGTCGCTTTCTTCGATTCGGCAGCGCGGACCGCGATGAGCCACGTGGGGGTCTGGGCTAAAGTTTCTTTGGATTCGCGGACGTCGGCCGTTTTCAGAACACGCTCCTGCTTGTATCGTACTATAGGCGAGCCGCGGGGCGTGTGGCGGGAGCCTTGGCTTTGCGAAGGCGCCTCGCTCCGGCCGTGTATAAGCTCACCTTGTGACCGTCGAGGCTGTCCAGGTAGGCATGTTCCCATCCGGTATGGCGGCTCGGTTCACCAGGGTGGCACGCCTCGTGATCGAGGAGAGGCGCTGCCAAGGGAAGCGTTTTTCTGCCGATGGCCGGGCTCGGTTAGAACGTCAGACGGGCCACAATCAGCCCATTGCGCGGCACCAGCGCGCCGGTGAAGCCGGGGGTGATGGTGTTCATGAAACCGAAGCCGGAGGCGGCGTTGCCGTTCTTCTGCCGGGTCTGAATCTGCTGGGCATTGGTGGCGGTGGGGTTGCCCCAATACGCGCGGTTGAACACGTTGGTCAACTCAAAGCGCAGGTTGAAGCTGGCCCTCTCCTTGAACCGCCAGGTGCGGCCGAGGTTCATATTCTCCGAAGGCCGACGCTGCGTTCGATAATCGCTATAGTACGCGGCCGACGATCCGAACTGTCCGGCCGCGGGAGTGGTGGTGGACCAGGCGTTCGGATTCAGCAAGAACGTCGTGTTCGGATCGTAGCAATGACAATTGGGATCCACCGTGAACAGGGGCTGGCCCGCGACCCGGTTGGCAAAGGTAGTCTGGAACACCTGATTGCCCAGGTTGTTCTGGGCAAGGGGCACCTGGATGGGGAAACCGCTGGCGTATTGCAGGAAGACGCCATAGGTCCAGTCGCGGGCGGCCCAGGACAAAACCCGGTTGCCTCCGATTTTGGGGGTCACATAGGTGGCCGAGACATTGAACAACAGGGGCTGGTCATACAGCGAAAGGTACTTGTTGTTCTTACGGTTGAAGACGTCATTCACCACCGCGTTCCCGGTCGTTCCAGGATTCGGCTCGCCGATTTCGACGCCGGCATCCTGAGTTTTCGACCAGGTGAAGGTGCTCACGAACGACAGGCCGCGCGAAAAGCGTTTGGTCGCTTTCACCTGGAGGGCGTTGTACCAAGTGTCGCCAAGCGGATCCCAGTAAGCGTTGATGGTCGTGAACTGCGGAAAGGGTCGTAAGGCCTGGCCGAGGGTCTGGGTGAGCGGGAACCCGGCATAGGGGGGCCGAACGTTCAGTCCTCGCGCAATCACCGCTGGTGAATTGAGGGCTTGGCTCAACAGCCCGGCATCGGTCGGGTTGTTGATATCGAGCCCCGCGCCCGCAATGCGCGACAACGGAATGGCGTTGAGGTTGAGCAGTGCCGGAGACTGCCACCAGATGCCGCGGTTCCCGATGTAGTACACATCGACAGCCAGGTTCGGGAATATCTCTCTCTGGAAACCGACGCTCCATTGATACTGGCGGGGAGGCCGGCCCGCGTTCGGATCCATAAACGGCGCCACGGTCGCGGCCGGAGTGGTGGTTGGGTTGTATTGGCCAGCGTTCAGATTGGGCCAGGGTATCGGGTTATACGAGGCCGGAATGCCTTGCGCGAGGGTGGTGATGGGCAGACCAAAGGTGGTGGTCGGCACCGTGTTGATGGACCCGGCCAGGCCCCCCGCAGCGTTGTTATTGGATTCGGTGTTGGCGTATACGATTCCAAAACCGCCGCGAAAGACGGTTTTGGAGTTGAACTGATACGCCAGTCCCAGACGCGGGGCGAAGCCCCACGGATAGTTTTTGGCGAGGCTGCAATTGCAGTGGCCGGGTCCCGAGCCATCAAATACCACGGCGCCTGGAATGCCGACCGTCGGGTTGAGCGTCGTGGGGGAGAAGAACGGAGCCCGCCCGTATTGCTCGCGCAGGTAGGTCGAGTAATCGTAGCGGATCCCGTAGTCGAGCGTGATCTTACGAGTCACCTTCCAGGAGTCCTGCGCAAAGAAGCCAATTTCATGTTTGCCGAGCCTGGGGTCCACCGGGTTGGAAACACTGACAGTCTTGACCTGGCCCAATAGGAAGCTCGCGTAACCGAACCCCGGGGTTTGACCCTTCAGCGTGCTTCCATTGAGATACGGAAGGCTGGTCTGGTCGCCTGCAAATGTATAGGAACCTGCGCCGCCCGACTGGCTGGGCGCCGGATAGCCCTCGATGCGGGTTTCAGCGCCGGCCTTATACGTATGATTATTGCGGACCCAGGTCAGACTGGCGTTGAAGGAAGGCGATTCGGTCCAAGCGTGACCATTGGCCGAGCCTCCGAAGTTCTGCATGCCTCCCTGGCCGGTGCAGACGTAGGGTGAGAAAGCGGATGCACCGGTACAGAGCCCACCCATGCTGGGAAAGAACCGGTGGGTGATGCCACCGTTCAATCCGAGCTCCGTCTGGGCGTTGTAATTGGGAACCTGCCCCTCCTCATTGACGTTGGGCGTATAGAAATCATTGCTGCGGTATCCCGCGCCCAAATGCAACAGGAGCGTCGGCGATAGCGTGTGGTCGTAGTTCAGCCGGTACACTTTCGAGATTTGGAATGTGGCGACATTGGTCGCCAGCGGGTCTGGAAGACCGTCGACTTGCCCGAAGGTAAAGGAAAGAGGCGCGGTGGTCTTGGTGTCCTGCCAGAAGAACGAAAGCCGTCCTTTGGGCCCGATCGACTGGTCCAGCTTCAGTGACGGAATCTGCGTGATTCGTGACGTGGGGATATTGGGAATATAGTTATTGACGACGCCGCTGGCGAATGGGCCGAGGGGTTGTGGAAACAAGGCCTGGATCTTCTGCGCGATCGGATCCCACTGGGGCTGCGGAATGGTCTGGTTCGAGAAGGGGTCGCGGACCAGACCGGTTGGCCCGGGCCGGGTGGTCGCGGGATCGTAGATTTCGCCCGCGAAAATCGGGCGGTTGAGAGAATCGGTTCCAATGGCGGCGGAACCCTGTGGGATGGCGGTCGTGAAGTCGCCGGTGCGATACGCGGCGGTGGGCACGGTCTCCTGTTGGTTGTTGATGTCGACGTGCTCCCGGTACTGCTCCCAGTTGAAGAAGAAGAAGGTCTTGTCGTGGCCGTCATAAACCTTCGGGATCCAGACCGGACCGCCAACGGTGAAGCCCCAGTCCTGGCGGCGGTTGCGCGGCCGGGGATTGCCAGCCGGGTTATCGGTAAAGGGATTGCCCGCATTGAATACTTCGTTGACGAAGTAGTCGTACAGGGTGCCGTGGAACTGATTGGTGCCGGACTTCATGGTGACGTTGAACATGCCGCCGCCGACCTGGCCGTATTCCGCCGCAAAATTGCTGGTCTGGATCGCCACTTCCTGGATGGCGTCGACGCTCGGCTGGGTCTGCGCCTGGACTCCGGGAGTACCGGTATTGGACGCGTCCTGGCCTTCGATCCGGAACGATTGAGTATTATTGGGCGCGCCGTTGACGCGGACTTGGGCGTTGGCCTGCCACATGGCCCCCGGCACCAACTGGATCATGGCATAGGGATTGCGGATGCCGGCGCTTCCGGCTTGGCCGGCGCCAATCCCCAGGATGGGGAGGTCGTTCATACTTGACGCCTTAATGGTGTGGCTGATGTCGCCGCTTTCGGTTTTCAGCAGAGGCGCATCGGCCTGAACCGTGACGGACTCGGTCGGAGCGCCGACTTCGAGGGTGATATCGATGCGCAGGGTTTGAGCGACTTCCACTGTAAGTCCCCGGCGCGTGTATCGCTTGAAGCCCGGCACAGCGACGGACACCTCGTAAGAGCCGGCGGGCAACTGAGCGATGGTATAGTTTCCGGTCGGGGTGCTCGCCGCCTGGTAGCTGACGCCAGTTGCCGTATTCCTGGCTTCAATCGCGGCGGCAGCCACCACGGCGCTCGCCGGATCGGAAACGGTGCCCGTGATCGTGCCACGGTCGCTCTGCGCGAACAGCGCGAAAGGAGACACGAAGAGACAGAAAGCAGCAATCCGTTTGTGCATAGTCTAACCCCTTGACGTCGACAGACCCGAGTCTGTGACTCACACCTCGACGTTAAAAACTGTCGGCAACTATATAACAACGGCTGTATCTCGTCAAGGCAGTTGGAGACACACCGGTTTGAGAAGGCTACGGAGAAGCAGGCGGAGGGAGACCCTTTCCGGCGGCGCCGGGAGTGCGAAAGCGCGCCGGACTTCTCCGGCCGCGGGACGTGTCGATCGCCAACTGACGCCAGGGGACGCGGACTCCTGCGACCGGGTCTTGGCAGCCGGAAACTTGACAGTCGGCGGTGCTCTTGTTACCTTGGCCTCCAGCGTGAACAGGAGGTATCAGCGTCCGTGAAAACCCGTCTTTTCGCCTTAATCCCTTGTTTGGTATTGGGGGTGAGCGCCCTGTGGGCCCACCACTCGTTGACCGCCGAGTATGACCAAAGCAAGAAGGTCACGCTCCATGGGACTCTGACCAGCATCGACTGGCGGAACCCGCACGCCTGGATTTATCTGAGCGTGAAAACCGAGAGCGGGGCCACGGAGAAGTGGCAATGCGAGTTGGGATCGCCCAACGCCATGACGCGCCAGGGCTGGACGCAGGATGCGGCCAAGCCCGGTGACGAGATGGTGGTGGACGGCCTGCTGGCCAAGGATGGCTCCAAAACCTGCAGCAGCCGCAATGTGAAGATGAAAGACGGCCGGGTGCTGTGGAGTCAGAGCCAGGGGCCGGAGCGCTAGGAGATCGACCTTGAAGAATCGTGCGATATGGGTGGCGGTGGTATTGGCCGCGATGCCCGGACTGACCGTGGCTCAGCCGCGAGGCGGCCGGGGAGGGGGGCGTGGAGGTTATCAGGCTCCGGAAGGGCCGGCGCCCAAGAATCCGTGGGGCAAGCCGGACTTCAACGGGGTGTGGCAACGTCCCTATGCACCGGATGTGACGCGCGATTTCGGGCCCAGCCAGAAGGGCGCGGGCGAGTTGCCCTACACCGAATGGGGCAAGGCGCAGTGGGACAACTACCATCCCGAGAACGGCGACTATACCGGCTCTTGTCTGCCATTCGGCTACATGCGCTCGGTGGGCTCGCCGGATCCCATGCAGATCGTGCAGACCGACAAGGTGCTGGCTCTGCTTTGGGAACAGAACACGTGGTTCAAAGAGGTGCCGATCGACGGGCGGCCGCACGGCAAGAAAGTCCCGACCTGGTTCGGGGACTCGGTGGGCCACTGGGAAGGCGATACGCTGGTCATCGACACGAACAATTTCAACGGTCTGACCAAGCTCGATACCATTGGGCACCCGCATAGCGACCAACTGCATGTGATCGAGCGGTACAACCGCACCGACGCCGGGCATATCGGATACGAAGTCACGGTGGAAGATCCCAAGACCTATACCAAGCCCTGGAAGAACACGCGAGTCTTCACGCTGCGCACCGATTGGGAGATCCTGGAATACTCGTGCGAGGAGAACAACAAAGGGCTGGTCGAGGGGCGAATCAAGGTTCCCGAGTCCGGGGCCGCTCCGAAGAACTAGGCGCTAACTCCCTTGTTTGGCGGCGCCCGAGCCCGACGCGAGTAGAGCGCTGCTAACGTTCGACAGTCTTCCAGTTTGCCGGTGGGGCCCTCAGAATCAAGGGAGGGGGTGTCCCGTGGCGAAATATGCGGCGCCGGCAATACTGGCCCTAGTGGTGATCGCCAGCGGCTGTTCGAGCAACCGCCGCCAGGACGTTTCCGATGCTGCGGTCAGCCCCGCGGTTCACGGTCCGGAACCGACGCCGGTGTTGGCTGAGCGACGCACGGCGGCAGTGGCGAACCCCATTCCTCCGGCTCCGCCCGAGGCACCGAAAGCTCCGGTGGTGAAGAAGAAGGCGAGCGTAGCCTCGCCGACACTCCAGGCGCAGGCGTTTGACGACCCGCGGCGGATTCAGGCTGGCACCACGTACCGCGAGATGGTCCGGCGGTTCGGACCGCCCTCGATGCGGGTGGTGGTGGGGCCGGACCGGATCAGCTATTCGTATGCCAGTCGCAAGAGCCGGGTGCAAGTCGAAGTGCAAGGCGGCAAGGTGATCTCGGTGGAAGAAGCAGACACCGGACTGTAAGCGGCGAGAGCCCTCCGACTTGGGCCCTGGCATTTGACGCGGCCCGATCCATTGACGCTGTTGCCGGCTTGGTGGAACCTGATAACCTGTTAAGAACTTCTGTTTCTACAGGCTGGGGGATACCAAGCAAATGGCTGGCGAACTCAAGATCCGGGTGAACGATCAGGTGCGGACGGTGACGGCCGCGCCGGATACGCCCTTACTGTACGTGCTTTCCAACGAATTGGAGCTGCAAGGCCCGCGGTTCGGGTGCGGACTGGGGCAGTGCGGGTCCTGTTCGGTGCTGGTGAACGGGGTCGAGACCCGGTCGTGCGTGACTCCGGTTTCGGCCGTGCAGGGAAAATCGGTCACTACGTTGGAAGGCCTACCAGCCTGGTATGCGGCGCAGAAGAAGCTCCACCAGGCGCCCGCGCTGCATCCCGTACAACAAGCGCTGATTGACGAACAGGCTGTGCAATGCGGGTATTGTTTCAACGGAATGATTGTCAAGGCGTCGGAACTGCTTTCGAAGAATCCGCAGCCCACGGACGCGCAGATTCGCACGGCGATGAACGGACATTTGTGCCGGTGCGGGACGTACCCGCGGGTGCTCAAGGCCATTCAGCGGGCATCGCGGATGATGGCGGGGGTGGCGTGATGGGCAACGTGATTCGCCGCGACTTCCTCAAGACGGGCGGGGCGCTGGTGATCGGGTTTCATCTGGGCGGCGTGGTTTCGGCGCAAGAGCGCGGTTCCGCCGCCGGCCCGCCGGACGCCAAGCAAGTCGACACCTGGCTGGCCATTCACCCCGACAACACGGCGACGGTGTACATCGGATTCGCTGAACTAGGGCAGGGGAACTCGACGGCATTGCTGCAGGTGGCGGCCGAGGAATTGGACCTGGGGATGAGCCAGATCGCGACGGTGCGGCTCGATACCAACGTCACTCCCAACCAAGGCGGAACGTATTCCAGCGCGTCGATCCAGCGCGGCGGTCCGCAAGTGCGGGCAGCGGCCGCGGAAGCGCGACGGGCGCTGCTCCAACTGGCATCCAAGAAACTAGCCACGCCGGTGGAGCGGCTCGAAGTGTCGAAGGGAGTGGTGTCGGTGATGGGCAGCCCCAACCAGTCCGTCACCTACGGCGCGCTGGTGGGCGGCAAGCATTTCGACCTGGCGTTCACGGGATCGGCGCCGGTCAAGCCGCCGTCGGCCTACCAGGTGGTGGGCACGGCCGCTCCGCGCAACGACATTCCGGACAAGGTTAGCGGGAAGTATGTGTACATGCAACACGTGCGAGTGCCCGGGATGCTGCATGGGCGGGTGGTGCGCCCGCGGGGACAGCGCGCGTATGGCGCCGGGGCCAAGGTGGCGACCCTGGATGAATCCTCGATCGCCCACATTGCGGGGGCCCGCGTGCTGCGGCGCGGGGATTTCGTGGGGGTGGTTGCGGAACGCGAGTGGGACGCCATTCGAGCTGCCCGCCAACTGAAAATCACTTGGGAAGCCGCACCCCCATTGCCAGGCAGCGCCGGTCTCTACGTGCAGATGCGCAAGGAAAAGACGACCGACCGGGTGGTGGTAGAGCGCGGGAACGTCACGGCCGCGCTCGACAGCGCGGTGCATCACGTCTCGCGGAGTTACACGGCTCCGTATCAGGCGCATGTGCCGTTCGGGCCGAACTGCGCGGTAGCCGATGTGACGCGAGAATCGGCGCTGGTGATGTGTTCGACGCAGGATGTCTATGCCACGCGCGGGAGCCTGGCCCGCTTGCTTGGCATCCCGCAAGAGAAGGTGCGCGTTCAGTATTACGAAGGATCGGGAACGTACGGCCACAGTTGTTACGACGACGTGGCGCAAGCCGCGGGGCTTCTGTCACAATTGGCCGCCAAGCCCGTCCGGCTGCAGTTCATGCGCTGGGATGAGCATGGGTGGGACAACTACGGTCCAGCGCACGTGGCGGATGTGCGCGCGGCGGCGGACGCCTCGGGCAATATAGTGGCATATGAATACGCCGGCTGGCAACATAACTGGAGCGGCACGGAAACGTCGGCGCAACTGACCGGAGTGGCGCCCGCCGCGTGGCCGGCGAGCGGGGTCCAGGAGGTCAACCGGCTGACGTGCGGGGGCATGTACGACATTCCCAATCTGCGCCTGCTGAACCATCAGGTGCCGGCGCTGGGATATCTGAAAGGCGCGTGGCTCCGGTCTCCGCTGGACCTTTCGTTTGCGTTTGCTTCGGAGCAGACGCTCGACGAGTTGGCTTACCTGGCGGGGCTGGACCCGTACGAGTTTCGGAAACGCAACATGAAGGACGAACGCTGGCTGGGGGTTCTCAACGCTGCCGCGCAGGCCGCCCAATGGACGCCGCGGCGAGCGGCTGCCAAGCTATCGGGCGCGAAGGTCGTGACGGGGCGGGGCATCGGTGTGGGCACTCACCTGGCGTCGTACGGCGGGGCGGTCGCCGAGATCGAAGTGAACAAAGAGACCGGCAAAGTGGTGGCCAAACGTCTTTATGGCGCGATTGACGCCGGTTTGGTGGTGAATCCAGGCAACGTCGAAAACCAGATCAGCGGCCAGTTGGTGCAGACCGCCAGCCGCATGTTCCACGAAGAGGTGACGCTCAATACGACCAACGTCACGAGTCTGGATTGGACCAGCTACCCCATTCTCCGGTTCGAGGAGTCGCCGGAAATCACGGCGGTGGTGGTGCAGCGCCTGAACGAGCGCTACAGCGGGGCCGGCGAAGAAGTGATGGCAGCGTGCGCCGCGGCCATCGGCAATGCGTTCTTCGATGCGACGGGTGTGCGGATGCGCGAATTCCCGATGACGCCCAGCCGAGTGCTGGCGGCGCTGAAGCGCGGGTGACCGACGCGACCCGGTCACGGGGTGCGTCCGGTCTCCGGTTCCTACTCATCCCTGCCGCTTCAAAATACGGCAATTACGGGATGGAAACGTGCATTGGGTCACTTTAGAGTCAAGACTGGGTGACTATGCAAACGATGAGGAGGTTGGCTGCCAGCCTGCTCGGCGGGGTGGCGCTGCTCGTGGCGCAGGAAGGGCTGGATTCCCGGCTGGTCGATCTCAACGTGGTAGCCGTCAACTCGCAAGGCGAACCGGTCGCCGATTTGACGCAGGACGATTTCCGCGTGACCGATTCCGGCAAGCAGCAGAAGATCGTCTTCTTCCGTCACCAGGATAGCCGGCGCTGGGAAGCCCCCAAGCTCCAGCCTGGAGAATTCTCCAACCGCACCCTCCCGAATGCCCCGCGGGCTACATTGATTCTATTCGACCTGATGAACGAAGATTTTTCATCGCGAGGCGTTGCGGCCAGCCAACTCGTCCGCAATCTGGAATCTCTGGAGAATGCGGATTACGTGTACCTGTACTTGCTCACGCTGGATGGCAAGCTGGACCCCGTGCGCGCGTTGCCCGATGCGACCACGAATGTCCCCGCGGCGGGAGGCAAGCCGTGGACCCGCCAGGCGAAACCTCTCTTGGACCAGGCCATGCGAGCGGTGATGCAGGTACGCCGAACGGACATCGATGTGGCGATCCGCACGCAAATCACCTACCAGGCCCTGGGCGCGCTGGCGGTACAGCTCTCGCGAATTCCCGGCAGGAAGAACGTCGTCTGGATCACCGATGGCGTGCCGATCGAATTGGGGCCGAATCGTTCGGACACCGGCGATTACGTCGATTTCACGCCGCTGCTGCGGCAGATGAGCGAAGCGCTGGACCGGTCCGACGTGTCCATCTATCCGGTCCGGCAGGTGATGTTGGGCAGCCCGGACAACGTGGATCAGGGCCGTAGCGGCATTGGAAGTCTCGATACGCTCAATTTGTTCGCGGGAATGACCGGCGGGCGGCCGGATTCGGGGAAAGATATCGGCGCCGCTGTCCGGCAGGCGGTCCACGACGTGGTGACGAGTTACCAGATCGGGTACTACCCACCGGACAAGGAGTGGGACAACAAGTTCCATAAGCTGAAGATAGCCTGTACTCGGAAAGGCGTGCGTCTGCAGGCCAAAACCGGATATTATGCCTGGCAGGAGCCGCCGGGCGCAAAAGCGCAATCAGCCATCAGTTCCGCCATGCAGACGGCATTCGACGCTGCCGAGATCGGCTTACGCGGTACTTTGTCGCCCGCGCCCAAGGGTGGAACTGCTTTTCACCTCGACGCGCACCTCGACGCCAAGGACATCGTGCTGGTGCATGAAGGTAATCAATACAACGCTCAGCTCCGGCTGGCGATCGTGGGATACGGACCGGGCGGGCCACCGCAAGGCGGACCCATGATCCCGCTGGATCTGCACTACAGTGCACAGGATCGCGACCAGGCGCTGGCGCACGGAATCGACTTCCAGCAGGACGTGACTCTGATTGCGGGCGCCAAGGCGGCGCGTTTCATCGTGTTTGACCGCAATTCTAATGCAATCGCCTCGGTGACCATGCCTGTGCCGGAAGTGCAGCCGAGTCCCGCGCGCTAAGAGCCCGCGCCATGGCTGACGCGGCTGAAGTGGGCGCTCAATCCGCGGAGCGGATCCGCTTAGCCACATCGGCGCGAAAGCGGTCGATGAAGGAGAGTACGTAGTCCATCACCGGCAGTTGCGGGTCCTCGACGAGGGGCGTTAGGTCCATGGCGAAGCTGAGGGCGCTTTCTCGATCGGTCCCGTGCGAGGCGGAGTACGTGGCGTTCGCCAGTCGGCGCCCGGCGGTGGCGAGATCGTAGCGTTTGCCGCCGCTGATCTGTGAATCGAAAACTTCAACCAGCGCCGAGGCCAGGTTGGATCGCTCCGAGACGGGCAGCGCCTGCTTGGTTTCGTCGGGAAGCCAATCGAGGCCGCGCCAGACTTCGCAGCCATAGACTTTTTTAGGCCGGACCTGATCGCGCACAGCGCGCAGGGCAGCGATCGACCGCAGAGCCGCCGCCACGTGGGTGTCATGTTTATCCGCCAGATTGTGGAGGTACACGATTTCCGGTTGCGCGGCCCGGAGGATCTGCTTCAGATCGCCGACGACAGCGGTTTCGGCGGGGTTCTTGACTTGCGAGCTGGTGAATCCGAGCTGCACCTGGCACGCGTATTCGCCCACATACGCAGCCTTACGCTGCTCGCGGAGCCGCACCGTCTGCATTTCTTCATCGGTGGCGCCGCCATAGATTCCCGCTCGCGGGCTGCCGGCGCCGTTGGTCATCACCACTCCCGTAAACCAGCGGTCGCGCTGCCCAAAACACTCGCCGATGCCGTGATAGGCCATGATCTCGATGTCGTCCTGATGCGCGGCGAGGCAGAGGTGAGTGGTGCGCGACAGGGCCGCCATCAGCTCCAGGGTGTCCGGAACAAAGACATCGGTATCGGGATTATGAAACTGGATCAACCTTCTACTGTACGTGAATTCCGAGGGCGCGCGGAATCGGTCAGTCGCGGCGCTTCAGGGTCGGGCGCTCATCCTGATCGGGCTTGGCGTCCTTGTCGTCGGAATTCGAATCGGCGTCGGTGGAGGAGCCGCTGCCGGGCCCGCGGCGCAGCCGGGGCCGACTCTCATCGGGGTGTTCGGGCTTGCGGCGATTTTCGAGCATGGCCAGGCGCTTCTTCACGTTCTGGAACTCGGAAGTATCCAGCACGTATTCGGGCTGCGCTTTGAGGTTTTCCTGGATATTCTTTTGGGCCGCGCGAATGCGGTCGTCGGTCATGGGATGAGTGGAGAAGACCTTCGACAGGGTGCCGGGCTTCTTTTTTTCCAGGGATTCCACCTTCTCGAAAAAGTCGATGAAGGAATTGGGATCGTAGCCGGCCTTATAGAGATACTGCAGGCCGAGCATATCGGCTTCCGACTCGAAGCCGCGGGAGAATTTCAGAAAGCCCAGGGGGATGGCTACGCTGGCCGCCTGATAGATGGCGTACCCGGTCCAGCCGCCCGCCATCATGAGCGGGAGAGTGGCGTAGCTGAAGATTTGTCCCCGGGTGGCCTGGCGGGTGCCATGGCGGGCGGCGACGTGGGCGATCTCATGAGCCATGACACCGGCCAGCTCCGATTCATTGTCGGCCTGGAGAATCAAGCCGGAGTTGACAAAGAAAAATCCGCCCGGCAGGGCGAAGGCGTTGACCTCCTCGGTATCCAAAACCTTGATGGTGAAGGGAACCTTGGCGTCGGAATTGCGGACCAGGTTTTGGCCGAGCCGGTTGACGTATTCCGCGATCACGGGATCGTCGATGACCTTGGCCTGCCGCTCGACCTCCTGGGCCATCTGCTTGCCCAAGGCAATCTCCTTCTCGAGCGAATAAAAGTTGACCCCCTTACCGACGTCGCGATTGCCGATTGCGTCGGGGTCTTTCTTCTTATCCTTCGCCAGGCCGGCAGTCAGTACCAGGGAGGCGAAGACCGACAGCACCGCCACCCTTTTGCAGAATCCGTGTCGCATGCGACACTCCCCTCAAGCCGCAGGCGCGGCTTTCCTGATAGTACGCCTCCTGGGCGGCGGTTTCCATCCCCTATTCCTAGTAGGGCGGCCTTGGGCCAGCGAGCCCGCTGGCCCCCGAACCTGCCCGCAGGACGGTGGAATCCAAGAGTTTTGCCCGTGTTTTTACCGTCCGCAGGGTATGTCCAGGCGGGTCCATCCTGGCGTTTACTGCTGAATGGAGGGAGAAAACCAGAGATGGGCCATGCCAAAGCGGCGGGTACGAGAGAGGTATTGTGGGCGAAAGAATCCGAACTGCTGTCGATCCTGAGGAATCGGGAAGGGTTGGAGGCCAAACCGGACCATTCGGTGGAACTTGAGTTTTCAGCCCGGCGTTAGGGGCTGGAGGGCCGGGGCTTTCCCGATAGCGTGGACGAACGCGAAGCGGAGGTTAGACGGCGACGGCGATTTCGTGCGGTTCGAGCAACGGGTTCGCGGTTTCGAACTGAACCTGCCACCGCAGCCACGCCTGGAACAGGGTTCGGTGAAACTCGCGGGCGTTGAACGGCTTGGCGAGGAGATCGTAGGCGCCGGAGCTCAGGGCTTCCACCCAAAGCTGGTCGTCGGCATGGCGGGACGTGACGATCAGGGAGGGTGGATTGGTCAGGATGGCGAGTCGGTCCGACAGATCTTTCCAGGTATCGGGCGGAAGATTCCGCTCACAAACGACCAGCGGGATTCGGTTCTGCCGTACCATGGCGAGGGCTGATCCGAGTGTACGGGCCTCGGAAAGAAGCCATTGCGTACCATCGAGCAATTCTCGTAACACGGCGTGATCCGTATCCGACGGACTCACCGACAACAGCGGAATGGTCTGCATTGAACGACGACTCCGTTTTCTGAAGATGAGCGAGTTCTGATTTCCTTCTCGCTACGGTGGATGGAAAGGCTGGGCTGCCGTCAGCCTCAAATCGCTTCGAATCGGTCTGGGGGAAGTGCCTACGGGAACGCAGCGGATTGGAGCTCTTCCGGAAAACGCCCAGACCCGTTTCTATGTTACTTAGTAAGTCTAGCCAATTCCACTGTGGGCTCGTTCCGGTGCAATGTCAACGGTGTGTTTTTCAACAATTGAATTCCTGCGTTTACCCGATGTGAGGCTGCAATTCAGAGGAGATGATCCGAAAAAGGCAATCTCCGCTTACAATATCGGAGAGGGAGCGAAAACATCATGAGACGTAGCATTCGTACCTTCAGCATGGTTCTCGGTTCGGCGGCCGTCGCGGCGGGAGCGGCTCTTCTGTTTGCGCCCCAGTCCGGGGAAAGAACCAGGCGTCACATCCGGCTCAAGGCGGAGTCTGTGGCGAAGGATCTCTGCGAAGACATGAACGCCCAAGCGCATGAACTCTACAGCCGGGGATCGGGCAATGTCCGGCGCCTGTGGCGTCAGGTTCGCAAGACCGGACCGATTGCGGCATAAGCATTTTCAGTAATCCGCCTCTAGAGAGGTCGAGCAACCCAAGAGCCGGCAAGCCACCTTTATGTGCCGGGGACTCCCGTGAGTTCTGGGGCGGGCAGCACGGCGGGCAAAGACCGGGCCACGGCGAGAGCCATTTCGCGAGTGCCGGCCGTGCCTCCCATATCATAGGTACGGACGACGCCGCGAGCGATCACCTCGGCGATGGCGGCGTCGATGCGGCGGGCGATTTCCGACTGGCCGAGCCATTCCACCATCATCTGGGCCGCGAGAATGGCCGCCATCGGGTTGACCTTGTTCTGTCCGGCGTATTTGGGCGCAGAACCGTGAGTGGGTTCGAAGACGGCGTATTTCGCGCCGATATTGCCGCTGTAGGCGAAACCCATGCCGCCCACCAACTGGGCGCAGAGGTCGGAGAGGATGTCTCCGAACAGATTGGTGGTGACGATGACGTCGTAATGGAGCGGGTTTTTGAGCAGCCACATGCACATGGCGTCGACATTGGCGGCTTCGAACTCGATTTGCGGATAGCGCGCGGCTACTTCGCGGGCGGATTCGAGGAAGACGCCGCAGGTGGCGCGTAGGACGTTGGCTTTGTGCACCGCGGTCACCTTACGGCGTCCGTGTCTCACCGCGTACTGAAAGGCGGCCTCCACGATGCGCTGGGATGCGGCGGGCGTGACGCTGCGGATGGAGATAGCGGCATCGGCGGAAATCGCATCCATGGCCGGCTCCGCCAGGAAGCCTTTAGGGACCTTGGGAAATTCCACTCCGATGTACATGCCTTCGGTGTTTTCGCGGAAGACGACCAGGTCGATATTCTCTCGATAGTTGAGGCGGCTTCCGGGGTAGGCACGGCACGGCCGGAGGCAAATGTAGAGATCGAGCAACTGGCGCATGCGCACGATGGGACTGCGGTAGACGAGACCCTTGCCCCGCAACTCCGGAGCGAGTTCCCGCTCGGCGTCGGCGACGGGTTTCGAGGTAATGGCTCCGAAGAAGGCGCAGTCGGTAGCTGCCAGTAATTCGAGCGTACGGCGGGGCAGGGCATCGCCTTCGCGACGCCAGAACTCCCAGCCGATGTCGCCGTGCACATATTCGGCTTGGAAACCGGCGGCGTCGAGGACCAGCCGGGCGGCATCGCAGACTTCGGGGCCGATGCCATCGCCGGGCAACCAGGCAATTCGTACCTTTCTCACAAGCCCTCCTGGATTGGCGGCCTAGGCTGCATACTTTCGCCGGAGGTACGGGATCAGGCCGCCGGCGGCAAGCAAGTCCAACGCCCTGGGGTCGAGGGCGGCGGCGGGAATGCTCTGGTTGGTTGTGCAGTTCCGGACCACGCCGGCGGAGAGATCGATTTCCAATTCGTCGCCCACGCGGCAGGCGGCGAAGGCTTCGGGTGCAATCAAGGCGGGCAGCCCCAGGTTGATGGCGTTGCGGAAAAAGATCCGTCCGAACGAGGCTGCCAGCACGGCGCCCACGCCTGCCACCTTCAAAGCGGCGGCCGCCTGCTCCCGGCTGGAGCCGCAGCCGAAGTTGCGGGCCGCCACAATGACGTCGCCTGGTTGGATGGAGGCGCGAATCTCCGGATACACGAGTTCGAAGAGATGCTCGGCGGTCTTTTCGCGATCGGTGATATTGAGGTAACGGCCGGGATAGATGACGTCGGTGTCGATGTGGTCGCCCAACACCGCGCGGACCCGGCCGCGCCATTTCAACCTTCCGTCAGGCATGGCTCCTCCTCGTGGACGATGGACGCGGGATGAGCGAGTCTGCCGGCGATGGCGGAGGCTGCCACGACGGCCGGGCTGGCCAGATACACGCGGGAGTCTTTACTGCCCATCCGCCCGAGAAAATTGCGGTTGGTGGAAGAAACGCAGGTTTCTCGCGCCGCCAGGATTCCCTGATGCAGGCCCACGCAGGGGCCGCAACCGGGAGGATTGATGATGGCGCCGGCGGCCACCAGGGTCTCCAGATAGCCCAGGCGCAGGGCCTCCAGGTAGACCCGTTGGGAAGCGGGGATGACCAGCAGGCGCGCGCGGTCGCAGACGACTCGGCCCGCCACCACGCGAGCCGCCACTTCCAGGTCTTCCAGGCGTCCGTTGGTGCAGGAACCGAGCACCGCCTGGTCGATGGGCACTTCGCCGAGCGCCGAGAGCGGCCGCACGTTATCGACCGAATGGGGGCACGCAATCTGCGGCTCAGGCAGGTCGCGCGCGACATCGATATGGATGGTGCGCTCGTAGTGGGCATCGGGGTCGGGCGCGATCCGGTGAATTTTTTGCGGTGTCAGCGGGCGCAGATAGTCCAGGAGCACTTCATCCACCGGCGTGAAGGCGACCTTGGCGCCCATCTCCATGGCCAAATTGGTGAGTACCATACGGGAGGCGATGCTCATCGCCCGGATGGCCGGGCCGTCAAACTCGACGGCGCGATAATCGGCGCCGGCGGCTCCCAGCATGCCGATGATGTAAAGGATCAGATCTTTGGCTGTAATCCATTGATGAAAAGAGCCTTTGACTTCGATTCGAATGGTGGATGGAACCTTGAACCAGAGGGCACCTTCGGTCCACACCCCGGCCATTTCGGTGGCTCCAATCCCGGTGCTGAAGGCGCCAAAGGCTCCATGGGTGGTGGTGTGCGAATCGGTGCCGACGACGAGCATGCCCGGCCGGACGTGGCCGTTCTCGGGCAGGACCTGATGGCAAATCCCGCCGCGGCCGACGTCGTAGAAATTCGGGATCCCTTGGGCAGCCACGAATTCGCGGACGGCCTTGTGGGTGGTCGCGGTTTTTTCCGATTCGGCGGGGACGCGGTGATCAAAGATGATGGCGATCCGGGTGGGGTCCCATACTTGGTTGAGGCCGATCTCGAGAAAGCTTTTGCGGACCAGATCGGCGTTTTCGTGGCTCATGGCGAGGTCCACGCGCGCCACCACGACTTCATCGGGAGTGACGCGGTCGCGACCGGAAGCGCGGGCCAGAATCTTTTCGGCAAGGGTCATGCCCATGGCAGCCTCCTAAACTCAATGCGCAAGGCCGGCGGGCACCAGCAGATACTCGCGTTCGAGTGCCCGATACTCCGGCAAACCGACAAACGCCGTATACTCGGCGAAGCTGGTCAAGCGATTGGTCTGGCCGGCGAGCAGGCCGGTGGGCGAGGCCCGCAGCGCGGCGAAGAAATCCGTCAAGGCTCGGTGCACGACGAAGATGGAAGCCACGGGAATGCTGACGCGGGCGACTCCCATGGCAGCGAGCTCGGGGACGGGGATGAGCTCGGTCTTGACGCCGGTGACGCCGTCCATCAAGTTCACCGAGAAGAGTCCGCGGACCTCGCGAACGGCGCGCTGGATCTCGGCGCGAGTGCCGATGCCATCGATGAAGGCCATATCCGCGCCGGCTTCCAGGTACAGGTTCGCGCGGGCGATGGCTTCCGACAGGCCATACACGGCGTAGGCGTCGGTGCGGGCGTTGATGACGATGTCCCGGCCGAGACGACGGCGGGTATCGGACATGGCGCGCACCTTGCCCGCCATCTCTTCGGCCGCGGTCACCTGCTTGCCCTCCATGTGGCCGCAGCGCTTCGGAAAGATCTGATCTTCGATATTGACGCCGGCCACGTGCATTTCGAGCAGGCGCTCGGTGAGGGAAGCGGCGTTGAGCGCGTTGCCGCCGCCGGTGTCGATATCGGCCATCACCGGGATCGCGACCGCGCGGGCAATGTGGCCGGTTACGTCGAGAATGTCTTTCATCTCGACCAGCCCGACGTCCGGCTGGCCGAGCAGGCTCCCCGCCAGCCCAAAGCCGCTGACTTGCACGGCTTCGAACCGGGCATTTTCCACGATTTTGGCGCTGAGCGCGTCATGGCACCCGGGCACCACCAGGGCCCGTTTGCGTTGCAAGGCAGACCGCAGAACCGATGCTCGATCGGACACACCCCGGCACCTCCTCTATGCCGATTTCACATATAGCATATTGCGGAGTTGTTTATCGGAATTGAGCCGGTTCGTGCGGTGGCGACCCGGCGCTGGATGCTCTAGAGCCCTCAGGCATTGGCGACACGAGAGGCCGGCGTCTTGGCGGTCGATGCCACCAGCCAATGTGGAGGGTCCGAAGCGCAGGTATTCTTATCGTTCCGAGCCTGGAAGCGGGACCCTTAATCCAACCGTCCGGGCATCACTTTCCCATAACGCCGTTTCTCAGTCACAATTAGCCAGCGCGATGAGTTAGCGGCAGTCTGGGACAGGCTACAGAGTAACGACGACATCGAGGGTCACGAAAGAATGCCGGGCCGCATGGCGCTGCCTACCGTCCCGGGCATTTGTTGTTATCCGTGTTCCTTATTGCCCTTATTGCCAACTCCCAGCCGTCGATTGCCGTATATGCCAGAGCGCACCGTCGGAGCCCACTGCGAAAGCGTCAACTGTCTGGTCCGCATCGCGCACCGCGATTGGATTACCCACGAGAGAACCGCCGAGGCTCTGCCACGGTCCGAACGGCGATCCACTTCCCGGAGACGCCGTGACCCATAAGGCAGTGTCACCACCGACGACCAAGACTTCCAGATCATTAGGACCGAAGTGTGGGGGAGGCGCCATCGTTGGATTACTGATGATATAACCGCCAAGCGAAGCCGGATCCGACCATGTGGCGGGGGCGACCTTGCCGGTGAGCGGTGTTGTATCGAGAATGGACCAGGCGGCGTTATCCATGCCCCGGTACATGACGTACCGGCCGCTCTCCACGACACTAGCAGGGCCGTTCATCGCGCCGCCCAGCGTAGCCCAGTCATTAAATGTAGGACTTGCCCCAGGCGATGTTGCTTGGCGGTACCAGGGCGCATTGTCGTAGCTGCCGCGCACGAACACAGTGACTTGGCCGTTGCCATTCACGCCTGCTCCCGGCGCGCTCGCCAGAGATCCGCCCAGGCTTGTCCACGATGTCCCCCAGGGCCCGCTCGCTTCGTTCGTCTGGTTGTACCACAGGGCATTATCGGGACCGCGCATAAACACATATGCGGCGGGAATGGAAACATGCAGCATATCCGTCTGCACGACTGCAAGATCGCTCGTGCCAGAGCCACCGATGCTGATCCAGTCCGAATAGTTGTCAGCCGTGGTTTCTGATCGCCTCCACACGGCGGTATCGCCGCCCACTGCGAAGACCGCGATGTGCCCGCTCGGGTCCAGTACTGCTTTGGGATTGCTGATGATGACGCCGCCGAGGCTGACGAACGGTGTCCAGCTTCCACCGGGAGAGGTTTGCGCCGCGAACCAGAGCGCATTATCGGCACCCCGAATGAAGACTCGCAGCCGGCCATCGTAGCCGGACACGGCGAATGGGTCGCCCTGGGCACTGCCGCCCAGACTTTCCCATGAGGGAGTTGCGAGGAGAATACTGGCGGAAAAAAACGAGCACAACGAGACTAAGACCGCTTTTGGGCAATGCATATGGCTGAGGATAAAGTGCGCTCCCGCCGGCAGTCAATTCGGGCCAGTGCGATGCGACCCCAAGCGGACAGACGGGTGTGAACAACCGAACGCCGCGTCGCGGAAACAGTAGGGGTTAACACAGATGGTCCGGCGAGTCTCAGATAAAACTCGGAGACCATCCCGATTCGGCCGGAAGCCATTCATGCGAAGAGTTCCAGTTATCACACTGCCAAGTCTGGGGCACCGTCCTGCGACATGCCGCAAATACTACATTCATCCCGCGATACTCGACGCATACTCGGATGAAACGCTGTTTGATGCCGTGGGCAACCGGTTGAGGATACGGCTTTGCCCGCCGCGCGCAGGGGGGAAATAAAAAGGGTCCCAACAGACTTGGACTCACCTGGACCCGCCATTCATTCAACAAGGCCATCGCTGACCGCGCGAGCCTGACCTTCCAAACCGGGCTCGTTGGCCGCTCAGCCTGCGGGTCTGACCGCCAATCGGGTGAATCCTAGTTCCTATTGGGACCTGTTTCTCTTATATACCTACTTGTTCCGGGCGTCAAGGGGGATTTTGCGAGGGCGGCGACAGGGTCGAATCCAGAGGTCTGCGGAACGAGGGGCGCCGAACCGCAGTCCAGGGCCCCCGGCGTTGACAACCCGCAAGCGGAGGGCGTATATTTGCTAACATACTGATCTCACAGTGGTTTGCTATCGAGGGCGCATGGTCTCGGTCATCTGGGTGGTTGAGCGGCGTCTCGCGCCGATCGAGTCCTCGCCGGAGGCATCTTCGAATCTGCAGCCACCGGTGATTCAGTGCTCGGCCGAGGAGTTTTAGCCGTGGACCAAGACAAGGGGCATGTCGACGAACCGGTTCCCGAGAGCTACGAGGATCTCCTCGAGGACTACAGCCACTTCGCCCCGCCTGCCAGCGATGAAGTTCTGCAGGGCACGGTTCTCAGCATCACCGGCAAAGACGTAATCATCGATTTCGGGTTTAAGTCGGAAGGGATCGCGCCGCTGGAGCAATTCCAATCGGCGACCGGGGAAATTACGGTGCGGCCGGGAGATGTGGTCGATGTCATGATCGATCACGGCCCGCCCCAGGAAGGCTACGTGCTGCTTTCGCACACGCGAGCCGCGCGGCTGCGCATCTGGGACAACCTGGAGAAAGCCCAACAAGACCAACTGACGTTGTCGGGTCGGGTGCTGGGACGCGTTAAGGGGGGCCTGGCGGTGGATGTCGGCATAGAGGCATTCATGCCCGGATCGCAGGCGGATCCGCGGCCCATCCACAACCTTGACGGGCTGATCGGGCAGGATATTCCCATCAAGATCATCAAGCTCAACCGCCGCCGCGGCAATGTGGTGGTCTCGCGAAAAGTGGCGGTGGAGGAAGAAGTCAACGCGCGCAAGAGCACGACGCTGGAGCATTTGGCCGAAGGCTCGGTGGTCACCGGCGTGGTGAAGAACCTGACCGACTATGGCGCGTTCATCGATCTGGGTGGAATCGACGGGCTCTTGCACGTGACCGACATGTCCTACGGCCGGATCGGGCATCCCTCCGAGTTGCTGCACGTCGGCCAAGAGATCACGGTCCAGGTTCTGAAATTCGATCGCGGCAAAGAACGCGTCTCGCTCGGCTTGAAGCAGCTGGCGCCGGATCCGTGGGAGACAGTGGATACGCACTTTCCGATCCATGGGCGGGTGATCGGGCGGGTGGTGAACGTCACCGACTACGGCGCCTTCGTGGAGCTGGAAGCCGGGGTGGAAGGCCTGATCCACATCAGCGAAATGACCTGGTCGCGGCGCATGAAGCATCCCTCCAAAGTGGTCAAGCCAGGGGATCAAGTGGAAGCCGTGGTGCTGGAAGTGCATCCCAAAGAGCGGCGGATTTCGCTGGGGCTCAAGCAACTGGAGCCCAACCCGTGGACCACCATCGACAGCCGCTACAGCGTCGGTTCGGTAGTGGAGGGGCGGGTGCGCAACATGACCGATTTTGGCGCGTTCATCGAAATCGAGGAAGGGATCGACGGCCTAGTGCATGTGTCCGATCTTTCCTGGACCAAGCGCGTCAAGCACCCGTCGGAAGTGCTGAAAAAGGGACAGATTGTCCAGGCGGTGATTCTGAACATCGACTCGTCGGCGCACCGGCTGTCGCTGGGCATCAAGCAGCTCCAGCCGGACGCCTGGGAGACGTATTTCCAGAACCATCAAGTGGGCGACACGGTGCACGGGCGCGTCGGCCGGCTGGCGAGTTTCGGCGGATTTGTCGAACTGGCTGACGGAGTGGAGGGGCTGTGCCATTTCTCCGAGGTACCCGGGTATTCGGGACGGCGCGGCTCGGAGGAGCCGCCTTTGAGCGTGGGGCAGGAGTTTGATTTTAAGATTATTAAGATGAGCGAAGCGGAAAAGAAGGTCGGGCTCAGCTTGCGCGCCGTAGCGGAGGATGACGAGAAAACGCGTCTGGAAGACTATCAACGGCAAGCGGCGGCCGCCACCACCACCATTGAAGAGGTAATGAGCCTCAAAGACCGCAATCTAGAATAGCGTGGAATCGCTTGCAAATTTCCCGTATTCACGCGATACTGCGGTTTCGTAACCGGTTGAGAGGACAAGGAGAACGGAATGACCAAGGCCGATCTGATTGAAGAGGTCTCCCGCGTGGTGGAGATGACGCGGAAGGAGTCCGAGGTCATCGTGGAGGCGATTTTTGACAGCATCGTGAAGTCTCTTCGCTCCGGCGACAAAATCGAGATCCGCGGCTTCGGCAGCTTCCGCACCCGGCAACGGCAACCGCGCATCGGCCGCAACCCCAAGACGGGGGCACGGGTGGAAGTGCCCGCCAAGAAGATTCCGTATTTCAAACCCAGCAAGGAACTCAAGGACGTGGTGAACAACTCCGCCACCGCAGTCGCGGCGGAGCCTCCGCCCGAGCGAGTTCCGAACCCGCAATAGCCTCGATCCGCAATCCCATGGATTATCTCTGGACCCCCTGGCGCTATCAGTACGTCACCAAGCTGGGGGAGCCGGTGGATTGCCTTTTTTGCGCGGTGGCGGCGGATGCGCCCCAGGATCGTGAGCACCTCGTGTTGTACCGCGGAACGCGCAATCTAGTGATGCTCAATCGCTACCCGTACACCTCCGGGCATGTGATGGTGGTGCCATACGAGCACCAGGCCACGCTGGAAGATTTGCAGGACGAAACCCTGGTGGAGCTGATCCGGTTGGGGCGGCTTGCCGAGAAGCATCTGCGCGCGGTATACCGGCCCGACGGTTTGAATCTGGGATTCAACATCGGACGGAGCGCGGGCGCGGGCATTGCCGGCCACGTTCATCTGCACGCGCTACCGCGGTGGACCGGCGATACCAGCTTCATGACGTCGGTAGGGGAGACGAGGGTGCTCCCCGAGGATTTGGACACGACGTGGGAGAAGCTGCGCCCGGTGTTTCAGGCATAAGAACCCAGCGCCCCTCGAAGAGTGGAGGCCTGGAAAGTCCGCTTTCCGCCAGGGCGCCCCATGCGGCCTTCGGGCCTCATCGGAGAGCGTCAAAACCGTAGGCCGAGAGCACCGGCAGAAGCTTCCTCACCCCGCCAATCTCAGAGGAAAAAGCAGCCTTCGGAGGCTCCGGGGGAGACGCCGTGGAGCCGCAGGCGTCCGCACCGATGGGAGCCTCCGGTGAGGAAAGTAACCGCGACGCGAGATTTGTCGTAGCCGTGGCGCCAGAGGGCGTATGCTGTTCGTCCCACGGAGACGACCGGACCATGCAGGACGAACCCAAGCCCCTGAAGAAAAGAGCCTCGGGGCGACCGCGCCGGTACGTCTCAGGGGAACGCATCCACGAGCTGCGGCGCCAAGGCCTGAGCTTCCGCCAGATCGCCCGGAAGACGGGATTTGGCTATGGCACGGTGCGGCGGGCCTATTGGGCGTCCGTAGAAGCGGGAACCGCCGCGGCGGATTGAGGGAGAAACCGCCTACTTAGCCGCCTTGGCTTTCTTGTAGGCGGCCCACCGTTTTTTTTGAGCCGCCGCAATGCGACGCCGGGCCGCGGCGGACATGGTGCGTTTTCGCTGGGGCGCAGCGCCGCTCCCGGCAGAGCTTTTCAACTGGTGGCGCAGGTCGGCCATGGCGCGGTCGATTTCCGCAAGCCGGCTCTCATACCCAGCCAAGGCGGCGCGCAAGAACGATGGGTCAGATTTCATATGGGCACCAGAATATCACAGGGCATCCCAGGAGTGAGCCAAAATCCAAATCCGGGGATTTTCGAGAAGCCGGAGACATTCGCACATGAGGCGGCAATGCGGCTGGCCTGAGCCATAATTCAATTCCAGCGATCCGCGTCAGAGTTGGAGCGAGGGCCCTCCTACGCACGGGATTCTCGTGGGGCGCGGGGTGCTACGCTGTTCGTTCGCAGGCAGGTGGACGGTGGACTTTGTTCGGGGGCTCCGATGTGTGTTCTGCGGTAGTCACTACCGGTCGAGGGCGCTGTGTACTTGCCCGCGGTGCGGGATCTCCGGCATCCTCGACGTCCTCTACGACTATCCCTCGGTGGCGCGCAGTCTGACGCGCCGGGTGCTGGCGGGGCGCCGGGAACCCGGGCAATGGAGATACCGCGAGCTGTTGCCGATCGGGGCGGGCGCGAAACTGCCGCAACTGGCGGTAGGCGGGACGCCGTTAACCCTGGCGCCGGCGTTAGCGCGGCATGTCGGTGTCGGGCGGCTGCTTCTGAAAGACGACGGGCGCAACGCCACCGGGTCGCTCAAGGATCGCGCCAGCGCGCTCGGAGTGGTGAAGGCGCGCGAGCGGCGGCAGAAGATCATCGCCTGCGCCAGCACCGGGAACGCGGCATCTTCGTGCGCGGGCATGGCGGCGTCGATGGGGCTGCGGAGCGTGATCTTCGTGCCGGAGCGCGCTCCGGAGCCAAAGGTCACGCAACTGCTGATCTTCGGCGCGACGGTGATCCGGGTCGGCGGGAGTTACGAGCAGGCCTTCCAACTGTGCCAGCAGGCCTGCGAGCGGTGGGGCTGGTACAACCGCAACTGCGCGATCAATCCATACCTGGTGGAAGGGAAGAAGACGGTGGGGCTGGAGATCGGCGAGCAGATGGAGTGGGAGCCAGCCGACTGGGTAGCGGTGTCGGTGGGCGACGGCTGCACGGTGGCGGGTGTCTGGAAAGCCTTCCGCGAGCTGCGGCAGTTGGGATTGATCGCCAGGACTCCGCGGATTTTGGGCGTACAAGCGGCCGGCGCCGCGCCGGTAACCGCGGCATTCCAGAGCGGTGAAGCCGTGCGGCCGCTGGAGCCGCGAACCGTGGCGGACAGCATTGCCGTGGGGGTTCCGCGCAACTGGAAAAAAGCTGTGCTGGCGGTGCGAGAGTCGGGCGGCACGATGATCAACGTCAGCGATGACGAGATTCTGGAGGCCATGCGCTACACCGGGCGGCTGGCTGGGATTTTTGCCGAGCCGGCGGCGGCCACCGCGGTGGCCGGCTTACGGCGGGCGGTGGCCGAGGGCGTCATGCGGCGCCGCGCCAGCGCGGTGGCAGTGATCACGGGCAACGGGTTGAAGGATATCCAATCCGCGCGGACGGCGGCCGGCCAACCCTTCGAGATCGCGCCGGACGGAGCCGGACTGGACGACATCGTATGCCGGCAGGAACTGATCCCGCGTCCCTCCTGATTCGCGACATCCACACGCTGGTTGTGATGGATGAGCAGAACACGGTGCTGCACGGCGCCTGGGTATTCGTCCAGAATGGCGTCCTTCAGCAGATTGGCGCGCACTCCGCGAAATCGCCCAAGGCCGGGCGCACGATCGATGGCCGGCACGCGGTGGTGATCCCGGGGCTGATCAATACGCACCATCACTTGTACCAGACGCTCACCCGGGCCTATGCTCCGGCGGCGGATGCGGAATTGTTCGATTGGCTGCGTACTCTGTATCCGATCTGGGCGCGGCTGGATGAAGAGGCCGTTTACGCCGCGGCGCTGGCCGGGATGGCGGAACTGCTGCTGTCGGGATGTACCACCACCAGCGACCATCATTACGTGTTCCCCAGGGGCCAGAGCCGCCTCATCGACGCGGAGATCCGCGCGGCGCGGCGAATTGGCATCCGTTTCCATCCCACGCGCGGGAGCATGAGCATGGGCCGGAGCCGGGGTGGTTTGCCGCCGGATTCGGTGGTGGAGAGCGAAGACAGGATTCTCGAAGATTGCGAGCGCGTGATCGCGAAGTATCACGATGCATCGCCGGGGTCGATGCTGCGCGTGGGGCTGGCGCCGTGCTCTCCGTTTTCGGTCTCCCGCCGGCTGTTGCGCGAGAGCGCGGAACTGGCGAGCCGCTGCGGCGTGAGGCTGCACACGCACCTGGCGGAGACCCGGGACGAGGAACTGTTCTGTCTGCGCCGGTACGGGAGGCGGCCGCTCGAACTGCTGGCGGGCGCGGGCTGGCTGCATGCGAACACGTGGCTGGCCCACGGGATTTATTTCGATGCACGGGAAATTCCCCGCCTGGGCCGGGCCGGCGTCGGCATCGCGCACTGCCCGACGTCGAATATGCGATTGGGTTCGGGCTCGGCTCCGGTGCCGGCGTTGCGGCGGGCGGGATGTCCGGTGGGGCTCGGAGTCGATGGCAGCGCCTCCAATGACAGCTCGCACCTGCTGGCCGAGGCGCGCCAAGCGATCTTACTGCAGCGGCTGGCGCGTGGCGCATCGGCCCTGCGGGTGCGCGATGCGCTGCGCATGGCGACGGTGGAAGGGGCCCGCTGTTTGGGACGCGACGATATTGGCACATTGGAGGCGGGCAAACGTGCCGACCTGGCGATGTTCGATCTGCGCGACGTGGGCTATAGCGGGGCTGGCGACGCGGTTTCCGCGCTGCTGCTGTGCGCGCCGACGCGCGTGGCGGCGCTGATCGTAGAGGGCCGCGTGGTGGTGGAGGGCGGGGAATTGCGGACCCTGTCGCTGGACCGGATCGTCGCCCGGCACGGGCGTGCGTCGCGCAGAATCCTCAGTCCTGGCTCAGCCTCTATCGTTTTTGCCCCTTGTACGCCAGTCCGAACCTCATCAGAGGGCGAATCCGCTGCCGTCCCCAAAGTTCCACCAGGACCATTTCGACGGCAAGGCTAGGCCGGTCAATTGTCGGTCGGCACTCTTTCCGCATGGTCCACTACGATCACGTCAAGTTGTGCCTTCGTCTGTTCCAGCCTCAAACCAAGTTGCTTATCGATCGCCACGGACAACCGCGCGGCACTCGGCTCTAGATCATATCGCAGCGTAAAATCGTATCTCCCTGTCAGTCCCGTATGGTCTTGGACACGGTTGGAGCGCAGCGACGCTGCCAACTCTCTAGTCAACTCCGAAAGCCGCGCCGCCCTAGCCGTCACGTAAGTTCCGTCGGGTGTTCTTCGCGTTGCGAAGGTCCTGCCGGGGGGAAGTTGCGGGAACCCGTTTCCGTCCACCCCGACTTGAACGTCGCCACCCGCGTTCCTTCTACCAGGCGTCGGCTTATCGAAGGGGGCTACCGACTCCTTCATCTTCGGCCCGTCCTTGGCCACCGCCAGTTCGTAGACAGAAAAATCCCTCAGTTCATGGTGGACGGCCATTTGGAAGCGTTCCAGCAGCAACTGTCTGAGCATTAGCCGGACGTCCTGCTTGGTTACACTCTCCGGAAGCCCGGCAGTGATCTCGTACCTTTCCGACTCCATCCAATTGGGACCGAAAACCTGATCGAACCCAACTCCGTATGCAGACACAAGGAGTTGCTTTAACGACAGGTTGGAATAAATCACCCTGCTTGGGTCGGTGGTGCCCGGCCCGCCGTTTATTGTTCCCACCGGAAACACCATACTCGACCCCACCCCAAAGCTAACTGAGGGTGTGTCCTGGCGTGCCACCGCACGTCTGACCACGGCTACCTCGAACTGTGGCACTACATTGGCCTCTATTTCAGCCGGACTCGGCACGGCCTGCTCTGGTTGCCGCGGGCTGCGCCCAATCAGTCCCAGCGTACCCTCATCCTGGGCAACCGACGCGACAACCACCAAGGAACAGATTATCGGTACAAAGAACCCGCCTCTCAATAGCATCCAGCACCGGTTGTGAGACATAGCAAGCGATCGAGGAAGCAGGTCGAACTTAGCCCTCACTTGACTAAATCTGTTTGTACGATTGAGTGTGGCTACATCTTGCCATTATCCGTCATCCTAAACGGGAGGGCCTTTTTGCGTCCTGAGGCGTCATCCCACGCGCATCGAGAATAGTTTTTCGCCCGAAAGTCTCCACGCTGCGATGAACATGACGAGACAGGCTGGCAGGTAGACAATCTGTTCTCCAAAAACCAGCGGGTTGATCGAGTATGCGGCGAGAAAAGATCGCACTGACGGTAGCGGCCCGTGTCCTGCGCCTCCAAACGAGCGGGAGCGCAGCGATGAGGACGGGAAGGATGACGAAGGTGTACCAGCCCAGAGCGGGATTCGGAGAGCCCCTCCACAACCAGCCCGATCCGCCAAGCGTCAGTGCGAATGCGATCCAAGCCCAAACCATCAGTTATAGGTTCTCACGATCTACCCGCTTGGTGTCCAGAGGCAGATGCACGCGTTGGCACCTCCGCTGAGCGGCGACCCGAGGAATTGTGTCGACGGTTGCCAAATGGCGTTTGATGCGGGTGAGCGCCCCTGCTTGCAAAGGACCCGCGAGTCATCGCACGGAAACGCGTGCCTCATCGGCTACCGGTTGTTTAAGATCTGGAAGCCTGATATATTTTGGTCAGCCAGAGGTGGGCAGCTTATGTTCGACAGGGTGGAGGCCTTCTACCGGCCCGAAAGCGTTCCCGAAGTACTCCGGTTGTTGCAGCGAAGCAAAGGACAGGCACGCATGGTGGCCGGCGGCACGGACCTGGTGGTGGAGGGAGATCGTTCCGTCCGCTTCCTGATCGATCTCACGCGAGCCGGATTGACGTACATCCGGAGCCGCGATACCACCTGCGTGATCGGCGCCACCACCACGCTGGCGGACCTGGAAGAATCCACGGCGATTCATGCCCTGGCCGGAGGACTGCTCTCGCGGGCCGCGGCGGCCTGCGGGTCCGTGCAAAACCGGAACCTGGCAACCCTGGGCGGCAACCTGGCGCATGGTTCGCCGGCCGCCGACATGGCGACTCCGCTGCTGGCGCTGGACGCCAGCGTGGTGGTCGCGGATGGGGAAGGGCGGCACAAGATGCCGCTGGCCGAGTACTTCGGGCGGGCTTGGCAGAATGGCGCTTCCCACGCGCTGCTGATCGAGGTGAGGGTGCCGATGCCGCCGCAGAACGGGCGCTGCGGCTGGTCGTTCCAGAAATTCGGACGCACGGAGGTGGATCTTTCCCTGGTCAACGCGGCAGCGGGCCTGCAGTTGGACGCGCGCGGCCGGGTCAAGTGGGCGCGCCTGGCGCTGGGCGCCGTGGCCGCGGCCCCTTTCCGCGCGCTTCCGGTGGAAAGCCTCATGGCGGGCCGCGAGTTCGATCACAGCCTGCTGGCTGAAGCCGGTGAGGAAGTCATGCGCGAAGTTCAGCCGATTGCCGATCTGCGGGCCTCGGAAGAATTTCGCCGGGAACTGAGCCGGGTGGTGGCGGGACGGGCGCTGGAGGAATGCGCGGCGCGGGCGGGGTGCTCTCTATGAAAACCATGTCCCTGTGCGTCACCGTGAACGGCGAATCGAAACAATGGACCATTGCGCCCGGCGACTTGCTGCTCGACGTGCTGCGCCGCGAAGGGTACTTCGGGGTCAAACGCGGCTGTGAGAAAGGGGAATGCGGAGCCTGCACGGTCCTGGTACATGGGAAGCCGGTGAACTCGTGCCTGATCTTTGCCGCGCAGGTGGAAGGGGGCGAGATTCTCACCATCGAAGGGCTGGCGCAGGGCGATACGCTCGATCCGCTGCAGGAAGCATTTCTGGATCATGGCGCGGTGCAATGCGGATTCTGCACTCCGGGGATGATTCTGGCCGCCAAGGCGCTGCTCGACCGGCAGCCGCATCCGACCGAAGAGCAGGTGCGGGAAGCGTTAGCCGGGAATTACTGCCGTTGCACCGGCTACCGGAAGCCGGTGGAGGCAGTCCTGGCGGCGGCCGCGCGGCGGAAAGTGCCGACGGAGGTGGCGCGATGAATACCACGGTGGTGGGCAAGAATCTTCGGAAAGTGGACGGCTTCAAGCTGGTGACAGGCGGGGCCGCGTTCACCGATGACGTGCTGCTTCCCGGAATGCTCTACGGCAAGATTCTGCCCAGTCCGTACGCGCACGCGCGCATCAAGCGGATCGATACCAGCAAAGCCAAGGCGCTGCCGGGAGTGCACGCCGTGCTTACTTATAAGGATGTGCCGCGCGTGCCCCACACCACAGCGGGACAGGCCTGGCCGGAGCCCTCGCCCTACGACACCTACCTGCTGGATTCGAAGGTGCGGTTTGTGGGCGACCGGGTGGCGGCAGTGGCGGCGGAGAGCCGGGCCCTGGCCGAACAGGCCTTGCGATTGATCGATGTGGACTATGAGGTTCTCCCAGCGGTGCTCGATATGGAGGCGGCCATGGACGCGGGGGCTCCCGTGATTCATGACGAGCCGGACTCGACGAAGATCTTCGACCGCGAACACAACATCGCGGCTCACATTCGGCGCGAGATCGGAAATGTCGACGATGGGTTCCGCGAAGCCGATTTCATCTTCGAGCGGGAGTACCGGACGCAGCGCCAGCAACATTGCATGCTGGAGCCGCACGTGACGATTTGCTGGCTGGACGGAGATGGACGGCTGATGATCCGAACCAGCACACAGGTTCCTTACCATTGCCGCCGGCAAGTGGCGATGATCCTGCAGATCCCGGTCAGCCGCGTGCGCGTGATCAAGCCGCGCATCGGCGGCGGGTTTGGCGGTAAGCAGGAAATGCTGCTCGAGGACATCTGCAGCGCCCTGGCGCTGGCCACACGGAGGCCGGTGAAAATCGAGTACACGCGCGAGGAAGAGTTTTACATGGCGCGGAGCCGCCATCCCCAGATCCTGCGCATGAAGATGGGGGTGAAGCGCGATGGCACGGTGGTGGCCAGCCATCTGCAAGTGCTCGCGACCACCGGCGCGTACGGCAGCCATGCCAGCACCGTGCAGGGCAACACGGGGAGCAAGGTGCTGCCGCTGTATCGCGCTCCGCACCTGCGCTTCGAATGCGATGTGGTCTACACCAATACGCCGGTGGCGGGGGCATTTCGCGGCTATGGTTGCCCGCAAGGATTCTTCGCGCAGGAAAGCCTGGCCGATGAAATCGCGTACAAACTGGGGATGGATCCCGTGGAGTTCCACCGGAAGAACGCAATCCGGCTGGGCGACGTCGACAAGCTGTCGGCCCAACTGGGGGAAGGCAAGGAGGGCTTGCCGCGCGTGATCCGCAGTTGCGGGCTGCCGGAGTGCGTCAAGCGGGGCGCAGCGGCCATCGATTGGGACCGGAAGCGCCAGTCGCTGCCAGCGCGCGCGGGCTTTGTGAAGCACGGGGTGGGAATGTCGTGCACCATGCAGGGCAGCGGCATTGCGGGGATCGACTGGGCAGCCTCTTTCCTCAAGATGAACGAGGACGGCTCATTCTTTTTGCAAGTGGGCGCTTCGGATGTGGGGGCGGGCGCCGACACGGTGCTGGCGCAGATCGCGGCCGAAACCCTGGGAGTGAGTCTGGGCAAGATCATCGTGACGTCGGGAGACACGGATTTTACGCCCTTCGATACGGGCGCGTATGCCTCCAGCACCACCATCATCTCGGGCGGCGCTGTGAAGAAGGCGGCGGAGAAAGTGCGGGCCCAGGTGTTGGGCGTGGCGGCGAAGATGCTTGCCGTTCCCGTCGAAAACCTGGCGTGCGCGAAGGACGAAGTCTTCACGACCACGAAGCCCCGGAAGTCGGTGAGCATGGCGGAGGTGGCGCTGCAAGCTCTGTATCAGGAAAAACTGCAGATCATGGACGGCGCGTCGCACTATAACACCGACAGCCCGCCGCCGTTCTGCGCGACCTTTGCAGAGGTGGCGGTGGATACGCAGACCGGGCGCGTGCGGGTGGTGCACCTGGCGACCGCGGTGGACCCCGGGGTGGCGATCAATCCCATGCAGGCGGAAGGGCAAGTGGAGGGGGCGGTGACGCAAGGCCTTGGGTTTGCCCTGAGCGAGGAGTTGATGCTCAACCACACCGGCTGGCCGATGAATCCGAATTTTCTGGATTACAAGATTTTCTCGGCCAAGGACATGCCGAAGCTGACTACGATTCTGGTGGAGACGGAGGAGCCGTTGGGGCCTTACGGCGCCAAGTCGGTGTCGGAAGTCCCCATCAACGGGGTGGCGCCGGCGATTGCCAACGCCATCTTCCATGCCGTGGGCGTGCGGATCCGGAAGCTGCCGATCCGGCCCGAAGACATGCTGCGCGCCCTATACGAGCAGCAGCCGGAACTCAAACCGGAGGAGGCACTGGTCACTCAATGAGCGCACTCGCAACCGATGTTTTGAATGCCGAGCGCCTGGCCACACGCGCGCAGGCGTATGAAGGCGATATGGTCCGCTTCCTGCGCGACCTGATTGCGATTCCGGCGGAGAGCGCCCAGGAAGGGCCGGTGATCGCGCGCATCCGGGAGGAAATGGAGAGGGTGGGTTTCGACGAGGTGCGCGTCGATGGCATGGGCAATCTTCTGGGCCGGATCGGCTCCGGGAAGACCATCGTCATGATGGACTCGCACACTGACACCGTGGGCGTGGGCGACCCCAAAGAGTGGGCCTGGGACCCCTATCGCGGCAAGGTGGAAGACGGCTACATCTACGGGCGCGGAGCGTGCGACCAGCGAGCCGGGATGGCCTGCATGGTGTACGCGGGCAAGCTGATCAAAGAGCTGGGCCTGGGCGGCGACTACACGTTGTACGTGGTGGGCTCGGTGCAGGAAGAAGACTGCGACGGCCTGCCGTGGCTCTACATCTTGAAGGAAGACGGCATCCGGCCCGATTGCGTAGTGATCACCGAACCCTCAAGCCTGCGCATTTATCGCGGCCACCGCGGGCGGATGGAGATTGAGGTGCACTTGCGGGGCGTCTCCTGTCACGCCAGCGCACCGGAGCGCGGCGACAATCCGATCTACAAGATGAGCCGGCTGGTGGCCGAGGTAGAGCGTCTCAACACTCGACTGCGGAGCGATCCGCTCCTGGGGAAGGGAAGCATCGCGGTGACGGAGATCCGGTCTTTATCGCCTTCGCTGTGCGCGGTGCCGGGCGCGTGCTCGATCCATCTGGATCGCCGCCTGACGGCGGGCGAAACCAAGGAGAGCGCGCTGGCCGAAGTGAAATCGCTGCCGGGCGCGGAGCAGGCTGAAATCGAGATTCTGAGCTACGACCGGCCCAGCTATACCGGGTTGCGTTACCCGATGGAGAAGTATTACCCGACCTGGGTGATCGAGGAATCGCATCCGGTGACGCGGGCCGCGATCGAAGCCTATCGGGCCTTGTGGGACCGCGAGCCGGTGGTGGACAAGTGGACGTTTAGCACCAACGGGGTGGGGTCGATGGGGCTGATGGGCGTGCCCACCATCGGCTTCGGGCCGGGCGACGAAGAGGTGGCTCACAGCGTGACCGAGCGCGTGCCGATCCGCCATCTGGTGGAAGCGGCTCAGTTCTATGCGGTATTTCCGTTGACGTTCGCGGCTCTGCGAAAAGCCAATGGCTGAATTGGTTCCCATTCCGCTCCCGCACCTGTGGCGGCGCGCCGTTCTGGAGTATGAGCGGGAAGGGAAGATCTTCGACCTGCCGAAAGACAAATTCTTTCGCGGCATTGCGGGGCTCGACTTGTCGGTTTCGTTCCATGGACGCCGAGCGGCCACTCCGCTCGGTCCGGCGGCCGGCCCGCACGGCCAACTGGCGCAGAACATCGTACTTTCCTGGCTGGGCGGCTCGCGCATCATCGAGCTGAAAACCGTCCAGATATTGGATGACCTGGCGATTTCGAGGCCGTGCATCGACGCCGCCAATGTCGGCTACAACGTGGAATGGTCGCAGGAGCTCTCGCACGAGCAGTCGCTGCGGGAGTATGTCAGCGCCGCCATGCTGCTCGAGATGCTGCAAGCGTCGAAGCTGCTGGGCGGGGAAATTCCCGACGCCACGATTTTCGACATGAGCGTGGGATACAACCTGAAGGGCATTCAGTCGAAGAAGGTGCGGCGGTGGATGGAATCCATGCGGAACGCCCGGACCGTCATCGACGAACTGCGCACCGGCCTGCCCGCACCTTATCGAGACCTGCCCTTTCCGGACCGCATTAGCGACACCGTCAGTTTGTCGACGTTCCACGGCTGTCCGGCCGCGGAAATCGAAGACATTGTCACCTTTTTGCTGCGCGAGATGGGCTGCCACGTGTGCATCAAGCTCAACCCGACGCTGCTCGGCCAGGCCGAAATCGAGCGCCTGTTGCACGAAGTCCTCGGGTATCGTGAGATTCAACTTCATCCTCCCGCCTTTGAAAACGACTTGCAGTTCGACGAAGCCGTGGACCTGATTCCGAGGCTGCAGAGCGTGGCGCGCGCCTGCGGCCGGGGTCTGTCGGTGAAATTCAGCAACACTTTGGTGGTGAAAAATCATAAGGGCATCTTCCGCGATGAGGTCATGTACATGTCTGGCGCGCCGCTGCACCCCATCGCGCTGAGCCTGGCCCACGAGTTCCGGAAGCGGGTAGAGACGCCGGCATCATTTTCAGGCGGCCTGGATGCGCACAACGTGGCATCGGTGGTGGCCTTGGGCTTCGTGCCCGTGACTACGTGCACCGACCTGTTGCGGCCGGGCGGATACGGCCGGTTGATCCACTACCTGGAGAACCTGGGGGCGGAGATGCAGGCCGCGGGAGTTTCCACCATCGCCGACTTTGTGCGACATCAGATGGGCCGCAAGGATGCGATTGTAGCGGAGGCCGTCAAGAACCCGCGTTATGGTTGGGAACGCAACCGCGGCGTTCCGCGCAAGGTGGGGACGAAGCTTTGGCTGTACGACTGCATCAACTGCGACAAGTGCGTGCCGGTCTGTCCGAATGATGCCAACTTCGCGTATGAATCGGCGCCGCGGACCATCGAGTACGATAATTTCGAGCTGCAGCCGGGCGTCATTCGCCGCCTGCCAGGCGGCGTGCTCCGGATCCTGAAGCCGAAACAGTTGGCCAATTACGCCGATGCCTGCAACGATTGCGGCAATTGCGATGTCTTCTGCCCCGAGGACGGCGGGCCCAACGAAGAAAAACCCCGCTTCTTCGGTTCGCCGGAGACTTACCGCAAACAAGCCGGTGAGAATGGCTTTTACATCGACTGGAAGGCACACGCGATCTACGGCACGTTTAGCGGAAAGGCGTACGTCTTGACTCTCGATCCCGAGCGCGACCGGGCGCGGTTCGACACCGAAACGGCGGAGGTGGAAATCCGCCTGAGCGGCCACCAGGCGCTGGGCTGGAAGCCCAAGCCCGGCGCGCGCCCGACGGAAATCATCGACATGCTGCCCTACTTCAAGCTCAAACTCTTGTTGGAATCCATGGCGGATCCGCGGCACGTACACTTTGCCAATGTCGCAGGTCTGGAGGAGGAGGTTGTCCATGCCCACGACGTCGGCGATTGAACTCAAGAAAGCGCTGTTCCGCGGTCGGGACTGGATTACCACCCAGGAATGGACCGATGCCGAGATTGAGGTGCTGCTGGACGTCTCCGCGGACTTGAAACGGAAATTCAGGGGGCGCATCCCGCACCGTTATCTTCCCGACGAGACGCTCTTTCTGATGTTCTTCGACAAGTCCACGCGCACGCGCAACTCATTTGAAGCCGGTATGACGCAACTCGGCGGCCACGCCCACTTTCTGACCGCCGATGCCATGCAGGTTTCGCACGGCGAAAGCCCCAAGGACACCGGGATCATTCTGTCGAGTTACGGGCACGGCATTGCCATCCGCCACGACCTGATTCCCGGGGAAGGGAACGCGTACATGCGGGAGGTCGCGCAGTGGGCCAGCGTGCCGGTGATCAACATGCAGTGCGACGTGGATCACCCCTGCCAGACCCTGGCCGACCTCATGACCATCCGCGAGATGCGCGGGCGGAATCTGCGCGGCCTCAAGGTTGCGGTGAGCTGGGCGTATGCGCCGAGCTATGCCAAGCCGCTCTCGGTGCCGCAGGGTCTGATCATGCTGCTGCCGCGATTCGGCATGGACGTGATGCTGGCGCATCCGCCGGAGTACCGGCTGATGCCCGAGACGCTGAGTGCGGCGCACGAAAACGCGCGGCGGGGCGGCGGCAGTTTCCGCGAGGTTCCGGGCATGGACGAAGCCTTCCTCCATGCCGATGTGGTTGTGCCCAAAAGCTGGGGTTGTCTGGAAAGCATGGGCAGCAACCCGGCCGAGTCGCTGCGGATCGCCAAGCAATACACGGACTGGATTTGTGACACGGATCTGATGAAGCTGGCGCGGCCCGATGTTCTGTACATGCATCCGCTGCCGGCCGACCGCGGCAACGAGGTCACGGACGAAGTGATCGATGGCGCGAATTCCGTGGTCTACGCCGAAGCGGAGAACCGTCTGCACACGGCCAAGGCGATCCTGGCGCTCACGATGGCGGATGCCGCGGTCGAGTACGAGGCCCATGCCTGAGACGCTGGTGGTCGCGCTCGGCGGCAACGCGATCACGCGGCCCGGCGAGCCGGGCACCATCCCGCAGCAGTTTGCCCATACCGCCGAAACCCTGGAACATCTCACGCCGCTGTTCCGCGGCGACGCCCGCATCGTGATCACGCACGGCAACGGCCCGCAGATTGGCAATATTCTGATTCGCGTGGAAGAGGGGGAGCGGCGTGTGCCGAGACTTCCGCTGGACACCTGCGTCTCCGACTCGCAGGGTGGCATGGGGTACATGATTCAGCGCGTGGCGCTGGAGCTGTTCCGGCGCGAGCACATCGATCGCAGCGTGGCCACGATCATCACGCAAGTGCTGGTGAACGAGGGCGACCCCGGCATGGTCCATGCCACCAAGCCGATCGGCCCGTTTTACAGCGCCGCCGAGATGGAGCAGATTCGCCGCGAGAGGCCGCACTGGGAGGTCCAGGAAATCGACCAGGGCCGGTGGCGCCGCGTGGTGGCCTCGCCGCGACCGATCCGCATCCTGGAAGAAGACGCGATTGCCAGGCTGCTCGATGCCGGCGTCGTGGTGGTCGCCTGTGGCGGCGGAGGAATTCCAGTGGCGTGGGAAGGCGACCGGCTGGTGGGCGTGGAAGGAGTGATCGATAAGGACTTCGCGTCCAGCCTGCTGGCGCGCCACCTGCGCGCGCAGAGGCTGATGATTGTGACGTCGGTGGAGCGGGTGGCGGTGCGGTTTGGCAAACCCGATCAGCAATGGCTCAACACCATCACCGTTGGAGAGGCACGTCTGTATCTGGCCGCCGGCGAGTTCCCACCCGGCTCGATGGGGCCGAAGATCGAAGCGGGCATCGAATTCGTCGACCAAGGCGGCCGGGAGTGCATCATCACCTCCGCCGAACAGGCCGCGCAGGCTCTGTGCGGCAGAGCCGGCACGCACCTGGTGGGGTCATGATTCTGACCAACGCCCGCGTGCTGACCTTCGACTCCGCAAATCGCATGCTGGACTCCGGCAGCGTGGAAATCCGCGCGGACGGCAGCATCGGATTCGTGAAGTCCGGCCGTGTGCGCGGCAAGGACGTTGTGGACGGCGGCGGCCGGTGCCTGATGCCGGCCCTCATCAACGGCCACACCCATTTGTACAGCACGCTCGCCCGTGGTCTGGTCCGGCCCGGTCCGGTGCCGGCCGACTTCCCCGCCATTCTCAAGAAGCTCTGGTGGCGTCTGGACCGTGCTCTCAACGAAGATGACGTTTACTACAGCGCTTTGATCGGGTTGATCGACTCCGCCAAGTGCGGCGTCGCGACCGTGATCGACCATCATTCCAGCCCCAATGCATGTTCGGGAAGCCTCGACCGGATCGAGCGGGCGTTCCAGAAGGTCGGCCTGCGCGGCGCTACCTGCTATGAGACCAGCGACCGGAACGGGCGCGCCAGTGCGTCGGAGGCCATCCGCGAAAATGTCCGCTTCCTGGAGCGGAGGCGGACGGACCTGGTCTTCGGCGCATTCGGCCTGCACGCGGCCTTCACCCTCAGCGACCGGACCCTGCGGGAGTGTCAGGAAGCCAATGAATCCCTCCAGGCCGCATTCCACGTGCACGTCGCGGAGGGTCCGATTGACCGGGCGGCGGTCCGGCGGCTCAATGACGCGGGCATCCTCAATGAGCGGACGATCGCGGCTCACTGCGTCCATGTCTCGGCAGGCGACCGCAGCCTGCTCGCGCGGCGGGGCGTCAACGTGATTCACAACCCGCAGTCCAACAGCAATAACGGCGTGGGCGTCGCCGATGTGCCGGCCCTGGCGCGGCTCGGCGTCCTGGTGGGCCTGGGATCGGACGGCTACACGCCCCGGCTCTGGGACGAAGTCAAAGTTGCGCAGCAACTCCAGAAACTTCAAGCGAGCGATCCGGGCGCCGGCGCGCCGGACCTTCTGCTCCACAATCGGACCATCGTGAAGAAGCTCTGGGGGCTCGACCTCGGGCGCATCGAAACCGGCGCACGAGCCGATCTGCAACTGGTGGATTACTTCCCGCCGACGCCGATTCGTCCCGAGAACCTCGCAAGCCACCTGTTGTTCGGGATCGCCAATGCTCCGGTGCATAGCCTGATTGTGAATGGGCGCTACGTGGTGCGAGACCGGCTCTGCGTCACGGTCGACGAACGGAAACTCGCGGCACAGGCCGCCGTCCGCGCCAAAGCCCTTTGGGAGAGAGTATGAAAGCCATCGTACCCGGCCCGACCTATGCGGAGATGTTGAATCCGCGCGACCCCGCGCCCCACGCTGCGGGCGAGATGGACCCCGCCAACCTGTTCCGCATCACCTGGCGCGGGCCCGACCGGCAGGTGCGGCACGTGGCGCTCCCCAAGGAGCTTACCGGAACCGAGGCCAACATCATCGTGCTGGCGGGGCGGTGTTTTCCTTCGGGAAGCCATAAGGTGGGGCCCGCGTACGCGACGCTGCTCGAAGGAGAACTCGCGGGCGAGATCGAGCCCGGGGTCCATCGGGTGATTGGCCCGTCCACCGGGAACTTCGGCATCGGCGTGGCCTACATCGCGCTCCTCAAGGGGTACGCAGCCACGGTCATCATGCCGGACGGCATGAGCAAGGAGCGCTACCAGCGCATCCGGCAGTACGGCGGAGAGTTGGACCTGACGCCCGGGACGGAAAGCGACGTGATCCTGGTTCTGGAGCGCACCGAGCATTACAAGAAGGATCCCCACAGCAAAGTTCTGGCGCAGTTTGAGCTGCTGCCGAATTACCGCTTTCATCGCTACGTCACCGGGCGGAGCGCGCTGGAGGCCGCCGAACGGCACGGCAATGGGCGGGTCGCCGCGTTCGTGTCGGCTCCCGGTTCAGCCGGCACCCTCGCCGCGGGCGACGAGATCAAGGCGCGGTTTCCGGAAGCGGTGATTTGCGCGCTGGAGCCGACGGAGTGCCCGACGCTGTTCAACAATGGACGTGGAACGCATCGCATCGAAGGCATTGGCGACAAGATGGTGACGCTGATCCACAACGTGCTCACCACCGACTGCGTGCAACTGGTCCACGATGACGACTGCGTGATGGGCCTGGAATTGATTCAGCGGCAGCCGCGCCTGCTGGAGCGCATCCTCGGCTTGGCCGAGGGGCGGCTGGCGGGACTCCAGGATTTGCTCGGGATCTCGGGCCTGTGCAACATTCTCGGCGCGATTCGGTTGGCTCGTTCTTTGGGGCTGGGCCCCGAGGACAATGTCGTGACCGTCGCCACCGACGGCTTCGACCGCTATCCCTCCGTGCTGGAGGACCTGGTCCGGCGCCAGGGCCCGCTCGAGGAAGGTACTCTGACGGGCTGGTTCGAATCACTGTTCCGTGACGGGAAGCCGCCGAAAATCCTCGACGTCCGCCCGCTTGACCAGAAGCAGCGCCTCTTCGGTTACAAGAAGGACGTTTGGGCCGGATTCGGCTACTCGGCGGCCTATCTGGAACGCATGCAGTCGCAATCGTTCTGGGACGCGGAGTACGAGCGCGTCGAAGAGATCGACCGCACTTTGCTGCGGCAGCGACAGGCCGCCCGGTAGGCCGTTTGCGTCCGTCTGATTTCCGCAGACTGACTCTTGACACGAATCCCCGAATGTCTTATGCTCAACCCGATGGTTGAACATCAAGCGGCGGCCCTCGACCGTGTCTTCGGAGCGATTGCCGATCCGACCCGCCGGGCGATTCTGCAGGAACTGGGGCGCAGCCCGGCGCGTGTTACGGAGATCGCCGCGAACTTTCCGGTTTCCCTGAACGCCATCTCGAAGCACTTGATGGTTCTCGAGCGCGCGGGGCTGCTGCGGCGCGAGGTTCGGGGGCGCGATCACGTCTGCAGCCTGGAGGCCCGGCCGCTGCGCCAGGCCGCGGACTGGATCACAGAGACCCGGGCGTTCTGGGAAGTGCGACTGGACGCGTTTGAACGTCATGTTGTGGAGAAGAGGAAGAAACGCCAATGACTCCTGAAGCCGACGCCGGCAAGGTCGTGGTCCGCCGCCGAATCCAGGCGACCCGCGAAGAGTTGTTTGATGCCTGGACGGATCCCGAGGGGATGCGCGAGTGGATGTGTCCCGGAGACGTGGTTTCTGCCGAAGTGCAGATGGACGTGCGGGTAGGAGGGGCGCTGCTCATCCTCATGCGCAGCCCCACCGAACTGCACGAACACCGCGGCGAGTTCACCGTCATCGACCGGCCTTCCAAGCTTGCGTTCACGTGGATTTCCAAATCCACGGACTTCGTTCCGGCGTTGGTCACTGTGGAGTTCATCACCGTCACGGCGACCGAGAGCGAATTGATTCTGACTCATGAAGGAATTCTCAAGAAGGAAGTCCGCGATCGCTACCAGAACGGCTGGGGCCAGATCGCCAGCCGCCTGGAGCAATCCCTTCGCGGCGCCGGGCGCTGACCACGGGAGACACCGATGCCGGATTTGCTGCACGAAATTTCCGTTCAGGCGCCGCCCGAACGAGTGTATGCGGCGCTCACGACTCCAGACGGCCTCCGCGCGTGGTGGACGGTTGACGTGACCGCAGAAGAGCGCGTGGGCGGGCGCGCTCGCTTTGGCTTCAACCAGAGCGCGACCGTCTTCCACATGAGGATCGAGGAATTGACACCGTTCGCGCGGGTGATCTGGTCGTGCCAGGGCGATCCCGACGAGTGGAAAGACACGACGCTCACCTGGCAGATCGCCCCGGTCGAAGGGGGCAGCATACTGCAGTTTCGCCATGGCGGTTGGCGCGCCGAGACGCGCTTGCTCGCCATCTGCAATTCCTCCTGGGGCGAGCTCATGCACCGGATCAAGGCATATGCCGAGGGAAAGAACCCGGGACCACATTGGACCCAATGATGACCGAGAGGACCCATGCCTGACCTGATTCACTCCATCCGAATTGCGGCTTCCCCCGATGCGGTCTATCGGTTGGTCTCGACAGCGGCCGGCTTTGCCGAATGGTGGGCCGCCGATGTCACCGGCAAGGACGGCCTCGTGGATCTCGGATTTTTTCACCGGCAAACCGTCTATCGGCTCCGGATGCAAAACAGCGATCCGCCGCACCGGGCCGAGTGGCTCTGCGAAACCGGGCAGGAATGGGCGACGACCCACCTGGTGTTTCAACTCGAGCCTGCCGGCGGCGGAACGCTGCTCCGCTTCGCTCACGCGGGCTGGTCTTCCCCCACGGACTATTTCGTTTCGTGCAACACCACGTGGGGCGGGCTGATGTTCCGATTGAGAGCGGCGGCGGAAGGGAAGTCGCCCGGGCCCTTGTTTCCGCCGGAGGGGCTCGCCTATTAGCCGCCGCCCCGCGGTCCAGGGCCTTCTGCCGCCGTTTACCGGCCGCGCGGCTGGCTGGCGGGCGGGATCAGACCGTTCATGCGCAGATACACCACCATCTGGCCGTAGTGGTCGAAGTTGTGATACAGCAGGAATGACGCGGCGGCGATGCGCGGCATTTTCCGCCCCGGGCCGTTCTGCGGAACGTCGTCCATCTCATTCTTTTCCGTGATCGATTGCATCGCTTTGTGGCCGAATGCGAAGGCCCCCTTCATATACTCCACAATCTGGTCTTTGGTTTTGACGGCGTCGGGTCCGCCGTCGTCCTTGCCGGTATCGACGGGCGGTTTCTCACCGAGGATGGTCGATGACAGCATGTAGATGTATGTCGAGAGGTGCTTGGCTTCCTGCGCAAAGGTGCGGACTCCTTTGAACTGGCTGCCTTTGATCTCGAGGCTATCGGGCGTGAAGTTGATCTTGTCGGCAGGCATGGCTTCGACCAGACCGACGATCTCGCGCTCCGCGTTCCGGAGCTGGCCGTCCAGCGTCTGGCCGATGCTGGGAACGTCAGCTGCCATCGCAGCCGTGCCCAGCAGCGTCATCGGCAGCAAACAGGTGAGGATTCGAATCATCTCTCTGGTATACCACCGGAGAGCGGTTCCCTCAAAAGCGGGGAGTGCCCTAAAGGTGCGTTGATGGAGTTATCCTAGCCTCGGTGGGTGACCGGACCGCCACGGGGCTCCATGAAGTGCTCACCGCCCGGTTCGGACCACCGCGTTTGGGATCTGTCTTGAATCGCTGAGCCGTGGGTCAGTTTGAAATGCGGAGCGACCGATGGTGGTGACGGATGGTCTCCGCCGTTACGCCGAGCAAAGCATAAGTAGCGGCATTCGCAACAATAACCCAAAGAAGGCCAAGTGGGAAAGCTGGCTTGAGAAATAAGAAGGCCGCGACGGCTGGTTGCGTGAATCTCGCGAGAGCGTTGATCATCGGTCCGATCGCAACACTCTTGCTTGCACTTGCGAAATACAATCCCCAGCCGACCGAAACAAGAAAGCCGGCGCTTGCCCACAGCACAAGGCGCATCCACAGGTTTCTCATGGCGGTCGTCTCCACGTCGTACCTGCTGGGACTGTACCACTTCCGGTCGACGCAGATGGTTGCACCACCGCCGATCCAACCGGCAGGTCTGCCTCAGAACACGTGGATGAAGCCGAAGGTGACGCCGCTGGCGGCGGAATCTCCGAAACTGGAGCCGCGCATGTGCAGGTATTGCAGCGTGTAGGCCATGTCGACGGCGATGTGCCGCACCGGAAAATAGCGTAGGCCGAGTTCCCCTCGCGCCAGATAATTGTGGTTGGTGGTCGAATCGGAAAGGTGCGCCAGGTTGGAGCCCGCGCCGATGCCGCCGAACGGAAACAGTTTCGGGTCCTTGGTTTTGAAGAAATGCCGGTAGAGGCCCGCCAGGTACAGGTCGTGGACTCCGGAGGTGAGGATGCCGGCGCTCAGCAGATTTCCCGCGGACAGGAAGGTGCCCGCCGTGATGCCAGCGAGATTCGTGTTCTTGGAAGAACCGCCGGTCACGAATCCACTGCCGACGAAGGAAATCTCGCGGGCGCCTTTGAATAAGTAGGGGTCCTCCTGGTCTTGGCTTTGGCTGGGAAACGCGCCTTTCTTCAGGGCCGAGTTGGAGCCGGGCGGCGGCGGGACCGCCAACGGAGACTGCGGCGTCAGCGGAGGATGCGCGATCACCAGCGGACTGCTGCCGGGCCAGTTGATGCGCGCGGCCAACGCCCGGATCACTTCATCCGGAACCTTGGCCTGTTGGAGCTGGGAGAGGTCGCCGGGCAGTGTCCCAAAGCGGAAGGACTCGGCCGACTGAATGGTCCGCACGATGGTCTCGGTGGGAACTCCGGACTGCACCATCTTGATGATGGTCTCGTTGGTCATCGGCTCACCTGACCACGCCAAGGCCACCAAAAGCAGGACGCAGGCCATCGAGCAGAGTACACGCGCAACGGGACGAACTGTACGCATGCATCAAGAATAGGGGATTTTCGTACGGATTGAGCAGGACACTTGTACTATGGGTACTGGAACGAGTGGAGGCGGCAACGTTGCCTTCCTCGGCCCGGGGCAGGAGGCTGCGACCGGGCCGGCGGCGGGTGCAGAGGGTCCGCTAACTGGTGTTAGAATGCGGTTTAGAGGACGGGGAACGCGGTGGCCGCCTTCATTCAAAGCCAGTTTGAGCGGAACATGATTACCACCTCGGTGGATTATGTGTTCAATTGGGCGCGCCAGTCGTCCCTGTGGCCGCTGACCTTCGGGCTGGCCTGTTGCGCGATCGAGATGATTGCCGCCTCCACCTCGCGCTTCGACATCGCACGGTTCGGGGCGGAGGTCTTTCGCCCGAGCCCGCGGCAATCCGACCTCATGATTGTGTCCGGCACGGTCACCCTCAAAATGGCGCCGGTGCTGAAGCGCATCTGGGACCAGATGCCCGATCCCAAGTGGTGCATCTCCATGGGCGCCTGCTCCAGTGTGGGGGGGCCGTTCAATACGTATGCCGTCCTGCAGGGCGTCGATCGGATCATTCCCGTCGATGTGTATGTGACGGGCTGCCCGCCGCGGCCGGAGAACCTGTTTTACGGCCTCCTCAAGCTGCAGGATAAGATCGACCAAATGACCACCCTGGTGAAGCGGCCTACCGAAGTCCGGCTGAATGAAACGATGCTGGACGACTTCAAGCAACAGGTGAGAATTGCGCAGGTTCAGAATCCAGCCTAGCCGTCTTCATGGGTGAGCGTGTTCTATCAGGACTTCCATCAAATCTACCGCGTCCCTGAGCTGGATGCGCTCGGCTGGCTGGAGCACGGCTTCGGAACGCGCCTGGTCGATATTCCCGAGATGTACCGCTCGCTGGCCACGCTCAAACAAATCCATTCGGCCACTTGCGTCGCGGCCAAGGGGCGCCGCGGAGAACTGGGCGCGGGCGACGCCTTGCTCGAAAACACGCCGGGCGCCGCGGTGGCGGTGCGGACGGCCGATTGCATTCCCATCCTGCTGGCGGACGAGCGCAATCGCGCGGTGGCGGCGGTTCATGCCGGGTGGCGCGGCACGGTGGCGCAGATCGCGCGGCGGGCCGTGGAAGCGATGCGGGAACGTTTCGGTTCCGTCCCCGCGGATGTCCACGCCGCCATCGGGCCGGGGATCGGCAAGTGTTGCTACGAAGTCGGGCCGGAAGTGGCCGCTCATTTCGGCGAAGAGGGAAGAGCGCGCATCGACCTGGCGGAAGCCAATCGAATGCAGTTGGTCGCATCCGGCGTAACGGCGGAGCGCATCTATGCGTCGAATTTGTGCACCATGTGCCGGCCGTCTGAGTTTCACTCGTACCGGCGCGACCGGGAAGCGGCGGGCCGCATGTATTCCTTCGCCGGCATTCGCGCGGCGGTACAGTAGAAAGTAGGCCAACTCATGTTCACGTGGATCTGCCCGCAATGCGGGCGCGAAGTGCTTCCATCCTACACCGAGTGTCCGGATTGCGTGGCCAAGGCCAAGTCAGGCGCGCCGGCGACACCACCCGCCGCCACTGCGGGAAATCCGCTGGGGACGGCGGCGCCGCCGTACCCGTCAGCCGGCCCCGCGCAGCCGCCGGCCTACCCGCCGCCGCCGGCTTCGTTCCCGCCGCCGCAGCCTGCACAGCCGGTGTATCAACAGTCGCCGCAGCAAGCTTATGCGCCGCAACCGCAAGCGCCGCAGTATATGGTCGGCCCGCGTCGCAGTGCTGGCTTGCCGACCTGGCTGCTCACCATCCTATTTGCCTTTGCTTTCGTGGGACTCGTGGCTGGAGTTTACTGGACCGTCGGATATTTTCGCGGCGGGAGCGAGGCGGTGACGCCGGTCGCTACGGTGGAGAGTCCGGCGGCCGCCAAGGCGGGAACCCCCACCAGTTCGCTGCAGAAGTACATTGAGATCTCCGGCGTGCGCTTTACCGAAGACGCGAAGAAGAATCTGGTGGTCAAATTCATGGTGACCAACCATTCCGACGCAGACATCCAGGGACTGGCGGGCAATGCGACCATCTGGGCCCGCACCCAGAAATCGGAAGAAGACAGCGTTGGAACATTCTCGTTTTCGGGGGACATTCCGCCGCAAGGGACCAAAGAACTCTCCGCGCCGCTCACCACCAAGCTAAAGGTCTACGAACTGCCGGACTGGCAGAACGTGACGACCGACGTCCAGATCACCGCTCCCCAGTGAGGAAGGCCCGTCTCGCGCGAGCCTGCCCGCACTGAGATTGAACTGCAGCGAGCGCTCCAGAATCCGCGTGGGCGGCAGCGGGCTGCAACGCCGATAAGCCGGGAGCATCCTCGCCGAGTGAGTCGCGGCCTCTCACGCCATAATTCAACCAATGCATGAGGTAGGTCGGAGGGGCCGGGCGCGGTCCGGAAATGCCATAATCGTCCAAGTGAAAACCCGAGCCCCGCGAAGCGCCCAAAGCGGTCCACGCCGCGCCGCACAGAAGAAGACGGTCGTACATCCTAAGGCACGAGCTTCCGCAAAACGGCCCAAGACCGCAGCCGAGAAACAGCAGCGGGTTACGGAAATTTTGCGCGGCCTCGGCCGGATGTACCCGGATGCCCATTGCGCGCTCCAGCATCGTAACCCTTGGGAGCTCCTGGTGGCGACGATTCTGTCGGCGCAGTGCACCGACAAGCGCGTCAACATGGTCACGCCGGGCCTGTTTGCGAAGTATCCGACGCCGGTGGACTTCGCCGCCGTGCGTCCGGAAGTGCTGGCAAATGATATTCGTAGCACGGGTTTTTTCAATAACAAGGCGAAGTCGATCGTGGGCGCCGCGAAGAAGGTGGTGACGGAATTTGGCGGCCAGGTGCCGCGAACCATCGAGGAGCTGCTGACGGTGCCGGGTGCGGCGCGCAAGACGGCCAATGTGGTGCTGGGCACGGCTTACGGGATCGCCTCCGGAGTGGTGGTGGATACGCACGTCCAGCGCATCGCGCGCCGGCTGGACCTCACGAAGAACAGCGACCCGGTCAAGATCGAACGGGATCTGATGAAGATCATTCCCCAAGAAAAGTGGATTCTGTTTTCGCACCAGATCATCCTGCACGGACGCGCGTTGTGCCCGGCGCGGGCGCCGCGCTGCGCCGAATGCGTCCTCAACCCGATTTGCTACGCAACCGATAAAACGGTTTAAGGGCGTGGGCGGGAAATCGAGCGCCGCGTTTCGGCGGTGGCTCCTATACACCTTCTGGTTCATTTCAGCCACTACTCCAGTGCGCTTTTTACGAACTATTTACAAAGAGGAATGCACCGCCAAGGGGGCCTCGATCGTTCTAATAAGCAGGAGGTTTTCAGAAATGAAAACAAGACTTCTCAGCGGGCTTTTGCTGGCGTCCGCATTTCTGTGGAGCGCCGGAGTGGCGGCGTCTGGAACGGCTCCGAGCGGGCCGGAGGCGCAGACCGATGCGGCGATCGCCAACCGCGTGCAGCATGAAATTCGGATGTATCCGTACTACGGAATCTGGGACGATGTGCAATTCCAGGTGGCAAACGGCCACGTCTCGCTGACGGGCGCGGTGACTCAACCTTATAAGAAAGACGCGATCGGCAGCCGCGTGCAGCAGGTTGCCGGCGTGACCAGCTTGACGAACCAGCTCGAAGTGCTGCCGTTGTCGCCGATGGACGACGGGCTGCGGCTGCGGCTGGCGCGCGCCATCTACAGCGATCCGGTTCTGTCTCGATACGCGATGCAGGCGGTGCCGCCCATCCACATCATCGTCGACAACGGGCATGTGACCCTGAATGGCGTGGTCCGCACCAGCATGGAAAAAGAGGTGGCCGGGTTGCGCGCGGCCTCGGCCGGTTTGAGTTTTGGACCCATCACCAACAATCTGCGCGTCGAAATGCCTGCCAAGAAAAGCTGATCCTCGAAGATCCCACCTCCGCGGGCGGCGGTGAAGGGCCGCTGCCCGCCCCTCATTCCACAAAGTCGTTTCGCCGTCCGGCAGGCGCTACAATCTTCTTTCCTCTATGCGACTGTTTTTGGGCGTGGATGGCGGCCAGTCGAGCACCACCGCGCTGGTGGGCGATGAATCGGGCCGCGTTCTGGGAGCGGGGCGCGGCGGGCCGTGCAACCACGCCACCGCCGAAGAAGGCCGCGACCGGCTGGAGCGCGCGGTGCGCGAGAGCGTCGCCGCGGCCTGCGCCCAAGCGGGGGTGGATGCCGCCGAGGCCCGCTTCGAGTCCGCCTGTTGCGGCATGAGCGGCGGCCCCGAGGACAAGAAGGCGATCCTCACGGCGCTGCTGCGCACCGAGCGGCTCATCGTCACCACGGATGCGGAAATCGCGTTAGGCGGCGCGACCGAAACGGGGGGCCTTGCGCGCGGTTTTGCGCATGGAAGAAGGCTGGGGGCCGGTGACCGGGCTGCGCGATGCGCTCTACGCGGCTGCCGAATCGAGAGACAGCAATGAGCTGCTGCACCGTTTCTACACACCGGCTTGGCCGCGCGACCGCATCGCGACGTTGGCGCCGGTGGTGGATCGGGTGGCGGAAACCGCCGACCCGGTCGCGCTGGAAATCCTGAGCGGCGCCGCCGTGCAACTGGCCACGCTGGCGGCATCGGTGCGCGCGCAATTGTGGAAGCCGGCGGACGCGGTCACGGTAGCGTACAGCGGCGGAGTGTTCCGCAGCGAGAGAGTGGTAGAACGATTCCGACTGCTAGTGGAGCTGGAATCGGGGAACCACTGCGCGCCGGTGCGGTACAGCCCGGCAGAGGGAGCCTTGTTGGAGGCCTACCGGGCAGCGGGACTGACGCCTGCGGTCCCAATGCCGCGGGGCTGAGGAGCCTGAATCAGGTGCCGATAGCGAAATCTTGCCCCCCTCGATCCGGGCGCCCGTTATCGCGCTTAGGGAAACTGCCGCCTTCCGAATTGCTCGACCGTGCCCGATGTGACGCCGGCCGCGCGGTGCCACGGCCTGGTTGCTGAGCCTATTTGGATTCGGCTGGGGCGGCCTAAATGAGAGCCAGACGTTCCAGGAAACTCAGCTCCCGAGCCGCCGGGTCTGCCCGCCTGCACTTCCCGAACTGCGGGCATCAAGCGGAAACTCTCGGTGGGCTGGGGCTGTAATGGGGGCTGCGAGTTCCTGCAGAACGGCGTCGGCGCGCTGAAAGGAATCGCGCGGCACCCGCGTTCCGAAACCTTGACGATGTTGACCAAGCCGATGTTTCGCTCTCCCCGTTCGACTCCGCCAATGTAGTTGCGAGCAGTCTCGACACTCCGGAAAGCGTTCCTGAAAGAGGCCGCATGTGAGTTCATGCGCGTGTCCCGGAGGGCCATTCGCCTTCGGCTACATTTGTTGAGCACCCGGAGTAATATAATGAACCACTACGACTGGTTCACGCATGAGCGGCGACCGCTGGAGACAGATCGAGGCGCTATCTCGGGCGGCAATCCAGCATTCGCCCGAAGCGCGGAGAACGTTTCTGGCGGACGCCTGCGCCGGCGACGCCGTTTTGCTTCGCGAAGTCGAGGCGTTGCTCGCGGGTGAAACATTGGATTTGACCCAGGTCGGCGAGCCCGCGACGATTCGCCCCGGTGCGAAACTGGGGCCGTATCAACTTGAAGCCCTGCTCGGAGAAGGGGGCATGGGACAGGTCTACCGCGCCCGCGATACGCGCCTAGGGCGGCTCGTCGCCATTAAGTTGATTCATGCGGAGCGCGCCCCCTATGACGATTTCCGCATTCGATTCCAGCGCGAGGCGCGAGCCACGGCAGCGCTCAACCACCCGCACATTTGCGCGCTTTACGATGTCGGCGAAGAGAATGGCGCGCCCTACCTGGTGATGGAGTACGTCGAGGGACAAACGCTTTCGGCGCGATTGCGGGAAGGACCCCTGCCCTTCGACCAGCTTCTCCGCTGTGCCTCTGAGATCGCGCAAGCTCTGGCCGCGGCGCATGAGCGAGGGATCATTCACCGGGATCTGAAGCCCGCCAATCTGGTGCTGACCGGCGCGGGGACCAAGGTGCTGGATTTTGGCCTGGCCAAATTCGCCGAACCCGAACCGGGTGGGCCGGTCGACGCAACGGCCGCGCACGTGGTCTTGGGCACACCGTCGTACATGTCGCCGGAGCAGGCGCGGGGCGAAGAGCTGGACCCGCGATCCGACGTGTTCTCGCTGGGATGCGTGCTCTACGAAGCTGCCACGGGTGTGCGCCCGTTTCGCGGCGGTTCGGTCCACGACGTCATGCGGGAAGTCGCGACGGCGCACCCTGCGCCCGCCAGTACCCATCGTCCGGAACTGCCCGCCGGATGGGACGGCGTTTTGCGACAGGCTCTGGCCAAGGACCGCAACCGGCGATTTCAGTCCGCCGCGGACATGTTTCAGGCGTTGGAGGCGCTCCGAGGAGGCGTGGAGCCGCCCCGGCCGCGGCTCCATGAACGCGAGCCCGATCCGGTGTTCGGTCGCTCCCGGGAAATGGCGAGGCTGGGCGATCTCCTGCGAACCACCGTGGAAGGGACCGGACGGGTCGTGATGGTGACAGGCGAACCGGGCATCGGCAAAACGGCGCTCACCGCGGCGTTCGCCCATTCGGCCCGCAAGCAGAATCCCGATCTGCTGCTGGCGCGCGGCGTTTGCGTGGAGCAGTATGGGGCCGGCGAAGCCTACCTGGTGTTCCTGGATGCGCTGGGCGGTCTGCTGCAAGGACCCGGGCGTGAACGAATGATGGCCCTTCTGCGCCACTATGCGCCCACCTGGTGTTTGCAGTTTCCCGCCGTGTTTTCAAGTGATGCCGTGGAGCAACTGAAACGCGAGGCCACGGGAGCCACGAAGGACCGCATGCTGAGGGAACTGGGAGACGCCGTGGCGGCGCTGACCGCCGAGAACCCGGTGCTTCTTTTCCTCGAGGACGTCCATTGGGTGGACCCCGCGAGCGTCGACATGATGCGGCACCTCGCGGAACGGGCGCGCTCCCATCGCCTGCTGTTGCTGGCCACCGCCCGTCCGGAAGATGTGGAACGCGCCAATCCGGCGCTCAAGAAATGCTACACCGACATGCATGCGCGAGGCGTTTGCGAAGAAATCGCCCTGACTGCGCTGAAAGAGCCCGATATCGCGGCGTATTTGGACGCGCACTATTCCCCCAATGATTTCCCGCCGGAGTTGGCGAGCGTCATTCACAGCAAGAGCGAGGGACACGCGCTCTTCGCCACCGGTGCCATCCAGCTTCTGGCGGAGCGTGGCGTCATCGGCCGGGACAATGGCGGGTGGAAGCTGAAACAGCCCCTGACGCAGATCGAGGTGGATGCTCCGGTTAGCGTGCGCAGCATGATCGAAAAGAAGATCGGGTTGCTCAGCGAGAACCAGCGCCAGACATTGTGCTACGCGAGCATCGAAGGCCAGGAGTTCACCTCCACCACCTTGGCCGGCCTTCTGGAGGCCGATGAGTTGGAACTGGAAGAGCGACTCGACAACCTGGGAAGAGTGCACCACTTGATCCGTGTGGAACGCGAAGAAGACCTGCCCGACGGCTCCGTGGCTACGGTGTATCGCTTTACCCACGCCTTGTATCAGTACTTTCTATACGATCAACTGCTAATCAAGCGGCGAACGCTGTTGCATCGCCGGGCCGGCGAAGCGCTGGAGCGCTCCTTCGCCGGCAGTGAAGCCCGCGTGGCGGCATCGCTCGCAACCCACTTCGAGCGCGGCCGCGATTTCTCCAAAGCCGTCACCTATCTGCTACTGGCAGGCGATAACGCGGTGGCGCGATACGCCAACTCGGAGGCCATCAACTATTACACTCGCGGCTTAGAACTCGTAGATAAACTGCCGGAAGATGGCAGAGCAGCGCAACAAATCGTCCTCCTGCGCAAACGGGCCGTCTCTCGCCTGGCTTTCGGTCAGCTCAAGGATTCCAGCGCCGACTATGCCGCCATGCGCTCGGCCTGCCAGGCCGCCGGGAATTTGGAAGACGAGTGCCGGGCTCTCATCGGCCTCACGACAGCAGCTCACAACCTGCGCGAACTGGCCGACGTTGAACTCTACGGGCAAGCGGCCATGGATTTGGCCGAGCGCATCGGGAACCAGGGGCTCGCCGCCGAGGCCATTACGAACTGGGGCAGCTACCTCTGCGTGACGGGCCGACTTTCCGAGGCGCAGAATCAGTTCGACCGTTGTATCCCCGTGGCGCGGTCCGTCGGACACCGGGCCGCGTTGCCGGGCGCGCTCCTGTACCAGGCGGTTCTGCACTTTTGGAAAAGTGACTATGGATTGGCCGAGCAGACGCAGCTCGAAGCTTCGCAGATCGCGGCTGAGGTCCGCGATGGATTCTATCTGCCCCTCTCGCTGCTTTATCTGGGGCTGACGCGCGCGAATCGCGGGCAGCTTTCGGCGGCCCTGGCTAACATGCAGGAGGCGTTCGATCTGGCCAAGCGTAACCATAACGGCGTCGCGCTTTCGCGCGTCCCCAATGGCCTGGGCTGGGTTTGGCGAGAGATCGGCGATCTTTCCAAATCCCTCGAATTCGATCAGTTGTGCGTCGAGACCTCGCGGCGGACCCGCGCCGCGGAGGCTGAAGCCAACGGGTTGATCAACCTGGTCCACGGTTTTCTTCAGGCCGGGGAATCCGGGAAGGCCGCCGAAGCGCTGGAGGGCGTGCAACCTCTCTACGATCGCGAGCGTTGGAATCGCTGGCGCTTCTATGGAATTCGGCACCGTGCCGCTGAAGCGGAGTACTGGCTCAGTCTGGGCAAGTTGGATCGGGCCGAAGAGCACGTGCGCACGCTGCTTGAAAACGCCGAGAACCACGGAATTCCGAAATACCTAGCCGTCGGGCGGCGCCTGCTGGGAGAGATCGCCACCGCGAGCGGGGATCTCAACACGGCCGAAGAGACGCTGACGCGGTCGCTTGAACCGTTCGCGACCCACCCCGTGCCACTCATCGAATGGCGGAACCACGTCGCCTTGGGACGCGTGCTCGCGGCCCGCAACCGCCCGGCTGCCTCGCGCGAAGCCTTCGGCCGCGCCGGGGTCTTGGTGCAGCAGCTCGCGGAAAGCATCCTCGATCCTTCTGTCCGCGCACTATTTCTCAAGACGAACGCCGTGCGTGAAGTGCTGGCAAGCGCCGCCAGGCAATAGAAGCTCTGGCGGGCGCGCCGCTGGCCAAAACCTTCCAAATCAGTTCCGATAACGAATATTATGTAAACTTTGAAGGCGGTGGGTCAGTTTGGAACTGAGCCAGTATCACTTCAGCTCGCCTCGGTTCGGTAACCCCGAGGGATCGTCTCCGACGAGGTTGGTGACAAGCCAAACTGTTCCGGTTCAGACGGAAAAGGGAGAATGCGTTGGCCCGGGTAGGTAAACCAGGTAGAGCTACTTAATGAACGCGAACACGCCCGGACGCGACGAGCAAGGTCTGCCCAAGGAAGAGCAGAAACCATAGGGTCAAGGCGATGCCATGCAGGACAATGTATGCCGGCAGGTGCGGGCCAGCGTGTCCGGCATTCCAAATGCTCCTGAGATAAAACGACCGGGCAAAGCCAACGGCGACGATCAGGAGCAGGACGGAAGCCATGCCAACAAAGAACCAGCGGCTGCTCCTAGAGTTTCCGGGCATGTCGGGTCATTATGGCACACGGGGAGTGGCGCCGTGCTGAGGGGGTGAAGCGGTGAGCTCCGCTGTCGCGTTGGGCGCGGCGTCCCAAAAAAGGGGCCCGGTCCCAACGCTGAAATTGGGGCCGGGCCTACGGGAAGAAACTGAATCGGTGCGCTCTAGCGGCGGTTGCCTCCGTGGTTGCCGCCATTGTTGCCATTGCCGCTGTTGCCGCGCGAATTGCCGCTGCTCGGGGGGCTGCTCTCGCGGGAACGCGGCGGGGCGCTGCCGCCTCCGCCTCCCGCGGGCCTCTCGCGATACGCGGGACCCGCGGGCTGCACGGCCGGGGATCGGCTGGGCGCGCTGAATCCCCGTTCCTGGCTGCGGCCCTGTGGTGGCGGTGCGTTCCCGCTTTCGGACCGTGGTTGCGTCACCTGCGGCCGCGGCGCTCCGGCCGGATCGCCGAACCGGTTCCACCCGCGGTTGGCGGGAGGCGCGGCTGCCTCCGAGCGCGGGGCCAGCGTGTTGCTGCGCTCCTCGGCCAACCGCTGCCCGCCGGAAGTGTCGGTCCGCGACACCGGGGCCTGCGGACTCGACACCAGTCCCTGGCCGCTCACCTCGCCGAAGCGGCCGCGGTTGGCGCCCGCGGACTGCTCGAAGGCGCGCCGCTGCTGGGAAAACGGAACGCTGGGCGCGGGATTGGGCTGCCGGCGCGTAAAGAACTTCGGATTCGCGGCGGAGCGCGGCACATATGCCGCCGGGCGGTCGGAAAAATGCAAATTCGAGGCGCTGGGCCCGATCGGCATCTGCCCGCGCACGATGCCCGCCTGCCGGATCTGGTCCGGAGAGACGCGCACAAAGTCGTGGAACCGGCCGGCGCGGAAATCATTGTCCGTCACCGCCGTGACGCCGCCTCCGAGACGCGCATTTCGGTAGGTATTTGTGATGTTTATGTTCGTAATCTGAATGGATCGGTTGACGTATCCAGGGCCGCCATAATAGCCTCGGCCCCACCAGGGATGCAGCACCTCGTAGGGGGCCAGCGGCACCCATCCGACATTGCCGAATCCGAAGCCGACGCCGCCACCGCTGCCAAACCCGAAGAAGGCCACCAGGCCCGGCGCCCAATAATGCCGCGCGCCGATCGCACCCGGATACCAGCACCACCCGAAGGCCGGCTCATAGAACCAGCGGCCATAATGATACGGCGCCCAGCCCCAAGGTTCGTAGCTGACCCACGTCCACCCATACCAGTCTTCCCACACCCAGCGGCCTTGCCGATAGGGAGCCCAATCGGCTACCACCAGCGGACGCCATACATTGCCATAGCCCGGCACGTCCACCCAGCTTCCGTAGGGATCCAGATCCTCAACCCCGTACACTCCGGGGCCCACGTACTGCGCGCTTACGGAGCGCGTCAGGAATTGATCGCGGCTGTCATTCCAGCGATCCCACTCGTCATACGCGGAAGCGCGAACCATCTGAAACTCAGGGTCGGTTGCGGAACCGCGCGCTAACAGAGTTTGACCCGATCGCACCCATTGCGACCCCTGTGGCGTGAACACTTCCACTTCCCCGCTCCGCGCCGTCACTTGCGTTTCCCCGGAATCGTCGACGGTGATTCGATAAGCTCCTTCTTTCAAAGGCCGTACCGAGACACTGGGAGTATCCACTTCCACATCGATACCGGAACTCCTAAGAACGCGGAACGTTACGGTTCCGTGCGCCACCGCCATCTGGTAGCGGGCCGATTCCAACTGAGTCATGGAGACGTCGGAGTTGCCTCCGATGCGGACCAGGTTGGCGCTATCGAACTGCACTTCGGTGCGCGCGTTGGACCCGGTCGAAAGATGGTCGTTGGTCACCAGCGGCGCGTTGAGGGAAGCCGCTTCCCAGTCTCCGGAATCGCCGCGTTGGATGGAGACCTCCCCGTTGAGAAGGCTGACGCGGGCGACGCCGCGTCTCAAATCATCGGGGTCCTGGGCACGCCCCGGAACCGCCAGGCCGGCCAGAATCACCGCGCCCATCCAGTTCCACCAACGAGATTTCGATCCGCGTCGCATGATCAATTCCCAACCTCCCCAAGGCAAGGCAGGGGCCAAAGCAATTCCTTGGATTCACAATCACTTACCGGCAGATCGGGGCTTCGGGGGTGGCCGAAAACCACCACCTGCGGCCGCGTTGCAGCAACCGGCTCAAACCGCCATGGGGGTCTAAATGAGTCTGCCATGAGCCGCCGGACTCCCGGTGCTATAGTACGGCAGTGACGCTTTTCGCAGCATGAATGGGCTGATCGAGGATCTCCGCCACGGTCTGTGGACGCTGGCCAAGAACCGTGGGTTCGCTGCTGTCGCCATCCTGTCCTTGGCGCTGGGCATCGGCGCGAACACCACCATCTTTACCTTCCTCAACGCCATCTTTCTGCAGCCGATACCCGTCGCGGAACCGGCCACGCTGGTCAGCGTGGTGACGCTCGATCCGCGCGTGCCGGGTTACCTCGGTTGCTCGTATCCCAACTATGAGGATTACCGGGATCACAACCAATCTTTCTCTTCCCTGCTCCTGTATGCCTCCATCGTGGGCACGCTGACGGGCCGCGGCGACCCGCAGCCTCTGGTCTTTCAGATTGTCTCCGGAAACTACTTTCAGACTCTGGGAGTGACGCCGGCGGTGGGGCGCGCCTTTGTGCCGGAGGAAGACACGGTTCCGGATGCGCACCCGGTGGCGGTGATCAGCCACGCGTTATGGATGCGGCAGTTCGCCGGGGATTCGCAGGTCACCGGGCGCACGGTGGGGGTCAACGGCCACCAGTTTCAAATCGTGGGAGTGGCGCCGGCTGGATTTCAGGGATTGAACCAGTTGGGGCCGGCCGACGTGTGGGTGCCCATGATGATGTACCGCCAACTGTATCCCAACGCCACGTGGGTGAATCAGCGCCGCGGTCTGTTTTTTTCGGTGGCGGGGCGGCTGCAAGCGGGCGTGAGCCCGCAACGGGCGGAATCGGAAATGCAGAGCCTGGCAGCGCAACTGGCGCGGCAATACCCGCGCGACAACGAGGGCCGGCGCGTGAAACTCATCCCGCTGACCGAGGCCGGGATCGGCCACGCCACCCGCACCATCATGACCGACTCAGGCGCGGTGTTGATGGTGGTGGCGGGGTTGATCCTGCTGATCGCGTGCGCCAACGTCGCCAATTTGCTGCTGGCTCGCGCGGCCAGCCGCAACAAAGAGATCGCGGTGCGCGTGGCGCTCGGAGCCAGCCGGTGGCGTCTCATTCGGCAACTTCTGGCGGAGAGCACCGTGCTGGCGCTGGCGGGCGGGGTGCTCGGGATCCTGCTGGCGCGCTGGGCCAGCGCGGTGCTGTGGGCGCTGCGGCCGCCGTGGCTCAGCTCGGCGGTCTTCCATGTTCGTCTGGACACGCGCGTGCTGGCCTTTACGCTCGCGCTTTCCGTACTGACCGGGATTTTATTCGGGCTGGTTCCGGCGCTCCGGGCGACCAATCCCGATCTGGCCGCCGATCTCAAAGAGCGCTCCAGCCGGCCGGTCTCCGGGTTCGGCGGACGCCATCCGCGCTCCCTGCTGGTGGCCTCGGAAGTCGCCTTGTGCGTGGTGGCCCTGATCGGCTCGGGATTGTTCATCCGCAGTTTGAGCAATGCCGAGCGCATCGATCCGGGCTTCGACGCCGGCCATTTGGGAATGGTCTCGTTCAACGTGAGCGATCGGAGTTACAGCCCAGACCGCGGACGCGAATTCCAGCGGCAGGTGGTGGAGCGAGTCTCTGCCCTGCCCGGCGTGCAGTCCGCGGCGCTGTCGCGCGACACCTTGTTCCGCGTCACCTTCACGCGCACCGTGCTGCTGGACGGCGACTCGGCCACCGACCAGCGCCGGTTTGCGCTGACCAGCCCGGTGTCTCCGAATTACTTTCGGACCACCGGCATTGCCCTGCTGCGCGGCCGGGACTTCAGTTCGCTCGATACGCAGAACACGCCGCACGTGGCGGTGGTGAACGAAGCGGCCGCCGCGCGCTACTGGCCGGATCAGAATCCCATCGGCAAGCGGTTCCGCTTCTACGGCGACAATGCGCCGCTCGAAGTCATCGGGGTGGCGCGCAATGCCAACTATCTGGCGCTGGCCGAGCCGCCGCAGGCCCTGTTCTACACATCCCTGCTCCAGGATTATGGCAGCGCGGCGACCCTGGTCTTCCGCGCCAGCGGCGATCCCGACGCCGCGTTAGCCGGCGTGCGGCGCGAGGTGCAGGTGCTCGATCCCAACCTGCTGCTGGAATCGCGCAGCGTGCGCACGGTGATCCGGGCATCGCTGTGGGCGCCGCGGCTGTCGGCGGGGCTGCTCACGGTCTTCGGGATCCTCGCGCTGGTGCTGGCCACGCTGGGGGTCTATGGCGTGATCTCGTATTCGGTGAACCAGCGAATCCGGGAGATCGGCGTCCGCATGGCGTTGGGCGCGACCGCGGCCGACGTGCAGGTGCTGGTGCTGCGGCAGGGTCTGGCGTTAGTCACGGTGGGCGTGGTGGCCGGGCTGCTCATCGCGCTGGGAGCTACCCGGGCCGTCCAAAGCCTGCTGTTCGTCACCAGCGCGCGCGACAGTCTGACCTTCGTGCTGGTGCCTTCCATCCTGATCCTGGTGGCCATCCTGGCGTGTTGGGGGCCGGCCCATCGGGCCACGCGCATCGATCCGGCGGTGGCGTTGCGGGATGAGTAGCGGAAACGCATAGAATCTAATTTGGTCCTCGTACAGAACGTTTCCAAGCTGTACCGCTTGTACCGCCGCCCGGCGGACCGGCTGCGCGAGCTGGTTCCCGGCAGCCCGCCCCGCCATACCGATTTCTGGGCGCTCCAAGACGTCAGTTTCCAGCTCGAGAAAGGCGAGACCCTAGGCGTCGTGGGGCCGAACGGCTGCGGCAAAAGCACCCTGCTGCAGTTAGTGAGCGGAATCCTGCAGCCGACCGCGGGGCGCGTGGTCACGCGCGGGCGGATTGCCGCGCTGCTGGAATTAGGCGCGGGATTCAATCCGGAATTCACGGGCCGCGAGAACGTCTACCTGAACGGCGAGATCATGGGGCTCAGCCGCGCCGAGATTGGGAAGGCCATGCCCTCCATCGAAGCCTTTGCCGAGATCGGCGAATTTATCGAGCGGCCGGTGAAGGAGTACTCCAGCGGCATGTACGTGCGGCTCGCCTTCTCCACGGCAATCCACGTGGACCCCGAAATCCTGATTGTGGATGAAGCGCTGGCCGTAGGCGACGCGGTCTTCGCCAACCGCTGCGTGCGCAAATTTCAGGAACTGCGCGAGCGCAAGATCACGGTGCTGTTCGTCTCGCACGACCTGGGCCTGGTGAAGCAGCTCTCCGACCGGGCCATCCTGCTGCTGCATGGGCGCATCGAAGCCCAGGGCCTTCCGCACGACGTGATCAACCGCTACATCGGCCTGGTGCTGGAAAAGCAGGCGCCGCAATTCCGAAAAGACGACCGCGTGCAAGCCAGCTTCCGGCACGGCGATGGATCGAGCGAAGTGCAGGCCATTCAGATTCTCAACGCGCACGGTGAGCCGGTCAGCGCGGTGGCCAGCGGCGAGTGCGTCACGGTGCGGGTGCGCTCGCGCTTTCACGCCGCCAAGGCCGACCCCATGGTGGGCATCCTGATCCGCACGCGCATCGGCATGGAAGTCTACGGCACCAACACGCGCCTCGAACAGATCTCTCTCGGCGACTTTCAGCCCGGCGACGACCTGGAAGTCGATTTCCGCCTCGAGTGCTGGCTGACTCCGCAGTCCTACACGCTGACGGTGGCGACCCAAAACGCCGATGGCACCAGCCACGATTGGCTGGACGACGTCATCGCCTTCGACGTGGTGGACCGCCGCGTGGCCGCCGGCGTCGCCAACCTGCGGGCCGAAATCCAATGGCGCGTGTCACGGTAAAAGTGCATCCGCGGGCCAAGCGCACGGCCCTGACCGGCCGCCTCGGTGACGCGTACAAGCTGGATCTGGCCGCGCCGCCCGTCGATGGCAAAGCTAACGAGGAGTGCGTGCGCTTCTTCGCTGCACTTTCTGGCGTCCCGCGGTCGAGCGTGCGGATCGTCAAGGGCCTGACGGGCCGGATGAAGGTGGTGGAGGTGGATGGAGTGACGCAAGGGGAGCTGGAACATCACATCTTCAGTAATTACGCATAGGCAGCGGGGCTAGCAGTGTTCAGCCTTTGGGGAAATAGGAGTCGTTGCGGACTTGTTCGGCTTGCCAGAGGTGGCGGCGATCGTGAGTGGTCATGTGCGTCAGGAGGGCGCCCAGGGGCATTTTGGTCCACTTGAAAGGCCACCGAGTCTTGGCTCGGGCCAAGTCGAGGCCGTCGGCTTCTTGAATAGGCTCTCCATCCGTCTTCAGCCTGATCGCAACGAAAACTGCTGCGGGTAGGTCCCGCTTCTTCAAAAACGGGGGGGCCGGTCGTACAGAGCGCTCTCACCTTTTTCCTCAAAAAGTCTGACGATCCGGTCGCGCCGGGCAAGCAGGCCCTTGATCTCCTCTTTGTTGAGGTAAGGCATGAGCTCCTTTTCAAGGCTGGCTTGATCGAGCCCCTTCATCTTCACCAGAAGTGTCCGGTCGCACTGGACCAGGTTCTGGGGAGCGCGAAGATCATGCCGGGTCCGGAACGACCGCGAATGGTCGATCATCCAGATGTGCCAGCTCGTATCGATTCTGAGATTCCCGGGATTGCGGTCGATATTGAAGATTAACTGATCGAAGACGCGCACGACGTACATTTCCTGATTCCACTGCTCGGCATTCGGAGCGGTCAGCTTCTTCTTGAGCCTTTCCGCCTCGTCCATTTTGTCGTTATCGACATACCAACTGAACGAGGCGGCTTGTCCTGCATATTTCCGCTCGACATAAGGGGGCATCATGTCATCGATTCCCAGCAAACGGGCCAATTTCCATGCGGCAACATTGAACTTGTAAGTATCTTTGAAGTTCAGTTCTTTGGTGCCATCCTCGCCTTCGAAGAAATCTTTGTGCTCATCGACCCGCTGGACGTTGGCGTCATGGGTGATTTTTCCGTCGCTGAGAGTCACGCGACGAGTATCGGTCACTCCTTTCTTGGCGGGTGTTTCGGCAATAATCTTGGCGCTCCGCAGAAACTCTTCCTTTTGATCGATGGTCAAACCTGGCGCATCACCGGCTCTGAGACTCCATGGAGCGTGCAGCAGGAGAAAGGCCCACAAACCGAGGCTTACCGGACGCCCGCATCGACGAACAATGTGCATGATGGTTCTCCCGCTACCTTTCATTTAATCAATCGACGTAGTCACTCGATCCTGTGTTCCGGCGATCTGCGCCAACCGGCAATCAAGGCTTCTTAGACGGACGAACCCTGCAGGCACTGGCCGCCAGTTTCACGCCGCTCCATGTTCCTTGGCACGTAAGATAGTTGCCCGGCTTCACTTGGTCGACGGTGGCGGGATCGGCGGTCTTCGAGTTCGCAGAAGACCCGGCAGTGAACTGGGTGGCGGCGTTGAAAAGGACTACCCGGTGGGCGGTTCCCTGCTGAATCGTGATTTGGGAACCGTTTTTATCCACGTCGAGGACCGATCCGCTCAGACGACCAGCCTTGTCGGAAGCGGTCAAAGCCAGAGCAAACGTGATCCCCAGTGAGAAAGCGGCAATTCGTTGAATAACTCGCATGATCTTCTCCTCTTCTTAACAATTTTTCATCGCACTCATTTCACGGCGCGGACTGCCAGTGCACTTCGGCGGCCAAACGCGTTTGATCGAGCAAAGCACCAGTAACCCTTATAAGACTTGCCGATGACCGCCGGTTCCACGGTGAGGAGGAACCGAACTGTTCACCCAGTGAACCGGAAGGTTTGCGAAACAGTCTGCCCAGGGCGATCACGGAGTATTGTCCGGGCTCGAGATTCCGATCGCCACTTTCCAGCTCCCGTCAGCCTGTTTTTTCAGAACGCTCAGCAGCTTCGACCGGATGTGCGTCTCCGGCTCCCGTTTTCACGATGAAGCTCCCGGTGACCACGCTCGACTCCACCGCCCATCCGTCCTCGATGGTGAGATTCTCGATATTCCGTGAGTAGCTGACCGGGTGAAAATCCGGGCAAGGCCGCGAGGCGGCGTTGCCGGGCGGAGAGGATCGCCTGCTTACCGACCTGGCGAGGCTGGCCGAACTCGATCAGCACGATGTCATCGGTCCAGAGCGCAGCGATCGCCGCCGGGTTTCCCGCCAACGTTGCGGCGACATCCTGCTCGTGCAGCTTCTGGATCGCGGCCTGATCCTGCGCGCGGGCAGCGGCCCTGCTTCCGTCCTGAACGGTTCCCTTCGACCCGCATGCGGCAGATGCAACCGCCGCGCACACGAGAAGCACACGGAGGCGAGCCCTTCTCTCCCTCTTGCCGGTCGTTAGGCTTCCTCCCATGCGTACGCCATATTAGTGTGCCGACCTCGGGAGGATCCCTAAGGTTTTGTTAAGATTTGCCGAAATCAGATTGTTCCGGTTGACCCCGGCCGCGGTGACGGGCGAGTCGCGGGTGCTTGATGGTGCGGAAGTTGAGAACCCCAGGGTTACGCTACACGTTGCCGATGTTGGAGTGCACGACCGAAGGGAGCGCCATCGATCGCAGACATTCCGCGAACCGCGGGTCACCGCGCATGCTGTCCCAACTCGGTGCGACCGCCAGGTGAACGAGTGCCGGGTCTCTTTGCGCGATGGCCTGATTCAGGCAGTCGAACGCTTCATCGAGCCGGCCTGCCGCCCCATACAGAACGGCGCGGAAGTATGCCATCTTCAGCAAAATGTCGAAGTCCATTTGCGGGTTCGTGATCTGATCGACGAAGAATCTTCTCACCCCCGAGAGGCCGGCCGTCGCGTACACCTGCTGCATGTCCGCGATGACCTGCTTCATTGCCGCCACCTTCTCTTCGGGAAAGCCCCACGCGAGGGCCCGACTGACCTGGCTGACGGTCCAGGCCGCGAAACCATCGATGTCCCCGATCTGCACATAGACGTGGTTAATGAACTGGGACGCCAGCAGATGCTTCGGGTTTACCTCCAGCGCCCGCCGAGCCCAGACCAGCGTGTCGTCGTACTTCCGTTGATGCCAATACGAGATGGCGATCTGCACCAGAACGCCGGCCGACTGCGGATCGCGTGCGAGCGCCTGTTGCTTGCAACGCAGCCCGTCGTCGAGCCGCCCGAGCGCTTCCTGGAGCGACCCATACTGCAGGAGCGCCTCGGTGTGATCCGGATTGATTTCGAGCGCACGTTGCAGGCTGCGCTCCGCCGCCGTCCAGTCCCACTCGCTGAGAAAAAGGATCGTGCCAAGGGCAACTTGCGCGTCCGCCGAGCCGCTGTCCATCGCCAGCGCGCGCAAGGCAGACGCTTTCGCTTCTGCGAACGCTTCTTGGTACGGCACCGCGCGAAACGCTGCTTGCTGGCACCGTGCGCGCGCCAAGCCCGCGTGCGCCGGTGCATAGGTCGGATCGATCTCGATCGCGGAACGAAAGGCGTCCACGGCGGCAGGCAGCTCGAAGTACGAGCCTGACAACAGATGAGCCCGGCCGCGGCCGACCAGCTCGTAGAGTTCGACGGGTCGCGTTATGGCGCTCGGTGTGAATGGCTTCTCGTCGGCCGAGTCAAACCGGACTGCAGCTTTGAAGCGATACCCGGACCGCACGACGGTTTCGATGTAGGCCGGAGGCCGCGTGTCGTCGCCGAGCGCCTTGCGCAGTGCTGCCACGTGAACATTGAGAATGCCTTCTTCGACAAACGACTCGGGCCAAACATGCGCCAGCAATTCGTCCTTCGTGACCAACCGCCCCGACTGCCGCACCAACAAAACCAGCACATCGTAGGCCTTCGGTGACAAGCGAACGGCTTCGGTGCCGCGCAGCAGCCGCCGCTCTCCCACGTCCAGCGCGAACTCGTCGAAATGAAAGACTCCCCGGCTCGCCATTACGGTTTCGGCCAATCTTAACAAATCCTTCGGGACGCGTCACGGCCCGGCTGCTACTGTGCCTACGTTGAGGAGGATTCTCACGAAATGAGCACACGATCGCCGGCCGCCGTCATTCTGATCTGCGGATTCACATCACTATTGCTCGCACAGGCTCCCCCAGCGCCACCCACGCCTGGTCCCGAACACAAGAAATTGGAGTACTTCCTTGGCAAATGGACTGTGGAAGGCGAGATTAAGGCCAACGCGTTTGTGCCTGCCGGCAAGACTGTCAGCACCGAAACGGCTACCTTAGGGCTGGGGGGATTTTATGTCGAAAGCCGCAATGAAGGCCCATCAGGGACGAGGCTCGCCATCATCGGTTACGACAGCCATGCAAAGGTCTACACATCCTACTACGCCAACAGTGTCGGAATGGTCGGTGTCGGCACAGGAACGGTTAACGGAAATACCTGGACGTGGATGGTGGAAGACAAGTATGCGGGCCTATCCATCAAAGGAAGGACCACAGTCACGATATTATCGCCCACTGAGTACACCAGCAAGTATGAAATGGCCGACGGAAAGGGCGGATACACAACCATCGTAGAAGGCAAAGCCACCAAGGTCGGGCCCTAGCAGCCCGTGTCTAAAAACACTTCCTTGGTGGAATGTTTCGCCGTAGAATCAGGCATGGCGATGGGAACGAAGCGAGCCAGACAGAAGCAGGAAGAGTTGTTCTATGCCAGCGAGCAGGCTGAAGCGCCGGGGC
>JAIQFS010000026.1 GCA_020073145.1 Terriglobia bacterium
GATCCTCCGGCACCCGCTCCTCCAGTGATCCGTAGCTGAACAGTTCGTCTTGTTGGATGTCTTCGCCGCGCATGCAGATAGGACGTCCGCAACATCCTTCAGGTCACTTGTTTCGGAGAGAATTTCAGCAGCCTGCTAAACTGCGCTGAGTCGTCGCCCGGTGTAACGCGCAGCCACGAGAGTGGCGACGGTTGCACGGTGATTACCGGTTTCGGTTGTCCATACATCGGTGATCCTTCGAGTATGAGTATACAAAGCAACAACAACGTTGAGCACCACTTAGCACGCATTCGTGCCTCCTACATTCGGCAGGCTCAACCGCGTACATCCTTACGGCCCACCGAAAACCTAGTCCAGTTGCGCCATCGTGCGCAATTCGTCGGGATGGTCCCGAAAGTATTTCTCTCGCTCGTCCAGGACGAAATGCCCATCACGACCAAGCGGCATAATTTCAGGCTGGAGTTTCCCCTTCTCCAGCTTGCGCTCCAGCGCCCGCTACTCGTGGCACAACAGAGCCGGCCACATCTCTTTTCCCGTCGCGGCAGGCGTGCTGAAAACTGGCGAGGAGAGTAGCGGCGCCGTGCACGCTCTGCAGGACCACAAAGTCCGCGTTGCAATGACCATGAGCGTCAAATTCCGGGTTTTGCATCTCGAAGGCCAGGTAGGTACCCGAGCCTGGGCCGCTCGAGCGGGCGTCCTGACTGGCTTGCAGGAACTCGGTGTACGAGCCGCCAGACGCGGCCAGGCGGAGAGAAACGCGCACTTCGGCTTCGCCGCTGCCGTCGGGAACGGGCACGCGAGAAATCAGAGCGCCCCCAATTGGCGTCGGGCGCAGCGAGTCCGGCGCTGGCCGGCGCCAGCGCTCCGGCAGCCGTCCATTTCGAGTTGTCGAGGGAAGTGAGATTATCGGACAAGTAGTAGTTTGGGCTCGCCCAGACGGGCGCAGCCAGTAGGACGATTGCAGCGACGCGCCCGGCCGTCATGGCATCACCATCCCGAACTTATCGAGATCGAAATCCTTGCGCTGCAGCTTCAGGGCGGCTTCGATATCAGCCCTGGCCGAACGGCCCTTCTCAAAGACGGTAATGGTTTTGTCATTGAGAATGGTTTGAAAGGCCGCGCAGTTGCGCGCCACGAACTCCACGACGGCCAGTTTTCTGGGATGGGGGAAAGGCCTCAGTGCGACCGGCAACCGGGAGGGTGATCGCGGGATGCGCCCGCGCCTTCACGTGCGGGGCTGAAAGACTCGCGAAGTTCCTGACCATGGGCTGGGCGGGCGAACCACCTGCCCCACAAGCCGGGCCCTACTCGTAATAGGCAGGCGCCTTTTTGAGTTTCAGGAACGTGGCGCGGTCATGCTCGATCCAGAGCTGCGCGCCGGATTTTTTCAAGAAGGCTTCCATGGCGGCCCGGCTGGCGAGCGATTGGTCATGGTTGAATTCAAAGGTTGGAGTCTTGTCGGTGAAGCGCTCTTCGGGGTAATGATAGAGGTCGCCCGCCACCAGCAGCGGGCCGGTCTTCTTCAACTTCAGAAACAGCACCTGATGGCCGGGAGTGTGGCCGGGGGCGGACTTGATGATGACGCTGCCATCGCCGAAGACGTCGAAGTCCTCGCCGTGCAGGAGCACGGTCTTGCTGTTCCTGAGGGCGCTGAAAGAAGCCTGCTGAATGATGCCGGCCGGCTTTTCGGCGAACATGGCGTCGCGCTCGGCCTGCTGGACAAGCCAGGTGGCGCCGGCGAAGTCGTTGGAATTGGCGGTGTGGTCGGAGTGGTAGTGGGAGTGGGCCAGGTAGGTGATGTCGGCCGGGGTGTAGCCGATGGCGGCCAGCTGAGACTTCAGGGTCCGGGTGACGGTAGAGATGCCTTGCGTGACCGGTGCGCCATCGGGCTGGAAGGCGCTATCGGGGATGACGCCGACGTCCCAGAGAAGAGTTCCCTTGGGGTGTGCAATCAAGTAGCAGGGCACGATAAAGTCGACGCCGGCGAGGTCTTCTTTCTTGAAATGGAAAATGGCTGGATCGAGGCCTTTGATGGAGCCGCAATCGAACACGTAGAGGCGGAGAGATTTCGGGGCCTTGGCTTGGGGCTGGGCGGCGGACGGAACCGAAGCCGCGAAGGGCATCCACCCAAGGGCGGCGCCCAGGGAAGCCAGTAGTCGGCGTTTCGTCACGGGGAGCTCCTTCGCAAGAGAAACCTTGCTTATAAGATGGTAGGATACCATGAGCTATCCATTGAGCGACGACGCCCAGGACCTTCTGTTCCGCACCGCGCGCACGCACCATGCCTGGCAAAACCGGCCGGTGAGCGACGAGCTGTTGCGCGGGCTGTATGACCTGATGAAGTGGGGACCGACGAGCGCCAACACGAGTCCGGCGCGCCTGGTGTTTCTGCGGACGGCGGAGGCCAAGCAGCGGCTGATGCCGGCGCTGGCGCCGGGAAATGTGGAGCAGACGCGGCAGGCGCCGGTGACGGCGATTGTGGCGTATGACTTGAGATTTTACGACCAGCTCCCCAAACTGTTTCCGCACAATCCGGCGATGCGGGAGCGGTTCGCCAGCTCGGCGGCGGCGGCCGAGGTGACGGCGTTTCGGAACGCGACACTGCAGGGCGGGTATTTCCTGCTGGCGGCGCGGGCGGTGGGACTGGATTGCGGGCCCATGTCGGGTTTCGACAACGCCAAAGTGGATGCGGAATTCTTTCCGGGCGGCACCGTGAAGTCCAATTTCTTGTGCAATCTGGGCTACGGGGAGCCGGCAAAGCTGCTCGGCCGGCACGCGCGGCTGGATTTCGAAGAAGCCTGCCAGTTGCTGTAAAACGCACCGCTACACAATTCCTCCGGCGCGTCCGATAAGACACACGGCGGAGTTATGTCGGAAGAGTTGCAGCCGAGCCAATACCGGGACATTCTGGAGAGCCTGCCGAACGGGATCTACGTGGTGAATCTGGACCGCAAGATTCTGTTTTGGAACGACGGGGCGGAGCGGATCAGCGGCCACTTGCGGCAGGATGTGATTGGGCGGTGCTGCCCGGAGGCACCGCTGAAGCATTGCGACCAGAACTACGTGAATCTGTGCGAATTGGGCTGTCCGCTGCATGAGACTCTGAAAGACGGCCGGGCGCGGGAGGCCAACCTTTACTTGTGCCATAAGAACGGCCGCCACGTGCCGGTGCACATGCGGGTGGCGGCGATCCGTAACGAACACGGGTCAATCATCGGGGCGGTGGAGAGTTTTGACGACGGGCACAAGGCGGCGGAAGCCGCGGCGGCGGCTCCGTCGAGCGGCGGCCCCCACCGGCCCTACGGGCTGACCGGGGTCTCGGATGCGGCGGGAGTGCGCGCGTTTCTGGAGAAGTGTGTGGCGACGTTCGCGGAACAGCATACCCCGTTCGGGGTATTGAGCCTGGCTCTCGACGACTTCGCGGCGTTCCGGAAGTCGCACGGAGGCCCGGCGGCGGAGCGCATCCTGCAAACCGTGGCCGAATCGCTGTCGCGAAACCTGCCGAAGCAGGATCTGATTGGGCAGTGGGATGAGGACCGGTTTGTGGCGGTTCTGGTGGACTGCCCGCCGGTGATGCTGGTCAAGGTGGCTGAGCGGTTGCGGCAGGTGGGCAATGCGGCGACGATTTCATGGTGGGGGGACCGTCTCTCGGTCCCGGTATCGGCAGGCGGAACCGCGGCGCGGGCCGAGGACACGGTCGAATCGCTGCTCGACCGGGCCGATCGGGCACTGCAGGCGAGTCGCGAATCCGGCGGCCTGACGATCTCTTGAGGGAACGATAGAGTCACTATGTTCGCAATCATCGGCATTGTGGTGGTGTTCGGCGCGGTGGTCGGCGGGTACCTGATGGAAAAGGGACACCTGGGGGTACTGCTGCAGCCGGCCGAACTGTTGATCATCGCAGGAGCGGCCGCAGGCACGGTGCTGATTGCCAATCCACTGCACATCCTCAAAGAGATTCTGAAGGGAATTATTGGAGCTTTCGGAACCTCGCGGTTCACGCAGGCGCGGTATCTGGAATCGCTCAAGATGCTGTACGAATTGTTCGATCAGGCGCGGCGCGGGGGGCTCGCGTCGCTGGAGGCGGAGGTGGACAACCCCGAAAAAGGGAAGACGTTCACGGCGCATCCGGCCATCCTGAAGGACCACCACGTGTGCGCGTTTATCTGCGACACGTTTCGGACGATGATGGTGGGGGGAATGGAACCGTTCGATCTGGATCAGATGCTGGAATCGGATCTGGACGTGCACCACCATGACGCGACGGAGCCGGTGAGCGCGTTGACGACCACGGCCGATTCTCTGCCGGGCTTGGGAATCGTGGCGGCGGTACTGGGGGTGGTGATTACCATGGGGGCGTTGGGCGGCCCGCCGGAGCAGATCGGCGAGAAGGTGGCAGCGGCACTGGTGGGAACGTTTCTGGGCATTCTGCTGTGCTACGGGTTAGTGGGGCCGCTGGCGGCGAGCATGGGGAAGGAGGCGGACGCGGAGCGGGCCTACCTGCAAGTGCTGCGGGTAGCGATGTCGGCCTTCAACAAAGGGATTCCTCCGATTCTGGCGGTGGAGGTGGGGCGGCGCGCGATCCCGGGACACGTCCGGCCGAAATTCCAGGAGGTAGAGTCAACCTGCCGCAACCGGGCCCCGCAGGCCCCGCCGGCCGAGGCCGCCGCCTGATGGCGGCGCCACTCTGCCATGGCCGATAAGCAGCCGATCATCATCAAGCGGAAGGTTTCGCACGGCGGCCATCACGGTGGAGCCTGGAAGGTGGCTTACGCCGACTTTGTCACAGCCATGATGGCGTTGTTTATCGTGTTGTGGCTGATGAACAGTTCCAAGCAAATTCAGGAGGCAGTGGGCGGCTATTTCAAGGATCCGACGGGCACCTCAAAGAAGGTGGGCACGAATCTGGCGGGCGCGGCGGAGAACTTCGCCGTGACCAAAGACAACATGAAGCATCTCAAGGAGCAGCTGCAGAAGGCCATCCAACAGACGATCCATTTTGAGAAGCTCAAAGACCACATTGAAATGACAGTGACCTCGGAGGGGCTGCGGATCGAATTGCTGGAGGGAAAAAACGGCACCTTCTTCGAAAAGGGAGTGGCAAAACCCACGGGGGATGGAGAAGAGATTCTCATCAAGCTGGCGCAGGAACTGGGAGGCCTTCCGAACAAGGTAGCCATCGAGGGCCACACGGACGCCAAGCCGTACGTAGGCGCCGGCAGTTATGGAAACTGGGAGCTTTCGGCGGACCGGGCCAATTCCGCGAGGCGGCTGATGCAGGAAAACGGGCTGGGCCTGCAACAGGTGACGCAAGTACGCGGTTACGCGGACCAGCGACTGCGCAAACCGGCCGATCCGGAAGACGCGTCCAACCGGCGGATTACGCTGATCGTGCAGCACCTGGTGAAACCGGAGGCGGACGACGAGAAACCTGAGGGCGGGCCGGCCCCCAAAGCGCCCGGCACCAAGGCCGCGGGGCGCGGGTAGCCCAGAGCCCTATTTCTCGGTTCCCTCAATGGGCGCAACGCCGGGCCGCGCCGGAGCGCGTCCGCCCGGAGCGGGCGCGATTCCCAGGTTGACTTGAGCGCCGAGCCGCAGCAGCGCGGTCTCGCCCGGCGCCTGGAAGAAGGTGAAGCCGGGCTTGTCCTTCCAGGCCTGGGGACCGCCCAGCTTGACGCCGTGGGCCAGCACCACATCGTGGATTCTCTTCACCATAGCTTCGTACTCGGGATCGCCCTGGCGATGGCCGGAAAAATTGCCGAGATCGGTGCTGGCGGCGAAAATCATATCGATCCCGGGAACCGAGGCGATCTTTTCTACGTTGTCCACGCCAATGGGAGTTTCGATCATGATCCCGACGAACATATTGTCATTGGCGGTGCGTCGATAGTCGTTTCCCCAGAGCTGGCCGTACTGGCCGCTGCCTTGACTGCGCCGGCCCTGCGGAGGATAGCGGGACCACTTCACCGCGGCCTCGGCCTTCTCGACGGTATCCACGGTGGGCACGATGATGCCGATCGCACCGATATCGGTGGCTTTTTGAATGTCGCTTTCGGTGGCGTCGGGGACGCGCACGAACGGCATGGCCGAGGCGCCCCGGCAGGCATAGATCATGTGCGCGACTTCCTCCCAGTTCAAGGGGCTGTGCTGCATCTCGATCCAGGTGAAATCGTAGCCGGCATTGGCCACGGCGCAATAAATATTAGGATCGGGCGAACTGACGGTGATGCCGAAAATCTGCTTACCCTCCATCAGTTTCTGTTTGGCGGTGTTATACAGCCGGGCCTGGCCGCTGTTCTGGCCCGCGCGAGGATTCGGCTGCGCCAGCGCCATCCATCCGAGGCCGATCGCGCTCAGCGCGCCACAGACCGCAACGTGTTTTCGATTCATGAGGCCCTCCAGTTCCGGGTTGGAAAACGAATCTTCGCACGATCCCCCGCGGCGCGCAAGGGTCCGGGGGATCTGGAATCGCGGTTTGGCGGGCGCGTGCCGAAGCCGCGTTTGGGTCTGTACGATACTGGAGAACAGTGGACTATTCGCATGTCGCGGACAACTTGCGTGAATCGTTCCGGACGCTGGCGGCGGCCCGTGAGACAGGCGAGGTGCGCGAACTGCGTGGCGTCAGTATCGCGTCGGCAGGAGTCGTGTTTCAGATGTTCAACGCGGCCTTCCTGTCGGCGCCGGTTGCATCGGACGGAGAGCTGACGCAGCGAATCGCGCTGGCATCCCTCCACTTCGAGAAGCGTGGCCTGGAATGGGCGTATTGGGTGTGCGAGGACTGGCTGGAGACGCGCGTGCGCCCGCGCTCCCGAAAGCTATTTGACAAACACGGCCTGCGCCACTCGGTGGACCTTCCGGGCATGGTAACCGAGCAGCTTCTGCCTCCTACGCGCCGTCTGCCGCACTTCGAGGTGCAGCGGGTGTGCAGCGCAGCCACCCGCGACGCCTTTTGCTCCATCGGTTCGGTGTGTTTCAACGTACCTCTCTCCTGGTTCCGGCAGGTGTTTGAGCCACCGGGAGTCTGGGACCATTTCCAAGGGTACGTGGGCTATGCCGGAAGCGAGGCGGTATCCACGGCCGCCGTGGTCGTTGGGAACGGAGTCGCTGGAGTCTACAACGTGGCTACGACGCCAGGGCACCAGCGACAAGGTTACGGCGAAGCGATCGTGCGGCACGCCCTGGAGACGACCCGCCGCGAACAGGGCATCGAGCGGAGTGTCCTGCAATCCACCAAGGCCGGATACGCGCTGTATGAGCGCATGGGATACCGGACCGTGACCAGCGTGGCCGTCTACTCCAGCTGAAATCCATTGGCCGCGATCAACGTTTCCAGGGCGGTTATATCGCGGTGGAAGGGGCGATCGCCGGAGATGGGCGGAGAGACCGCTCGGATCCGGGCGCGAACCGTTTCCAGAATCGGGCTGGTCTTGAGGGGAGCGAGCTCATCGAGGGCCCGCGCCGCGGTGAGCGCTTCGATGGCCAGCACGGCGCGCGTGTTGCGCACAATGCGCTGCAGCTTGAGAGCGGACGTCATCCCCATACTGACGAAATCTTCTTTGTTTCCGCTGGTGGTGATGGAACCGGTCGAGGCCGGGTGCGCCAGAACCCGGTTCTCAGCCACAAGGCAGGCCGCGGTCACCTGGACCATCATGAGACCGGACTCGAGACCCGCGCGACCCGCGAGAAACGGCGTCAGGTCTTCGTTGAGCGCCGGATTGACGAGGCGGTCGACGCGGCGTTCAGAAATACCGGCCAGGGCGGATAACGCGATCGCCAGGAAATCGAGTTGAAAGGCGAGAGGCTCACCGTGAAAGTTGCCGCCCGACAGAATCTCGTCGCCGAAGACCAGCGGGTTGTCGGTGGCGGAGTTCAGCTCGACGGAAAACACCCGGCGGGCTTCGGCCAGTGCATCGAGCACGGCGCCGTGCACCTGGGGCACGCAGCGGAGCGAGTAAGCGTCCTGGACGCGCCGGCAGGTGATGTGAGACTGGCGGATTTCACTGCCTTCCAACAACTGCCGCAAACGTTGCGCGCATTCCATCTGGCCGGAGTGCGGCCGCGCGGCGTGGATGCGCGGGTCGAGTGCGCGCGGGGTGCCGCGGAGCGCGTCCAGGGTGAGGGCAGAGACGACGTCGGCAGCGGCGGCGAGAGCCTCGGCCGCTTGCAGTTCCAGGCAGCCGATGGCGAGCATCGCCTGGGTGCCGTTGATCAGGCTGATACCTTCCTTGGGATGGAGCTCGACGGGCACGATGCCGGCCCGGGCCAGGGCTTCACCGCCGCCCACGACAGCGCCCTCAAAATCCGCTTCGCCCTCGCCGATCAGCACCAGGGCCATATGAGCGAGAGGCGCAAGGTCGCCGCTAGCCCCTACGCTTCCCTGCTCCGGAATTACGGGCGTCACGCCACGATTCAGAAGGTCGCAGAGGCGCTCGGCAATCAACGGGCGTATGCCGGAAAGGCCTTTGGCCAGGACGTTGGCGCGGATCAGCATCATGGCGCGGACCACTTCGCGGGCCAAAGGCGGTCCCACGCCGACGGCATGGGAGCGCACGACGTTGAGCTGGAGGCGATCGAGCTCCTCGCGCGCGATGCGGACATCCGCCAGTAGGCCAACCCCGGTATTGACGCCGTAAATCGGTTCATCGCCGGCGGCCAGGCGTTCCACCGGCTCGCGCGAGCGGCGCATTTTGGCGGCAGCGGCTGGAGCAAGGGAAGCTTCCGACTTGCCGGCGGCCACGGCGCAGACATCGGCAATGGTGAGGGTTTCGCCGTCAAGGTGGACCGACATTATTTTGCTCCGCTGGGGGCGGACGAATTACGGGCAGACCTCAGAAGCCGATGGGCCGCCCCACGAAACGCGGCGCTCTTGGTGCCAGAAATTTCAGGCAACTCAGTACCGCTTCTGGCGAGCGGCGATCAATTCCTCGATGTTCACGAGTTCGGTCGGATAATCGCCGGTATAGCAGGCATAGCAGTATTCGTGGCGGTCATCGGCCACGGCTTTGCGCAGCGAAGAGAGAGAGAGATAGCCGAGCGAATCGGCTTCCACGAAGCGGCGAATCTCTTCCACCGAGTGGTTGGAGGCAATCAGCTCGCCGCGCGTCGGGGTATCCACGCCGTAAAAACACGGCGAGACCGTGGGCGGACAGGAGACCCGCAGATGCACTTCGCGAGCGCCGGCTTGCCGCACCATGCGGACGATCTTCCGGCTGGTGGTGCCGCGCACGATGGAATCATCGACCAGGACCACGCGCCGGCCCTGCAGCAGATGGCGCACGGGGTTGAGTTTCAGCTTGACACCGAAATCGCGAATGGCCTGCGACGGCTCGATGAACGTGCGGCCCACATAGTGGTTGCGGATGAGGGCCTGGCGGAATGGGAGCCCCGATTCGGCCGCATATCCAATGGCCGCGGCCACACCGGAATCGGGGACGGGGACCACCAGATCCGCATCGGCCGGACACTCGCGGGCCAGCAAGCGCCCCAGCTCTTCGCGGGATTCCTGCACGGCGCGTCCGAAGACGATGGAATCCGGCCGCGCAAAGTAGACATGCTCGAAGACGCACTGGGAGCGCGGCTGCTCGGGAGCGAAACGCTCGCGGGTCAGACCCTCGGGGCCGACCACCACCATCTCGCCAGGATCGACATCGTGCAGATACACCGCGCCGATCAAATCGAAGGCGCACGTCTCGGAGGCGAACACGTAGCACTTGCCCCCGCCGGAGGTTTCCATTTCGCCCACGGCAAGCGGCCGGAAACCGTGCGGATCGCGCGCCACAATGACGCGATCCTGCGCCAGGCAGACGAGCGAGAACGCGCCCTCCAGTTGCAGCAGTGCGTCGCGGAGAGCGCCGGCCAGGGTCCGTTCGGACGAACGCGCCACCAAATGAAGAATCACTTCGGTGTCGCTGGATGCCTGGAAGATGGACCCGCCGCGCTCCAGCTCCTGGCGCAGCTCGGAGGCATTGGTGATGTTGCCGTTGTGCGCCACGGCGATGCGCCCCTTGTTACAGGCCACCGAAAACGGCTGGGCGTTCCCCAAGACGGTGTCGCCGGCGGTGGAGTAGCGGGTGTGGCCAATCGCCCGCGCCCCAGGGAGCTGCTTGATGACTTCGGTCGTGAAGATATCAGCCACGTGGCCCATGGACCGCTCGCAGTAAACCTGCTCGCCGTCACTGGTGCAGATACCCGCACTCTCCTGGCCGCGATGCTGCAGCGAATACAAACCGAGATAGGCCATCTTCGCGGCTTCCGGGTGGCCGTAGATAGCCACCACGCCGCACTCTTCGTGGAATTTATCGAACATGCGTTTCCAGGGCTCGATCGAAGGCTGCTTGGAGCTGTGCAATATCCCACCGGCCGAGCCGGTTTCCCCTCTGCCGAATCTCGATTTCTCTCTCAATTGTAACGCCGACCACAGTAGCGGCGACGCCGTGCCGCTCCGCCAGAGCCGCGACCCTTTCGGGCTGCGCGGTGGAGAGCAGCACGCGGGACGGGCCTTCGTGAAACAACAGCAGGTCCGGCCGCAGATCCGAATCGAGGTCAAGACGCGCGCCGATGCCGGCGGGTCCGAACGCGCACTCCGCCAGCGTGACGGCCAGACCGCCGTCGCTGAGGTCGTGGGCCGATTCGGCCAGGTCCTGGTTGACGATGTCCCGGATGGCATCCTGTACGCGCTTCTCCAGGTCCAGATCGAGCGCGGGCGGCAGACCCCAAAGCTGCTTCACGATGACCTTGGCATACTGCGTGCCGCCCAGGCGAGTGTCGTCGGCGGCACCAATACCGCCGAGGAGCATGACCGCGCGGCCCGGGTTGCGAAAGGCGATCCCGGCGGGCGCGGCCGTCTTCATGAGGCCGACAATTCCCAGCACAGGCGTGGGATAAATTCCTTCGCCCAGGGTTTCGTTATACAAGCTGACGTTGCCCCCGGTGATGGGGGTGTCGAAGAAGCGGCAGGCTTCGGACATCCCCTCGATGGCCTCGACCAATTGGGCCATAATCTCGGGACGCTCGGGATTCCCGAAGTTGAGGCAGTTGGTAGCGGCTACAGGCAGGGCGCCGACGGTGGAGAGGTTGCGGCAGCTCTCCGCGACCGCCAGCATGGCGCCTTCGCGCGGTGACAGATAGCAGTAGCGGCCGTTGCCATCGAGCGACATCGCGATCGAAGTGCCCGTCTCTTTGATGCGAATGATGGCGGCTTCCGCGCCCGGCCCGGCCACGGTGCTGCTGCGAACCAGGTAATCGTATTGTTCCCAGATCCAGCGTTTGGAACAGAGGTCGGCCGACGCCACCAGATCGAGGAGCGCCTGCTCGACGTTGGGAGCAGGCAAAGGCGGCGCTTGGAGTGGAACGCGGCGCATCGGCTGCGTATGCGGGCGATCGTACAACGGCGCTTCGTCGGCCAGTTCGCGGTTGGGAATCTCGGCGACGATATTGCCACGCTGCTTGACGCGGAGCTTGCCATCGCCGGTAACGACGCCGATTTCGACGGCCTCCAGACCCCACTTGCGAAACACGCGGAAGACTTCTTCTTCCCGGCCTTTGTCCGCCACCAGCAGCATGCGTTCCTGCGATTCGGAAAGCATGATTTCGTACGGGGTCATGCCGGTCTCGCGCTGGGGGACGCGGTCTAACTCGATCTCGACGCCGACTTCGCCGCGGCTGCCCATTTCGCAAGTCGAACAGGTGAGGCCCGCAGCGCCCATATCTTGAATGCCCACGATGGCGCCCGTGTGCATGGCTTCAATGCAGGCTTCCAGCAGGAGTTTCTCGAGAAAAGGATCGCCTACCTGCACGTTGGGCCGCTTCTGCTTGGACTCTTCGGTGAATTCCGCGGACGCCATGGACGCTCCGTGAATGCCGTCCCGGCCGGTGCGCGCGCCCACGTAGATCACCGGGTTGCCGACGCCAGAGGCCTTAGCGTAGAAAACGTCTTCTTTCTTGCACACGCCCAGCGCGAAGACGTTGACCAGCGGGTTGCCGTCGTAACAAGATTCGAAAATGCACTCGCCGCCGACGGTGGGCACACCAAAGCAGTTCCCGTAGTGCGCGATTCCGGAAACGACACCGCCCAAGATACGGCGATTGCGCTTACCACTTGCCGGATCGTCCATGCGTCCGAAACGCAGCGAGTCCAGCACGGCAATCGGCCGGGCCCCCATGGTGAAGATGTCGCGGAGAATGCCGCCGACGCCCGTGGCCGCACCCTGAAAGGGCTCGATGAAGCTGGGGTGGTTGTGCGATTCGATTTTGAAAGCGATAACGTAGCCGCCACCGATATCAATGATGCCGGCGTTCTCTCCGGGACCCTGCACCACCAGTTTGCCGCGGGTGGGCAGCTTCTTCAGGTGGAGCCGCGAGCTTTTGTAGGAGCAATGCTCGCTCCACATGACGCTGAAGATGCCCAGCTCGGTATAGCTCGGTTCGCGCCCCAGAATGGAGACGATCTTGTCGTATTCGCCGGGAGTGATCTGGTGCTGCGCAATGAGGTCGGGCGGGATGGCCGCCGCGCTCATGCGCGCACCGCCACGGAAAGCATCGATTGAAAGACCACCAAACCGTCGCACGAACCCATCAGGGGCTCGGTGGCATCTTCGGGGTGCGGCATCAGGCCCATGACGTTGCGCTCGCGATTCAAGACGCCGGCAATGTCGCGCACGGAGCCGTTGGGATTCCCGACGTAGCGGAACGCGATACGATCCTCCGCTTCCAGTTCGTCGAGCGTGCGCTCGTCCGCGAAGTAGCAGCCCTCTCCGTGCGCGATGGGCACGCGGTAGGTGCGGTCCTTCCGCGCGAGGCAGGTGAACGGCGAATCGGTAGTGCCCGGCCGCAACTGCACTTCGCGGCAGATGAACTGAAGCCCCCGGTTACGGATGAGCGCGCCCGGCAGCAATCCGGCTTCCACCAGAATCTGAAACCCGTTGCAGATGCCCAGCACCAACCCGCCATCGCCCGCGAATTTCTTGACCGCGGTCATCACCGGGGAGAACTTGGCAATGGCGCCGCAGCGGAGATAGTCGCCATAGGAAAAGCCACCGGGGAGGATGACGGCGTCGACGGCGCCGAGGCTCGTCGAATCGTGCCAGATGAACTCCGCCTTTTGCCCGAGGACGTTGGCGACCGCATAGGCGGCGTCGTGATCGCGGTTGCTGCCCGGAAAGACAATGACACCAAAGGTCATGCGTTATGTTTTGGGGAGGTCGATCTATATTTTAGCAGATCAGAACTGGGTGACGCTGAACAGATTGCCGTCGGGATCCTGAAACCAAGCGACGCGCGCGCCGCTAGGGGAAGTCCAAATTCCCAGTTCATCCTGGCTCATGCCCTGGTAGCGCTGGAACTCGACGCCAGCCTGCTGGAGACCGCTCACGGTTCTGGCGATGTCCGGTACCTGCCAGCCCAACACCGTATACTTCGCGGGTACGACCTGGAGCACGATCGTGACCCGCAGCATCGTGCCCTGGACATCGAAGACCAGCGCGAACGGCAACTCTTCGCTCACGAGCCGCAGACCGAGCGTATCGCGATAGAAGGTCTTGGCGCGATCGGGTTCGGTTACACCGACGAACGCGATGAGGTGACTGGCAGCAAGCATTCAGCAACGATTCCCGGCAGCACTACTTTCCCGGCTGCAGCTTACTGAGGATGCGGTCGTGGATCCAGTGTTCGTCCCACCACTCGCGGGGGTTGATCTGCACGCCGTCGATCTGCATGCCGAAGTGGACGTGAACGCCTTCGGCCAGGCCGGTCGATCCGGCTACGCCCATCTTTCCGCCCTTCTGCACCATGTCGCCGACCTTGACATCGATGCGCTGCAAGTGGCCATAGATCGATTGCAGGCCGTAGCCGTGGTCGAGCACGATGCAGTTGCCGTAGATCCCCAGGTTGTCGGCCCATACGACGCGGCCGGAATTGGCGGCATTCACGGGAGCGTTCGCAACATCGGAGAGATCGAACCCCAGATGTGTCTGACGGTCGACCTGGTTGCCCTGATACTTGTAGTCGCGGGTATCGGCAAACATGGCCTCTTCTTTGCCGTAGTGAATGAAGGGACCGTCCCACAGGACCTTTTCTTCGGTCTTCAAGCGCAGATCGTAGAGCTGCTGGTTGTTCTTGCGGCGCATGTCGCTATTGATCTTGACGAATCGAGTGACCAGGTCGGGCCCGGGCTCCAGGGTTCCCGCCGGATCGATGTTGTTGACCAGTTTGCTCATCAGCGCGTCGTCCAGCAGGAAATCGCGCTCGCGGAATTTCTTGGGAAACAGCTTAAACCAGAAGTGGGCCGTGGCTTCCGTGCCGGCCGCATTGCGCGCGAAGACCACAGGAGCCAGATCGGGCGGCAAGTCCCAGGGATAGGCGAACATGGCAAAGCGCTGCTCGGGTCCTCGCCCGGGCAGCGGAAAACTGCGAAACGTGTGGGGACCGACTTTGACGCCGGCTTCGTCCCAGGAACCGCCGGCTGTAAACGTGACCAACTCCATGCCGGCCTGGTTGATGTAGTGCTGGAGATCGTCGGGCGCGACGCGCGGCGCGGCCAGCACCACGTTGACGTCATACACATTCCGGTCGGTGTCGCCGCGCAAGTCGTCGGAAACGGCTTCGACCACCAGCCGCGCCGTGCCCTCTTTGAGGTCCTTCGCCTGCTTCTTGCCGGCCTCGAAGGTGACCGTGCGGGCGGGCTGATGCCGCCTCCAAAACAGGCGATGCGCAGCGGTATTCTCTTCGAACAATGGGTATTGTGCGCCGTTCTGTTCGAGATAGGCCGCAACGCGGCGCACGCCATGAGGATTGTTGAGCTGGACGGAAACAGGCGTGGAGGCCCCGATGATGGCGACCGCGGGATTGAGGCTCAACTGCGTACCGGTGGACAGGACGAGCAACGCGACACCAATGCCCGCCACAAAACAAACCGCTGCAATGATGATTTTCACTTTTTCGATTTCATTTCTTGACCCAGGAATCCAACCAGTCGATGGACGTTTTGTACCACAGAAGGCTGTTCTGCGGCTTCAGAATCCAGTGGCCTTCGTCCGGGAAGATCACGAGTTTGGACTGGACTTTCTGCAGTTGCAGCGCGGTGAAGAGCTGCAGGGATTGCGTGTACGGCACGCGAAAATCCTTCTCGCCGTGGATCACGAGCATTGGAGTATGGAAATCCTTGACGGAACTGCTGGGCGACCATTTCGTGTAGACTTCCGGCTTGTCCCAGGGGGCGCCACCAAACTCCGACAAGGGGAACCAGAGTTCCTCAGTGCCGCCGAACTCGCTGGCCAGATCGTATACGCCGGAGTGCGAGATCAATGCCTTGAAGCGCTGCGTATGGCCTTCGAGCCAATCCGCCATGTAGCCCCCGTACGAGCCGCCGGCGGCGGTCATCCGGCTGCCATCGGCGTATGGCATGTCGGCCACGATGTGGTCGGTCACGGCCATCAAGTCGTTAAACGGCAGGCCCCCCCAATCGCCGTTGATGTCGTCGATGAACTTCTGGCCATAGCCGGTAGAGCCGCGGGGATTGGGCATCACAACCACGTATCCGGCGGCGGCGAACACCTGCGCATTCCAGCGATAGGTCCAGGAGTGTCCCCAAAACCCTTCCGGACCGCCGTGGATGAGCAGGATCACGGGATAACGTTGATCCGGCCGAAAGCCCGGCGGCTTGACCACGAAACTGTGGACGCGCGCGCCATCGTCGCTATCGACCCAGAACTCTTCGAGCGCGGTGAGCACGTGGCTGTTGAGCACGGGATCATTCAGGTGGGTGAGGGCCACGGGCACGCCGCCTTGTGAGGAGGCGCGGTAAATCTCAGGCGGCGAAGCGCCGGTCTGTTGCGTGTAGACCATGATCCGGCCGTCGCGGCTCAGCTGCATTTCATCGAGCACGCTGTCGCCGCTGGCGGCCACGCGACTGGCGCCGCCGGTCACCGGAATCAACTGAATCGCCTGGCGGCCGCGGTCCACGCTGGTGTAGAACAGCCCGGTGGAATCGGGCGCCCAGGTAAAATTCGTGACCCAGCGGTCCAGCGGCTCCGTAAGGTTGGTCTGCTTGCCGGTAGCGCGCTCGATGACCATGAGCCGCCAGCGGTCGCTTTCATTGCCGGCACGAAACTGGGCGCGCCAGGCAAGATACTTTCCATCGGGAGAATACCTTGGCGTCGCGTCCGCCCCTGCTGTAAATGAGATCTGGCGCGTCTGCCCGCCGCCGATGGGGACCACGTAGAGATCGCTGTTGGTGCTGGTAGCCGGAACTGGATCGGCGTTCATGGCGTAACAGATCTCGGCGCCATCGGGAGAAATATCGTAGTCGTCGATGCCTTCGAGCGAAAACGGCGGAACCTCGCGCACTCCCGGCGTCAAGTCTTTCAGCACGCCACCCGCTACCGGTACAACCAATAAGTGGCTGCGCCGTTTGGACTGCCACTCGGTCCAGTGGCGGTAGAGAAGCTCGGTGTAAATGCGCGCGTGGGAAGGGCTGTGTTCGTCCGCATCCAGGTTCTTTTTGTTGCAGGCATCGTCGGCGCCGCAATCCGGATACACCGGGGAAGTGAACAAAAGGTTCTTGCCGTCGGACGCGAACAGCACGCCATCGGCTTCGGTCGAAAGGCTGGTAACCTGCTTGGCGTTGCCGCCATCGGGATCCATCAGCCAGATTTGCGACGAGCCGCTGCGGTCGGAGATGTAAGCGAGGCGCTTGGAGTCGGGCGACCAGCGCGGCCGCTGGTTGTGCTCGCCGTCGTGCGTGATCTGTCGCGGCACGCCGCCGGCCAGCGGGACGGTCCAGATCTGTTGCGGCTTCTTGTTGCCGGCAAGGTCGACCGTTTGGACGCTGAACGCCACCCATTGCCCGTCCGGCGAGATTTGCGGATCGCCGATCCGCTTCAATTCCATCAACGCGTTGACGTCGAACGGCTGCTTTTGCGCGGACGCCATCATCGCGCAAGCCACTCCGACGAACAGCAAGCGACGCATACGATGATTGTAACCCGTGTGCTAGCATGGGTTTTTCCGAAGAATCTTGATTAAAGCCGTCAAAGGAACCAGGGATTTACTGCCTCCGGCGACCGAGGTATGGAACCGCGTGGAGGCCACTGCGCGCGCGGTCTTTCGCGCCTATCATTACCAGGAGATTCGCACGCCGATCCTGGAAGAGACGCAGCTTTTTGCGCGCGGCGTGGGCGCGGAGACCGATATCGTCACTAAAGAGATGTACACGTTTGACGATCGTGACGGTACTTCGCTCACGCTGCGGCCGGAGAACACGGCTTCGGTGATCCGGGCCTACATCGAGCATCGGCTCGACCAGCAGCCGGGCGTGCGAAAGCTCTACTACATGGGACCGATGTTCCGCCGCGAGCGTCCGCAAAAAGGACGTTACCGGCAGTTCTACCAGATCGGCGCCGAAGCCATCGGATCGGAATCGCCCCTGGTGGACGCCGAGGTGATCGCATTGGTGGTGGATCTCCTGGAGCGAACCGGACTGGCCGGATTCCAGTTGCTGATCAACTCGGTGGGCGATCAGAATTGCCGCCCGCAATACGTGGAGCGGCTGCGTCAGGAATTGAAGCCGGTGGCGTCCCGGATGTGCGGCGACTGCCAGCGGCGCGCGGAGACCAACCCGCTGCGCGTGCTCGATTGCAAAGTGGAAGCCGACCAAGCCATCATCGAGGCGCTGCCCATGATCGCCGACCATCTGTGCGAGGCGTGCGGGACACATTTCGATGCGGTGAAGAAGCACTTGTGCGATCTCGGGATCGCTTATGAACTTCGGCCGCGGCTGGTACGGGGGCTCGATTACTACATGCGGACGACCTTCGAGGTGGTCCACGGCTCGCTAGGCGCGCAGAATTCGGTGCTGGGCGGCGGCCGTTACGACGGCTTGGCGGAAGAGCTGGGCTCGAAGGTTCACTCCCCCGGCATCGGCTTTTCGATTGGCGAGGATCGGCTGGTGATGAGCGTGGAAGGATCGCAGCAGCCCGGCGGGTTGGAACTTCTCATCGCGCCGCTGGGAGAGCCGGCCGTGCGGCACGCCGCGGTGCTGGCGCGCGAGCTGCGCCGCGCCGCCTTCTCGGTAGAGCTCGCCGAAGGGAGGCTAAAGCGGGTGATGGAACTGGCAGACAAGCTGGGGGCGCGGTTCACACTCATCGTGGGAGAAGACGAGCTGGCCGCCGGGCGCTACAAACTCAAGAATATGTCCACGGGCGCGCAACAGGATCTGACCCGGGACGAGCTGGCCGCGACCCTGGCCGCGGCCCGAAATTAACGATATTCGATATGGAAACTTCCGTAGCATTGGATTTTCTGGGCGACCTCCAGCGGACTCACACCTGTGGAGCGTTGCGCCCGGCCGACGAGGGAAAGACCGTCGTGCTGATGGGCTGGGTTCACCGCAGGCGCGATCATGGCGGCGTCATTTTCGTCGATTTGCGCGACCGCGACGGCGTCACCCAGACGGTCTTTCATGAGGACGTCGGCCCCGCCGTGCACAAGCGGGCCGAGGAGGTGAGGCCGGAGTACGTCATCGCGGTGGAAGGCAAAGTGGCGCCGCGCGGGGCCGCGGCCGTCAATCCGAACCTGGCCACAGGCGCGGTCGAAGTGGTCGCGTCGAAGGTTTGGATCTTGAACGAATCCCGCACACCGCCGTTCCCCATGGAAGAGCAGGTGGATGTCGCCGAAGACGTCCGCCTGAAATACCGTTACGTGGATCTGCGCCGCCCGCACATGCAGCGGAACATCATCCTGCGGTCGAAGATCGCCTTCGCCGCCCGCGAGTATCTTCAGTCGCAAGGCTTCCTCGAGATCGAGACGCCGTTCATGACGCGGTCGACTCCGGAAGGGGCGCGCGACTATTTGGTGCCGAGCCGCGTACAACCCGGAAGCTTTTATGCTCTACCGCAATCGCCGCAAATCTTCAAGCAATTGTTGATGGTGAGCGGCTTCGAGAAATATTTTCAGATTGTGCGTTGTTTCCGGGATGAAGACCTCCGCGCCGACCGGCAGCCCGAGTTCACCCAGATCGATCTGGAGATGTCGTTTCCGCAGCAGGAGCGGATCTATGAGGTGGTGGAGCCGCTGGTTCAGCGCATCTGCGAAGCCGCCGGCGTCACGGTGAAGGTTCCGTTCCCGCGCCTTACTTATGCCGACGCCATGCGCCGGTATGGCACCGACAAGCCGGATCTGCGGATTCCGCCCATGCATCCGGCGGAGGATCTGCTGCCCGAACTGGCGAACGCCGGCCTGCCGCTGGTGGCGATCCATGTGCCTGGCACCGGCGCGCCGAGCCGCAAGGAACGGGATGAGCTGAAAGCTTTCGGCCAGGAGCGCGGCCTCCGCGTCTATGATGACGCCAAACGTCTGGACCGCGACTACCCGGGCCCGATGGCGCAACTCCGGGATCGGTGCGGCATTGGCGAAAACGATCTGCTGCTGCTGGCCACGTGGGCCGAGGAGCCCAAAGGCCATCGCCCCGAAGAAACAGTCTACCTGGCTTGCGGCCAATTGCGGCTCCAGTGCGCCCAGAAATTCAACGACCGTCACAAGCTGCTGGACCCGCGCAATTTTCAGTTCTTGTGGGTGGTGGACTTTCCGATGTTCGAGTGGAACGAAGAAGATCAGCGCTGGAACGCCGCACACCATCCCTTTACCTCGGTTCACGACGAGGATCTGGAGAAACTGACCGCCGATCCGGCCCGCTGCCGCGCCAAGTCCTACGACATCGTGCTGAACGGCGTGGAGCTCGGCTCGGGCTCGATCCGTATTCATCGCCGCGACGTCCAGTCGAAGGTCTTCGCCGCGCTTGGCTTCAGCGATGAGGAAGCGCGGCGCCGCTTCGGTTTTCTGCTGGACGCGCTCGAATACGGCGCTCCGCCGCACGGCGGCATTGCGCTGGGCCTGGACCGCCTGGTGATGATCCTGGCGGGCGAGACTTCGATTCGCGACGTGATTCCCTTCCCTAAGACGGCGCGCGGCACCGATTTGATGTGCGACGCCCCGGCCCCGGTGCCCGAACGGCAGTTGCGGGAACTGGGCATCGCCTTTCGCAGCCACGGAAAATAGAAGCTGCCGCCGGTCTCCTGGCCTAGCGGCTCGCTTTGATGGTCAGTTGGGCCGTGCCGTCCGGCGTTGCGCAGCCATCGACGTGCACCTTGTACATGTACATGCCGGGCGTGCTCTGCATGACCGTGCACTTATACTGGCCGTTGCGCGTGCCGAACTCCGTGTAACCCTGGCAGGTGCCCTGATCCAGCGTGACCCACCATTGCGCGGGGTTGCCGGCACCGATCCATTGAAACTGCGATCCGGTAGTTGCCGTTTCGGGAACGGCGGATGCGGTCTTGGTACTGGAGTCGCAGTATACGCCGTCAAACAGGGGGCTCGCGGACCGGACGTTTGCCACAAAACGCTGCCCGCGCAGCTGGTTGTCCGTGCTCGAACCGACGGGGATGACCGGGTCATCGCATTGATCGCAGTCATACGGGTACATTCCGCCGGCCACACTGACGTGGCAGGTGGCCGTGGGATTCCCGTCGCTCTGCGCGCACGGCGAAAGGGGATCGAACTTCACTTGCATGGGCTGTCCCTGGGCCGTAGTCCAGGTAATGACGTCGCCTTGGCGCACTACGGGAAACGTCTTATTGAACCCAGGAATGACTTGAATCTGCACCTGAGTGGCGCGCTTACACGATGCCAGGAAGCCGCTTGCCAGCATCACCGCACATACCATGAGCCCCGCGTTTTTCAACATGAGAAGTCTCCTTGTCCGAGTGTGATTTGGAACCCATTGCTGTTACCCGTGCTTTCCCCCTTTGACGACGCGCTCCCGATACCTGGGGTCCGCACGGACCGCTTTCAGGTCGAGCGCAAATTCCACTTCGATGGTGGAAAGCCCGCGGTCTAGGCACGCCAGCACCAGCCGCAACGCTTCTTCCTTCCGTCCGAGCACCGCCGCCGTCTGCGCCTTCAGGAATTGCGACGGCACATCGGTGGCGCCGCGCTCTTCGGCCGCGCGGATATCGGCTTCGGCGCGCTCGCGCCGCCCGGCCTTGGCTTCATAGAAGGCCAAGGTCATCCAGTCGCTGCCCCGCCGCGGGTTGGCCTGCAATTGCCCGGCCAGCAGTTCCGCCGCGCGGGAGTAGCTCTCCACCATGCGTGAGCGGTTGCCCAGGACGTCATAACAATCGCCGATGTTCCGAAACGTCTCGTGGCTTCTCGGATTCGCGTCGCGAGCTTTGTCGTAATAGTCGAGCGCTTTGCGATAGTCGCGGTCCTCGAATGAGAGGTTGCCGAGGTTCAGATAAGCCAGCTCGTTGGGAGCCGCGCGGAGACTCTGCTGGAATGCCGAGATGGCGTCGTCACGGCGATTCATCATCAAATACATGGATCCCGCGTTGGTCAGCGGCAGCGCCACTTGGGGCGCGACCGCCGAGGCTTCCTGAAAGGCTTCGGCGGCGTCCGCCAGCCGGCCCTGCCGGTACAGCAGGCGGCCCAACTCGTTATAAGCCGGCCAGAAGTTGGGGCGCTGTTTCAGAATGCTCCGGTAAACCGCTTCTTCTTCCTTCCGCTCATCCAGATCCGCGAAGGCGTGCGCCTGGTAGAGCAGAATCTCCGGATTTCCGAGATCGATGCGCTGCGCTTGCGTCATGAGGGCCATCGCCTCCGGAGTCTGGCCCGAGTATAAGTAAGCGAGGCCGCGGCTGAGCAGGCTGGTGGCGGAGCTTGCGTTGATCTGGAGGGCGCGGTCGGCGTTCCTCTCGGCCAGGCGCAGAGAGCCCGGTTCGTGCCGCATCTGGAACTTTCGAATGTAGGCCATCGCCAGGCGGGCATAAGCCAGGGCGAAGTTCGGATCCGCTTCCAGCACCTGCTGGTATTTGGCGATCGCCGAATCGAGTCCGGTGTCATTCGGCAGCCGCCGAAACTCTTCGGCCGAGGCAAACGCATCGTAGGCCGCGGCGCTGACGCCGGCAAGATCGTCCAGCACTGCGGACTTCCGAGGCGCGGCCTTCACTTGCAGCAGAGCAATGGCCGAAACCGCCGCGCGCTCCGGCAGCCGGCTGGCTTCCGAAGCCGGGGCGAAGAGCAGACGCTGACGTAAAACTCTTTCTTCGGCAGCGTCCAGGAGGCGCAGCGCCAAGGTGAACCCGCCTTCGGAGGCGCGCAGGGATGCCGCCAAAACCAGGTTGGCTCCCAGCAGATAAACGGCCTGTTTGGGCTCGCGCAGCGGCTGGCCCGGAACGTCGGCAGGGCGGATGATGAGCAGGTGCTGGACGAATGCTTCCGCGCGCACCAGCCGGGCGGCAATTCCGTCCAGAATACCGTTGAGCAGCGCGCGCAGAGGCGTGTCTACGTCGCCGGGCCAGGCGATCAAGGCCACAAACCGGCGGTCCGGCAGGGGATGCAAGACCGCGTCGATGGCCGGCCACGTGAACCAGGCTCCCGCTGCGGCAGCCGCAGTGACGGCTCCCGCGCCGATCGCCGCGCGGCGGGTAACGGCCGGCCGCGCTACCGAAGTACCGCTTCTCGCGGTGCGATCCAGAAGCGCGAGCACTTCGCCGGCCGACTGGCACCGTCGCGCCGGATCCCGGGCCAGACAACCGCGCACGACGTCGTCCCAGGCGCGGGGCAGCCCCTCCACTGCCTTGCTCGGCCGCGGCGGAGACCCGGTGTCGGACAGACCGCCCGGCCGCGTGCCCGTCAGCATCTCATACACAACGACCCCGAAAGCGTACACATCGCTGGCCGGCAACGCCGTGCGCCCTTCCAATACCTCCGGCGCGATATAACCCAGGGTCCCCGCCACGTGGCCGGGCTCGGCCAGCGTCTCATCGGATTCGTACAGGCGCGACAAGCCGAAGTCCGTGACCGAAACCCGCTGTTCCTCGCCCGATCCCTCGATCATCACATTGCCCGGCTTGAAGTCCCGATGGATGACCCCCGCGCGGTGGGCTGCGTCCAGCGCCTCCGCCAATTGCTTCGCAATGGCATGCGCAACCTCCGAGTCCAGTTTCCCGGTGCGATGCAGACGCGCCGCCAAAGACTCGCCCCGAAGGAGTTTCATGGTCAGGAAAAGGATGGGACCGCGCGGGCCCTCCATCCGGAACAGATCGTACATGGGGCATACGTTCCGGTGCGACACCTCGCGCGCCAGCAACACCTCTCGTTCAAAGCGCTGCCGCATGGCAGCATTCCCGGCGATTTCCGGCCGGAGCGTCTTCAAGGCCAGGTGCTTTCCCTGCAGCTCCCGATCCTCCGCCTCGTACACCTCGCCCATGCCGCCGCTGGCAAGGAATTGCACGATGACGAAGCGGCCGCCCAAAACGTCGCCCGCCCGGAGTTGGCGCTCTTCAGCCGGATTCGTTCCCAGGGGGTTGGTCAGATCTCGGGTTGGTTCACCACTCTGGCCGCTCAATGCCCGATGCTCCTGGACTGTTTGCTCATAATACACCGGCAGTGAAGACGTCGAGAAGGGACTCCGGACCAGCGGCCGTCTGTTCGACGCCTGCGGTGCCACAATAGGATCTATGAAGCCACTTGTAGTTCTGCTGGCTGCCGCCGCCGTTATGCCCGATCTCGCTCAACTCAAACAGATGAGTGCGCGCTTTGCGCCCGTCAAGCTCAGTTCCGACACATCTACTCTTTCGGCCGGAGACCGGAGCGCCTTAGCCAAGCTGATCGAAGCCGCACGTGTGCTCAACTTGGTCTTTCTGGACCAGCTCTGGAGCGGCGACCGCGCGCTCTATGCCCAACTCCAGAAGGACACCACGCCGCTGGGCAAGGAGCGCCTGCACTATTTCTGGCTGAACAAGGGACCGTGGTCGGACCTGGATGGCCACAAGGCGTTCCTGCCCGGCGTGCCGGAGCGCAAGCCGCTGGGCGCCAACTTCTACCCCGAGGACATGAAGCGCGAGGAGTTCGAGGCCTGGGCGAAGACTCTCGGTCCGGCGGAACGGCAGCAGGCCGAGGGATTTTTCACGCTGATCCGTCGCGGCGCCGGCAAGCAGCTTACGATGGTTCCGTACAACAAGGCCTACGCCGCGGACCTCACCAAAGCAGCGGGCCTGCTGCGCGAAGCAGCCGCGCTGACCGGGAACGCCTCCCTCAAGAAATTTCTCACTCAAAGAGCCGACGCGTTTCTTTCCAACGATTACTATGCGAGCGATCTTGCCTGGATGGAACTGGATGCGCCGCTCGACATCACCATCGGGCCGTACGAGACCTACAACGACGAACTGTTCGGGTACAAAGCGGCGTTTGAGGCATACATCACCATCCGAGACGACAAAGAGACCGACCGCCTGAAGACATTCTCCGGCCGCCTGCAGGAGATCGAAAACAACCTGCCCATCGATCCCCGCTATCGCAATCCGAAGCTGGGGGCGTCGGCGCCTATTCGCGTGGTCAACGAAGTCTTCGCTTCGGGGGACGGCGCGCACGGAGTCCGTACCGCCGCGTTCAATCTGCCCAACGACGAGCGCGTCGTCCACGAAAAGGGCAGCAAGCGCGTGATGCTGAAGAATGTGCAGGACGCCAAGTTCCGCACGATTCTGACGCCGATTGGCGCGCGCGTTCTGCCCAAAGCCGATCAGTCTTCGCTCAGTTTCGACGCGTTCTTTTCGCATATTCTGGCTCATGAACTGAGCCACGGGATCGGACCGCAACAGATCCAGGTGGCGGGGCGCGGCACGTCGCCGCGGCAGCAACTGAAAGAGCTCTATTCCGCGATCGAAGAGGCCAAGGCCGACATCACCGGCCTGTTCATGCTGCAATACCTCTACGATCATGGTTTGGTACACCCGCCCGAAGCCGAGCGTGAGCTTTACACCACGTTCCTGGCCTCGGCGTTTCGCTCGGTGCGATTCGGCCTGACCGAAGCGCACGGCCGCGGAGTGGCGATGCAGTTTAACTATCTCACCGACAAAGGCGCGTTCGTCGCCCACCCCGACGGCACGTTCTCGGTGGACTTCGCAAAAGTCAAAGGCGCCGTTCGGGACCTGACGCACGACCTGCTGACGGTCGAAGCTCAGGGCGATTACGCGGGCGCCAAGAGAATGCTCGATACTCTGGCCGTCATCCGGCCGCCCATGCAGCGCGCTCTTGACATGCTCAAGGACCTTCCCACCGATATCGATCCGGCCAATGAGTAACTCCATGCACCCAGCCTTTCGCGGATTACTGGCCGTTCTCGTCTTTCAGCTTTTTGGGTGGGCCCAGGATGGCGTCCACCCCATTACCGGGCGGCACTTCGCCGGCACCATGAGCGCGGCCGGTGCGCCCTGGCTGGTGCGCTCCGAGAGGGAACAAGAGGAGCACCCCGATCAGGCGCTGGACCAGTTGAAGATCGCCAAGGGCGCCACGGTAGCCGATATCGGCGCGGGCGTCGGGTACATGAGCTGGCGTTTGGCGAAGCGCGTCGGCCCGACTGGCAGCGTGTACGCGAACGACATCCAGTCCGAGATGCTCGACCTGCTGCGCAAGAACATGCGGGAGCGCCACATCAGCAACGTCGAGCCGGTTCTGGGAGAAGTGGACGATCCGAAACTACCGCAAGGCAAAATGGACCTGGTGCTGATGGTGGACGTGTACCACGAGTTCAGCGAGCCGCAAAAGATGCTGCGCCACATTCGCGACTCCCTCAAACCGGACGGCCGGCTAGTGCTCCTCGAATACCGGGCCGAAGATTCCACGGTGCCGATCTTGCCGCTGCATAAGATGACGGTCTCCCAGGTGAAGGCCGAGATCGAGCCGGAAGGGTACCGCCTCGAACGAGTCATCGAGACGCTCCCCTGGCAACACATCCTGATCTTCACGCGCAAGCCCTCGTAATGCGTTTTGTTTGAGATCCGAAACTCGTTATAATGGAGTCGCGTTCGGGGAGGACGCGCGGGATGATTTGGGTGGTCTTATTATGGGCGCAGAGCGCCGCGCAGCAGCAGGTGCAGCGCGGGGAAACCCTCTTCCTGGAAGCCTCGCGCGGATGCACGAACTGTCATGCCCTGAAGGGTCATGGCACGGCCGTCGGTCCCGACCTGTCCGTGATGGGACGGCTGAGCCCGCAGGCTATCGTGACGGCGATCCGCTCCTCGGCGACGCAATATGTGCAGAACGTCAAACTGAAATCCGGGGAGTCCTTTCCGGGCATGCCGGCGGGCAGCGATGACAAAACGCTCCAGTTCTACGATGTATCCAAGATGCCGCCGGAACTGCGAAAGCTCGAGCGCGCCGAAGTCGATTCCGCCGTCAACCAGGATAAGTGGAAACACCCGCCGTCGGTCGCCAATTACTCCAACGAGCAACTGGCCGACATTATCAGCTACCTCAAATTCACGGTAACCGGCACCGCGAAGCATGTGGATCCCGCGGACGTGGAATAGGCTGCGCGCGCGCAACGTCACTGTGCCACGGCACGGCTGACGCACTACACTAGGAAGAATGCCCTCGGCAGCCATCCTGGTGCGCGACCTGAAAAAGTCTTACGGACCGGTAGCGGCCGTCAATGGCGTGGATCTGGAAGTTCCGAGCGGATCGTTCTTCGGGTTTCTCGGTCCCAACGGCGCGGGAAAGTCGACGACCATCCGAATCCTCACCGGCCTGATCCCGGCTGACAGCGGCACGGTCGAGATCCTCGGCCGGCGTCTGCCCGAGGACGAACTGGAAATCAAGAAGCGAATCGGCCTGGTGCCCGATGAATCGCTGCTGTTTGACCGCCTCACCGGCGCGGAATTTCTGGAATTCGTCGGCCGGATGTACGGTCTGGACCGGGCCACCGCCATCAATCGCTCGAGCGGCCTGCTTGACCTTCTGGAACTGGCCAACGACCGCAAAATCATCGGTGAATATTCCAAAGGCATGCGAAAACGGGTGGCCATGGCCGCCTCCCTGATCCATCACCCCGATCTGTTTCTGATGGATGAGCCCTTCGAAGGCGTCGACGCCGTGGGAGCCCGGTTGATGAAAGATATTCTCATCGACCAGGTGCGCCGCGGCGCCACGGTCTTTCTGACTTCTCACGTGCTCGAAGTGGTGGAACGGCTCTGCGACCGGATCGCCATCATCAACCAGGGGGCGATCGTGACCACCGGCACATTGCAGGAACTCCGCTCCGGCGGCGAATCGCTGGAGGACGTCTTCGTACGGGTTCTGGGCGCCGAACGCCAGATCGAACGGCTCGACTGGCTATGATTTCCGCCATCCTGCGCGCGCAATTGTTGAGCATGCGGCTCGGCTCCAGCCGCGGGGCCGCCTTCAGTCTGATTACCGGCGTCATCTGGTACGGCTTCTGGTGTTTCCTGGCATATGCAGTGGAGACCCTGGCCGCGGCTGCCGACGCCGCCGGGTTGCACACCTGGATTCCCGCGGGCCTATTGCTGATCTGCGTGTACTGGCAGGTGGTGCCGATTCTTTCCGCCAGCATGGGATCGGCGCTCGACATGCGCAAACTCCTGGTGTACCCGGCGCCGCACGGCCGTCTGTTCGCGGTGGAAACGCTGCTGCGCCTGGCCACCGCCATGGAGATGGTCCTGGTGCTGGCGGGTGGCATTACCGGCCTTACCCGCAACCCGGTCATGGGAGGATGGCACACCGTGCCGCGGCTGTTGCCGCCGATCTTGGTCTACATTCTGTTCAATCTCTTCCTGGCCTCCGGAATGCGCAGCTTGCTGGAGCGGCTGCTGGCGCGGCGCCGCGTGCGGGAAATCCTGATTTTCCTATTACTGATCGGGCTGACCGCGCCGCGCCTGCTGTTTCAGACGAGCGCCGGATCCCTTCCGCTGGGCGGATTCACATCTGTGATTCAGTTTGCGGCGCTGCCATGGGCCGCCATCGGGCGTGCGGCGTTCGGAGGATCGGAATGGATGACCTTGGCCGTGATCCTCGGCTGGACGCTGGCAGCCGCGTGGTTCGGCCGCGCGCAATTCGAGCGCAATCTGCGCTACGATGCGGGGGCGGTGCAGGCCCGCCCGGATGCGGGAGAACGGCCGAACGCGCGGTCATGGAGCGAGCGCTTTTATCGCTCGCCATCCCATCTGTTTCGCGACCCGTTGGCGAGCGTGATCGAGAAGGAACTGCGCTCTCTTTCCCGGACACCACGCTTTCGCATGGTCTTCGTCATGGGGTTTTCCTTTGGCCTCATGGTCTGGCTCCCGATGGTCCTAGGCCGCGATGCCGATCCACACGGCGCGGTGGAACGGAATTTCCTTACGGTCGTTTGCGTCTACGCGTTGACGCTGCTCGGGCAAGTGACCTATTGGAACTGCTTCGGTTTCGACCGGTCGGCGGTGCAGTTCTATTTTGCAGCTCCGCAGCCGATCTCCCAGACGCTGATCGGCAAGAACCTCGCCGCCCTGATCTTCATTTACCTGGAAGTGCTGATCCTTATCGGCATCACCGAGGCGCTGCGGGTGGGCTTGAGCCTGGGCCAGGTGCTGGAAACGCTAGTGGTGGTAGCCATCTGCTCTCTCTACATGATGGCATTCGGCAACATTAGCTCCGTGCAGTACCCGCGCGCGCTCACGCCGGAGCGAGTTTCGCAGGGCGGCGCATCCGGCCGATTTCAGGCATTGGTATTTATCCTGTATCCCGTGGCGTTGCTGCCGGTATTCCTGGCGTACCTGGCCCGGTACGCCTTCGATAGCGAAACCGCCTTTGCGGTCGTGTTGTCGGTGGCGGCTGCCCTCGGAGGGGTGATTTACTGGCTCGGGCTGGAGTCCGCGGTCAAGACCGTGGCCGCCCGTCGCGAACGCATCCTGGTGGACCTGTCCCGAGGCGAAGGCCCGGTCGCCTCGTCGTAGAACACACTGGCGCCGATTGTTACTGCTTCTTCTTCAGCACTTCTACCAACTCCTGCACGGCGTCGGCGCTCTTCTGCAGCAAAGCTTGCTCGTCCGCCGTGAGTTTGACCTGGTAGATCTGCTCGATACCGCGAGATCCCAATTTGCACGGAACACCGACAAATAGCCCGCGAATCCCGTACTCGCCTTCCAGATATGCGGCGCAGGGCAGGACTTTCTTCTTGTCCTTGAGGATGGATTCCGCCATCTCCACGGCCGCGGCCGAGGGCGCGTAGTAGGCGCTTCCGGTCTTCAGATGCTTCACGATTTCGGCCCCGCCGTTGCGGGTTCGGTCCACAATGGCGTCGATGGTGGCCTGACTCATGAGTTCCGTCAGTGGGATTCCCGAAACGTTGCTCAGCCTCACCAGCGGCACCATGGTGTCGCCGTGGCCGCCCATCACTACGCCGGTCACGTTTTCCACGGACACCTTCAATTCCGCGGCGATGAAGGTTCGGAACCGCGCGCTGTCGAGCACCCCCGCCATGCCGACGATCCGGTTCTTGCTGAATTTCGACACCCAGTACGCCGTCTGGGCCATGGCGTCCAGTGGATTGGTCACCACAATGATGATGCAGTTGGGCGAGTACTTGACCACCTGCTCGGTGGCCGCGCGCACCACGTCGTAGTTGGCGATGAGCAGGTCATCACGGCTCATGCCCGGCTTACGCGGAAATCCCGCGGTGATGATGGCGAGGTCGGAACTGGCGGTGGGCTCGTAGTCGTTGGCGCCCGTGATCACGCAGTCGTAGCCCTGCACCGGCCCGGACTGGTAGAGATCGAGACCTTTGCCTTGGGGGACACCTTCCACCACGTCGACCAGCACGACGTCGGCCAGTTCCTTTTCGACGATGCGCAGCGCGCAGTTCGCGCCCACATTGCCGGCGCCCACAACCGTGACTTTCTTTCGCAAGAGAAATGCTCCTTTGGGATGGGAAATGAAAGACGATTATATCAGCCGTAGGTTCGCCGGCTCGCCTCGCCCACTCCAGGTACGTCTGATCGGAAGCACCGTTTGCCTGGGAAGCAGCAAGCTACCGAGCGACTCGCTCGGATCGCACCTCGGTTCCGGACCTCCGAAACTCAAAGCGCAAACGCCACTTCCTGGCAGCGTCCCGGCCGTCGGGCACGAATTTCCATCCCCGGGCAGCCTGCACAGCGAGTTGCTCGAAATACCGGCTTCTTCCGGCGGGGTCGGCCTTGGCTTCCACGACGTTACCCGCGGCATCAACCTGAACCTCAAGCTGGATCTTGACCTTACCCTGAATGGTACTTCTTGCCTTTCCGGGCACATCGGGCAAGACCTGATGAATGATGGCATCGGAACCGGCGGCACGGGCTGGAGGCGCCGGCCGTGAAATGACAGGCTCGGGAACGACCGATTCGGAAGTAGGACGGGGTGGCGGCGCAATGCGTGGAACGACGGTGCCGGAAGCGATCGGGGCTGCCGGGCTTTTCGTTTTCGGTTTGGATCCGAATGGCGACGGACGCCCTCCATCGGTCCTCTTGACGACCTCTACCGGTTTAGCCGGCACAGGCACAGGCTTTGGTCTTGGCTGTGCCTGTTGAGGTCTTGGCAGTGCCTGTTGAGGAGGAGGGGAAACCGACGGCTCTGTGGCCGGGTTCCGGTGCAAGAGCGTGGAGCCAATCAGCACCGCAGCCAGAACCCCACCGAGACTGACCAAGGGTACGACGTAGCGGGGCCTGGCCGCGGTCTTGGCCGGCGGGACCGCCACGGGCGCGGGCGCACCGGAAAAGCCTTGCGTCAGACTTGCGGCAATCCAGGACACCGTCCAGCGGCGCTGGGGATTCTCTTGCAGGGCGTTGCGTGCGATTTCCAGAAACGGCGCCGGCAGCGTCTCCGGCAGGTCGAGCTTTCTCGCTTCGCCGCCCGCCCCAACGGGGAGATGTTGCGTCAGAACCTCAACCATCGTCATGGCGAGCATCCACACATCGCCCGACGGCGCGATGATGTCCCGGTCCAACTCGGGAGGATCGTAAAGGCTCCGCGTTCGCGAACCGCCGGACGGTTCTCCCATCCGGCAGAGCCGGTCGCTCGAGATCTTGACCTGATCGTCGACGGCCATGATGTTGGCCGGCTTCAGGTGTCCATGCACGTATCCCTGGCCGTGAAGGTACGCCAAAGCCTCCAGCGTAGACGCCAGCACCTCGCGTGTTTCCGCGGCTGTGAGGGAGCGCTGGGGAATGACTTGTGACAGATCCTCCGGAGCATACTCCATGACCACATAAAGTAGACACTGGCCGTCGTGCTGCCACAGTCCCGCCTGAAAGATTCGGATCAGGCGGGGATGAGACAGTTGCGCCGCGGATTCCACGCGGGACAGCTGCTGCCGGGCCTCATCCGGCTCAACCGGGATCAGCTTGACCGCCGCCTGTTGGGGCTCGGGAGCTCCAAATTCCGTGAGGAATACGGCGGCGTCGGCGCTGCCACCCAGATACTGGCGGAGAGGGAACTTGCCGTCGAGGACCTGGCCTTCCCACTGTTTCCAAGTCTCACTCATCGCCAGATTCCTCTTGAGCTTATTGTAGCGGCCGAGGCATGGCCGCGTTGCGCAAGGCCTGTCTACTTTTCTCCGGTGGCGAGCATCGTCTCCAGGTAGGGCGGCTCCTGCTCGCGGAATACGATGGCCGCTTCTACGTTACGAAATCCAGAGCCCTTCAGATACCGCTCGATCTCCAGCTCCGAAAACCCCAACCATAAGTCCGCGTACATCTCGCGCGCTTCTTCGAAATGGTGGCGGTTGAGATCGAGGATCGCGATGCGCCCGCCCGGCTTGAGGATGCGCCACGCCTCGGTCACGGCCCGCTCGGGGTGGCGGGCGTGGTGGAGCGCCTGGCTCAAGAAGGCCAGGTCCACCGTCCCGCTGCGAATCGGCACGTCTTCCAATTCGCCCAGCCGGTATTCCAGGTTGCTCATCCCGTGCTTCTTGGCCAGCCCCGAGCCGAATTCCACCATTTTCTCGGAGTTGTCGATGGCAATCACTTTCTTGGCGCGCTGCGCCATCAATTGCGCGATGGTGCCTTCTCCGGCGCCAAGGTCCGCAATCACCAGCGGCGGCATCAACCTCAACAGTGCCTCGGCGATCCCTTGCCACGACCGTCCCGGCACATACTGCCGGCCGAATTTGCCAGCCAGTTCGTCAAAATAGCGGCGAACCTTGTCCTGTCTCCGGCGCAGCGCCAGCCGGAGAGCGTCCCGATCCTGCTCGGTTTCCGGCACCTCCCGCGCGGCCTGCCGTAGGAGATCCATCATCTCGGCGGGGGCCACCAGACGATAGAACGCGTTCTTCCCGGTGCGGCGGTCGTCCACCAACCCAGCCTGTTTGAGCTGCGACAGGTGTGTCGAAATCTGGCTTTGCCCCTTCCCCAGAATCTCCTGGAGTTCGGCCACAGAAAGCTCTTCCTGCTCCAGTAAGAGCATGAGCCGCAACCGGTTAGGGTCGCCTACCAGGCGCAACGATTTGAGGATTGACGCCATCCCTACGGATAGTATAATATCAACCTATCAAGATTTGTTGATGCGAGGAAATTGAAAAGCATGAGTACTGCGACGCTGAACTCGACTGAGTACAAAGTAGCCGACCTGGCACTCGCCGATTGGGGCCGCAAGGAGATCTCAATTGCCGAGCACGAGATGCCCGGACTGATGTCCATCCGGCGCAAGTACGCCAAGTCGAAGCCGCTGGCGGGCGTGCGGATCACCGGCTCACTGCACATGACCATCCAGACCGCGGTGCTGATTGAGACCCTGGTGGATCTGGGCGCGTCGGTGCGTTGGGCCAGCTGCAACATCTTTTCCACGCAGGACCACGCGGCTTCGGCCATCGCAGCAGCGGGCGTGCCGGTCTTCGCATGGAAGGGCGAGTCCCTGGAGGAGTACTGGTGGTGCACCTACCAGGCCCTCAGCCACCCCAACGGCAAAGGTCCTCAGCTCATCGTCGATGATGGCGGCGACGCGACGCTGCTGATCCACAAAGGGTACGAATTAGAGAACGGCAGCAAGTGGGTGGATTCGCCGTCCGAAGCTCACGAAGAGAAGGTCATCAAGGATCTGTTGAAGCAGGTCTACAAAGAGAACCCCAAGCGCTGGCACGATATTGCCAAGGAATGGCGCGGCGTCTCCGAAGAGACCACGACCGGTGTGCACCGGTTATACAAGATGCACGAAGCCGGCTTGCTGCTGGTCCCTTCGATCAACGTGAACGACTCGGTCACGAAATCCAAGTTCGACAATCTGTACGGCTGCCGCGAATCGCTGGCGGACGGCATCAAGCGCGCGACGGACGTCATGATGGGCGGCAAAGTCGCGGTGATCTGCGGATATGGCGACGTCGGCAAGGGCTCGGCGCACTCGCTACGCGGCATGGGCGCGCGCGTGGTGGTCACCGAAATCGACCCCATCAACGCCTTGCAGGCCGCCATGGAAGGCTTTGAAGTCACGACCGTCGAAGACACGCTGGGCCGCGGCGATATTTACGTCACCTGCACCGGCAACCTGGACATCATCACGGCCGATCACATGGCAAAGATGAAAGACCAGGCCATCGTCTGCAACATCGGCCACTTCGATAACGAAATCCAGATGGATAAGCTGGCGGCCTCGGGCGCCAAGCGCACCAACATCAAGCCGCAGGTGGATATGTACACGTTCGCCAATGGCAACAGCATCTTTGTCCTGGCCGAAGGCCGCCTGGTCAACCTGGGTTGCGCCACCGGCCACCCCAGCTTCGTGATGAGCAACAGCTTCTCCAACCAGACGCTGGCCCAGCTCGACCTGTGGAAGAACAAAGATACCTACAAACCGGGTGTGTACACACTGCCCAAGAAACTCGATGAGGAAGTGGCGCGCCTGCACCTGGAAAAGATCGGGGCGAAGCTGACGACGCTGTCCAAAAAGCAGGCCGACTATCTCGGCGTGCCCGTGGAAGGCCCCTACAAACCGGATCACTACCGGTACTAGAATGAAACGCTAACGGTCTTCAAAACCGCAGGAGGAGAACTTGGCAGACACGCAAAGATACTTATTCACGTCGGAATCCGTCACGGAAGGTCATCCGGACAAGATCGCCGACCAGGTTTCAGACGCAGTTCTGGACGCCGCACTTGCCGGCGATCCGATGAGCCGCGTCGCCTGCGAGACGCTGGTGACCACCGGAACGTGCATTGTGGCCGGCGAAATCACGACCAAGGCCGTCATCGATGTGCCCAAGCTGGCCCGCGCCACCATCAACGAGATCGGCTACAACGACGCCACCTACGGCTACGACGGCAACACGTGCGGCGTGTTCAACCTGATCCAGACGCAGTCGCCCGACATCTCCATGGGCGTGGACACCGGCGGCGCCGGCGACCAGGGCCTGATGTTTGGCTACGCGTGCGATGAAACGGCCGAGCTGATGCCGCTACCGATCGAGATGGCGCACAAGCTGGTGCAACGCCTGTCGGTCGCGCGTCGCGAAGGCATCCTCAAGTTCCTCCGTCCCGACGGCAAGAGCCAGGTGTCGGTGGAGTACGTGGATAACAAGCCGAAGCGCATTGAAGCGGTGGTGATTTCGACTCAGCATGCTCCCGAAGTCAGCACCGAAGAGCTGCGCAAGGAGATCAAGAAACACATCATCGACGCCATCGTTCCGCAGAACATGGTGGATTCGCAGACCAAGTACCACATCAACCCGACCGGCCGGTTCGTAATCGGCGGTCCCAACGGCGATACCGGTCTGACCGGCCGCAAGATCATCGTCGACACCTACGGCGGCATGGGCCGTCACGGCGGCGGCGCGTTCTCCGGTAAGGATCCGACCAAGGTCGATCGCTCCGCCTGCTACATGGCGCGCTGGATCGCCAAAAACCTGGTGGCGGCCAAGCTCGCTTCGCGCTGCGAAGTGCAACTGGCCTACGCCATCGGCGTGGCCGAACCGGTTTCCGTCACGGTGAATACCTTCGGCACCGGAGCCATCGCGGACTCGCAGTTCACCAGCCTGGTTCGCGAAAACTTCAAGCTGACTCCCAAGGGGATCATCGAGACTCTGAACCTGCGCCGTCCGATCTACCGCAAGACGGCAGCCTTCGGCCACTTCGGCCGCAATGAACCAACCTTCAGCTGGGAAGCTACCAACAAAGCCGACGCCCTCAAGGAACAGGCCGGCGTGGCTCACGCTTCCGCAAAGTAAGCCGTTGTCCCGAGGCATGCCCGGCTTTTGCCGGGCATGCCTCTCCTCCCCAAGCCTCCTGAACCGCCCGTCTTCGCAATCGTGTAGACCTATCGGTCCGGCCTCCGATAGAACAAAAGGATGCCGCCTCCGACATGCTCTTCGGGCTGCATCCGTTCGGGCCAGAATTGAAAGCCGGGGTCATAGACGTAGCGCGCATCGCCCCACAACCCCAACTTCATCGGCGTCAGGCTCACCGCATTCCAACCCGGATGCGGCCCTTGCAGATCGAGCGGGCGGATGGGGGGGAATCCAAGCAATTTGGGAAGGTCGCCCGGCGCATATTGGTTGAAGTAGACTTCTTGGGCGCCTAGCTCCTTTAATCGCGCAGCCAGTTTCTTCACGTCCTGCCCCCAATCGAGGTCGGAATCCACCAAATAATCTTGCGGCCGGCTGCCGGCAATCGGGTTGAAATAAGCAAGATAATTCGGATATGCCGCCAAAGAGATCGGCAGCAAGGACAAAAGGACCGCTCCGACCGCGCACCATACCAGTCCTTTGTTTTTCCAGCGCCGCAGCGCCCAGACCGCTGCGCACCCTCCCGCCACCGCAAACCCCACAAAGACCGGCAGGACATGCCGCGTGCCAATCCGGATATTGCTGAAAAACGATGAGAAAATCAGAATTCCTAGGACCGTGCTGGTCATCATCCAGCCACGCATTCCATAGATCTTCCGGGAAAACAAAAGGACGAGGCCTCCCAAACCCAATACCAGAATGGGAATCGGCGTCTTTACGCCCAGCGCGACCGCATAGAATTCAGGCCAGCCGACCATGTTTACAGCGCCCATCATATAGGTCAGGTGACCGTCCGCGTCGTGCTGCCGTACCAGGTCCAGTCCGCTGAACAATTCCGGCGCCGGTGCGCGGAAGGAGAACAGGGTGGTGTGCCCAAAGGAGAAGAGGTAGCCTGCCCAGATCACCAGAGCTCCCAGAGCGACCGAGAGCAGGAATTGCGCGCCCCGTTCCCATACCCGCGAAAGGATGCGTCCCGGAGCAGGGCGCTCGAACACAAGCCAGGTCAAGAGCCCGACCGCCGCGATCGACGGCAGAAATGCCAGGGTCGAGAACTTGGACAGCACCGCCAGGCCCGTCGATGCGCCGAAAGCCAGCGCCCGCCACACCACCGGTTCCTCCAGCCAGCGCCATCCAGCGTAGACGGCGAGGAGTAGCATCGCCGTCAAGCCCATATCGGTGGTGGCCAGTCCGGAGTGGGCCACGATGGGCGGCGTCATGCTGAACAGAAAGACCGCGACCACCGCGGCAACGGCGCTCCCCGAGATCCAGCGCGCGCTCGAGAAGACGACCCAGCACCCAATCCAGAAAAACGGAAGGATCCCCGCACGCGCCAGGGCCAGGGTCCGCGAATTCAACGCGCCTCCCCCGTCAGACAGGATCGCCAGACCTTCGTCAAGGAAAGACTTCCGTTGCCAGTTGTGTGCACCGGACAAACTCGGCAACAATCCGACCGCCAAGCGGGTGAGGGGAGGATGTTCGGTGTTATAGGTGTACGTGTGTTTTTGCACCAATTCCACACCGCTGGCAATGTGCCCGGGTTCGTCCCAGGTATAACTGAATGTCGTATAAGTGGACGCGATGAGAACGCTTGCGAGGAGGGCGAAACCGACGGAGAGCCCGGCTGCATATCGCTCGACCCATTTCTCGACGCCGCCCCAATACCCGAGGGTAGGGGGAGAGGCAATCGCCGCTGGGCTAGGCTTGCGCAAGTCCCGTCTAGCGCGTTTGCTCATGATTCGTTAATCCCCGGTCCATCTGCTAATGGCACTCATCGCGGCCTCAGTATGTCTTGATTCGGTACTCTTGCAACTTCTTCGCCGCAGCCGGAACTCCACCGGTCAGAGCCGCCGTGACAATGACATATGGCTCCCAAACAACGCCGCCTCGAGCCGTGCGCACAATCGGATTGTCGGCCCAGTCCCAGAGCCGTCCGGGGACGGAGTCCACGCTGATGGGCCGCTGGTCCCACCGGCCCTTCGGATAGCAATAGACTCCGAGCGCCTGGACCAGGCAGCCAAACACCGCGGCCGCGACGAACAGAATCCGGAGACCTCGCGGCTGCAGCGCCGCCACTCCCATGCCCATGAGGATCACCAGACAGACGGTGATTTCCGTGAGCAGCCTCGGACCCCACGAGAACCCGCCCCACCAGGAATACCATTTCGCAATCGTCGAAATATGAAGGACGGGAAAGATGACGCAGGCTGTCAGCAGAGAGCGGTGCTTGTGGCGCGCCTCCCGGGCCGCCGGCAGCCACACAGCCGCCGCAAACAAGGCGACTGGAGTATACACCAGCAACCCGCGCCCCGGACTGAAAAGCAATCCTGCGATACTCTGTGCGAAATTGCCGTCAAAGCGCAACGCGTACCCGCCGGCCACTCTCCCGAAGGCCATCCAGTTGTAGAGTTCTACCGGCCCCGCGGCGATGATCACTGGAAGAATCAACCGCGAGTAATCCCGAATCGTGGCCCGGCCAATCCAGAGCGCCGCAGCGAGGGCTGGCAGTAGCCACAAGTTGGTGGGACGGACCGCGAGCGCGATACCGGCGCCCGCGCCGCACAGCCACAACCAGCGATTCCCGGCGGCCTCCGTCTCCCACCGCGCCAAACCGTATAAGGAAGCGACAATCGCGACCTGCCCAAAGGTGTGCTGCCAGAGCGCCTGACTCGAAGTGGACCAGGTCGTGGTTCCCAGAGCAAACACGAGTGTCAAGCCCCAAGCCCATCGGCGCGGAGCCAGCCTCTCCAGGAGGAGCAACGTCCAGATCGCCGCACCAGCCGCCAAGATTACGGCCATAAACTTCTCCGTGATCCTGGCGAGCGCCAAAAGCGTTTCGGGCGATTGTCTTGCGGCTGCGGGAAAGGCCAGTACCGGAACATACAGCGGAGTGATCAGCACCGGTCCGGCGACGGGATAGGCACTGTACCAATGGCCTCGGGATTTCTCAATGAGAGACGGGCTGTACCACAAGTGGCTCCACATCCAAGGGCCGAACCGGTCGAGAGCCAGGGAGTGATCGAAGAGAATCGAGTACGGAATCAGTGCCGCGGGAAGCGAATCGCCCGCCGCGATAGGCCGCAGGTTGGAGTGATAAATAACCGACAGCGCTCCGAACAGCAGAACATACGGTTTGGCTCTTCGAATGGCGGACACGATCTCTATTCCAACAGACCCGCCGCGGCTTCGTCCAGGAACCATTCCGCTCCCAGGCCCGCCAGTTGAGCCGGGTATGTCTTCGGCTCGCGCGGCCCGTGAAACACCGCGCGTACCGCTTCCGCCTTGTCCGCTCCACTGACCAGATAGAGGACGTGGCGCGCCGCCAGTAATGGGCCGGGCAACAGCGTGACCCGCCACTGGTTGAACTGCGGCGCGAACACGGCGGCGGCAATGCCTTCGCGGTCGTCGATCAGCGGCTCCCCGGGGAACAGGCTGGCGGTGTGCGCATCCGGACCGATCCCGCACTCCAGCACGTCGAAGCGCGGCATCTCGCCCGGATCCAGCCCGAAGTAGCGGCGGATCTCTTCCGTATACAGGTGCGCCGCTTCCTTGGGCGCAATCTCCCCTAGGATCCGGTGGACGTTGCGCTCGGGAATGTGCACCGCGGAAAGCAGCCAGTCTTTGGTGAGTTTGTAATTGCTGGCGGGGTCGGTGGGCGGAACTGAGCGCTCGTCCACCCAGAACAAATGTACGCGATTCCAATCCAGGCGCAGCGGCGCCAGCCTCTCAAACAGGATTCGAGGCGTGTTCCCTCCGGAGACCGCAAAACTGGCCAAATTCCCAGCTTCGAGCACCGCCTCCAACAAAGCAGCCACACGCCGCGCGCACGCTTCCGCGGCCGACTGCGCGTCCGGAAAGGTATGCCGCTGAGCGCTCATAACCGGGCCGCCAAAGCCAAGACCCGTTCCAACACGGCATCGCGCCGGAGGATTCCCAGTTCTTCCCGCAGGAGCAGGTAGTCCGTCGGCAAGGGAAGACCGGTGCAGTGGGACAGCCCGTCGACGGTGGTGACCAGCCGATCGCCCCTGCGAGCTAGTTCCACTTGGAAGCTACCGCCTCCTAACTCCACCGACGGGGCATCGCCTTTTTCCAGCAAGAGCTCTACCCGGACACCGGCACTTGCCAGCGCATCCACCACCCACGCCCCCAGATAGCGCCCCGTGGCCGCTCTGCCAGCTTCCTCGTAACGCACGCGAACACGCGAGATCTCGGGCAGACGGGCAGCGTTGCGCCCGTTCTCGAAGACTTGGGAAACCATTTCGCGCCAGCGCGTCAGATGAGTCCAGGAAAAATCACCGATGGCGAAGCCGCGGGCCGCTACCTCCGCCAACCGCTGGAGAGCCGCCTTCGGGTCCCCCCAAGAGCCGCTATCCACCACCACTTTGCTGGCGGTGGCCGCGAATCGCCAAAACTCCGGCTGCGCCGCCACGCGCCCGCTGCGGCACCACACGATCAATGGCAAGTCAGGCGCGGCCACGGGCGCCACCACCGAAGCCACGTCATCCAGCGACGCATCCGAAGCCATGATTTCGATCTGCTCGCAGCAAATCTGTCGCCGCTGCCCGAACGGCATCCAGCATTGCGCAAACACGCGTCCCGTCAGTTCGCGCCCGCCTCGACGCCGGAGCCGCACCAGGATCGTGCGGGCCGGATGTTCCGGCATCAGGGCGGCGATGGTTTCCCCGATCGCCGATCCATCGTCTTCTTCTTCGGCAACCACTACCAAGGTCATGGTGCAGGCACGCAATACACCCATGCCGCTTTCCGCCTGTCCCTGCTTGCCCAGCGTGACCCACAGGTCGGCCATCTCCCGCAGGAGGGTCCCCGGAGCCAAGGTCGTAGCCATCAGGGCTTCCTCCACGCGTGCCCGCGTCGCGCCAGCATCGCATCCGACGCCGCCGGCCCCCACGTTCCGGCGGCATAATTCGGAAAATCGGACTGGGTTTCCCGCCACACGTTCTGAATCGGCTCCACCGCCGCCCAACTCGCTTCCACCATGTCCTGCCGCGTGTACAGCGTGGCATCCCCGATCAGCGCGTCCAACAGCAGAGTCTCATACGCCGACGGCGACCGCTCTCCGAAACTCGATCCATAGTTGAAATCCATCGACACTGGCCGCAGCTTCATCCCCGTTCCAGGCCGCTTGGAAAGAAACTTGAGCGAGATCCCTTCTTCCGGCTGAATCCGCACGATCAGCAGATTGGGCCCCGTATCGCCGGTATCGCCATCGAAAATCGCCAGCGGGGCTGCGTTGAATTGAATGGCGATCTCCGTCACGCGCTTGGGCAGCCGCTTGCCCGACCGGATGTAGAACGGCACTCCCGCCCAGCGCCAGTTCTCGACAAACACCGTGACCGCCGCGTAGGTGTTGGTCTGCGACTGCGGATCAACGCCGGATTCCTGACGGAAGCCCGGCACGTCGGCGCCACCGATGCGGGCCGGCCCGTACTGACCCGGCGTCGTGCTCGCGCGGATTTCATCAGCCGCCATCGCCTTAATCGAGCGGAGCAACTTCGACCGCTCGTCGCGCACCGAGTTGGCCCGGAAGCTCGCGCTCGGCTCCATGGCAATGGTGGCCATTACCTGCAGCAGATGGTTCTGGATCATGTCGGCCAGCGCGCCCGCTTCCTGGTAGTAGGCGCCGCGCCCTTCGACCCCAATCGACTCGGCCGCCGTGATCTGCACGTGGTTGATGTACCTCCGGTTCCATAAGGGCTCGAAAATACCGTTGCCGAACCGAAACGCCAGAATGTTTTGGACCGTTTCCTTCCCCAGGTAATGATCGATGCGGTAAACCTGGCTTTCGTCAAAGACTTTGTGCAACTGATCACTCAGTGCGCGCGCGCTGGCCAGGTCGTGGCCAAAGGGCTTCTCCACGATCAGCCGCTGCCAGCCGTTTCCCCGCCCCAACCCGGCGCTGCCGAGACCCAAAGCCGCCGTGGCGTACTGGCTCGGCTGCGTCGACAGGTAAAACAGCACATTGCCGCCGGTGCTGCGACTGTTTTCGATCTCCGCCAGCTTCCGCCCCAGACGCTGATACAGCTCCGAATCGTTGACGTCGCCGGCCACATAGAAAAGCCCGCGGGCGAAGCCTTCCCAAACGTCGGGCGCAAATTCCGTGTCTTCGGAGAAGCTTTGGACCGCTTCCTGCATTTTTTCGCGGAACTGCTCATCGCTCATCGGCGTGCGGGAGATGCCCACCACGGCGAATCCCGCCGACAACCGACGGTCATAGGCCAGCCGATAGAGCGCGGGAATGAGTTTACGTTTGGTGAGGTCGCCGTTGGCCCCGAAGATCACTACCGCGCACTCCGGCACGCGCCGCTCAAACCGCAAGGGATCCTCAAACGGGTTGACAGGGGCCATTGAGACCAAAGTAGCACGCTGGACAAAGTCTGCTCGCCCAGGTTCGGTCGCCCAGGTGTCGGTCGCCCAGGAAGCAGCGCCCGGTCACCTTGTTAGAATACGTCCATGGCGGAAAACGCACCGGAGGCCAAGCCGGCTGAGTCGTTCGAGAGCTCCCTGGACGAGTTGGAACGGGTTGTGAAACAGCTCGAGGCCGGTGATCTTCCCCTGGAGAAATCGCTCGCACTCTTCGAACGCGGCGTGGGCCTGAGCGATACCTGCCGCAAGCAGCTCGAAGAGGCCGAAACCCGCGTCGAGATTCTCATCCGCAAGGAAGGCAAGATCCAGCCCGAGCCCTTTCGCCCGGAAAAGAACGACAAGCCATGAACCTGCGCGAATATCAGCAGCAGGTGGATGTGGAGCTCGACCGCCTGGTGCCTCCGGAAGCCACGCCGCCCGAGACCATCCACCGCGCCATGCGCTACAGCTTGTTTGCCGGCGGCAAGCGCATCCGGCCGATCCTGTGTCTGGAAGGCGCGCGCGCGGTGGCCGATGGCACCCCAGGGGTGGTGGCCGCCGCCTGTTCGCTCGAATTAATCCACACCTACTCGCTCATTCACGATGATCTGCCGGCCCTCGATAACGACGACTACCGCCGCGGCAAGCTGACTAACCATAAGGTCTTTGGCGATGCCATGGCCATTTTGGCCGGGGATGCCCTGCTCACGCTCGCCTTTCAGGTACTGGCCCAACTGGATTTGCCCGCCGACCGCAAGGTGCGGCTGGTCGAGGAACTGGCGAACGCCGCGGGAACGGTGGGCGGCATGATCGGCGGCCAGGTGGCCGATCTGGAAGGCGAAGGCAAACCGCCGGACGCGGCGCTACTCGAAACCATCCATCGCGCCAAGACCGGGGCCTTGTTGCGCGCCAGCTTGCGGATGGGGGCCCTCTGTGCCGGAGCCGATGCCGCACAATTTGACGCGCTCTCTTGCTACGGCGAGCACATCGGCCTGGCCTTCCAGATTGTGGATGACATTCTGGACGTGGAGGAGTCCTCCGAGCACTTGGGCAAGACCGCCGGCAAAGACGCCCAGCAGCACAAGATCACCTTCCCCGCCGTCTATGGTCTGGAGGCCTCGCGCCGCATGGCGGAAGAGGAAATCGCGCGCGCCCACCAGGTCCTCGCAGCATTCGGAACGCGCGCCGCCGGCCTCCATGAGCTCGCCGATCTGATCGTCCGCCGCAAGTCATGAAGGTGCGTCTCGACCGCCTGCTGGTGGAGCGCGGACTGGCGGAGTCGCGTGAGAAAGCGCAAGCGCTCATCATGGCCGGGGAAGTGCTGCTCGACGGGCAGAAGGCGGCCAAACCCGGCCAGTCGGTGGCCGCCGATGCCGCCCTCGAAGTGCTGGCGCGGCCGCCCTACGTCAGCCGCGGCGGGTTCAAGCTCGCCGCCGCCCTGAGTCACTTTTCCATCGATGTCACCGGCCGGGTCTGCCTGGATATCGGCGCGTCGACCGGCGGTTTCACCGACGTCCTGCTACAGGCGGGCGCCTCCCGCGTCCACGCCGTGGATGTGGGCAGCGGGCAGATCGCCTGGTCGCTGCGTACCGACCCGCGCGTCATCCTGCACGAAAATCGGAACGCGCGCGAACTCCAGCTCGCCGACATCGGAGAGCGGGTCTGGCTGATCGTCTGCGACGTCAGCTTCATCTCCGTCACCCTCATCCTGCCGGCGGCGGTGCCGCTGCTCCAACCCGGCGGACAAATGGTTATACTGATCAAGCCGCAATTTGAAGTTGGCAAAGGGCAGGTCGGCAAGGGCGGGATCGTTCGCGAACCGCACCTCCACCAGGCCGCGTGCGACCGCGTGGAAGGCGCGGTACAGGCCTTTGGGTACACAACCAGCATGATGGACAGCCCGATCCTCGGCGCCGAAGGGAACAAGGAATTCCTGCTTTATGCCCATTCTTAGAACCGCCGGGATCATCTCCAAGCCCGGCGCACGGGCGGCTCACCAGTTGGTGCCGGAGTTGCTCACGTGGCTGCACCAGCGCGGCATCGAAGTCCGCTGCGATGAGGAAACCGCCGCCTATACCAGCGGCGTGGCCGGCATGCCGCGGGACGCGGTTCCGGAAAACTGCGATCTCGTCATTGTGCTCGGCGGGGACGGCACTCTCCTCTCGGCCGCCCGAGCTATCGGCAAGCGCGAGATCCCGCTTTTCCCGGTCAACCTCGGCGGCCTCGGCTTTCTCACCGCCATCACGATCGACGAGGTCTTCCCCGAATTGCAGCGTGCTCTGCAGGGCGAGCACCGCGTGGCCAAGCGAAAACTGCTGAACACGGAAGTCTTGCGCGACGGCGCCGTGGTGGCCACCTATGACGCGCTCAACGACGCGGTCCTCACCAAGGCCTCCATTGCCCGCATGATCGACCTGCAAGCCCACGTCGACGATCAGTTCGTCGCCGACTATAAAGCCGACGGACTCATCATCTGCACCCCCACGGGATCTACCGCTTATTCGCTGGCCGCCGGCGGTCCGATTATCTTTCCCTCCGTGCCGGCGATTTGCATGACCCCCATCTGCCCGCACATGCTGACCAACCGCCCGGTCCTGGTGCCCGAAACCAGCGTGATCCGGGTCGCGTCGCACTCTCCCGACGAGAGCGTGTTTCTCACCATCGACGGTCAGATCGGCGCCCCCATTCGGGAAAACGACACCATCGTGTGCCGCAGCTCACAGTTCTCGCTTCACTTGGTTCGCCCGCCGCGCATGATGTTCTTCGACGTCCTTCGCCAGAAGCTCAAGTGGGGCGAGCGGTGAAGCGCCCCTCGCTCACGGCCTGGATCTTCATCGGCATGGCCGCGGGCGTAGCGCTCGGCATTGGCGCGCCGGGTGTGGCGCAGCGATTGGGAATCGTCTCCACCATTTTCTTACGGCTAATCCGTTCGATCATCGCGCCCCTGATCTTCGCCACGCTGGTTTCCGGCATGGCCGGCGGCGGCGATCTGAAACGCATGGGCCGCATTGGCGTGAAGGCCCTCTTCTATTTCGAAGCGGTCACCACCTGCGCGCTCTTCCTGGGGCTGGGCGCGGTCAACCTGGTGCGTCCCGGAGCCGGTGTGCCGATTGCCGCGACCTCCGCCGAAGCCGCGCTTCCCCAGGCACCGATCCCGGTCTCCAGCCTCGTGGAGCATATTTTTCCGGCCAGTATCATCGACGCCGCGGCCCGTAATGACGTGCTCCAAATCGTGGTATTTGCGTTCCTGTTTGGCGCGGCCTGCGCGGCCCTGGGCGCCAAAGCCGCTCCCGTCGTGTCCTTCACCACGGCTTTGGCCGAAATCATGTTTCGCTACACCGGCTACGTCATGTTTCTTGCACCCCTGGGTGTCGGCGCCGCCATCGCGGTCACGGTCGGCGCCAAAGGCGCAGGCGTGCTGCTCGGCCTGGGCAAGCTGGTTCTGACGATGTACGCCACGCTGGCACTGTTCGTCCTGGTGATTCTCGGGTCCGTGCTGGCGCTCTTCCACATTCCGCCCCGCTCTTTTTATCGCGCCGTGCGCGAGCCCTTCTTGATCGCCTTCTCGACGGCGTCCAGCGAGGCCGCCTTGCCGCTGGCCTTGGAGAACATGGAACGCTACGGCGTTCCCAAGCACATTGTGGGATTTGTCATCCCCACCGGCTACAGCTTCAATCTCGATGGCACCACCCTCTACCTCTCGCTGGCTTCCGTGTTCGTAGCGCAGGCCGCCGGGGTGACGCTGTCATTCGGCGACCAACTGCTGATGATGCTCACTCTGATGCTCACCAGTAAAGGAGTCGCCGGCGTTCCGCGCGCGGCCCTCGTCATTCTCGCCGGCACGCTGACCACCTTTCGCCTGCCTGTGGAAGGTGTCGCGGTACTGCTGGGCGTCGACGCTCTTCTCGATATGGCGCGCACGTCCGTCAACGTGCTGGGCAACTGCCTGGCCAGCGCCGTGGTAGCCCGGTGGGAGGGAGTCTCGTTTCGTCAGGTATCCTAGGAGGTTTCTATGAAAACGCTCGCGACTCTTGCCGGCCTGATGCTATCCGCGGCGCTGCTGTGCGCGCAGGCGAACCGGCCGAATTCCGCTCTGGTGCAGGAACTGGTGCTGGCCAACCACATCCTGGCGAATGAGGGCGTCGTCGACGCGTATGGGCACGTGAGTGTCCGAGATCCGGCCAACCCCCAGCATTTTCTGCTGGCCAGCCACATGGCGGCGGGCACGGTCACGGCTGCGGACATCGTCGAATACGACCTCGATAGCAACCCCGTCCGCCCCAACGCTCCCACCGGCTACACCGAGCGCTTCATCCACGGTGAAATTTACCGCGCGCGGCCGGACGTGACGGCCATCGTACACTGCCACGCGCCCGACCTGATCCCGTTCGGAGTCACCGGCATCGCGCTGCGGCCTGTGTACCACATGGGAGCCTTCCTGGGCGAAGGAGTGCCCGTGTTTGAGATTCGCGATGCCGGAGGCGTGACCGATATGCTGATCCGCAACTCCGCTCTCGGCCGCGCGCTGGCGCAGACGCTCGGCGACAAGCCGGCGGCGCTGATGCGCGGTCACGGCGCCGTGGTGGTGGCATCGTCGCTGCATGTTGTGGTCGGCCGGGCGTACTACATGAACCTCAATGCGCGGTTGCAATTGCAAGCGCTGCAGGTAGGCGCCCCGATTACCTATCTGGAGCCCGAGGAAGCCCGCAAGGCCGCACCGCAGGATGGGTATGAGCGATCCTGGGCTCTTTGGAAACACCAGGCGGAAGCGAAGCCCTAGGCTCGGCTACACGGGTTGTTTAGTCTTCTGCACCGACAAAGCCACACGGCTGTGCTTGCGGCCGTAGCCGAAGTAGATCACCAGGCCGATGATGAGCCACCCGATCAGCCGGGCCCAATTGATCCAACCCAGCTTGTACATCATGTAGCCGTTGGTAATTACGCCCAGTACCGGCAGCAGCGGGACCCACGGCGTGCGGAAGGGCCGCGGTTGATCGGGGTTGGTGTGGCGCAGGATCATCACCGCGATGCAGACGATCACAAAGGCCAGCAGCGTTCCGATGTTCACCATCTTGCCGATATCGTCGATGGGCGTCACGCTGCCCACGATGGCCGCCAATAAGCCGACCAGCATGGTATTCTTCCACGGCGTGCGCCATTTCGGGTGAACTTCCGCGAAGAACTTCTTGGGGAGCAGACCGTCATGGGCCATCGCATACAGTACGCGCGTCTGGCCCAGCAACATCACCAGCATCACGCTGGTGAGGCCTGCCAGCGCCCCCAGCGTAATCACATGGGAAGCAGTCACCAGGCCGCGGTCCATGAATGCCCGCGCAATCGGCGCTTCGATGTTGACATCCTGCCAGGGCACCATGCCGGTCAGCACCCCCGCCACCAGGATGTACAACACCGTGCACACCACCAGCGACGTGATAATCCCGATGGGCAGATCGCGCTGCGGATTCCGCGCCTCCTGCGCCGTGGTGGAAACCGCATCGAAGCCGATGTACGCGAAAAAGATATAGGCGGCCCCCGCCCCGATTCCGGAGAAGCCATAGGGCGCGAACGAGGACCAACTGGAGCCCCAATTGATCGTGTTGATGTACCGGAAGCCCAGGCCAATCACGAACAGCACCACCGCGACCTTGATCACGACAATCGTGGCATTGAACCGCGCGCTTTCCTTGATGCCGATCACTAGAATTGCGGTGATCACCAGGGCGATGAGGAATGCCGGCAGGTTGAACCCGAACTCGAGACCGAACACACGGGGAGCATCCAAAAGGGCTCTCGCGCGCTGCACCAGTTCGGCGGATTGCGCGGCCATGATCGCAGCCACTTTATCCAGGAACGCCTGCGTGCCCGGAACCAGCGAAGAATCCGCGGCCTGCGCCATCTGCCGGGCAATGGTATTTTCCGCGATCCGCAATCCGGTCCAATGATCGTAGGCCAGCCAGAGTGGGATCTTGAGGTGCAAAACGTCCATCATTTCCACGAAATGATTGGACCAGCCCGACGAAACGGTGCTCGCGCCCATGGCATATTCCAGGGTCAGATCCCAGCCGATGATCCAGGCAAAAAGCTCGCCCAACGTGGCGTAGGCATAGGTGTAGGCGCTCCCGGCCAGCGGGATCATGGCGGCAAACTCCGCGTAGCACAGGCCGGCAAACGCGCAGCCCAGTCCAGAAAGCACGAAAGACAGCATCAATCCTGGTCCGGCGTAGTGCGCGCCCAGCCCGGAAAGCACAAAAATGCCGGCGCCGATGATCGCGCCTACTCCCAGCGCGGTCAGTTGGAAGGGCCCCAGAGTCCGTTTCAGGCTGTGTTCGTCGTCCTGCCCCGCTTCGGTCAAAATCATGTTCAGGGGCTTGCGAATCAGTATGCTGGCCATAGGGCTAACCGTCCGGAGTATACCACTCCAGCGCGGCGTGCCGGCCTGGCGGACGGCGGATTTCGGCACAAAACCGGCTTTCCCGCGTTAAATTGAGAAGAGGAGACTCGCGTGACCAAATCCGCCCTCGTCCTTTGCCTGCTTTCGGGAGCGCTGTGCGCCCAGCCCGCCGCCAGTCCGGCGTCCCTCGACCTCACCTCGATCGACAAGTCCGCCGACCCCTGCGTGGACTTCTATCAATACGCCTGCGGCTCATGGATCAAGAACAACCCGATTCCTGCAGACCAATCGCGGTGGGGCCGTTTTACCGAGCTCGAAGAACGCAACCGCGAAGTGCTGCGGCAGATTCTGGAAGAGGCGGCTCGTCCAGAAGCGAAGCGTGACACCGTCACCCAGAAGATCGGCGACTACTACGCGGCTTGCATGGACACTTCGGGGATTGACGCCAAGGGCCTCGCTCCCATCCAACCGGAGCTCGACCGCATCCGGGATCTAAAAGACAAGTCGCAGTTGGCCGCCGAGGTCGCGCATCTGCACCGCAACGGCATGCCGGCGCTGTTCGATTTTGGCTCGGGCCAGGACTTCAAGGACTCCACTGCCGTGATTGCCCAGACCGACCAGGGCGGCATCGGACTTCCGGACCGCGACTACTATTTGAAAGACGACTCGAAGTCGGTCGAGATCCGGCAGAAATACGTGGCGCACGTGCAGCGCATGTTCGAGTTGGCGGGTGAAACCGCCACGCAGGCCGGCACCGATGCCCAGACCGTCATGCGTCTGGAAACCGCCCTGGCGAAAGGCTCGCTCGACCGCGTTTCCCGCCGCGACCCGGAAAAGGTCTATCACAAGATGAGCAAACCGGAGATGGCCGCGCTCGAGCCGGCCTTCGCCTGGAACACCTACTTGACTGATAGCGGAGCGCCCTCGTTTCAGAACGTGAATGTCGCATGGCCCGACTTTTTTAAGGCCCAGAATGCCGTCATCGAGAGCGAAAGTCTGGACGCCTGGAAGACCCTTCTGAAGTGGGACGTCCTGCATTCCGAGGCGCCGCTGCTACCCACCGCCTTCGTGGACGAAAATTTCAATTTCTATGGCAAGATCCTCACCGGGGCCAAGGAACTGCGCCCCCGATGGAAGCGCTGCGTCGACTTTACCGACGACCAGTTGGGAGAGGCGCTCGGCCAGAAGTTCGTGGATCGCACCTTCGGTGCGCAAGGCAAGCAGCGGACGCTAAAGATGGTGGACGCCATTGAGAAAGCCATGGGCCAGGACATTCAGGAACTCTCCTGGATGACGCCCACCACCAAGAAACAAGCTCTGGCCAAGCTGAAGGCCGTCACCAACAAAATCGGCTACCCCGACCGGTGGCGCGACTACTCCGGCGTGACCATCGAACGCAGCGACGCCGTGGGCAACGGCATGCGCGCCGACCAGTTCGAGTTTCAGCGGCAGTTGAACAAGATCGGAAAGCCCGTGGATCGCGCGGAATGGGCCATGACGCCGCCCACCGTCAACGCCTACTACGATCCGCTCATGAACAACATCAACTTTCCCGCCGGGATTCTCCAGCCGCCGTTTTATGACAACAAAAATGACGATGCGGTCAACTTCGGCGCCATCGGGATGGTCATCGGCCATGAGCTGACGCACGGATTTGACGACACCGGCCGCCAGTTCGACCCCAAGGGCAACCTCAAGGACTGGTGGACCGCGGCCGACGCCACCTCGTTCCAGGAACGCGCCGCCTGCACGGCCGACGAGTACTCCAACTTCACCCCCGTTTCCGGCGTCCATCTCAATGGCAAGCTGACGCTGGGCGAGAACACCGCCGATAACGGCGGTGTCCGCATCGCTCTGATGGCTTTGCTCAACACCATCGGCAAAGACAACCAGAACAAGATTGACGGCTACACCCCCCAGCAGCGCTTCTTTCTATCTTTCGGCCAGATCTGGTGCGAAAATCAGCGCGAAGAGTCCCTGCGCTTGCGCGCCCAGACCGACCCTCACTCCCCCGGCAAATACCGAATCAATGGCGTGGTCCAGAACATGCCTGAGTTTCAAAAGGCTTTTTCGTGTAAGGCCGGGCAGCCCATGGTGAGCGTACAGGCCTGCCGGGTCTGGTGAAAACGCCCTAGTACGGTACTCTCATTAGCCGATAGCTAACCATCGCTAGCGTTGATGTTCTCCCCATCCTGGTCAAAGGTAGTAAGGGAGTAACCCGTCGCAGCCAGGGACTGCGCGGCCTGGGATCCAGCGTCAGCCGTACCCCCTTGGAGAAGCGTGGTGCCAGGAATCGAAGCCAGCACAAGTCCAGGACCTCCACTGATTGGAATGCCGCCCGGTCTGCGGCGGATCCTCTTCGTGGATGACGAGCCCAAGGTCCTGGAGGGCCTGCAGCGGATGCTCTACCCGCTGCGCAACGAGTGGCGCATGGAATTCGTCTCCAGCGGCCAACAGGCTTTGGAGTGTCTGGCCCGCTCGGATTTTGAAGTCCTGATCACGGATGTGCGGATGCCGGTAATGGACGGCATCGAGTTGCTCACCGAGGTGGCCGAACGGCATCCTCAAGTGATCCGCCTGGTGCTTTCGGGCACCGTAGACCAGGAACTCACCCTGCGATCGGCCGTGTTGGCCCACCAGTACATGGTGAAGCCCTGCGACGCCAAAACACTGCGGGCACGAGTGGAGCATGCTCTGAACTTCCGGGTGGTGCTGGACGATCCAGGGCTGAAGCAGTTGATTGCGCGCCTGCGCTCCCTGCCCAGCATGCCGGCCATGTACGTCAAGCTGATCGAGGCCCTCCAATCGCCGGACGCGTCAGTCCGGGAAATCGGGGCGATCATCGAGCAGGACATCGGCATGACGGCCAAAGTGCTGCAGTTGGTGAATTCCTCGCTGCTGGGGATCAGCCGGCGTATCGCCAAGCCAGGTGAAGCCGTGGTCTACTTGGGCGTCGACACGGTGCGCGCCCTGGCACTGAGCGCTTCGGTGTTTACTCAGTTCCGTTCGGCGGGCCTGCCGGGCTTCTCCATCGAGTCGCTGCAGGAGCATAGCCTGAAGGTCGGCGCCGTGGCGCGCCATATCGCCAAAACCCTGAATTGGCCGCGAATCGCGACCGATGATTGCTTTGTCGGAGGACTCCTTCACGACACCGGCAAGCTGGTGCTAGCGCACAATTGCCCGGATCTCTACCGGAAGGCGCTGACTCTGGCGCAACAGAATCAAGTCGCGATTCGCGAAGCAGAGCGGGAGGTGTTCGGGACCACTCACGCCGAGGTGGGGGGATACCTGCTCTGGCTGTGGGGTTTCCCCGACTTGATCACCGAGGTGGCCGCCATGCACCACAACCTTCCGGATCGGCCGTCGGACGCGATCGGCCCGGTCGCCGCTGTGCATATCGCGGACGCCGTCGTGAACCGGCGAGTGGAACAGGATCTCGATCAGGGACACACGGGCGTCCTGGCTTTGATGGAGCATGTGCCCGAATGGCAGGCGTTCAGCGAAGACCTGCAGGTCCAGCACTGATCGGGCATTCACCCAGCTACCAGACGCGGCACGCCGCCGGACTCACCATGGGCTGGCTGGCCTGGCACGAGAACGCCTTCTGAAACTCGGGCATATTCTGGACCGTTCCATTGATCCGGTACTGACCCGGTGAATGCGGATCGGTAAGGGCGCGCAGGCGGGCTTGCTCCGGAGTCCGATTCTCGCAAAACGCCTGGGCGAAGCCGAGAAAGAGGCGCTGTTCTGGCGTGAACCCACCGACCCGGTCATTCTGACCGTTCAGCGTGGCCTCAAGCGCCATCAGCGCGATCCGAGTCCCGCCGTTGTCGGCAGTATTCTCGCCGAGAGTCAACCGGCCGTTCAACTTCACGTCATCCACCGCCGTGAACCCGGAATATTCATTGGCAAAGCAGGCGGCGCGTTTCTCAAACTCGGCCGCGTCGGCGGCGGTCCACCAGTCGCGCAGGTTGCCGTCGCCGTCGAACTTGCGGCCGCTGTCGTCGAAGCCGTGTGTCATTTCGTGGCCGATGACCGCGCCGATGGCCCCAAAGTTCACGGCCATGTCCCGGTTGGGATCGAAAAATGGCCATTGCAGAATTCCGGCCGGAAAATTGATGCTGTTGGTGGCCGGACTATAAAAGGCATTGACCGTGGGCGGTGTCATGTTATTCCACTCGGTCTTGTCGGTGGGCTTGCCGATCTTTTCCATCGCGCGATCGTACGCCGCGGTACTGGCCCGCATGGCATTCCCGAAGTAGTCGTTTCGCGCCACGGTGACCGCGCCATAATCGCGCCATTTCCGCGGATATCCCACGTTCCGGGTGATGGCGTGCAGCTTGGCGACGGCCTGCGCGCGAGTGGCCTCGGTCATCCACGGCAGCGTCCCGATATCCTTCTCCAGGGCGGCCTCGAGGGCCGCTACCAGCTGCTCGATCCGGGTTTTGGCCTCCGGCCCGAAAGCGGATTCGACGTACTTCTGACCGAGCAGGTCGCCAAGCTCCTGGTCAACGGCATCCAGGCAGCGGTTGGCGCGCGGGCGTTGTTCCTTGGCGCCGCCCAGGTAACGGCCCCAGAAATCGAAATTCTCTTTCTCCCACGGATCGGATAGGAGCGGAGCCGCCTCGCGCAGCCAGTGATACGCCAGGTAAGCCTTCCACGCATCCAGGGCCTGAGAGCCCAGCGTGGCGCCCAATTGCTTCACGTACTCCGGCTGGCCGACGCTTAAGGTTTCAAACTCCGGCGCCCCCGCGTCGCGGAAATAGACCGCCCATCCGAAGTCCGGCGCGAGTGCCGTGAGTTCCGCTTTGGTCAGGATGTGGTAGTTCTTTTCGGGGACACGCAGGGCCACCCGATCCACCGAACCCTTCGCCAGTTCGGTTTCGACCCCCAGAACCAGCCCGGCCTCGGCAACGGCTCGATCGTTCGCATCGCCGGCCAGCTGAAACAGCTTTTGCATGTGCTGCACGAAGCGCTGGCGCGTCTCGACCGATTTCGGATCGGTTTTGAGATAGTAGTCGCGATCGGGGAGTGAAAGACCGCCCTGAACCACCGAGGCGATCGTCCGGTTGGAATCTTTGCCATCGGCCCGGGGTCCAAAAGCGAAGAGCGCGCCGACGCCCAGCCGGTGCAAGCGCGACACCTCGCTCACCAGGTCCGCCGGCGTGCCCATGGCCCGGATGCGCTCCAACTCGGGCCGCACGGATGTGGCGGCTGCTTGGTCGATGGCCCCGGTATCCATGCAGCTCGCAAAGAAGTCCCCGATTTTCTGGTCGTTGGGCCCGCGGCCCGGCTTCTCCGCAGCCGCAGTCTGGAGCAGATCGAGCAGCACCTTTTCGGTGCGCTCGCTCAGCTCCGTAAAGCGGGCGAACCGAGCGCGGTCGGCGGGCAGAGGGTGGCTGGCCATCCAATTACCACATGCGTATTGGTAGAAATCCACGCACGGGTTGACGGCGGGATTCATCGCGGACTTGTCGACACTGTTGGCATCGGCAGCCAGGAGCAGCGTGGGCAGGAAAAAGAGCAGGAGGGCGATCGGCGATTTCATAAAGGTCGATTTTCGCCTCCGATTGTAACCTGCGGTGCCGCCGAACTCCACCAGACCGCGCGGCCCTTGGCCTGAGTCCTCGTCAGGCTGGTTACACTAAGTCATATGCGCCGCTGGTTTGCCGTGTGGTTCATCCTGGTTGGCCTGACGCCTGCCGAGGCCTACGAATTCTGGCCGGGAGCCCACTACGACGCACGGATTCCCACCTTTCGCCAAGTGCTGGGGTACGAACCCGGAGAGCGGATCACCAGCCATGCCGGCATCCTGCGCTACCTGGACGCCCTGGCGGCCGCGTCCCCCAGGATCAAGGTCGTGGAGTATGGCGCCAGTTGGGAAGGCCGCAAGCTCGTGTACGCCGTGCTGGGTTCCGAGAGCAACATGAGCAAGCTCGACGCCATCCGCTCGACCCTTCAGCGCTTCGCCGACCCGCGCAAAACCAGCGCCGCCGAGGCCCGCACGCTGACACCGTCGCTGCCGGCCGTGGTCTGGCTGGCTTCCGGAGTCCATGGCGACGAAACCTCAGCGCCCGAGGCCGCGCTTCTGACGGCCTACCACCTGCTGGCCGCCCGCAACGACAAAATGGTGGACGCCATCCTGGCGAACGACCTGGTGTTGCTCGACCCGCTGCAAAACCCGGATGGGCGCGAGCGGTTTCTGAACTATTACGAGCAAACGCGAGGGGCGGAGCCTGACGACAGCCCCGCGGCGGCCGAGCACAACCAGCCGTGGCCGGGCGGCCGCTACAACCACTACCTGTTCGACCTCAACCGCGATTGGATCGCGCTGACCCAGCCCGAAATCCGCGATGAGGTGAAAGTGCTGCGGCAGTGGCTGCCCCTGGTGGCGGTCGATCTGCATGAAATGGGCAGCGATTCCACGTATTTCTTCAGCCCCGAAGCCGACCCTTACAATCCCAACCTGACCCCCACCCAGCGGGAGAGCCTCCAGTTGTTCGGCCGCAACAACGCGAAATGGTTCGACCAGTATGGATTCGACTACTTCACGCGCGAAGTGTACGACGCCTTTTATCCCGGTTATGGCGCAAGCTGGCCTTCCTATTATGGATCGCTGGCGATGACCTACGAGCAGGCGTCGGCGCGAGGGCTCGAAGTCCGCCGGTCCGACGGAACTCTGCTGGGTTTGCGGGATACCATCCGGCACCACTTTGTGGCCTCGCTGGCGACCTTGGAAACGGCGGCTCAGAACCGCGAAAAATTGCTGGATGATTTCTACCGGTACCGCGCCTCAGCCATCGAGGAAGGCGGCAAGGAGCCGGTCCGGGAGTACGTCTTGCCGCGCAGTCGCGACGCTTCGGCCACCGACAAGCTGGCGGCGATTCTGGGAGAGCACGGCATCGAAGTCCAGCGCGCCGCCGCGGCTTTTCACGCCGGGGGCCGCGAGTACCCGGCGGGCACGTATGTGGTTAGACTGGCGCAACCGGCCAAGCGGCTGATCCACACGCTACTCGACCCCCAAACCGCCATGGACGAACGCTTTATCAAAGCTGAAGAGACCCGCCGCCAGCTGAAAGAGCGCAGCGAGATTTATGATGTGACGGCGTGGTCGCTGCCTCTGCTGTTCAACGTGGAAGCCGTGCCGCAATCCGCGGTATCCGAAGGCAGCTTCGAGGCGGCCGCCCCCGGCCGGGTCCCGGCGGGCGAACTGCATGGCGCCCACGCAACCGTGGCGTACGTGGCCCCATGGGGGAGCGAAGCGGCGGGACGCCTGCTGGCGGCGGCGCTGCGGCGCAACCTGAAGGTCTCGACCGGCGACCGCTCGTTCGCCCTGGAAGGCCGCACCTACCCGGCCGGCAGCCTGATTTTCAAAGTCAACGACAACCCGCCTGACGTCGCGCAAACCCTGACCCAGTTGGCACGCGAAGCCGGCGCCGATCTCTACGCAACCAACACGGGGTGGGTGGAGGACGGCGTCAACTTCGGCAGCCGCTACGTGCTTCCGGTTCGGAAGCCGTCCATTGCCCTGGCGTGGGATGCCCCGGTTCGCGCGCCGGATGCGGGTGCGACCCGCTTCGTCCTTGAGCGGCAGTATGGCTACCCGGTCACGCTCGTCCGGGCGGCGCAGCTCGGAGCCGCCGATCTCTCCAAATTCAACGTGCTGATCCTGCCTCCCGGCGGCGACTACAAAACAGTGCTGGACGAAGACGGGATTGACCGCCTGAAAAACTGGGTGGATGCCGGAGGCACCCTGGTCGCCCTCGGCAACACAGTGGATTTCCTGGCCGATCCCAAAGTTGCGCTGCTCGACATCGCCCAGGAGAATGCTCTCCGCCCCGGCGAGAAGCCAGACCAGAAGAAAGAAGAAAAAAACGAGGACAAGGCGGAGAAAACCAACCGTGTGCCGGGGACGGAAATCGTGAGCGCGGAGCAGTACCGCGATGCGACCCAGGCTACCGCCGAACCGCCCGATGGCGCTCCCGGCGCGATTCTTCGGGCCACCGTGCAGCCGAATTACTGGCTGACGGCGGGCGCCGGTGACAGCGTCAACGCCATGGTGGCAGGCCGCGCGATCTACGCTCCCCTCAAGGCGGATCAAGGCGTCAACGCCGCCTACTTTCAACCGGCGGATACCCTGCTGGCCGGTGGCTATCTGTGGAGTGAGAACCGCCGCCAGATGGCCTACAAGCCCCTGGTCGTCACCGAAGACTCCGGGCGTGGACTGGTGGTGGGCTTCACCGCCGACCCAAACTTCCGCGGCATGCTGGACGGGATGAATCTCCTGTTTCTCAACGCCGTCTTCCGCGGTCCCGCTCACGCCCGGAAGGCGGGTGCGGAGTAAAATGGTTCACGTCGTCATGAGAATCCTTTTGATTATTCTGCTGTTGCTGGCCCCGGCCCAATGGGGATCCGCCCAGACCAAACCCAAGAGCGCCCTGGACAAAGCGGCGCTGGAGGCTTACCTCCGCCATGTCGAGCTGTATCGGGGCACTGTGACATTCAAGATCGACGACCCCAAGCCATCCAAGACGCTGCCGGGCTTCTCTGAAGTGGCCGTGCACCTCACCTTCGACGGCGGCTCGAAGGACGAGATGTATTATGTATCCGCGGACGGCCAGACGATCGTGAACGGCGATGTCTACAACATCAATCGGAACCCGTTTGAAGGCAACGTGGATCGATTGACCACCGCGGACCAGCCAGCCTTCGGCTCGGCCAATGCTCCGGTCACGATTGTCGAGTTCGGCGATCTGGAATGCCCGGACTGCCGGATGGAAGCCCCCATTTTGCGGCACAACGTCCGGGAGACGTTTCCCGACCAAGTCCGCGTGTTCTTCAAGGATTTTCCACTGGAATCGGTCCACCCGTGGGCCCGGGCGGCGGCCATCGCGGGGCGCTGCGTGTACCGCCAGGATCACGAGGCCTTCTGGAAGTTCTACGATTGGGATTACGAAAACCAGCAGGACATCGACGGCGACAACCTGAAATCCAAAGTTGTGGGCTGGGCCGGCCAAAATGGCCTGGATGCAGCGAAGCTGGGCCAGTGCATCGATACCAAAGCCACCGAGCCGGAAATCGATCGCAGCATCGCAGAGGGGCGGGCCTTGGGTATCCGCGGCACCCCAACGCTGTTCATCAACGGCAGAAAGATCGGCGGTCTCCAATGGCCGGACCTGCAATTGGTCATCAACAACGAGCTGACCTACCAGGCCGCCAAGTAGAAGACGCTTAGTCCCAGGTGACGCGGTCGCCGGGCAAAAGCGGCAAGCGGAGCGCGCTGGAGTCGGCGGGATCGATTTCGACTGGAGTTAGCCGGCCGCCGTAGAGCCGCAGCAGCTCCAGATGGCGCGGCCGGGCGGCAACGCTGGCCAGGACACTCCCCCACTCCACGGTTTTGGGCGCGCCGTTCACCACAATCTCCATTTCCAGAGACACCGTGCAGGTTTCGGGGAAGATCGTGCAGTGTGGCAAGGTACCGCCACAGACCGAGCCGGGGTCGGCGAGCAATTCGACGGCAAGGCGGTCCAGTTCACCGGCGGTTCCAGCCCCCAACAGGACCGCGCCGCGCAACTCGGATTTGCGGTTAAACAGCACCTCGTAGAAGAAGCGGTAAGCCTTGTAGCGCCGCTGGGAAGCACGGATCAGTTCCCGGACCGCCGGTTGACCGGCGGGGTAAGTCTCGAGACCGGACTCGACCGCGGCCAGCCGCAGGCCAACAGCCCGGGCCTCGTAACGCGCTACCGCGGTGCCCAGGTAGTTGCGTAGGTCGTGTTTTTTGGCGCCTTCCCGGTAATAGGCATTCTCGATCCGTAGTTCCATGCCCGGACGCAGGTCCACCCAGTTCGGGTTAGAGCCCGTGAATCGGCTGAGCACTTCCCTAAAGGGAGTCTCGCTGGCATCAGGCGCGCGAAGCAGGTAGCTGGGATTCGCGGGCAGGACCCGGAAGGCGGCCGGGGGGCGCCGCGAGGCGCAAGACAACGCAAACAGCAGAACTGACGGGATCAGAATTTTCATCCATCCATCCGATTGTTTGGATTGTACGCGATTTCCCCTTGACATGCACCGAGATTAGTACTAATTAATTAGTATGCGACACCGGAGCAAAACCCTCACCGGCCAGGAGCTGGAAATCATGAAAATCGTCTGGGAGCACGAGCGGGTAACCGTGCGCGACGTCTACGAAGCGTTGCTGGAGCATCGCAAGGTGGCCTACACCACGGTGATGACCATGATGAAGATCCTGGAACAAAAGGGCTTTCTCAAGAAATCCCAGGAAGAACGCGCCCACGTCTACCGGCCCGCGCAAGCCAAGAAGCTGGTGATTGGATCCATGGTCCGCGAATTCGTCAACCGGGTATTCAATGGGTCGGCCGAGCCCTTGTTGGTGCACCTCGTGGAAGAACACCATCTGTCGCAGAAAGACCTGGAAGAGATCGCCCGCCTGCGGAGGAAGTCATGAACGCGAACAACGTGCTGGCGTGGAGCCTGCAAATCGGAGTGCTGGTGGCGGCTGCGGCCGCCACGGCCTGGCTTCTGCAGCTGCGAGTGCCGCGAGCCCGTCTGTTGTACTGGCAGGCGGCGCTGGGAGCCTGCCTCGCGCTCCCCCTGGTCCGTCCCTGGACCCGAGACGTCATCGGCGGCGATGTTTCCGTGACTACGGTTGGAGTAGCGCGAATCGGCGAAGCCCCGCACGGCGTTCACATTTCTCTGGAACAGGCGCTGCTCTGGATCCTCGCCGCCGGCATTCTCACTCGCGCCCTCTGGCTGGCCGCGGGTTTTGTGCGCCTTCACCACTACCGGCGCCGGTCGAATCCGATCGAGACTCGGGACGGCGTACCATTGCTGATTTCGGACGAGATCGCCAGCCCGGTGACGTTTGGCGTGCTGCGGCCGGTCGTGTTGGTGCCGGCCCAGTTCCCCGCCCTCGATCCACGCGCCCGCGAAGCGATCCTCTGCCACGAACTGCTGCACATCCGCCGTCGGGACTGGGTGTTTGCCGTGGCGGAAGAAGTGGTGCGAGCCGTCTTCTGGTTCCATCCGGCCATGTGGTGGTTGCTGGGACAGATCCAGCTCACGCGCGAACAGACGGTGGATCGGGAAGTGGTCGAACAAACGAACGCTCGGGATGTGTACATCGATTCACTGCTGGCGATGGCGGGCGCGGCGCCGCAGCTCGACCTGGCGCCGGCGCCGCTTTTTCTCCGCCAGCGGCACCTGAAGCAACGAGTGGTTTCCCTGGTGAAGGAGGTTCGGATGTCGAAGAAACGCTTGCTTCCCTCCATGGCCGCGGCGCTCAGCGTGCTGGCGGTCGCGTGCTGGCTCGTCACCGCGGCCTTTCCGCTGGCCGCCGCGCCCTCCGCAGATGCGCCCGGCGTGACCGTGGACCTGAACGGCGCTGCCCTGCTGCACCGCGCCGCCGTGGATTACCCGAACGCGGCCCGCTCGGAAGGCGTGCAGGGCTCGGTGGTGGTGCAAGTGAGGATCGACCGCAACGGCACCGTCTCCGACGCGCAAGTGCTCAGCGGGCCGGAGGAACTGCGCAAGGCCGTCCTGGCATCGGTGCTGGACTGGCATTTCGCGCACAGCATGGCGGGGACGACTTCCCAGGCCACCGTTACGTTCAACCTAGGGATTGGAGAGGTTCGGGCCGTAGTGGGACCCAGCGGGATTACTCCCGCGCCCCTCCCCCGGCCGGCGGCCCTGGAACCGCTGCCGCCGCCTGCTCCACAACGAACCATCAACAGCCTGACAATTACGGGCTTGTCCGACGCGGCTCGCGCCGACCTTCTCTCGCGCCTGCCGATGCATCAAGGAGAAGCACTCTCGCCGGAGACGTTGCGCCAACTGGCCCAGGTGGTGAAGGACTTCGATGAGCACCTGGCGGTCTCAGCCAGGCCGGTCAACGATGAAGTCGCGGTAGCGATCACGCTGCCTCCGGCGCCTCAGGCGGCCTCGATTGCGGTTGCGACTGCTCCGCCCTCTCCCGCCTCGCCGCCGCGCATCCGGATCGGCGGCAACGTGCAAGCTGTGAAGCTGATCTCCCAGCCCAAGCCGGCCTATCCTCCGCTTGCCAGAATGGCCCACATCCAGGGGGTGGTGGAACTCCGCGCGATCATCGGGAAGGACGGTTCGGTCCAGGACCTGACGGTGATTAGCGGTCCCCCGCTTTTGGTCCCGGCGGCGGTGACGGCCGTCCAGCAGTGGGTCTACCAGCCGACGCTTCTGAACGGCGACCCGGTGGAAGTGGACACGCAGGTGGACGTCAACTTCACGCTCCGGAAGCCGGGTCTCAAGCTGCCGTAACCCTATTCATACCGCAGCACTTCGGCCGGCGTGATGCGCGTGGCCCTCTGGGCCGGATAGACCGTCGCCAGGAAGCTGACCAGAATGGCGGCCGCCGCAATCCAGATGCCGTCGGTCCAACGCGTCTCAAACGGAACGAAGCTCATCGAATAGATGGTCTCGTCCAGCGAGAACCAGTGGTACCGCTCGGCAAAGTGGCATAGCGCGTAGCCCGCGGCCAGTCCGATCGCGCTGCCGGCCACGCCGATCAAGACGCCCTGCAGCATAAAGATACGACGGATCTGCCGTCGGCGGGCGCCCATCGACATCAGCACGGCGATGTCGCGGTACTTCTCCATCACCATCATCACCAGCACGATGAAGATGTTGAGAGCCGCCACCAGTTCGATTAAACCGATCGTGATGATGGCGACCAGACGCTCCATCCGGAGCGCGGTAAAGAGCTGTTTGTATCGCTCCATCCACGTGGTGGTCGTGTAGCGCGAGCTGATCGCTCTCTCGATATCCTTGGCGATGATGTCGGCCCGGTTCACATCATCGACTTTCAGCTCGAGCTGGTTGATCACGTCGGGGAGGGAGTACGCGCGCTGCACGGCGGCTAAGGGGGCATAAGCCCAGTTGTCGTCGATTTCAAAGAAGCCGGTTTCGAACGTCCCTGCCACCTTGAAACGCCGCCGCGAAGGAACCGGGCCCAGCGGTGTGAGATCGCTCACAATGAGATCGACATTGGAGCCGACCACCATGCCCGTGTCCTCGACAAAGCGAGTGCCCAGGATAATGCCGGGCGGCGAGGCCGCCGGGTTGCGCAGCCGCTCCACGGAGCCCGACTTGAGATGGCGCAGCGTGTCGCTCGTGGCCAGCTCGGCTTGCAGACTGACGCCTTTCAGGTACACTCCTTTGGACTGCAAAGGGCCGGCGATATACGACGGCTCATAAAGCGCTGGGGAGACCGCCAGGACGTGCGGGATGCGGCTCAGGCGGGCGGCCATGGCCTGCCAATTTTCCAGGCCTTGCCCCGGCTCCTTCTCGAGCACGTTGATGTGGGCCATGGCGCCCAGCAGGTTGCGCTGCGTGGTATTCCGGAGGCCGTTCGTCACGGCCAGAGCGATGACCAGCGCCATCACGCCCGCGGCCACTCCCACCACGGAAATGACCGTGATGACGGAGATCACCTTCTCTTTGCGGTGGGCGCGCAAGTAGCGCCGGGCAACAAATGACTCGAAGTTCGAGGTCACAGCTTATCGTATTCCCGCAAGAGGTTGATCATGTCGATGGGGCCTTCCGGCCGCAGCAGCGGGAACAGAATCACATCGCGGATCGAGCGGGAGCCGGTGAGAATCATGGTCAGCCGGTCGATGCCAATGCCTTCGCCGCCGGCGGGCGGCATGGCATAGGACAGGGCTCGCACATAGTCCTCGTCCATCTGGTGCGCTTCCTCGTTGCCGCGCTCGCGCATGGAAAGCTGCATCTCAAAGCGGCGCCGCTGCTCCTGCGGATCATTCAACTCGGTGTAAGCGTTGCCGATCTCCATGCCCGCGGCATAGATTTCGAAGCGCTCGACAAACGCGGGGTCGTCGGGCTTGTTCTTGGATAGGGGTGAGGTCTCCACCGGGTAGTCGTAAATGAGGGTCGGCTGGATCAGTTGCTCCTCCACGCGGCGTTCAAAGATATCGGTGAGGGCTTCGCCCGGCGTGAGTTTATCGGAATGATGCAGCAACCAGCCGCGATCCGACACCTGTTCCAGGCTCGGCCGGCCGTCTCCCTGCCAAAACTGCACCACCGCTTCGCGCATGCTATAGCGCTGCAGGCCGCCGAAGTCGAGCTTCTGGCCCTCGTATTCGATTTGGGTTGTGCCGGCGGCGTCGACCGCCGCTTGCGCCAGCAGCTCGGCCGAAAGATCCATCAGGCCGCGGTAGTCCGTATAGGCCTGGTAAAACTCCAACATGGTGAATTCCGGATTGTGATGCGTGGACAGTCCTTCGTTGCGGAAATTGCGGTTGATTTCGTAGACCCGCTCCAGGCCTCCCACCACCAGACGCTTCAGGTACAGCTCGGGCGCGATCCTAAGGTAGAGGTCGATGTCCAGCGTGTTGTGATGCGTCACGAACGGGCGGGCGGCGGCGCCGCCGTAGAGCGGCTGCATCATCGGAGTCTCGACTTCGATGAATCCGCGGTCTTCCAGCTGCCGGCGTAGAGACGCGATGATGCGCGCCCGCGTCACGAAGACCTTGCGGACCTCTGGGTTCGCGATGAGATCCAGGTAGCGCTGGCGGTAGCGAATCTCCACGTCCTCCAGCCCGTGAAATTTCTCGGGCATCGAGAGCAGCGTTTTGGAGAGAAATTCCAGCTTCTCAACATGCACGCTCAGTTCGCCGGTGCGCGTGCGAAACAGGTAGCCTTCCACCCCCACGATGTCGCCCATGTCCAGCAACTGGAACAGCTGGAAATCGCGTTCGCCCACCGCGTCCTTCTTGACATACATCTGCAAGCGTTCGCCATTCTGCTGCAAGTGGGCGAAGCCGGCCTTTCCCATCAGGCGCTTGGTCATCAGGCGGCCCGCAATCCGCACACGCACTTCGGGCGCCAGTTCCTCGGCGGTCTTGGAACCGTAGCCCGCCAGAATCCCGGGAATCTCGTGAGTGAATTCGAAACGCGCTCCGTACGGCCGGAAACCCAGCGCCTCGATTTCACGGATGCGGCATAAGCGTTGCTTCAGCAACTCGTCTTCCAGCGACAAATGAATCTCCTAGAGGGGAAATTGGATATTATAAGGGTTCGCCTTTGCGACGGTCCATTTCCATTATCATTCCTGCCTACAACGAAGAGAAACGCCTGCCGGCCACTCTGGAGAAAGTCGGCGAGTATCTGCGACGCTCCGAGTGGGAATTCGCCGAAATTGTGGTGGTGGATGACGGCTCCCGTGACGCGACCGCGGAGGTGGCGCGGCGGGCCGGAGCGCGGCTCCTTTCCAACCCTGGAAACCGCGGCAAAGGCTATTCGGTGCGTCACGGAATGCTCGAGGCCAAGGGCGACTGGGCGTTGTTCTCCGACGCCGACCTTTCGAGCCCGATCGCCGAAGTCGAGAAAGTGTGGAGTGCCGCGGAAGGCGGCCGCGCGGCCGTGGCGATCGGGTCGCGCGCCATGGACCGCTCTCTGATCGGAGTCCGCCAGCCCTTCTTTCGCGACCGCATCGGACGATTGTTCAACTTGGTGATGCGCCTCGCCACGGGACTTTCGTTTCGCGACACGCAGTGCGGTTTTAAGTTGTTTGAGGCACCGGCCGCCCGCGAGATCTTCTCGAGGCAGCGGCTGGACGGCTTTGGCTTCGACGTCGAGGTGCTCTATATCGCGCAACGGCTCGGGTATCGGTGCGTCGAAGTCCCCGTGCGCTGGAATGACGTAGCGGGAACCAAGGTCAGTCTCTGGCGTGGGATCGCTGCCTTCTTCGACCCGGTCCAGGTGCGCTGGAACGATCTCACCGGCAGATATAAGTAACTGCTGCCGTTCCTCTGTCAGTTGGTGGCTGGGTGATGTCTTTCGTTAGACCTTCACGATCACTTCGCGGAGCCGTTCGCGGGTCAGGAAAAACTTCACCGATTCAAAACTTCCAAACAGCCTTTCAAGACTGCGGTTATTGAAGAGTTGCAGGGGGTGGCGGAAGCCATGCTGCTCCACCTGGAGCAGGCTGACGTCTTGAATCCGGAAGGTATAGTGCGGGACCGCTTCCTGTTTGTCGTCCGAATGGAAGAAAGCCAGCATGTAGCTCTGCGGCCGGACCACCTTGTGCAACCGCTCGACCACAGCTGCCAATAATGCGGGAGAGAGATACTCGAGAACATCCCAGATCAGCACACCGTCAAACTGCCCTTCTGGATAGTCCAAGGTCTGGTGCAAAAAGTGCTCGATCCGCCCGGGGTTCGATTGATCCGCGCCGTCCGGTCCAAAGCTCTCCTGCAGGACCTTCAGGAAGTTCTCGGAATAGAGCCGGTGGCCTAGGTTGGTGATGAAGCTGACGTTCTGCTGGGTGGCTGCGCCGAAGTCCAGAATGGTGAGACCGGACTGGCCGCGAATGTATTTGAAAAACTCCTCCAGACCGCGGCTGGACCGCGTCAGCGTCTCGACGCTGGCGGCGCTGCGGGAAGAGAACAGCGAGCGTACCGAGTCCGCGGGCTTGGAGCCCGTGCCGGGCGGTTGCGGACTAAGAAAACCGCGCAGCAGGCTCTTCAGCCGTTCGGGGAGCAATCGTTAGGCCCCTTGGGCTACCGCGGGCTGCCCGGTGCGCCCGCCACGGCCGGCGCCGGGCTGGATACCACCGAGGGAGACGCCGACTGTAGCTTGGGAACATTCTTCAGGGCTTCGGCCTTCACAATATCGATGCTGCCCTTGAAATATGCCCCATCTTCGATGATGATGCGGGCGGTGCGAATATCGCCCACCAGCTTGGCATCCTTGCGAATCTCGATCTTCTCAGCCGCTTCCACGTTGCCCTGGATCGTCCCGAGAACCACTACTTCGCGCGCCTTCACGCTGGCGTGCACGGTTCCGTTGGGCCCGATGGTGAGCTTGTGTTCAAGCGCTTCCAGGGTTCCTTCCAGATCGCCATCCACGTAGAGCTCTTCTTTGCTGTAGATCTGGCCGACAATCTTCACAGCCTTTCCGATCGTTGCGGAGCCGCCGCGCGATTCCGGCTCGGTCCTTCCCATGGGAGTACTGGACACGGGTATAGCCTCCTTTTTGACTTCAACCGGTCTGGGAGTCGCGGGGGCTGGAGCGCCTGGCCCGGCGGTGACGCCGCCCGGCGGTGGTGAAGGTTTTGGCGTTTCCTCTTCCCGGCGTTTGTTCCACATTTACAACCGCCCTCCTGGGCTTTCTATGAATGAGCTCACGGTAACCGTTACTTTAGTCTATAGGGGAGTACTGTGAAACGCAAACACAAAAAGACACACCGAGGATAGCGTTCGGAGGCTAGCGGAAACGCCCGCCCAGGTTGGCGATGTCGCGCCGCATCTCGACCGAATAGGGGGCCAGCAGAACGTTTATGGCAAACCACATCGTCGCCAGGGAAAGCACGGCTCGGGTCATCCGGTTCTTCCCTAGTAACAGGCGCAGCGAGATGGCTACCAGAAAGGGAACCAGGGCCGTCGCGACCCGGGCGTGCGGGCTGATCTGATCGAACAGGGCTCCCGGCGACATCGTTTTAAGTGTAGTACTGGCAGCGTGGCGCGGATCAAGATGCCGTCGGTTAGCGGACCACCCCCTAGCCACCTGTGTCAGCATTTTGGCCGAACGATATAATACAGGGCAAACCCGATGGATTTCGTCGAACAGTTGAAGTCCGCAGTCGATATTGTCTCTGTGGTGGGAGAATACGTACGCCTGCGGAAGTCCAGCGCTTACCGCTACACGGGATTGTGCCCCTTCCACAATGAGAAGACTCCCTCGTTCTCCGTTAACGTTTCCCGGCAGTTTTATTACTGCTTCGGATGCCATGCCACCGGCGACATGCTGAAGTTTGTGCAGGAAATCGAGCACGTCAGTTTCTACGAAGCGCTCAAGAGCCTCTCGGAGCGCTACGGCGTTCCCATGCCGAAGCGCACCCAGTATGCCGACGAAGACACGCGCCGGCGGGCCGCCCTCTTTCAGATGCATGAACTGGCGCAGGAGAATTTTCGAGCGCACCTGAACGGCGCTGCGGGGGAAACCGCCCGCGCCTACCTTTCCAGCCGTGGGGTGTCCCCGGACACCATCGAACAATTCGGCCTGGGTTTCGCCGAGAGAAGCGGCCGCGCTCTCGTGCGGCTCTTGGAGCAGCGCGGTTTTGCGCCGGAACTGATCGAAGAGTCGGGATTGGCGGGAAAACGGGCGGACGGAAGCTTCTACGACAAATTCCGCAACCGTCTAATGTTTCCGATCCACAATGAGAAGGGGAAAATCATCGCTTTCGGCGGCCGCGCGCTCTCCGCCGAGGACCAGCCCAAGTATCTGAATTCGCCGGAAACGCCGATATATAGAAAAAGAGAGGTCCTATACAACTTGCACCGGGCCAAGGATGCCATCCGCAAAGAAGACCGGTCCATTCTGGTGGAAGGCTATATGGATGCCATTGGCGTGACGGCGGCTGGCTTCGCCTCCGTGGTGGCCAGTTGCGGCACGGCTCTGACCACCCAACAGGTGCAAACGCTCAAGCGGCACTCGCAGCATATTGTGGTCAACTTCGACCCGGACGCGGCCGGCGGCGGCGGCGCGGAACGATCGCTCGACGTGCTCCTGGCGGAAGGCATGTTCGTCAAGATCATGGAACTGGACGGCGGCCTGGATCCGGACGAGTACTGTAAGCAGCGGGGGGCCGACGGCTATGCCGGACGCCTGGAGATCGCCAAGAACTACTTCTACTGGCTGGCCGATCGCGCCCGGGCCAAGCACGACGTTCGCACTCCCGAGGGAGTTGTCGCAGTCCTCAAGGCCCTGCTTCCCGCCGTCCAGCGCGTTTCCGACCGGCTGGAGCGAATGGCGATTGCCGGAAACCTCGCCGATTACATCGGTGTGGAGCGCGGCGTTGTACTCGAAAGTTTTCGCAAAGCCGTCGCCGACCGGCAGGAGAAGTCCATCGAACGGCCCAAGGAAACCGTGCGCGCCGATGAGCGCGGGCTGCTGCACGCGTTGTTCTCCGGCGCACCGGGGCGGGAAGAACTGATCGCCGGGCTGGAAGCCGTCGAGATTTTGGACCGAATCGCGACGCGGCGGATTTTTCAGGCCATTCGCGCTCTTCAGGGTAGCGGAGCCGAAGTGACCTTCGATGCGGTGAACGCGCGGCTGGAGGAGAGCGACCAGGTCCTGCTGGCCGAGACCCTGCTCTCCGAAGACGCCGAGAGTCAGGAGGCCAATCCGGAGTATGGCAGACAGTGCCTGGAAAGCCTCCGCCGCTCCGAAGAACAGATGCGGAGAGCCGACTTGAAGACGCAGGTTAAACAAGCAGAGCGGGCGGGCAACCTGGCGGAGGCTCTGCGGCTGAGCGAGGAACTGATGCGGTTGGAACGGCGAGGAGCGGCAGGAGCATGACACAGCGTTTTCATATTTGGCGGCGCGCCGTATTGTACAATGGGCTCGTCTTGGTCTCGCCAGGAGTTTCGGGGCTTCAGTGGCGCTAGAAGAAAAATTCGAGGGTCTGCAGCGGCTCGTCCAGTTGGGCAAGGAGAAGGGCTACGTCTTGTATGACGAAGTCAACGAAGTCCTGCCCGGCGACATGGCCACTGGCGGAGTGGAACTGGATGAAGTGCTGGCCGGTCTCGACGTCGCCGGAATCGAAATCCTGGAGGAGCCCAAGGATTTCGAAAAGAAGCTCGAAGAAGCCGAGGAACTGCTCGATCTGGAGCTGCCCGCCGGCCTTGGCGAGAAGATCAACGATCCCGTCCGCATGTACCTGCGCGAGATGGGCACCGTCCCGCTGCTCACCCGCGAAGGCGAAGTGGAAATCGCGCGGCGCATCGAGCGCGGCCAGAACACCGTTCTCAAATCGCTGTCCCGGGCGCCCATGGTGGTCCAGGAAATCCTGGCGCTGGCGGAGGAGACTTCGCGGGATGCCATTTCGGCGCGCGACATCATCCAGATCTCCGACCCCATCCTGAGCGATGAGCTGGTGGAAGAAAAGCGGCAGGAGTTCCTGGCCGCCTCCGAAGAGATCGCCCGCCAGTACAAGCGGATCCTGCAGGCGCGGCAAAAGCTCATGGCCATCCCGCGCGGCATGAAGCCCAAGCAATACCGGCGGCAATTGTGGGAACTGGCGCGCCTGGTGGTGAAGACCTCACGACTGGTGCGGGCGGTCAAATTCCAGACACCGGTGGTCCGCCACCTGATCGATCGCGTCCGTCACGCCGTGGAGCAATTCCGCCCTGTGGAGCGCGAAGTCTCCAAACTCCAGCGGAAGCTCGAAACCTGGCCGGGTCCGCGGACCGACGCCATCAAGGACCTGCGCAAGGAGCAGCGGGCTCACGGCCAGCGGTTGCAGCAACTCGAAGAGGAGTTCGGCGCCTCGCCCTCGGAGTTACGGCGTACCCTGGAGATCATCACGCAGGCCCACCAGGAAGCCGAGGCCGCCAAGAAGGAGCTGATCGAGGCCAACTTGCGGCTCGTCGTCAGCATCGCCAAGCGCTACACCAACCGCGGCATGCAGTTCCTGGACCTGATCCAGGAAGGCAATATCGGACTCATGAAGGCGGTAGACAAGTTCGAATACCGCCGAGGGTATAAGTTCTCCACCTACGCCACTTGGTGGGTGCGGCAAGCCATCACCCGCGCCATCGCCGATCAGGCCCGCACCATCCGCATTCCGGTGCACATGATCGAGACGATCAACAAGCTGATTCGGACCTCGCGGCAGATGGTGCAGGAACTGGGGCGCGAACCCACCAATGAGGAACTCGCCAAGCGCCTCCAATTGCCCGTATCCAAGGTGCGCAAGGTGTTGCGCGTGGCTCAGGAGCCGATCTCTCTCGAGACACCCATCGGCGAAGAAGAAGAATCGCACCTGGGCGACTTCATCGTCGATCAGAACGGGATTTCGCCTTCCGACGCCGTGATCAATCTGAATCTGCGTGAGCAGACTGCCCAGGTTCTCAAAACGCTCACGCCGCGCGAAGAGAAGATCATTAAGATGCGGTTCGGTCTTGAGGATGGCAGTGAGCACACCCTCGAAGAAGTCGGTCAGAACTTCGCGGTGACCCGCGAACGCATCCGCCAGATTGAAGCCAAGGCGTTGCGTAAGCTGCGCCACCCCAGCCGCAGCCACCGCCTGCGGGCCTTCCTCGAAAACGGCACTCGGGGAATGTAGAAACGGCGCCCCCGCTTCTCTCTGTTAACCGAGATGAGTATTGTTGGGCGGCTCGGCCTTCGATAGATTGGGGCTGAAGCCGCCGCAGAGGCAGCAGCCGTCGCCGAAGCGTGTCCCATGATCCCACCCCGCGCGCCCGAAGCTGAACCGCAAGGGCTGATCCACTCCTCGGTGGCGCTTTTCTTGTGCGCCTGGATCGTCGGAATGGCCCAGTCGTTTCCGCTCGGCAAGTTCGGCTTCGGCCATGGTTTCGAAATGGCCGCCATTGCCCGGAACCTGGCCGACCACGGAACTTTCGGCAATCCTTTCGGCATCGCCACGGGGCCGACCGCCGTCGTTCCGCCCCTGTACCCGCTCTTTCTGGCGGCCATGATCAAAATCTTCGGCGACGTGCTGCCGGCGGCCCAGGTGGCCAATATCGCCGCCAACGCGCTGACTGCCGCGTTCCTGCCGGCCCTTGCCCGCGCCTTCTATAGCGACGCCCGCCCTGGGCTCTTCGCCGGCGCCTTGTGGATCCTCGCCATGCCGGTCATGCCGCAGTGGGATGTCAGCTTTACCGTGGCCTTGGAAACGATCGGATGCTTCTTCATTTTCAAAACAACCTCGCGCGCCGGGCGTGCCGGCTGCGAGGCCGCGGGCTGCGGCGTGATCGCCGGGCTCACTTCCCTGCTCAACCCGGTGACGTTTCTGATCTTCGGGACGTGGGCTGGGTTCCGGCTCCTCTCCCTTCGCGCCGCCGTTAAGGACGCACTCCGGTATATGTCCATCCTGGTGGTGGCCGCGACCCTGTGCAACGTGCCCTGGCTCGTTCGGAACTATCGCATCTGGCACGCCCCGGTGCTGCGCACGAATTTCGGCATGACCGTCTATTCGTCGAATAACGATTGCGCGCAATCGAGCCTCTTCAAAGACGGAGCCAACGGCTGCTATCAGACCACTCACCCCATTGCCAGCGAGTCCGAGGCTCGGCTCCTGCAGAAGATGGGGGAAATCGAATATGACCGGCGCCGGACAGCCGACGCCTGGAACTGGATCCGCTCCCACGGCGCCCGGTTCCGGCAATTGACGCTCGAGAGGATGGTCGAATTCTGGTTTCCTGACCCGACTCCGGCCCCTCGCCAAGTCTATGCCGTGTGGGCCATCACCCTGCTCTCGATCCCCGGAATCGCCCTGATGGCCAGAACACGCAGCCGCGGGCTCTGGTTTGTGCTCTTGGTGTGGCTGGCCTATCCGCTGGTGTACTACATCGCAGTTTCGGCTGACCGCTATCGGTATCCGATCCTGTGGACCTCATTGTTGCCGGCAGGATATAGCCTGGCAGCCGTGTGGCCCGCGGACCGCTTGCTTACCTGGTTTCGGTGCTTCCAGGCACAAGTCAAGCCTCTGCGGATCTCCCCGGGGTACGGCGCGAACTCCGACGCCCGGCAACCCGATGCCAATCGAACGCAGGGGTTCTAGTAGCGAGGTTCGCGGTGACCGCCGCGGCCGCCGCCTCCACCACCGCGGCCTCCAAAGCCGCGACCGCCACCACCACCGCCGCCTCCGCCGCCGAAACTCCGTTCCGGTTTGGGGCGGGCTTCATTGACGTTCAAGGCTCGCCCGTCCAGCGTGTACCCGTTGAGGGCTGCAATCGCCTGATCGGCTTCCCCCTCGTTGGCCATCTCGACAAACGCAAAACCGCGCGAACGTCCCGTGTCCCGATCCGTCATGATTCGGGCGCTATTGACTGCGCCGTAGCGCTCAAACAGACTGCGCAGCGACTCTTCGGTAGCATGGAAGTCCAGGTTACCTACGAAGATGTTCTTCACACCATCCTCCTGACGCTGAAAGCGGGCTCATCGGAGAGGGAACAGAAGCGGACGACGCTCGGATACACTCGACCGGAGAAGCTATCAAACGCGTTCTGAATATAACACGGGCCGCAGACCGGAGCAATCGGGGGGAGTGCGCAAAAACGTGCGGGAACCAACAAAAAAGCCCCCGGGTAAACACCTGGGGGCTTCCTCACAAATAAACCGGGCGACTTCCTACTCTCCCACACACTTGCGCGTGCAGTACCATCGGGGCTGAGGGGCTTAACTTCCGTGTTCGGGATGGGAACGGGTGGGTCCCCCTCGCTATGGTCACCCAGAAGTGGCGATCGGCTTTTCAGCGATCAGCTGTCCGCTCCGGCTTCCGGAACGGACAGCTGACCGCTGAAGGCGGACAGCCTTTGTACTGAATATTTGACGGGTGCTCGGAAAGTAGCGTCACTACTTCGAATCAGCCTGTGCCCAGCTTATCCCTCGGGCATTCCGAGGTCAAGCCGAATACCGCTGGTCCGTTATGTGCGCAGTAAATTTTATGGTCAAGCCGAACGGGCAATTAGTAGCGGTAAGCTCAATCCATTACTGGACTTACACATCCGCCCTATCAAACAGGTAGTCTTCCTGTGCCCTTATTAGCTTGCGCTTGGGAGATCTCATCTTGGGGAAGGTTTCACGCTTATATGCCTTCAGCGTTTATCCTGACCGAACTTCGCTACCCAGCGATGCGGCTGGCGCCACAACTGGATCACAAGAGGTTCGTCCACTCCGGTCCTCTCGTACTAAGAGCAGGCCCCCTCAAATCTCCTACGCCCACCACAGATAGG
>JAIQFS010000027.1 GCA_020073145.1 Terriglobia bacterium
ATCCTCCGGCACCCGCTCCTCCAGTGATCCGTAGCTGAACAGTTCGTCTTGTTGGATGTCTTCGCCGCGCATGCAGATAGGACGTCCGCAACATCCTTCAGGTCACTTGTTTCGGAGAGAATTTCAGCAGCCTGCTAGGGGCCCGCGTCAGGCGCTGGCGGCGTCCGCCGTCAGGTGGCGGGAGGACGATTCCACATCCGCATCCACCGGCACGATGCGATCGATGTGGACCATGTTCAGTATCTTGCTGACCGCTTCCTGCACGCCGGCAATGCGCATCCGGCCGCCCTGCTGTTCCATGTGCCCAAAGCAACTGACCAGCATCCCGATCCCTGAGCTGTCGATGGAAATCAAGCCGGTCAAATCGACAATCACCTTGCGCGCGCCTTCTTGGACCAGGCGCCGGAGGTCGTTTTCGGCGGTCATCAGGGCGTTGCCGAGGGTCAGCCGCCCGGAAATCGAAAAGATGGTAATACCGGGTTCGATCCGGCGTGTATTGGTTTCGGTGATCATGAGCGCATTACCGTTTTCGAATGCTACCACTATTTGGCCTCGCGCGGAGTCCAAGAGCCGTGCGGGGCGCCCCGCCGGACCGCGGCGTGACCAAAGTCACTGAATCGGATCGCGGCCTCCGATATTCTGTGACCAGCACGAAAGGGAAGGCTCATGAAGCGACTGTGGATTGCCTTTGCCGTGGTGTTTGTGGGCTCGTTTGCCGTTCTGGGATGGATCGGCACGCGGATTTACCAGGAGATGCCGCCGCTGCCCGCCGGGGTGGTGGACACAACCGGCGCCGTGGTGGTGGCCGATGGCGCCATCGAGCGCGGCCAGAACGTGTGGCAGGCCCTGGGCGGCATGGAGGTCGGTTCGATCTGGGGCCATGGCAGCTACGTCGCGCCCGACTGGACGGCCGACTGGCTGCACCGGGAAGCCACCTTCGTTCTCGAGGAATGGGCCCAGACGGACTACGGCAAGGGCTACGCGCAACTGGTCCCGGAAGACCAGGCCCGCTTGCGCGGCCGTCTGGCAGTGATCTACCGGCATAACGGCTACGATGCCGCCAGCAACACCATTCGCATCGAGCCGGTGCGCGCGCGAGCCTTTGCGGAATGCCTGCGGCACTTCTCGGAGGTCTTTATCAACGGCAACAAGGCCTACGCCATTCCACCGGGCAGCGTGAGCAGCCCCGAGCGGATGCGGGACCTGGCCGGATTCATTTTCTGGACGGCGTGGGCGGCGGCCGCGGACCGGCCCGGGGACGAGGTGACCTATACCCACAACTGGCCGCACGAAGCGCTGATCGGCAACCAGCCGACCGGGGAAACGGTGATCTGGACCGGCGTCAGCATTCTGATGCTGTTGGCCGGCATCTGCGCCATGGTCTGGTGGTACGCGGCGCAGGAGGCCGCGGAGCCGCAGGGGGCGGTTCCGGCGCAGGATCCGCTGGGACGCTGGGCTGCGACACCCTCGCAGCGCGCCACCTTGAAGTACTTCTGGGTGGTCTCAGCGCTCATCCTGGTCCAGATCCTGATGGGAATGGTGACGGCGCACTACGGGGTCGAGGGGGATGGTTTCTACGGCGTGAAAGTCTCGAGCTGGCTGCCGTACAGCGTCACGCGAACCTGGCATGTGCAATTGGGCATCTTCTGGATCGCCACGGCCTGGCTGGCGGCCGGGCTGTTCATCGGACCGCTGGTCAGCGGCCACGAGCCCAAGTTTCAGAGCCTGGGCGTGCATGCCCTGTTTGGCGCGCTGCTAGTGGTGGTGGCGGGGTCGCTGGCGGGCGAATGGATGAGCATTGAGAACAAACTGTCAGACGCGCAATCGTTCCTGTGGGGGCACCAGGGGTACGAGTATATCGACCTGGGCCGGGCCTGGCAGATCTTGCTGTTCGTGGGCCTGCTGATCTGGTTGTTTCTGGTGGTTCGCTCGATCCGCCCGGCGCTGAAGAACGCCGGCGAGCAGAAGCCTCTTCTCTGGCTCTTTCTGATGTCGGCGGCGGCGATCGGCCTATTCTACGGAGCGGGTCTGAACTGGGGGCAGCACACGCACTTGTCGATCGTCGAGTACTGGCGCTGGTGGGTGGTTCACCTTTGGGTGGAGGGCTTCTTCGAGGTGTTTGCCACCACGGTGATCGCGTTCTTCTTCACGCGCCTGGGGCTGATCCGGCCGGCGCTGGCGGCGAAGGCGGCGTTGCTTTCGGCCACGATCTACCTGGCAGGCGGCATCATCGGCACCTGCCACCACTTGTATTTCAGCGGAACCCCGACGGTGGCGCTGGCGTGGGGCTCCGTATTCAGCGCCCTGGAAGTGGTGCCGCTCATCATGGTGGCCCACACCGCGCTGGACGATTTGCGCCGCGGGCGTATGGCGTCCTGGGCGCAGCGCTACCGCTGGCCGGTCTACTTCTTCGTGGCCGTGGCCTTCTGGAACATGGTGGGCGCGGGGCTATTCGGCTTCATGATCAACCCGCCCATCGCGCTCTATTTCATGCAAGGCCTGAATACCACCCCGCTGCACGGGCACGCGGCGTTGTTCGGCGTGTACGGCATGCTGGGCATCGGCCTGATGCTGGTGTGCCTGCGCGCGCTGGGCCCGCTGGAGGACTGGCGCGAGAGCTGGCTGCGCTTCGCCTTCTGGGCGATGAATGCCGGTTTGTTCATGATGTGCGTCGGCAGTCTGCTGCCCGTAGGCCTGATGCAGACGTGGGCTTCGGTCAATGACGGCTACTGGTACGCGCGCAGTACCGAGTTTTTAGGGACGCCGCTGATGCAGACCCTGCGCTGGATGCGCGTGCCGGGCGACACGGTGTTCGCCCTGGGCGCACTGGCGTTGGTGGGGTTTGTGTTTCTAGGGCGCTCGCGCCAGAGCATGGCCTTGGCGGGTCCGGCGCCTGCGCCAGCGCCGGCGGGAGACTGAGCTAGAGGAGTGCGCCGGCAAGCCGGTTTCCGGGAGATGGGGCGGGCACCAACCCGCCCCGGGTTCCCACCCTTCGCAGGAGCCTCATTTGCCGTGGCACATCACGCAATTGGCTCCCGCGGCGCTTCGCAGCTTCTTGATGTCTGAGGCGGAGACCCCGCCCTGGGTCAGCGCGGTCAAACGCGCCTGAGCTTCGGCGGCGGCCGGCGATGCCGACTTGCCCGCTAGTTCATATTGGTTTCTGGCGAGATCGGGCTGGCCCTGTTCGAAGTATAGATCTCCGCGCATGATGCGCAGGTAGTCTCCCGGGCGGCTTGCTCCGGCGATCTTAATGAGGAAATCCAGGTCTTCGGCTTCGGCGGCGTGGTCGCGCAGCGCGTCCGGAAGACTGAGACCGTTGAACGCGCGCGCCAGCCGCACGTACGCCGATTTCGGCGCAAGCTCCACCGCGCGGTTCATGTCGGACACGCCCTTTGCCGCCAGTTGCGGCGCCTGCAGCAGCGACGCCATCATGGCTTGCATTCCGCCACGGACGGCGAGGGCCTCGGCGTGATCCGGATTGAGCGTAAGGGCGTGTTCGAGCGCCTGCGATCCTTTCTGGCCGGCGATCATGGCATCAGCGGGCTTTCCGCCCGTCAGCATAGTCCCGGCCGCCTGGGCCAGGTAGGCGACTCCCATGGCGTTCCAGAGATCGGCGTTCTCCGGATCGGCCTTCGTCGCTTCTTCCAGCATGGCGACATACTGGGGCACGACGTCGTATTGGCCGGTGCGGAATTGGAACTGGTAGTTCCGCGCCCGCCGCAAAAGGTCGGCAGTTGTGGATGGAGTGGTGGTTTGGGCCCAAGCCACGGCGGTGACCGCCAATCCGGCTACTGCTGTCCACGCGATGATCGATTTCATTGCGATTCTCCGTTCTCCAGACTCTCATCAGCCTTCGATGATGAGTCGCCGCCGGCCGGGCCGGTGGATGCAGGTAGGGAAAAGACTCTGTGCGCCGGCTTGGCGCTACAGGCTAAAGCGGCCAAGAATCCGCCGTACCTGGCCCCGAAAGGCGAGATAGCCGCTGACCAGAGCGGCGCCCACGATCAGCGCGCCCGTCGGCGCCAACGCCCCATTTCCGAGGCTGATGGCGAATCCCATGCCTACGAGGATCACGAGCATGCCCGCGAGCATCGTGAGCAATCGCCGCTGAAACTGCCGCTGTTCGCGCCGTTCCAACACCTTCAGGCGAAACACCGGATCTCGCTCCGGCGGGGCGTCCGCGCGCAGAAGCTCCACGAGTCGATTGTCCCGATCTTCACTCATGACCTGTCTCCCAGAATGGGACGCAACTTCTCCCTACCGCGCAGCACATGTGACTTGATGGTGCCGAGCGGAATCGCCAGCATTTTCGCTGCTTCCTCGTGGGTGTATCCACTCCCCAGGACCAGGGTGACCGCCGCCCGCTGATCCAGCGGCAAGGACAGGAGCGCCTGGCGCATCGCGATCCGGTCTTCGGCGGGGGCTTCCGGCGCTCCTTCTCCGGGCAGCGACTCATGATAGGCCGTGTCGCGCCGCGCTGCTCGAAACCATCGGCGCTGGCTGCCCTTCGCCTTGCGCCATGCGATGGAAAACAGCCAGGAACGCACGCTCCCCTGCCCCCGGAAAGACTTCGCCTGCGTCCACGCGGCGAGAAATGTCTCCTGCGCAAGGTCGTCTGCGTCCGAAGGGTTGGCCGTGAGACCGCGCAGGAACGTCCGCACCGCCTGCTGGTGGCGGTCGATGAGCGTATTGAACGCGCTATCCGAACCGTCGCGGATGGCCGCAAGCAGGCTCTCGTCATCCCCCTCCATCTATTTTTCCGAGGTGCTGAGCGCCGTCAGAAGAAACCGGATCGCGAGTGCCACCCAGAACGCCGCGGTGAGGGCGAACAGATAGACCACCCATTGCGGTCCTCCTTCGTTCATACGCCACCACGCGATGCCGCCGGCGATGCAGGCGGCGACCAGTAATCCGGTGAAGTTTCCCGCCTTCTGACCAATTTCTCGTCCGGCTCTCCCGGACTCGGTGTTCCCGGTCTGCCTAGTGAGCATCTCAACCACGGCCGGAGGAGGCTCGATCCCCTTCTCGGCATAGAATCTCAGGATCTCCAGCACCTTCATATTGCCGCGATGGATGATGATGGCCATGAAGAAACCGAAGGAAAGAACCCCGACCGAAAGGCCGACCCAGAACAGAAACCAAAGCATCGGTGGAACTGCGCCGCTCATCGCTGACTCCCTTCTTCCGCCCAAACGGGAACGGATTGCTCTCACATTCTAAGTCGCCGCCGGGATGGCGGCCAGATGCAACGTCGCGACACTTTTTTGGCGTTGGTCCGGGCTCCGGAGTGGGACCCGGGATATCGGCTAGTTGTCGAGGCTGAGCACTTCGAAATGAAAGCGTTCGGGCGGAAACAGCACCAGGGCGTCGGGCACCAGGTGCGACCAGGTCTGGTAAGCCGTGTCGGCCACCGGCGAGTTCAGGTAGAACAGGAACTGGCTGGAGAAGCAATCAATGGGCGGCGGCTGCCGGAACGTGAGGCGAAGACCCACCGCGCGTTCCAGGGTGACGCCTTGCGTGGGGACGTCCTTGTCGCGCAGCAGGCTCACAAAACTGGCGCGGCTGGCGTGCGGCCACACATCGGGATGCAGCAGATTCTTGAGCACCTCTTCGCATTCGAAGGTGATCTCGCACTGGCGGATCCATTCGAGCACCGAATCGCCCATCTGCCAGTGCGACCGCAAGGCCCGGTATTGGTTGGCCAACTGGACGGCCAGATCGAATTTGCGCTGTTCCACGACGGCGTTGTCGGCGTCGGTGGCGGCCAGCATTTCCTCGGCTTCCCCCATCACCGAGTCCAGGTCGGCCACGTCCTCGGGAGCCCCGTGCTCGATCGAGTGGACCAGCAGCGGGGGTAGCTCGTGGGTCTTGCTGCCCGGGATCCGGATGTAGCGATCGTCCCTCATGAGATCGTCCTGCCCTACCTTATCGACGTATCGGGGGGCATATTTTGTTTCATAGTGGACCAAAGTGGGATCATTTTCAACCCAAAATGTTCTAATGGTACCGATCGTAAGTGGTGATGAGGCTGTTAGCAATCGCCCTTTGCCGCTGCCAAAAGATGGCGCCGGCCTGTGCCCCGCGTGCTATGATGCCGCTCGATGGCTGAATACGATGGCTGAATACTCGATCGGACTGGACTTGGGCGGCACGAATCTGCGCGCGGCGGCGATTGACCGCTCTGGTACTATTCTGGACAAAGTCTCGGGCTCAACGAAGTTTTCCGCCGGGCGGGAGGCGGTGATCGCCGACATGGTGCAGGCGATTTCCCAGGTGCGCGACCAGCACGGCCCGAGCGGCCTGGCCGGCATCGGCATCGGAGTGCCCGGCTTCATTCAGCTCAAAGAGGGCATTGTCCTCAACAGCAACAACCTGCCATTTCTGGAGGACTATCCGATTCGTGATGAAATGCAGCGGCGTCTGGGGACCGTTGTCATTCTGGAAAACGACGCCAACGCCGCCGCGCTGGGAGAAAAATGGATGGGCGCTGGGCGTGAGGTGGACGATCTGGTGCTGCTCACTCTGGGCACGGGAATCGGCGGCGGCATCATCTCGGGAGGCCGGGTGCTGCGCGGCTTTGCGGGAATGGCGGGCGAACTCGGCCACATCACGGTGGCGCCCAACGGCAATCCCTGCGGCTGCGGCAACCAGGGGTGCGTCGAAAAACACGCCTCCGCCACCGCTGTGACGGCCATGGCCCGGATGCTGCATCTGGGCGACGAGGTGACCTCGAAGGACCTCGACCGTATGGCCCAGCGCGATGACGAAGCAGGCCACAAGGCGCGCGAGATCTGGCGTGTGATGGGCGAATCGCTAGGGATCACGCTGGCGATGCTCATCAACACGTTCAACTTCCCGCTGTATCTGTTGAGCGGCGGGATGCTGCCGGCGTGGGAGTTTTTTGCCCCGGCGATGCTGCGCACGGTGGAGCAGCGCTCCGCCACCTACCGGCTCACCCATGGCGCAACCCGCATTGAACAGGCCACTCTGGGCAACGAAGCCGGGCTGTACGGAGCGGCCTATTTGCCGTGGGTGGAGAAGGAGAAACAGGGCGGCTAGTCAGTCCTCACGCAACATGGCCACCGGATCGACTCGCGAGGCGCGCCAGGCGGGAATTGCGGTTGCCGCCAGAGCCGCCGCCACCAGGGTCACCACCCCCACAGCCCAGATCCGCGGATCCGCCGCGGAAATGCCAAATAGGTACCCGTTCAGGGCGCGACGCAGCACATAGCTCAGCAGACCGCCGCAAACCAGGCCCACCGCGGTAAGCGCCAGCCCCTGGCCTTCAATCTGGCGGCGCAACCGCCCCGGCGTCGAGCCCAACGCCAAGCGAATGCCCAGCTCCTTACGCCGTTGCTCCACCAGATAGAAGAACAATCCGGCCAGCCCGGTCGCGGAGATCAGCAAACCGAAGCCAGCGAAAGCGCCCAGCAGCCAGGCCAGCAGTCTTTCGGAGCCCAGCGAATCCGCGATATTGCCACGCAGGGTTCGAACCTGGGTGTAGGGAAGGCGGCCGGCTTCCTGCTGGAACAGCACTTCCACTTCGGGGACAACGGCTTCCATCGGGCCCTGGTAGCGGACCGCCAGGTTCATTCCCGGCGCGATCCGGTCGTGCCAATAGGGCAGGTACAGCGTCGCCGGAGCGGGCTCGCGGATATTCTCGTATTTGGCGTCCCCCACGACTCCGATAATCTCGACGAAATCGTTGCCGATGAGGCGCACTCTCTGCCCCAAGGCGCTTTGCGGCGAGCCGAAGAAGCGGCGCGCTGCCTGCTCGCTGAGTAAGCCGAGGTCGCGCCGGCCTGCCGCCGCGGGCGGCAGATCCGTGCCCGCCAGCAGCGGGATCCCCACGGTTGAAAAATAACCTTCGCTGACGCGATGCACGAACAGGTTGCGCTCGTCTCTGGTGAGATCTCCCCGCCCCGGAATCTGCACGGTCATGGTGTAGAAGCCCCCCGACAGCGGCGGATTCATGGTCCAAGCGGCGGATACAATGTTGGGCTGCTGGCGCACTCGCTCCAGCAAAGACTGGTAGGCCTGAGGGATGCGTTCCCGGCTGATTCCGGCGTTAAACAGGTCGGGGGCCAGGAATACGGAACTGGCGATGTGGAACCCGGTTGGTTCGCTGTCCAGCGCCCGCAGCGAGGTCAGCATCAGACCGGCGCCGCCCAACAGGGTCAGGGAAAGCGCCGTTTGCAGCACGATCAGGCCGCGGCGCAACCCGAGCCCGCGGGAACCGCCGCGGAATCGCCGCATCACCAGGTGCGGAGCCGTACGGGCGGCCGAGAGTGCAGGAGCGAGGCCGGCGAGCACGACTACCGCCACCAGAATCAGCGCCAAGAACGCGAACAGGCGCAAATCCGGCGACGTGTCGATCCGGACCACCGATTCCCCGGACGAGACCGCGGCTTCCAGCGCGGCCGTCAGCCACTTCGCCCCGGCCAGTCCGGCGGCGGCGCCCGCGCCGGCCAGCAACAGGCTCTCCAACAGGAACTGGCGGCGAATCCGGGCCAGCGGCGCTCCCAGCGACAAACGCACGGCGATCTCGTAGCCGCGGGCCGTGGAACGCGCCAGAAACAAACTGGTCAGATTGGTGGCGGCGATCAGCAGTACCGCGGCCACCACCGCCAGCAGGATCCAGAGCGCCGGGGCAAAAGAAACAGCCAGCCCGGACGTTCCCGCCGCTGCCGGCCGGACTGCGAATTGCATCGCCTCGAAAAATTTCTTGTCCTGCGCGCGCTGGCTCGGTGCCTCCGATTCTTCCATCACTGCCGGAGCAAGCTGGGTCAGGCTCTGCCGGGCCTGCGCAATCGAAACACCCGGTTGCAGACGCGCGTAGGCTTCGGTCATATAGACTCCGCGGTCGGTGCGCCAGCGCAGATTCGGATAGATCGCCTCCAGCGACATCAGCGGAACCCAGGCCTCGGCGTCCACGCCAGGGTTTATTCCGTGGAACGAGGCGGGCGCAACTCCCACGACCGTGAACGGGACGCGCTCAATGCTGATGCCGGCGCCGATCGCCCGCGGGCTGCGCTCGAACAGCTTCGTCCAAAGGTTGTCGCTGATCACCGCATTCCAGCCGCCTGGGGGGCCGCCCACCCGGTCGTCGTCCGGCGTCAGCAGCCGCCCGGCTTGCGCTCGCAGTTGCAGAACCGGGAAGAACGCGCCGGAGGCAATCGAAGTCTGAACCCGATAAGGCGTTCCTTTGCTATCCAGCTCCATCGAGCCGCCGCCGCCCATCGCGAACATGCCGGCGAATACCTGCTGGCGTTTGACCAAAGCGTTGTACATGAAGTAGGTCATTTGGCGCAACTCGGTGGGCGCCACGCTGCGGCCGTTGACCCATTGCCGTACGGTCGGGGGAAGGTGCGTCACGGTCAGATGAACCACCTGCTCCGGTTGCCCCACCGGCAACGGCCTCCACAACAGCCCGTTGAGCAGGCTGAAAACGGCGGTATTGGCGCCGATGCCGAGTGTCAGGGTGACCAGCGCCGCTAGCGTAAACAAGCGGTCCTTGCGCAGCATGCGGACCGCGTACGCCAAGTCGCTCCACAGCGACTCCAGGTACGCGAAACGCCACAACTCGCGCGTGTCCTCCTTCCAGAGAGTCGCGTTGCCCAGAGCGTGCCGCGATGCGAGGCGCGCTTGCCGCGGAGGGACGCCTTGCCGCTCCAGAGCGCGCTCTTTCATCTCGAGGTGATACGCCAGCTCCGCATCGAGCTCCGCGTCGAGCCGCGGGCGGCGCCACAGGCCGCGCAGGCGGGCGAGCAGGCTCGCGATCCAGGTCATGCTTTCCTCCCTAGACCGGGCTGAGAACCCGGTCCATTCCCAATGCCAGCCGCCGCCAGCGAGTGCGCTCCCCGGCCAGTTGCTTCCTGCCGGGCGCCGTGATGCGGTAGAACTTGGCCTTACGGTTCGCCTCGGAGGCGCCCCACTCGGCGGCCAGCCAGCCTTTCAGTTGCAGGCGATGGAGGGCGGGATAGAGCGCTCCTTCCTCGACGCGGAACAACTCGCCGGATCGCGACCAGATCGCCTCCATGATGGCGTAGCCGTGCGCCGGGCCGGTTTCGACGGCGATCAGAATCAGAAGGTCGAGCGTGCCGGGAAGCAGTTCGTTCTCCTTGAGAGCCATAAGATCCTTATGGGAGGATCATAAACTCCCTTCCCTAAGGAGTCAAGGGGAATCTCGCGAATCACCATCGGCCTGGATGTCTTCCCTATACTCAAAGCATGGGACTGGGCCGCGCCCTGATCGTCCTCGGGTTAGTCTTGGTGGCGATGGGGCTGCTGGTGACGTTCGCCGGGCGGCTGCCCTTCCGCATCGGACGGCTGCCGGGTGACATTGCCATCCACGGCAAGAATTCGAGCTTCTACTTTCCGCTGACTACCTGCATCCTGCTCAGTGTAGTCTTTTCTCTGGTGTTGTGGATTTTCCGGCGGTGAGCTACTTCAGCACGCCCAACTTATCGGGCGGCCAATACACAAAAACGGCTTTGCCGTAAATGAATTTGCGCTCGACGAAGCCCCAGGTCCGGCTGTCGTTGGAGGAACTGCGATGGTCGCCCAGCACGAAATACTCGTCCGGGGGGACGTGATCGGGGCCCCAAGACACCCGATCGCGATAGATATCGGGAACGTAGTTTTCCTGAAGCAGCCTGCCGTTCAAGTACACTTCGCCTTCGTCGATGCGGATCTCGTCTCCGGGAACGCCGATGATCCGCTTGATGTACGACTTCGAGGTGTCGCGCGGATACCAGAACACCACCATATCGCCGCGCCGGATCTCGCCCAGCCCGTAGTGGTAGGTGAATTTGTTGATGAAGATCCGTTCCTGGTCGGTCAGGGTGGGCATCATACTGGTGCCTTCCACCTTCACCGGCTGGTAGATGAACACGATCAGGATGACAGCGATGAGGACGGAGAAGGCGAGGTCGCGCGCCCAGGAAATCGCGCTCCACATCGCCGCGCGCGGCCGTTCGGCAGTCGGAAGCGGTGGCGGCGGATCGGCGGGCCCGACGGGAGGGTTGTCGTTCTCCAGCATCCCAGGTTCTTACGCCATTATAGACGGTCGCAGCACGCGCCGGTTTCGTTCTCAGCGCAGCAATTGTCCCAAGGCGGGCAGGGGCACGGCGCCTTGGGCCAGCGCGCGGTCGTGGAAATCGGAGAGACGACCCTCGCCCCGGGCCGTCCGGTACTCCTCCCAAACGCGCCGCCAGCCGCGCCAACCCAGAAAGTACATGGGAAGCTGGCAGGAAGAGAGCTTGGCCCGCTGGAGTTTGCCGGTGGCCTCTTCCTTTTCCTGGAAGGTCTGCTTCTCCATGAAGTCGAGCGCTTCCTGATCGGTCATATTCAGCATCTGGAGGCGGATATCGATGATGGCGTTGCCCAGCACCCGCAAATCCTCTTTGGCAAACGTCAGGGCCATCTCCGGCGACTGGTTGAGGAATCCCTGGTTCAGCATCACCTGGGTGGCGTATTCGGCCCAGCCTTCCACGTAGGGCCCGTTGCCGTACACCGAGCGGAGCAGGCGGCGGCTTTTTGGCTGGACGTCGTTGGCGATCTCTCCCTGCACATAGTGGCCGGGGATGGCTTCATGGATGGTGAGCAGTTTCAGCTTATAAAAGTTATACTCACGGAGCTTCGATTCCACACGGGCCTTCGGCCAATCCGCGGGTAGGGGCGTGACCCAATAGAAAGCGCCTAGCTGGGGCTCAAGCGCCGGGGCCGGCGAGAATCCGCCCACCGAGTAGATGCCGCGCATGAACTCGGGAGTGGGAATCACTTGCAGGTTGGAACGCGTTGGCAGGGTCAGCAGGTGCTTCTCCTGGACAAAGGCGCGCGCTTCGTCCAGATCCCGGCGGGCGTCTTCCATATACGATTCGCGGGTGGAATGGCGCTCGGCGATCCGATCGAGCACCTCGCCGATGACCTTGTTTTCGCGTTCTGTTCCGGCAAGGTCGGCATGGTCTTTGTGCCCCGGATACATCGTACGATGCAGCGGAAGCGCCAGTTCGAGCATGCGCACCCGCACGCGCGCCATTTCCTGTTCGGCTTCCGCCAGCGTGGCATCGGGCTCGGTCCCGCTCTCCAACGAATACCGGAACTTCCGCGTGTACCGGTCGCGGCCCAGGCGCCAGTCGGCGTTGTTGCGGTGGGCCAGGTCGTTTTTGAGATAGTCCTGGAACTGACGCATGGCGTCGAGCGCGGGACCGGCTGCGGCGTCGAATTCCGGACGCAAATCCTGCGGAACTTCGGCGCGAATGGTCTGATCCACCAGCGCGAGGTTCCCCTCGTTTTCCTCAAGCGCCACGGTCGTCCAGATGTCCGGAGCCGACGCCAGGTTCTTGCGGGCCTGATCGAGGTATGCCGGCGCCTTCTGGAGCCGCGCAATGATATTTTTCATGCGCGAAGGCTTGGGCGCGTACTCCAGCACAGAGGGGTTGAATAATGCATTCCCCAATGCCTCCACATACAGAGTCGGATTGTGGAGATGGCTATGAACTTCGTCGAGATCGAGCAGGGAAAGCGCAATCTGGTCCTGGATAATCGTCAGGTCGGCGCGGTCCTGGGCTGTTAGCGAGCCGGCCGGAAGCACAGCCAGCCGCTTCTGGAAACCCTGGTAAAACTGCCGCTGCCGGTCCAGGCCGGCGGGGCTGACGTCGTCCAGCAGGTCATCGAGGTTCTGGTTGTTGTACTGGTGGAGGCCAACGCCGGTGGCGGTGATGGGCGAGAAGGAAAGCGTGGTGTTGACGAACTCATCCGACAGCGCCTGGAACTGGACCGAGGGATCGCGGTTGCAGGCCGAGGTCATCAGCAGAACCGCCAGGATAACAGCAAATCGGGACATCGAAGCAATTGTACAACCCGGCGCGCACCGCGATCGGATCGATCGGGTCCGAAGTTTCAACCCACGGTGCGGGGACGAGGGTTGGGGAATCGAGGAAGCGGGTCGGCCACGGGCTCGGCGGATCGTCTGTGCCGAAGCAACTCGATTTCATGAAGGGCACGCGCCTGCTCCCGCACGGCGCGCTGCTCCAGGATCCGCTCGGCGATCAGACAGCCCCACAGCAAGGTCACGGAGACCGCCAACGCGGCTAAACCGGGCAGGGTGATTCCGGCAATCTTCACTTGGCGTCCCCCCTCAGACCAACCCTTGCAATCCTGTAGCCAAGGCGACGACTCTTGTTTTCATGAAGATCTCTGGGCGCCAGGTGTCCCGTCGAGGCACAGAGTGCAGATTCTGAATCCTCCCCGCGGGCCCGACAAAGAAAAGGCCGGGGGAGAGCCCCGGCCGGAACAGAAGTGGAAATGGCAGTTTCGGGTTATCGTGCCGCCATCAGCGCACGCAGCCGGCGCGCCCGTTCGGGCGCCCGCAACTGCCGCAACGCTTTGGCTTCAATCTGGCGAATTCGTTCGCGGGTGACGTCGAACTCCTGGCCGATCTCTTCCAGGGTGTGCTCCCGCTCACAGCCGATTCCGAACCGCATCCGGATCACTTTCTCCTCCTTGGGGGAAAGCGTCTTCAGAATGCCGGCGGTTTCGTCGCGAACGTTGGTCTCGATCACAGCATCCACCGGAGAACCCACCCAGCGGTCCTCGATCAGATCGCCCAACGCCGATTCGCCGTCACGGCCCACCGGCGTCTCCAAGGACACAGGGTCGCGGGAAATCGTCTTGAGCTTCTGTACTTTTTCCACCGGGATGTCCATCCGGCGGCCAATTTCGTCATTTGTAGGAGTACGGCCCAACTCCTTTTCAAGCTCGCGCGTGGCGCGCAGGAACTTGTTCATGCTCTCATTCATGTGCACCGGAATCCGAATGGTGCGCGACTGGTCGGCGATGGCGCGGGTGATGGCCTGGCGGATCCACCAGGTAGCGTAGGTGGAGAACTTGTACCCGCGCCGGTATTCGAACTTGTCGGCCGCTCGCATCAGGCCGATGTTGCCTTCCTGAATCAGGTCCAGCAGATGCAGCCCACGATTCACATACTTCTTGGCCACCGACACCACCAAGCGGAGGTTGGCTTCCACGAGATCCTTCTTGGCGCGTTCGGCCTCGGCTTCTCCGTGGCGGATCACGGTGAGGCTGTGCCGGAGTTCCGGCAGGGTCGCACCCGCCGCGGCTTCTCGCTTCTTGATCTCGCGCTTCAGCTCCCGCAGACGGGTCTGCTGGGTGGCATTGTTCCGGGTTTCGACTTTCTTGACTTCGTTGTCGAGATGGCCCAGCTCATCCACGGCGCGTTCGATCTCGCGCGAAAACTCTTTCCATTTGATAGACTTAAAGGGGACGCGGCGGATCGCCAAAGAGGTTTCCACCTTGGCCCGATTCAGCCGGCTACAGAGCTTCTTGCGGGGCTTCTTGTTGCTGGCGGGCATGGCCGCGACTTTTTCCTGCAACTGGCCTTGCTTGCGGTGCAGGGCCACCACATCGATGAACTGCTTTTGGGCTTCGGAGCGCACCCGCAGATCGGCCGGGGAGCCTTCCTCCACGTCGCCCAAGTCCACGACACTTTCGAGCTCCAAAGTGCCCTTTTTGACTTGATCGCCGAGATCGACCACCACCCGCTGCACCAGGGCGGAGCGGCTAATCGCCTTTTGCATCCGTAACTTACCGCGTTCCATGCGGCGCGCGAGATCCACTTCCCCCTCGCGTGTCAACAGGGGAACAGCACCCATCTCGCGCAGATAGACCCGTACCGGGTCGTCCGTATAGATGGACTCTTCTACGGGCTGGGGGTGCAAAAAGTCCGGTTCGTGTGTCGCCTCAGCATCGAAGAACTTAGCATCCTCTTCAAAACCAAGGCCTAACGCTTCAGACCCATCCGCTATAAACTGATCTTCAAATTGATCCACTAAGGCTTACCTCCCCCCGACAAGGTCCACATCCTCGGAATGTCTGGGAACGGGGTCTACTTGAACGGAACACGACTTGCCGAACTGGCCCGTGCTGCTGGAAAGATCTCCATCCGGGGTTTGACTTTCGACTGATGATATCATCATTCCTTAACAAAGTTAAGTCCTATTTTAAGAGATGTCTGGAAGCCGAATAGGTTACAGGCATTCGCAGAATCGTTACCCATCGACAACGGGGGCCTGAGGGGTCAGGAACGTTTCTGGCGGATCAGGCTCTTGAGCTCATTGAAGAAGGCCTGCTCGTCCTGAAAGTCCCGGTACACTGACGCAAACCGCACATAAGCGATCTTGTCGAGCTCCCTAAGGTTGTCCATCAGGAATTCTCCTACTTCGGTAGTAGATATTTCGCGATCCGGGGAATCACTGACCTTGGATTCGACCTGGTTGACCATCTCAGCGAGCTTCCCCACGCTCACTGGGCGCTTCTCACAGGCTTTGAGCAACCCGGCCAAGACCTTTTGCCGGTCGAACTTCTCGCGGCGGCCGTCCTTTTTGACCACCATATAGGGCACTTCGTCGATGCGCTCGTAAGTGGTATAGCGCCGCTCACAAGCGAGGCACTCGCGGCGGCGGCGAATGGCATCGCCTTCCTTGCTCTCCCGCGAGTCCACCACTTTGTCATGTAAGTGGTTGCAAAATGGACATTTCACATCGAAACCTCACGCCCGATCTGTCGCAGGCTGTGCCACTTCAGCCCATCCTTCAAGGCCAACAGGAGCCCGACCGGGACAACTGCTACAAATGTCATAATCCAGATGAAGAAGGAGAAGGTAGCCGCCAACTCCAGCCGTGTGCGGAACAACTCGGTCAACACCAGGACCGATGCCACTTGAATTCCGCCCCCGATTCCGGGCAGCTGGATCGCTGCCCCGAACGAGATAAACCCAAGAAAAATAATGACATCGAGCAATGTCAGATTAATTCCCTGAAACGCCTCCGCCAGACACCAGTAACAGGCAGTGATCAGGACCCACTCCAGCACCGAGTACACGAAAACCAGCAGCAGGGCGGCATCACTTCGAGTAGATTCCACGCCCTGCACTAAAGCTGCAACCAGCGTTTCGGCTTTGCGGAATTGGGGTTCGGGCAGAAAGGTCAGGGCTTGGGTAATGCGCTTCCGTGCGGGCTCCGCGAAATGCCGGAGGGACAGCAAGACGATGAGCAGGACGACTCCGACCACTCCGATGAACTTGCCGCCTACCGAGAGAATGAGGGTCAATTTGGGACCGACCGCCATGCCCGAGGCATTCACCCGAGCCAAAGCGAAGCTGAACAGCAAAACCGCCATGAGCAGGTCGAACATTCGTTCCAGGAACAGAGTGGCGAGTTGCGACGACACGGAGACTTGTTCTTTTTTTGCAATCAGATACGGGCGAATCAGTTCTCCGGGCCGGCCAAACAGCGTGATTGCCGAAAAACCCACGAGGGTGGCCGAGAGTAGATTCTTGTAGGACGGTTTCGGCTTCAACGGCCGAAGCATGACGGCCCAGCGCAAGGCGCGCCCGTAATACGTGCCAAACAGGGGGACGAGGGACAGCAGGATCCAGGACCATCGCAGGCGGCCCAGACTGGCAGCCGCTAAGCCCCAGTCGAACCCTTGCGCCGCCAAGCGGTGCTGAAGCCACCAGATGCCGAGGGCAGCGACCAAAAGACAGCCGGCGACCCACTTCCAAGTATGACGAATTCGTCCTCCTCCGCCGGAAATGCTGGCGCAGCACTAGCATACCGGAAAGATTGAACCTATCATGATAAAGCCTCGTTTCTCAGGATGAAAGAGCAAACGCCGATGGCGACTGCGAGCTTAATCCTAGGACCAAACGGGGCCAACCGGCTGAATGGGGAGACCGCACGCCACATGTGGGGTGTTGGTGGGGGCCGAGCCCTGGTGGAACGAGCTTTGGATCCGGACTACAGCCTCGTATCGCGATGCCTGAGCGGCGACGAGACGGCGTGGGAGCAGCTGGTACGGCTGCACACCCGCCAGATCTACGGGCTCTGCTACCGGTTCACGGGCAGCAGCGCCGAGTCGCAGGATCTGACGCAGGACGTGTTTCTGCGGGTCTACCGGACGCTGAAGAGCTTTCGTTCGACGGAAGGGTCATTTGGAACCTGGCTGGCGCGGGTGACGCGGAATCTGCTGATCGATCATTACCGCCGGACGCGTCAGGAGCGGGTGACGGATTCGATTGAGGAACAGCTGCCCACGATGGAACAGACCGGAGCCGGAGCTTCCATGCGGGCAGACCAGGCGCTGGCGGGGCGGGAAGCGAGCGAGATCCTACAGGCGGCGTTGCAAAAGATCTCTCCGGATTTACGGGAGGCCGTAATTCTGCGAGACCTGCAGGAAATGGAGTACCGCGAGATCGCGGAGGTGCTCAGCATTCCCGAGGGCACGGTAAAATCTCGAATCAACCGGGGCCGGGCCGAATTGGCGCGGCTGCTGCGGAAACAGAAGCTGGCGGTATGAACTGCGCAGAGATCGAAATTCTGATCTGCGAATACGTGGACGGCACGCTGGCGCCGGCGCAGCGCGCGGAAGCCGAGCGCCACTTCGCCGAATGCCCGGACTGCGCGGCGTTGGCGCAAGACGCGGCCGCGGCGGTGGCGTTCATGGAGCGCGCCGCCGCAGTCGAGCCGCCGCCCGAACTGGTGACCCGGATTCTGTTCAACGCGCCCTGGCAGAAGAGCAGGACCGGCTGGTTCTCCAAGGTTTTCAGTTTGGTGCTGGCGCCGAAGTTCGCCATGTCGATGGCGTTGACGGTCCTTTCGTTCGGCTTTCTCTGGAGGCCGGTCCGGCAGATGAATCCAAGCGATCTGCAACCGGCGAAGGTTTGGGCCGGGCTCGAGGATCGGGCATATCTGGTGTGGGCGCGCACCGTGAAGTTCTACGACAATTTGAAGTTCGTGTATCAGATTCAGACCACCCTGCGGGAATGGCAGCAGGACCAGGAAGCGCAGCAACCGGCTTCCGATGCCGACGTTCCCAAGAGCAAGCCGGACGAGCACCGATTACCGGTCAAGAATGACGCCGGAACGGGCGCCGCTCCGGCTTCAAAGAACGCAGGGGGGCCACAATGAGGGACCCGTTATGACTTGCCAAAACCATCCGGAACTTGCAGCCACGGCATTTTGCCGCTCCTGCGGCAAACCGCTCTGCGACCAGTGCCGCAGCGACGCGTATGGAACCGTATACTGCGTCGAGCACGCGCCTGTGCCAGCGGGCGCGCCGCCTCCGCCGCCGGCTCCGGGGCCGGTTCCGCCGCCCTATCCGCGAACGGACGTCAACCCGGGACTGGCTCTGTTCCTGGGATTCATTCCGGGAGTCGGCGCGATCTACAACGGGCAGTATGCCAAGGGCCTGGTGCATGCCGTCGTCTTCGGCGTGCTCATCAGTATTCTCAACTCCAACCCCGCCGGATTGGAAGCCGTGTTCGGAATCCTCTTGCCGGTCTGGATCTTCTACATGGCCTTTGAGGCGTATCACACGGCCCGCAAACGGGCGATGGGGGAGGCGGTTGACGAGTATTCGAGCATTATCAACCTGGGAGGGCGTTCGGACAACGCCCCGGTGGCGGGGGTGGTCTTGGTGGTGCTGGGGGTTCTGCTCCTGCTGCACACGTTGAACCTGTTCGATTTCGAGTACCTGGCGCGCTACTGGCCGGTGCTGCTGATCGCAGCGGGAGCGTATCTGCTGTACGGACGTTTTGCAGGGCATCATTCTTCCGAGAAGGAGATGAGCCATGAACGATAACCTATCGATCCTGCGCGCCGCTCGCGGCCCCATCACCCTGATCACGCTGGGCGTCTTGTTCGCGCTGAACAACTTCACGCCGTACGGCTTCTCGGAGACGTGGCCGGTGCTGCTCATCGTGTTTGGCGTGTTGAGCCTGCTCTGCCGGGGCGGAGCGAACGCGCCGCAGCCTCCTTACGGATATCCGCAAGCAGGAGTGCCTCCTGCCGGATACCCGCCGCCGCCCCATCCGCAAGATCCGTCGCAGCGACCCACGGGAGAACGAACATGAGACGCCGATCGTTCGCTGGGCCGCTGCTGCTGGTCATCGTAGGCGGCCTGTTTTTGTGGCGCAATTTGCACCCGGAAACCGCGGTCTTCGATTTGTTGGCGCAATACTGGCCTTTTCTGCTGATCGGCTGGGGAGTGCTCCGTCTCATCGAAATCGCGCTCTCGCACCAGCAGCGCTACTCCGGACTGACGGGAGGCGAGGTGGTGCTGGTGATCCTGATCTCGGTGGCCGGCCTGGGGATGTTCGAAGTGCACCAGCGCGGAATCCGCTTCTCTCCGGAGATCTTTGGAGAGCAGTACGACTACCCGGTGTCGGCGCACGCGGCGGCGGCCGGCATCAAGAGAGTGGTGTTCGAGAATCCGCGGGGGAATATCCGGGTGACTGGCGGCGACGGTATGGAGGTGACCGTGACCGGCCACAAACTGATCCGCGCTATTTCGCGGAACGACGCCGACGGCACGCACCGCGTCACTCCGCTGGAGATTGTGCCGCAGGGCGACCGGCTGCTGGTGCGCTCCAACCAGGACCGCGCGCCGAACAACCAGCGAATCGCGGACGATCTGGAGGTGATGGTGCCGCGGGGCGTGGTGATCGAGGCCCGCGGCCAGACCGGGGATTACGAAGTCTCCGACACCACCGGGGACATCGATCTTTCGAGCGGTCGCGCCGACGTCCGCCTCAACCGGGTCGGGGGCAACGTGCGGCTGGAGATCGGGCGCAGCGACGTGGTACACGCCGCGGACGTTCAGGGAAGCATTCAACTGGACGGGCGCGGCTCGGACATCGAAATGCAAAACGTAGCCGGGCAGGTGACGATTCATGGGGGCTACGTGGGCACGCTGGATTTCAAAAACCTGGCCAAGCCGCTGCAATTCGAAGGGGCGCGCAACACCGAGTTGCGCGTGGAGGCCGTGCCGGGCAGCATCAACATGGATCTGGGAGAGTTCACGGCGCGGAACGTGGTGGGCCCGGTGCGGCTCACGACGCAGTCGCGCGATATCCGGCTGGAAGGCTTCACGCAGTCCCTGGAACTGGAAACGCAGCGCGGCGACATCGAATTGCAGCCGGGCCACGTGCCGCTACCGCGCATCGAGGTGCGCTCGGGCATCGGGCGGGTTGACCTGGTGCTTCCGGAAAAGGCCGCGTTCCAGTTGCAGGCCACCGCCGAGCGTGGCGAAGCCGTCAACGACTTTGGCCCGGGGATCCAGAAGGAAACGGAGGGCCGCAGCGTGACCCTCAAGGGCACGATCGGCATCGGACCGATGATCCGGATCACGGCGAACCGCGGCTCGGTCTCGGTGCGGAAGGAAGGCGCGCCTCCCCGCGAGGACGCCAACGAAGCCGCTCCGGCGCCACCCAAGCCGCCGAAGGGGCCGAAGGATCCGGCCACGGCGCTGAAGGACAGCGAAGTCAAGCTGTAGGGCGCAGGGGGCGGTCTCCGGGGCAGGCGAAATCGCCTTCCCCACGTGCCCGCTAGTCGCCGTGCTTGAAGGCCACTTCGCGCTCGGGAACGGGCGAGAGTTTCTTTCGCAGGCGGAGCTTCACCGTCGCGCCCTGGAAGCGCTCCATGTAGGTGTAGAAGACCGGCGTGATGTAAAGGGTCAGCAGCTGCGAGACGACCAGACCACCCACCACCGCCAAACCAAGCGGCCGGCGGGCTTCGCCGCCCGCGCCCAGGCCCAGGGCGATGGGGAGCGTGCCCATGAGCGCCGCCATGGTGGTCATCATGATGGGGCGGAAGCGCACCAGGCAGGCTTCGTGAATCGCTTCAGCGGGGCTGATGCCGTGGTCGCGCTGGGCTTCGAGCGCGAAGTCGATCATCATGATGGCGTTCTTCTTGACGATGCCGATCAGCATGATGATGCCGACGAAGGAATAGAGGTTCAGCTCGTCGTGGAAAATCAGGAGGGTGGCCAGAGCGCCCAAGCCGGCCGAGGGGAGACCCGAGAGAATCGTAATCGGATGGATAAAGCTTTCGTACAGGATGCCCAACACCAGGTAGATCACCAGAACCGCCATGAGCAGCAGCACACCCATACCCTTTAGCGATTCCTGGAAAGCGGCGGCGGTGCCCTGGAAACTGGTGGTGACGTTATCGGGCAGGGTCTCGCGCGCGACTTGCTCGATGTGATCGACCGCGTCCCCCAGGGCGACACCGGGCTTGGTATTGAACGAGATGGTCACCGCCGGCGTCTGTCCGAGATGGGAGACCGACAGCGGGCCGACGCCCAGGCGCAGACTGGCGACGGCGTTCAGCGGCACCATCTTGCCGGTTGCGGAGCGCACATAGAGCAAGCCCAGGGCAGTGGGGTCCATCTGAAATTTCGGCTGGACCTCGAGAATGACCTGGAAATCGTCCAACGGCGTAAAGATGGTCGAGGCCTGCCGGGTGCCGTACGCGCTATACAACGCGCTTTCGACCTGATCGGCGGTGACCCCGAGCGCCGAAGCCTTATCGCGGTCGATATCCAGGGTGAGGGTGGGGTTATTGTTCTGCTGATCGCTGTTGACGTCGGTGAGCTCGGGCAGTGCGCGGATCTTTCGTTCGAATTCGGGCGACACGCGGTAGAGCTCGGCGATATCGGGCGCTTGCAAGGTGTATTGGTAATTGCTCCGGCTCTGGATACCGCCGATGGTGATCAAGGGACGGTTCGAGAGGTAGACCTTGACGCCCGGCACCTGATCCATCTTGGGGCGCAGCCGCGCAATGATGTCCTCCGGAGTCTCCTGTCGGCTGGAACGGGGCGTCAGGTGAAGGTTCAACTGGCCGTTATTGGCGGAGGGATTGTTGTTTCCGCCGGCCACCTGGCTGCGGACGCCGTCGACGGCCGGGTCGGCTTCGGCGATCTTGGTGACTTCCGCGGTGGCGCGAACCATGTCGCCATAGGAAATTCCCTGCCGGGCTTCCAAAGCGCCGTTAATCTGGCCTACATCCTGGGAAGGAATGAATCCTTTGGGCACCAGGCCGAACAGATAGACGCTGGCCACGAGCGTTCCCGCCGCGGTGAGGACGGTGAGAAACCGATGCTGGAGGACGCCGCGCAAAGTCCACGCATACACGGAGCGAATCGCTTCAAACACCTTCTCCGAGACCCTCTGAAAGGCGTTCAGATGCTCGGCGGGCGGCTTGAGAAAGCGGCTGCAGAGCATGGGGGTGAGGCTGAGCGAAACGAAGCCCGAGATGGCGATGGCCACCATGATGGTGACGGCAAACTCGTGGAACAGCCGGCCCATGATGCCGCTCATGAAGAGCACGGGGATGAAAACGGCGGCCAGCGAGATGGTCATCGACAGAATGGTGAAGCCGATTTCCCGCGCCCCTTCAAGCGCGGCCACCAGCTTGGCCTTGCCCATCTCCATGTGCCGGACGATGTTCTCGAGCATGACGATGGCGTCATCCACCACGAATCCCACCGACAGGGTGAGCGCCATGAGCGAAAGGTTGTCCAGCGTATAGTTGAGCAGGTACATCGCGGCGAACGTGCCGATGATCGACATGGGCAGCGCCAGACTGGGAATGACCGTGGCCGATATGTTGCCCAGAAACAGGAAGATCACGCCCACGACGAGGACGACCGTCAACAGCAGGGTCAGCTTGACGTCGTTCACCGACTCGCGAATCGACGTCGAGCGGTCATAGAAGATATCGAGCTTCATGGCCGGCGGCATCTGTTCGCGGAGAGCGGGAAGCGCTGCTTTGATGGTGTCGACCACCTCCACCGTATTCGCGCCAGGCTGACGCTGGATGGAGAACTGGATGGATGGAATGGAACCGAACCAACTGCCGTTCTTGTCGTTCTGGATGCTGTCGATGACGCGGCCCAATTCTCCCAGGCGGACGGGCGAACCGTTGCGGTAGGCGACGATGAGCGGCCGGTATTGATCGGCGGTGCTTAACTGCCCATTGGCCTCCACCGTATAGGCCCAGTGCTGCCCCCACAGAATGCCAGTCGGCAGGTTGACATTGTGTTTGTTCAGGGCCTCGTTGACTTCGTCGATGCTGATATTCCGGGACGCCAGCAGGTTGGGGTCGAGCTGCGCGCGAACGGCATATTTGGCCTGGCCAAACACGTTGACCTGGGCCACGCCGTCGATTTGCGAGATGCGCTGCGACAACACTTCTTCGCCGAAGGCATCCATGGTGGAAAGCGGAAGGGTTGGCGAATAGATGGCCATCGCCAGGATGGGCTGGTCCGCCGGGTTCACCTTGCGGAGGGTGGGCGGGGCGGGCATGTTGGGAGGCAGCTTCCGGAGCACGGAGGCGATGGCGGTCTGAACGTCCTGCGCCGCGCCGTCGAGCGACCGATCCAGGGTGAACTGGATGGTGATGTTGGTGCTCCCCAGATAACTGGTGGAGGACATGGAATCGACGCCGGCGATGGTGGTGAATTGCCGTTCCAACGGCGCGGCCACCGACGAGGCCATGGTTTCCGGACTGGCACCGGGAAGCGCGGCCTGGACCTGAATGGTAGGGAAATCGACGTTGGGCAGGTCGCTGACGGCGAGTCTGCGGTACCCCATCGCGCCGAAAAGCACGATCCCCAACATGACCAGGGTGGTCATCACGGGCCGGCGGATGAAAATGTCGGTTAGGCTCATTCCCGGAGGCCTTTGTCTCCCTGATCGTCGAGGATATCTCTATGATATACCGCGGCATTGGAAGGCAGCCTGACTCTTCCGGGCTAGTGGGTATAGCCGGGTTCCCGGTACGAGGCGACGAGTTTGGTTTCCATTGGATGTCGAGGACCGTCCAGGGTTCGAAACCGGGGATGAGGCGTCCGGTACACCCCTGAGGGAGGCCTCTGGAGGCCCGGTTCAGGCAGGAGTCGCCGCGTGTTTGCGCCGGGCGGCACCGAGGCGCCAGCCTGCAACCAGCAGGGCGACCACGAGGGCGCCATCCACCAGGTATCGTGCGGTCTCGGTGGGGTGCGCCGTCCGGACCAGGAAGGGGTCTTCCAGGACCATATCGCCACCGACCTTGCCGAGGATAGCCACGCCGAGATAGATGGTGGCCGGAAACCGCTCCATCAGATCGGCCAGCAGGTTACTGGAGAAGACCACGAGCGGGATGCTGAGGCCCAGGCCAAACACGATCAGGCCGAGGTGGCCGTGGGCGGCCCCGGCGATGGCCAGAATGTTGTCCACCGACATGGTGAGATCGGCGACTACGATAAACCAGACGGCCTGCCAGAGCCGGTGCGGGGCGGGAGCCGCGTCGGGGGATTCGCTGACATCCACCAGTACTTTGAACGCAATCCATACCACGAAGAGCCCCCCGGCCAGTTGCACGTACTGGAAGGCGAGCAGGGTGGCGGCGATAGCGGTCAACACGACTCGCAAGGCCACTGCCAAGGCCGCGCCGCAGGCGCTCGCGATGCGGCGCTGGCGGCGGGGCAGAGAGCGCACGGCCATGGCGATGACCAGCGCGTTGTCGCTGGCCAGCAATAGATCGATCAGGACGATCGACAAGCCCCCGATCAGGAAATGGCCGATGGGCATCGAGGTCCTAAACCGGCGTCAAGGGATGGCGCAGCCACGCCTTGACGCGCCGGAAATAACGGCCCGCAACGCGGACGTCCCTGAGGATCTGGGCTTTTAACGCTTCGGGGTTCTCGAAACGGCGCTCGTCGCGCACGCGGCACAGAAACTCGACGCGGATGCGGTGCGGCGGCAGATCTTCGAGGGGATCGAGCAGAAACGTCTCGATGGAAAGTGCGTCGCTCGCGCCGAAGGTCGGCCTGTAGCCGACATTGGAAATGGAGTTCCATTCGCGGGCCTGGTCCAGATCGGCGGTCCGGGTCAGATAGACGCCGCGCTCTGGGATCACCTCAGCCGGAGTCGCCAGGTTCAAGGTGGGGACGGTCTGCTGGGCGCCCACCCCGTGGCCTTTGACGACCTCGCCTTCCAACCCATAGGGGTGCTGCAAAAGGCGGGCGGCCAGCGCCACGCGCCCCGCCAGAATGGCCTGGCGGATCTCGCTGCTGCTGACCAGGCGGCCGCGCCAGAAGACCGAAGGAATGGTCTCCGTCTCGAAACCCAGCTTCCGGCCCAGGTCGGCCAGCACTTTCACATTGCCGGCCTGCCGGTGTCCGAAGTGGAAATTGTCACCCACCAACACGGCGCGAGCGCGCAGCCGTTCGACCAGAAGCTGGCGGACGAACTCTTCGGGCGACAACTGGGCCAGTTCGCGGGTGAACGGAAGAATCAGCACCTGCTCGACCCCCAGTCCGCACATCAGTTCGGACCGGCGCTCCGGGGTGGTGAGCAGCTTGGGCGCGCGTTCCGGTGCGACCACGCGCGTGGGATGGGGATCGAAGGTCAGGACCGACGCCTTCCAGCCGCGCTCCCGGGCCAGGGCGACCAGGCGTTTCAGAATGCGGCGGTGGCCGCAATGCACGCCGTCGAAGTTGCCGATGGTGAGGGCGCTGGGACCGAAATCGGCCGGCACTTCGTCCAGACTGCGGTAAATCTTCATGCCGCTCCCACCAGGATTTCCAGGCCATCGTAAGCCAGCCGCACATTGGGCGGCAGCAGGCTTTCGGCGCGCGCGTGCGCCAGGTCGTGGCTGATGTGGGTGAAGAAGGCGCGGCGCGGCGCCAGCTTCTCCACGGTCTGAATGGAACGGTCCACGGTGGAATGGGTGGGATGCGGCTTGTACCGCAAGGCGTCCAAGAACAGGACATCGAGTCCGCTCAACTGGGCCATGGAGGATTCCGGAATGTCGCTATGGTCGGTCAGATAAGCTGCTGCGCCGAACCGGAAGCCGTAGATCGTGGCGCTTCCGTGCATCACTGGAACGGGCAGGAACTCGAGGCCGAACAGGTCGATCGCGGCGCCGTCGATCAAGTGAGTGGCCAGCTTGGGGACATTGGACTCCCGCTTCACGCCATCGAAGATGTACTGATAGACGCGCTGGATGACTTCCATGGTGTCGGGCGCGGCATAGATCGGGATTTCTCCCTTTTGCCGGAAGTTGAAGGGCCTCACGTCGTCCAAGCCCAGGATGTGATCGGCGTGGGAGTGTGTGAACAGGACGGCATCGAGATGATCGATCTTGGCGCGCAACGCCTGGAAGCGAAAATCGGGCGTGGTGTCGACCAGCACGTTGTGGCCGTCGTAGCTGATGAGGATGGACGGCCGCAGGCGGTTGTCGTGCGGGTCCTGGGACTCGCAGACCGCGCAGTGGCAGCCAACGGTGGGCACGCCGACGCTGGTGCCCGAACCCAGCACCGTGATCTTCAGAGTATCGACCGCCATCTAGGGGTTCTGAGCCGCCGCCTTGCCAGCTCCTTCGGAAACCTGGACGAAGCGGAAGCGCAGCTCGGTGAGCGAGTTTTCGAGCAGCCGGTGTTCTTCGAGAGAGAGATTCCCTTTGGTCTTCTCGAGCAGCACGCCCATGAGGTCGATGGTGTGGCGCGCGAGTGGAAGATCGGGTTCGGCTTTCTCCTCTTCCCCGAATTGCATCAACCCGAGTTGCATCTCCGCCTGCGCGCGCAACGAGACCACCAGAAAACTGAAAGATGCCGGCGGCAGAGGAATGTGAAATTCTTCCGGATTCTCGCCTGGGAGTTCGACGTCGCTCATTACGGACATTTTACATCGTGGTGACGTCCAAACCGGGGACCGGCGGGTCCAGGCAGAGACCAGGCGTGGCGGGCGCCGCGCTGGCGCTCGACCGCGGCCCCACTCTTAGCTGGGCGGGGACCCGCACCTTCTTTCTTTGCGCATCGCGGCTTCCACGACCGCTGGGCCCACGTCGCGGGCGAATTCAGTTTCCGGTTCTGATACAGTGGGGGAATCACCGGCAATTCTTTTCGCGCCCTCACTATGTCTGCTGCTGGCGAGAAGTTTCAACAACTGGTCGACGTCATGGCCCGGCTCCGCGGCCCCGGCGGCTGCCCGTGGGACCGCGAGCAGACCTTCGACAGCATCAAACCCTATGCGCTCGAGGAAACCTACGAGGTTCTCGACGCCATCGACCGGCGCGATTGGGGCGAGCTTTCCGAAGAACTGGGCGATTTCCTGCTGCAGGCCGTCTTTTTCGCGCAGATGGCCGAGGAACAGAAGCTGTTTTCGATTGGCGACGCGCTCGATGCCATCAATCAGAAGCTGATCCGCCGGCATCCGCACGTGTTCGGCGCGGAATCGGCGGAAACCGCAGGCGATGTGAAGCGGATCTGGGGCGAGGTGAAGGCCGCCGAGCAGAAGGACAAGGGCAAAGAAGACCACAGCCTTCTGGCGTCGGTGCCGCGGGCCCTGCCGGCGCTGGTGGAGGCGCAGCAGATCGCTTCGCGCGCCGCGCACGTGGGTTTCGACTGGGAAAAGCCCGAGCAGGTGATCGAAAAACTGCACGAGGAACTGGGCGAGCTCGACCAAGCGCGGCGCGGAGACTCACCGAGCGAGTTGGAGAACGAGATCGGCGACCTGCTGTTCGTGCTGGTAAACCTGGCGCGCTTCGTCAAAGTAGATCCGGAACAGGCGCTGCGGCGGACCAACGCCAAGTTTCGCGAGCGCTTCGGGTACATCGAGCGCAAGCTGGCCGAGCGCGGCAAGAAGCTGCAGGATTCGAATATCGAGGAGATGGAGGAATTGTGGCAGGAAGCCAAACGGTGATCGAGATCCGCCCGCTTTCTGCCCTTGCCGAATTCTCCGAAGCCGTGACGCTCGAGCAGGGCATCTGGGGGTTCGCCGATTTCGACGTGGTGCCGCTGCCGTTGTTCGTGGTGGCGCGCGAGACGGGCGGGCAGACTTTCGGCGCGTACGAGGCCAACCGGATGATTGGCTTTTGCCTGGCGCTGGCGGGCCTCAAGCCGGACGGCCGGCCCTTTCTCCATAGCCACATGCTGGCAGTGCTGCCTTCGCATCGCGACGCGGGCGTCGGCCGGAGCCTCAAGCTCCAGCAACGGGCCGATGCGCTGGCGCGCGGCATCGAGCTGATCGAGTGGACCTTCGATCCGCTGGAACTCAAGAACGCCTTCTTCAACATCGAGCGGCTGGGAGCCATCGTCCGGCGTTATCACGAGAACGAATATGGGGCCACGTCCAGCCCGCTGCACAGCGCCTTGCCGACCGATCGCTGCGTGGCCGAGTGGTGGATCGGGAGCCCGAGGGTGCAGTCCGTTCTCGCGGGAGAGTCGATCGAGCGGCAAGTGGACGAGCGGATTGCGGTGCCGGTGGAGATCGAGCGGCTGCGGCGAGAAGATCCGGGGCGGGCGCGCGCGATTCAGAGCGCGAACGCCGAGCGCTTCCAGCGCTCCTTCTCTCGCGGCCTGGCGGTCATCGGCTTCGAGCGGGCCGAATCGGAGGGCGTCTATCTGCTGGGGCGTCCGGTATGAGACTCGATCGCATCACACTGCGGCAGATCCGCATGCCGCTGGTGCATTTCTTCGAGACCAGCTTCGGGCGCACCACCGAGCGCGACATCATCCTGGTGGAGGTGGAATCGGGCGGCGTCTCGGGTTGGGGCGAAGTCACGGCGGGCGAGCACCCGTTCTACAACGAAGAGTGGACCGCGTCGGCCTGGCTGATCCTGCGCGACTACGTGGCTCCGGACGTGCTCGGCCGCGAACTGGCCGGCCCGGAGGAAGTAGCGCCGCTGAGCGGGCACATTCGCGAACACCGCATGGCGCGCGGCGGTCTGGAAGCGGCGGTCTGGGATCTGGCGGCGCGGCTGGAAGGCGTGCCGCTGTGGAAGAAGATCGGGGGCGGCGCGCGCCGGGAGATCCCCTGCGGCGTTTCGATCGGCATCCAGAATTCCGTGGAGGAGTTGCTGGACACGATTGCGCGCGAGCTCGCCACCGGGTACCAGCGCATCAAGATCAAGATCAAACCGGGCTGGGACGTGGACGTGGTGCGGCAGGTACGCGAGCGATTCCCGTCGATCAAGCTGATGGCCGACGCCAACTCCGCCTATACCCTGGCCGATGCGGAGCACCTGCGGCGCTTGGACGATTTCTACCTGATGATGATCGAGCAGCCGCTCAGCCACGACGACATCATCGATCACGCCGTGCTGCAAGCTCAGCTCGCCACGCCGCTGTGTCTGGATGAGTGCATCCGCACGGCCAACCACGTGGCGCAAGCGGCACGCCTGCGCGCCTGCGGCATCATCAACCTCAAGCTCGGCCGGGTGGGCGGCTTCCGCGAAGCCCGCCGCGTGCACGACGCCGCGCAGGCCGCCCAGATCCCGGTCTGGTGCGGCGGCATGCTCGAATCGGGCATCGGACGGGCCCACAACATCGCACTGTCCACGCTTCCGAACTTCGTGCTACCGGGCGATGTCTCGGCCAGCAGCCGCTACTGGCAGCGCGACCTCATCCATCCGGCCGTGGAGGTGACGCCGCAGGGCACCATCGCCATCCGCGACCAGCCGGGATTCGGGTACGAACTGGATCTGGAATACATCCGCCACCTTACGGTGCGCGAAGAGTCGCTGTCATGAGCGGCTTCTCCACCCTGCTGCGCCAGAACCGCAACTACCGCTACACCTGGATCGGTCAGGTGGTGAGCGAGATCGGCGACCACTTCAACAACGTCGCGGTGTTCAGCCTGGTGCTCGGCACCACCAAATCCGGTCTGGTGGTGAGCGGCGTCATGCTGTCGCGCGCCATTCCGGCCATGCTGGCGGGACCGCTGGCGGGCGTGGCGCTCGACCGGATGGACCGCAAGCGCATCATGATCTCGAGCGACCTGATCCGCGCGGTGGTGGCCGCCTGCTTCATCTTCACCGTCGGCCGCAGCGACACCTGGCTGCTGTATGTCCTCAGCGGGCTGCTGATGGTAGCCTCCCCGTTCTTCACCGCCGGGCGCTCGGCGATTTTGCCGGTCATCACCACCGAAGAGGAACTGCACACCGCCAACTCGCTCACCCAAACCACCCAGTGGATCAACCTCACCATCGGCACGCTGCTGGGCGGGGTGAGCGTGGCGCAGTTTGGATACAAGTGGGCGTTCGTGGGGAACGCGCTCTCGTTTGTGGTTTCGGCGCTCTGCATCTCGCGGCTTTTCCTCACCGGCCGCAGCTTTCGCGCGCCGCGCCGCGCGCTGACCGAGACCGAGGTGGTGCGCCCGTGGCGCGATTACGTCGAGGGCCTGCGCTACATGCGCGCGCACCCGATGATTCTGGGAATTTCCCTGCTCGGCGTGGGCTGGGCCACGGGCGGCGGTGCGGCCCAGATTCTGTTCAGCGTCTTCGGCGAACTCGTGTTCAACCGGGGGCCGGAGGGCATCGGGTTCATCTGGGCGGCCGCGGGGATCGGCCTGCTATGCGGCGCCATGGTGGCGTACCAGTTGGGGCGCCGCCTGGGATTTCAGGCGTATAAGCGAACGGTGGTGGTCTGCTATGTGATCCACGGCGGCGCGTATATCCTATTCAGCCAGGCGAAGAGCTTCGGCTGGGCGCTGGTGTTTATCGCGCTGTCGCGAGCGGCGATCGGAATCAGCGCCATCCTGAACACTTCCTATCTGCTGCGGCACGTGCCGAACTCCTTCCGCGGGCGCGTGTTTGCCACCAACGAATCGATGCAGTGGTCCGTTATGATGATTTCGATGAGCCTGGCCGGAATCGCGTCGCAAACCTGGGATCCGCGCACGATCGGCGCCATCGCCGGCGCGCTCAGCGCCAGCACCGCCATTTTTTGGGCTTGGGCGCACGTGACCGGCCGGCTTCCCGAGCCCGAGCGCGAGGGTGTGGAACCGGAGGCAGTGGAGGTTCATGGCGAGCCCACAATCTAGCCTCTCCGGCAAAGTCGTCCTGGTAACGGGCGCCGCCAAGCGCGTGGGCCGCGGCATCGCGCTCCGACTAGCAGAGGAAGGCGCGCGCGTCGCCATCCATTACCAGCGCTCGGAAACCGAAGCACGGCGCACCGCGGAGGAGTGCGGCGGCGCGGAATTGTTCCGCGCCAATCTGGAAAGCGTCGCCGAGATCGGCCGCATGTTCGCCGAACTCGAGCAGCGGATGGGCCGGCTCGACGGCCTGGTGAACAACGCCGCGCGCTTCACCCGCTTCGATCCGCTGGACATCACCGAAAAAGACTGGGATTTCATCCACTCGGTCAACTTGAAGGCAGTTTTCTTCTGCTGCCAGAATGCGACCCGGCTGATGCGCAAGTCGGGAGGCGGCCGCATTGTGAATCTCAGTTCCCTGGGCGGTATCCGGCCGTGGGCCGAACACGCGCACTATTGTTCCTCCAAGGCCGGGGTGATCATGCTGACGCGAGCGCTGGCCAAGGCCTTTGCGCCGCACATCACGGTGAATTCGGTGGCCCCGGGCGTGATCCCGTTCGAGGACATCGACGAGCGGGGCAAGCAGTTGATCGCGGTCACGCCCGCCGGCCGCGGCGGCACTCCGGCCGAGATCGCCGATGCGGTTGTTTATTTCCTGAAGGCTTCGGAATTTGTGACCGGGCAGATCCTGGCGGTGGATGGCGGCCTCAGTCAGCGGTAGATTGAAAGAATGCGGCGTTATCTCATCGTCCTGCTGCTGTGCGCTCCCATGCTCGCGCCGGCGCAGAGCATCCAGGATTTCTTTAAGCAGTCCTTTGAAGAGCGGCTGCGCGACAATCCGGAGTTCGCGACGGGCGTGGGCCGTCATGAGTACGACGATCGCTGGACCGACTGGTCCAAGGCCGGGCGGGAGCAGCGCCGCGCCCATCTGCAAGAGGATCTGCGGAAGCTCGGCACGTTTCCGCCGGCGAGCCTCTCTCCACAGGACCGTCTCAGCGCCCGCCTGATGCAGTACAACCTGCAGCTTCAGTTGGACGCCTTCGATTTGGAAAACGAGCTCTTTGCGGTGATGCAGCAGAACGGGCTGCACAACGCAATCTACTCGACCATCGACCGCATGCCGGCCCGCACGGTTCGCGACTACGAGAACCTGCTGGCCCGTCTGAAGGCCGTGCCCGCATATATTGACCAGAACCTTGCGATGCTCGACGATGGGGTCGGTCGCGGCATGGTGCAGCCCAAGATCGTGGTCGACCTGGTCAGCCAGCAGCTGGCCGGCCAGATCGCCCAGGACCGCAACAACACGCGGCTGCTGGCGGCGTTCCGCGCCTTTCCCTCGAACATTCCACAAGCGGAGCAGACGCGGCTGCGCAGCGAGGCCGGGGCAGTCTACGATCAGCAGTTTCTCCCCGCCTGGCGGAAGTACCGCGACTATCTGACCGGCAAGTACGCGCGCAGCGTCCGCGCCACCGCGGGCGTGAGCAGCATTCCCAACGGGCGCAACGCCTACGCCATTTTGGCTCGCTTCTACACCACCACCAGCATGTCGCCCGAGGAAATCCACAAGCTCGGCCTGGCGGAAGTGGCGCGCATTGAAGGCGAAATGCAGACGCTGATCCGCCAGACTGGTTTTTCCGGCAGCATCGCCGACTACGAACGCAAGCTGGAGGCCTCGCCCGACCAGCATTTCCACAGTAAAGACGAAATGCTGGAGTTCGCCCGCAACGCGGCCAAGATCATCGAGCCGGAGCTGCCCAATCAGTTCCGCCACATTCCGCCCCTGCTTTACGGAATTCGGATCATCCCGGTGGAACGGGAAGCAGCCACCGCCACCAACGCGCAGGCGCCGGCTCCCGACTTCAGCGCGCCCGGTTGGATGAACCTCAATACCTATCAGCCGGAGAAGCAGGTGAAGTACGACAAGCAGTCCCTGGTGCTGCATGAGGCGGTGCCCGGCCACATTTTTCAGCTGACGCTGGCGCGGGCGCTGACAGGCATCCCCGATTTTCGCCGGTTCTATTCCAATAGCGCGTACGTGGAAGGCTGGGCGCTCTATGCCGAGTCGCTGGGCTCGCAGCTCGGCCTGTATCGCGACCCCGCCAGCCACTTCGGACAGTTGGCCAGCGAGCGCTTCCGCGCCGTGCGGCTGGTGGTGGACACCGGCCTGCACTCCATGGGCTGGACGCGCGAGCAGGCCATCGACTACTTCAAGGCGCATGCGCCGAGCGAATCGCTGGCGGAAGTGGATCGCTACATCGCCTGGCCGGGGCAGGCGTTGTCCTATAAAATGGGCCAGCTCAAGATCCGGCAGCTGCGCACGGAGGCCGAGCAGAAGCTGGGCGCGCGCTTCGACATCCGCGAGTTTCACGACGTGGTCCTGCGCGACGGCGTCCTGCCGCTCGATCTGCTCCAACAGCAGGTGGAGGACTGGCTGCGCGCGGCGCGCTGAGGCCCCTCGCTATACTACGGATCATGCGGTTGATTTCGCTAGGCTTGGCGTTGTGCGCGGCCGCGGCCGCCGCCAGCCCCGAATATCACGCCCGCCGCGAAGCGCTGGCCAAGGCGGAACCGAATGGAATCATCGTCCTTTTCGGCGCCGGCGAAGCCGAGGGCGACGAACTGCGCTCCCGCTTCTACCAGGAACCGAATTTCTACTACCTGACGGGCTGGAAGCAGCCCGGCGCCATCCTGCTGATCGATCCGAAACGCGAAGTTCTGTTCCTGCCCACTCACAACCTGGACCGCGAAAAATGGACCGGCCCCGAGGCCGGCCCGGACGATCCCAAGGTCCGCGACCTGACCGGCTGCGACACCGTTCTTCCGGCGGCGCGCTTCGAATCGGAGCTGCGCGTTTCTCTCGAACAACGCCAGAAGATCTACACCGTCGGCGACGAGGCCAAGGCCCGGCTGCGGGCCCTCGCTCCCCTGCGCCCGCTGGGCGACGCGGAGGCGACCCTGGCGCGGATGCGCATGCGGAAATCGCCCCGCGAGATCGACCTGCTGCAGCGGGCCGCCGATGCCACCGTCGCGGCGCACCTGGCGGCCTGGAAGAAGGCGGCCCCGGGGATGTTCGAGTACCAGGTGGCCGCGACGCTGGTCTCGGTTTACATGGACCTGGGCTGTGAGCGCAGCGCCTATCCGCCGATCGTCGGTTCCGGTCCTGACTCCGTCTATCTGCACTACCAGCGCAATGAACGCCGCATGGACCGCGGCGACCTCCTCCTGATGGACGCCGGCGGGGAGTGCGCCGGCTACACCGCCGACGTGACCCGCACCATCCCCGTCGGCGGCAAATTCACCAAACGCCAGCGGGAGATCTACGAGATCGTCCTGGGCGCCCAAAAGGCCGCTATCAACGCCGTCAAGCCGGGTGTCGCCATCGGCACGCGCGCCGCCGGCAGCCTCTACCAGATCGCCTACGACTACATCGACTCCCACGGCAAGGACGTGCACGGCGATTCGCTGGGCAAGTATTTCACGCACGGCATCAGCCACCAGATCGGCCTGGAGGTCCACGACGCCGCCGAACCCGGCGCGGCGCTGGCGGAAGGCATGGTGATCAGCGTCGAGCCGGGCATCTACATTCCCGAAGAGAACATCGGGATTCGCATTGAAGACATGGTGTTGGTAACGCAAGACGGCGCGCGCGTGCTGACCGCCGCGCTGCCACGCGAAGCCGCCGACATCGAGAAGGCCCTGCTGCGATGAGGACGCGCTATATCGCGCTGCTGGCTGGGGTATTCGTGCTGGCCTGGTGGGCCAGCGTCGAATTCGGCGCGCCGGTCGACAACGCCTCCTACGACGAGATGTTTCGCCGCTATCAGCCGGCGCCGTGGACGCCGCAATCGGCGATCCTCGCCATCGACGAGGAAACGCTCGAGGCCACTCCGGGCGGCATGACGCACATCCGCGGCAAGCTGGCACAAGCCTTGCAGCTGGTGGATCGGGCGTCGCCCAAGGCCGTAGTGGTGGATTTGATCCTGACCGACCAACGCGAGCCCGCCGAAGACCAGCAACTCGCCGACGCGTTTCGCGTCACTCCGAATCTGGTGCTCTCGACCATGCTGCTTCCGGACCGCTTCGAGCGGGTCAGCCCCGCGTTCGCCCGATGGGCCGCCGCCATCGGCCACGTCTCCGCGCAGCCCGACGAGAAGGACTCCGTGACGCGCGTGATCCCGCTCGACAAACACATCGGCCGCGAGCAGCGCTGGGCGATCGCGCTCGAGGCCTTCCGCCTGAGCCGGAACGCATCCATCATCGAGTCGCCCACGGATTTGCAGGTCGGCTCGACCACCATCCCGTTCCGGCGCACCGAAGACAACGGACGCCTGATGCGCATCCGCTACGTTCCCGGCGGCATCCCCACGGTTTCCATGAAGAAACTCCTGTCGGCGCCCGGCGAAGCCGGCAAGTTCGAGGGCAAGGTGGTCTTTGTGGGGGTGACGGCCCCCAGCGAAGTCCGGGACCGCCTGTTTACGCCCTACTCCAGCGGCTACACCACCACGGGAATCGAAATCCACGCCAATGCGTTTGAGACCATGGCCCAGGGATTGTTCCTCACCGACGCCCCGGAGAGCTGGGTCTTCCTGTTCAGCCTGGTACTGGCCGCGGCTGCCGGTGTGGCCTTCCCCTGGCTGCCCGGCTGGAAGGCGTACGCGGCCGGAGGGGTCATCCTGCTGGCCTCCTGGTTCACGCCCTACCTGTTTTTCACCCACCGCATCGTCTTTTCCTGGGCCACCAGCGCAGGCCCGGTGACGGCCTGCGTGGTCGCCGCGGCGTCCTGGGAAACCCTGGTGGTGCGGCGCAACCTGGTCCGGGCCGAAACCGACCGCACCCGGTATCAGCAAGCCATGCACTTCGTCACCCATGAGATGCGCACGCCGCTCTCGGCCATCCAGGGCTCGAGCGAGCTGATCTCGCGCTACGCGCTCACCGATGAGAAGCGCAGACAGATCGCCGACCTCATCAACTCGGAATCGAAACGCCTGGCCCGCATGATTGAAGTCTTCCTCAACGTGGAGCGGCTCTCGGCCGGGGAAATGGAGCTGAAACGCGAAGAGATTTCCATCGCTCAAATGGTGGAAGTCTGTCTGGAGCGCGCCCGGCCGCTGGCCGACCGCAAGCACATCAGCCTCTCCGTCACTCCCGTTGCCGCCGATCTGTGCGTCACCGGCGACCGCGAATTGATGGAATATGCCTGCTACAATCTTCTTACGAATGCGGTGAAATACTCCCCGCAGCGCACCGAGGTACGGATTTCCGCCTGCAAAGACGATAGCCGCATCCGCATCGCCGTTCAAGATCAAGGCATTGGCATGGAACAGAAGGAAGTGAAGAAGATCTTCCAGAAGTTTTATCGCACCAGGCGCGCGGAGGAATCCGGAGAAGCCGGCACCGGGATCGGCCTTTCCATCGTGCAGCAGATCGTGGAACAGCATGGCGGCCAGATCGAGGTGGTCAGCCAGCCCGGCAAGGGCTCCTGCTTCACCCTGGTGCTTCCGGCGGCCGCGCCGCGCCCCTGCTCGTGGAAGACGACCCGGCTTTACAGTTGACCATCCAGACCGCCCTGGAACAGAAGGGCTACACGGTGGCCGCCGTGTTCACCACCGGCGAAGCCATCGAGCGTCTCGCCAATGAGGCCTTCCCCGTCGTCATCTCCGACATTTACATCGACGAGCGCACCGGCCTCGACGTCCTGGACGCCGCCAAACGCAAAGACCCGCACTGCGCCGTCATCCTGATGACCGGGCGCGGCACGGTCGAGACCGTGATGGCCGCCACGCGCGGCGGCGCGTTCGATTACATTGCCAAGCCGTTCGAGTTGGATGTCATGCTTCACGCAGTGGCGCGCGCCGAGGCCGTCCGCGGCGAAGACGGCCCCGAAGCCGAAGATGAGGAGTTGCCGGAAACCGAAATGATCGGCAGCGTGCCCGGCATGGTCGAGATCTACAAAACCGTATCGCGCGTCGCCCCCACCGACGCCACCGTCGTCATCGAGGGAGAAACCGGCACCGGTAAAGAACTGGTGGCCCGCATGATTCACCGCTTCAGCGGCCGCGGCAACCAACCCTTCGTGCCGGTAGATTGCGCCTCCATCGCGCCCTCCCTGCTGGAAAGCGAGCTGTTCGGCGCCATGCGCGGTGCGTTCACCGGAGCCGACCGCGATCGCGCCGGTGTCTTCGAGGCCGCCAATCGCGGCACGGTTTTCCTCGATGAGATCGGGGACATCGAATTCAACTTCCAGCTGAAGCTGCTGCGGTTCTTGCAGGAACGCGAAATCCGGCCGGTGGGCTCCGCCAAATCCAAAGAAGTCGACGTGCGCGTGCTCGCCGCCACCAACCGCGACCTGCAGCGCCTGGTGGACGATGGCAAATTCCGTGAGGACCTCTGGTTCCGCCTCAACGTCGTGCGCATCGTGATCCCTCCGCTGCGCGAGCGCCGCGCCGATATCCCGCTGCTCGCCCGCTTCTTCGTCAACAAGTACAACAGCCGCTACAACCGCGACGTGAAACTCATGGACTCCGGCGTGCGGTCCCTCCAGGACAACACTTGGCCGGGCAATGTCCGCCAGTTGCAGCATGTGATCGAGCGGCTTGTGATTCTGGCCAATCGCGTGGATGCCTCCACCGTGCAGGAAGCGCTCGCCGCCATGGAATCGCGCGAAAAACCGGTGGATACCTTGGCCGAAGCCGAAGAGGACCAGATCCGCCGCGTGCTGGCCGCCACCGGCGGCAACAAAAGCAAGGCCGCTCAGATCCTAGGTATCGAACGCAAGACGCTCTATCGCAAGCTCGAGCGCATGAAGCTGTAAGCGCTATCCGCCGCCAGATTCAGTACCTCTACGAACGCGAGCTCGGTTTCTCCAGGACGCTCACCGCGGAATCTACCTTCGGCCGATCAGTGTTTCGATCGCATCCGCGAATGGCTCGCCCAGCCCGGCGTCGTTGTCGTCAATCCCGGGCCCCGTCACGCGGAGCTCTTGGAAAGGCTGGTCCGCGAGCATCGGGCGGCCGGCTCTGGTGAGCGATGCGGTCCTGGCTGCCCTCGCCCTGGAGAATGGCGCCACGCTGGCGTCCACCGATCGGGATTTCAGCCGGTTTACAAACCTCCGCTGGATCAATCCCCTGCCGTAAGGCCTTACGCCCGGTATTCCAGCACCAGCACCGTGATGTCGTCGGATTGCGGCGCGCCTTCGGTGAAGGCGGCGACCGCCGCCTGGATGGCGTCATGGATGGCGGTGCAGGAATCGGCCGCGTGCACGGCAACCACGGCATGCAGCCGCTCTTTGCCGAAGAATTCCCCGCGCACGTTCTCCGATTCCGTCACCCCGTCGGAGTAAATCACCAGCTTGTCGCCCGGCTCGAGCTTCTGCTGGGCCAGCGGGAACTTGGTCCCGTCCATCAGCCCCACCGGCATCGCCGTGGCGTCCAGCCGCAGCAGATCCCCTCCCGGGCGAACCACCAACGGCGGGCACTGCGCCGCATTCACGTAATCGAGCGTGCCGTCGCGATGCAGCAGGCAGTGAAAGACCGTGGCGTACTTTTCGCCCCCCGTGCGTTCGTTCACAAAGCGGTTCAGGCGTTCCATGCGCCGCGCCAGGCCCTCGGGGTGATCGGTAGAGGTGAGCAGCGCGCCCTGCAGCAGTGACGCCAGCAGCGCCGAACTGACGCCCTTGCCCGAAACGTCGGCCACCACCGCCGACCAGCAATGGTGCGTGACCTCGGTGACGTCGAAATAGTCTCCTCCCACCTGGTGCGACGCCACGCTGCTCCCACAGGCCCGCAGCCACCCGTCCAGCGGCAGCGTCTTCGGCAGCAGGCTCTGCTGAATCGTGCGCGCCAGGTGTAGCTCTTCCTCCATCTGTTGTTTGGCGCGCTCCTCCTCTAACAGGCGCGCGTTCTCCAGCACGGTCGAAGCCTCGATGGCCAGGGTCTGGAGCAGTTCGCGGTTGCCGCCCGCCAGGTCGGCCGCGGTCATCCGCGAATCCATGTACAGCACGCCGACGGTTTCCCGCGCGGTGGAGACCATGCTGGTGGTTTCGCTTTGGCCCGTGCGGATCCGTACCAGGGGCACGCAGATGACGCTGCGCAGCTCGAGATCGGCGATGGTGTTCCGCGGCCGCGTCTCATCGTTGCCGATGGGATCGAAGTTCATCGACAGCAGGTCGCGGCGGTGTTCCAGCGCGCGCCGGATCACATCGCGCGGCACCCGCAAATCGCTCTCATGGAGATGATGCCCGCGTTTGTGGCGGGCCACGCGGGTCTCGAGGCCATGACCGGTCCGCAGCATGAGAAAACCCCGCTCCGCGCCCGTGATGATCAGAGCGGTATCCACGACCGACGCCAGCACGTCGTCAATGGAAAACGAGTTCTGCAGGGTGCGGGCCAAGTCCAAAATGGCGCGCAGCTTCGCCAGATTGCCGCCCAACCCGTGCGCGGGAGCTTCTTTGTCCGGCGCGGCCACCTGCTCCATAAGGCGCTTGATCTCCGCGCCATCGATCGCGAAGACGAGTTGGTAGGAGTCCTCCACCCCCAATTCGATTTTGTCGGAGTTGGCCAGCGCCTGCTTCTGGATCCGCTTGCCGTTGACGAAGGTGCCGTGCCGGCTGCCGGCGTCTTCCACCGTATACTTTCCGTTTTCGGCTACGATGCGCGCGTGGAGGCGCGAGGCGCGGCTGTCGCGCACCACGAAGTCATTGTCCGCCTGGCGTCCGATGCGGAAGGGGAGCGGCGCCAGGGGCACCCGCGTGCGGTGGCCGTTAGGGTCGATGACAATGAGCGAGGCCGGCTCCAGTCCGGCCAAGGCAGGCGCCGGTTCCATTCCGTTAGGGGCGCCGGGCCGCCGCGCGCCGCGCGCGCTTGGGCGGCGTCACGGGCGCCACCCGCGCGACTTCCACCTCGCGCGCCCGCAGCGTCTGGCAGTGTGCGCAGTATCCGCCCACCTCCGTGCGCGCCAGCAAGACCTGAAATCCAAAGTGGCTTTCAATCTGCTTGCGCAGCTTCTGCAGCGGGTCGCCGAAGAATTCCTCCACTTTGCCGCAGCGCAGGCAGATCACGTGCGCGTGCTCCTGTTTCAGGCGGGTTTCGTAGTAGTGCTGGTCGCCGCCATAATGCATGAGATCCAGCTCATCCACCAGCCCGCCGAGTTTCAGCATCTTGAGCGTGCGGTAGACCGTGACCCGGTTGAGTTTGGGGTCCTTCTCCTTAGCCATCTGATACAGGCGCTCGGCGTCCAGATGCTCGCCGGTCTTATCGATCAGCTCGAGCAGAATCTGGCGCTGCCGGGTGAGGCGGACGCCCCGCTCCTTCAACGATCCCTGCATCGAGTCTTGGGCCATGGGAATAAGTACTCCAATTCTAGCAAGGGGCCCTCGGAGGCGGGCCCCCCTGCCCTGGAGACGGCCTTTCAGCCCCGGGGCGGCGGGCGAGAACGCCGGTCCTCAGGCTGAAGCCGGCCCCGCAGAGCCCCGTCTGGCAACTGTTACAATTCCCCCAGGAATGTTCCGGAAGATTCTGATCGCCAACCGCGGGGAAATCGCCGTCCGCGTGACCCGCACCCTGCACGAAATGGGCATTGGGGTGGTGGCCGTGTACTCGGACGCCGACCGCACCTCCCTCCACGTTCGCATGGCCGATGAGGCGGAGCGGCTGGGCCCCGCGCCATCCGCCGAAAGCTATCTCCGCATCGACCGCATTCTCGAAGCTGCGAAAAGGCACGGCGCGGAGGCCATTCACCCGGGCTACGGTTTTCTGAGCGAGAACGCCGATTTCGCGGCGGCCTGCGCCGACGCGGGCCTGGTGTTCATCGGGCCCTCGGCGGAATCCATCCGCGCGCTGGGATCGAAGACCGCCGCCCGCGCCAGCGCTCTACGCGCCGGAGCCCCGGTGGTTCCCGGCACCGAAGGCGCCGTCACAGGAGAAGCAGCGCGCGCCTTTGGCCGCGCGCACGGCTACCCGGTCTTGTTGAAAGCCGTGGCCGGCGGCGGCGGCAAAGGGATGCGCCGCGTCGATCGTGAAGCCGACCTCGAATCCGCGCTGCGCGATGCTTCGAGCGAAGCCCAGCGCGCTTTCCGCAGCGCCGAAATCTACATCGAGAAATTCCTCGAGCGCCCCCGCCACATCGAAATTCAGATTCTGGGCGACCATCACGGCCATATGGTGCACCTGGGCGAGCGCGAATGCTCCATCCAGAGGCGGCATCAGAAGGTGATCGAAGAGTCGCCGTCGCCTCTGGTGGCGCTCCATCCCGAGATGCGCCACGCCATGGGCGACGCCGCCATCCGCGCCGCCCGCGCGGCGGGCTACTACAACGCGGGCACGGTGGAGTTTCTGGTGGACGCCGACCGGCGCTTCTACTTCCTCGAAGTCAATACGCGGCTGCAAGTGGAGCACCCGATTACCGAACTGGTGACCGGCCTGGATCTGGTGAAGCTGCAAGTCGAGATTGCCGCCGGCGCGCCGCTCCCGTTCCAGCAGGAAGACGTTGCCTGGCGCGGCTCCGCCATCGAATGCCGCATCTACGCCGAAGATCCGTACAACCAGTTCCTGCCGTATCCCGGGACCATCACGCGCCTGGTGCGTCCGCTCGGCCCCGGGGTCCGTCTGGATGGCTGCGTCTACGAAGGCTGGACCGTCCCCATGGAATACGACCCGCTGCTGGCCAAGCTGGTGGTGTGGGCCGGCACGCGGGACGATGCCGTCGCCCGCATGGTCCGAGCGCTCAGCGAGTACGAAGTGGGCGGGATCCGCACCAACGTCGGTTTCTTCCGGCAGATTCTCGAAGACGAAGGGTTCCGCGCCGGCCGCCTGCACACCGGCTTCATCGACGAATTCTTCGCGCGCAACCATCGGCCGCAGCCGCCGCCCGACCTGGCCGCCGTGGCCGCCCTGGCGGCCGCCCTGCACCATGCCGCTCCGGAGGCGCAGCCGCCTTCATCCAACGGCAATAGCCCCTGGGCCGCCGCCGGACGCCAGGAGCTTCTCCGGTGAAGCTCAACCTGACGGTCAACGGCGTCGACCAGCAGATCGAGATTCTCTCCCCCGCCCCCGCCTGCCGGTTTCGTTTGGGCGAAGGCGCGGAGCGCACGGCCGACGTGGCCCTCCCCGCGCCGGGTGTCTATTCCATCCTGCTCGACGGCCGCAGCTACGATGCCCAGGTGGAGCGCACCGCGCGCCATCTCATCGTGACCCTCGAAGGGCACCATTTCGAAATCGAAGTCCGCGACCCGCGCCGCTGGTCCCGCCAGGCGGCGGGCCGCGCCGGGAGCGATATCGAAACCATCGCCGCCCCCATGCCCGGAAAGGTGGTGCGCGTCCTGGTCGTCCCGGGGGATGCGGTAGAAGCAGGGCAGGGGCTGATGGTGGTCGAGGCCATGAAGATGCAAAACGAAATGAAAGCGTCGCGCGCCGGCCGCGTGCTCACCGTAAGCGCCAAGGAAGGCGCCACCGTCACTGCCGGCGAAGTGCTGGCCACGATCGGGGCGGCAGTTTCCGGAACCTGATTCCTCCCAGGTATCGAGACTCAGAAACCTCTCGTTCGGATTCCAGAATAGAATTCATCTCGGCCCCGCCTGACCGATAATAGAGTGAATGGCTAGTGAACCGGTTTGCCCCAAGTGCAGCGGCAGCGGATGGATCATCGTCGAGCGCGCCAGCGTCTCGGGGGCCGAGCCCTGCGATTGCCGCGCCGTGGGGCGCGCCGGGCGCATGGAAGAGCGCGCGCAGATTCCACCGCTCTACCGCAATCGCTCCTTCGAAAACTTCAACGTGGCGGGCGACAGCCCCATGGCATTGCGGGACCTGAAAACCGCCCTGATGGCCGTCAAGAAGTTCGCTGACGATTTCCCCAATGATGGACGCCCCGGCCTGCTGCTGGTCGGCGAGCCCGGAACCGGAAAGACCCATCTGGCGGTGGCCGCTCTGCGCCGCATCATCGAGAAAGGCTTCGAGGGCCTCTTCTGCGACTACCAGAACCTGCTCGACCGCATCCGCTCCGGCTATGACGCCGCGTCGAATTCCTCCGATAAGGAGGCTTACCGGGTAGCCCTCGACGCCGAAGTGCTGCTGCTCGACGATCTCGGCGCGCACCGCGTCACCGACTGGGTGGAAGACACCGTCACCGCCATCGTCACCTACCGGTGCAACAACCGCAAACCCCTGATCGCCACCACCAATCTTCCCGATCCGGACGCCGGCAGCGCGGTGATGCAAAAGACCGCTGTAGGAACTGACTATCGCCGCACCCTGGCCGATCACATCGGAGAGCGGGCGCGCTCGCGCCTGTTCGAAATGTGCACGGTGATTCGGATCCACCACACCGAGGATTACCGCGTCCGAAAGGCGCGCGCCTTCTAATGCGGGTCGCCGCGCTGCTTCTGCTGCTGTCCGCAGCCGTGGCCTCGGCCCCGCCCGCGGCCGCTCCAGCGCCCGAATACGTGCTGGCGGTCGAGTTCCCGTACTATCTCTATCCGCGCGCCCAGTGGGAGCGCGAACTGGTTTGGTTGAAAACCATCGGGGTTCCCACGGTGGAGTTTTCCATTCCGTGGAACTGGCACCAGCTCCAGCCGGGCAATTTCGATTTCACCGGCCGCACCAGCCCGCGCCGCGACCTGGCGGGCTTCATCCGGATTCTGCGCAGGCTGGGGTTGCGCGGCTGGGTACGCCCGTTACCGCCGGTTCCGGGTTGGGACAACGCCGCCTGGCCGGCCATCACACCGGATGCCGCGGCCGAACGTGCCTGGCTGAAAGAACTGGGCGACCTGCTCGCCACTCAGACCGAAGCGCACGGCGGACCCATCGCGTTCGTAGAGGGCGCCACGCTGGCCATCGATGCCGGCCCGCCGCCAACGCCGGTGACCGTGGTCTCGGCCAACGATCCTGTCGCGCTCCCGCGCAGCCGTGCGGCCGTTGCTTCGGCACGCGGCGCGCTGCTGTGGACCGACGTTGAAGACCAGATCTACCCGGCCGGTTGGGAAGCGGGTTCCACGGCTCTGCTGCACAAGGGCGCCGTCGGTCTGACGGGCGATGAACGGCCGTCTACCGCGCCGCTCCGCCGCCAGGCCGCGCTGCTGCGCAACTGGGCGGCTCTGCTGCCGCAACTGCGGCCGGGGAAGATGCCGGCGGTGGCAAGCGGCAAGCTGCCGCCGGGAGTCACTGCCGCCGAATTGGTATCGAAGGCGGCATCGGCGATCAGCCTGATCAATCGCGGCACCGGCGCCTTTCATGACGATTTGCGCGTCTTCGATCCCCTTTCCCGCCACACGATGATCGTTCCTGCGGTCACCGTGCCCGCCGGCCAATCGCTCTGGCTTCCGCTCGATGTGTCCTTGGGGCCGGGCGGGTTGTGCCGCGAATGCACCAATTTCTCAGCCGTCGAGCACATTGTCTATGCCACCGCCGAACTGCAGACGGTGGAATTTGAAAACGGCATCCTGGCCCTGGAATTTGCCGCCCCCACGCCCGCCGAAGTGATTCTGCAGCTGGCGCGGGAGCCGGAAGGCCCGTACCTCGCGGCCGGCAAGCCGACCAAGTTCGATTGGGACGAAAAGACCCTGCGCGCACGCCTGCCCATTCCCGCCGGCAAGGCTGCCGGCAACCGCGTGCGCGTCGGATTGGCGATTGAAGCGCCCGACACATCGGCCTTTTTCAGTGAAGCGCGCCGCCTCATGATCGGCCAGAAGAACGTGCTCTCCACCGTGTATTCGTCGCCCCAAGTGGCTTCGCGCTCCCGCTTGCGGGCTCCGGAGGGCTTCGCAGCCACGTCTTCGGAGAAATCGCCCAACGAAATCGAGTACTCCCTCAGCGTGCCGGCCGACGCCCTGCACGGAGACTTTGCTCCTCTCGCCCTGGAAGCCGACGGGGTGCCGCTTGGCCGGGCGCGGCTCCAACTGTTCCGCCCGCTGTCTGTCCGGATGACCGAAGCGCTGACTCTGCACTTTGGGGCGCAAACCCACCTGCCGGTGGAGCCGCCCACCGCGCCCGCCGAAACCCGGGCCGGCAGCAACCTCGAAATCATCCTCCGCAACAACTCGACGCAGATTCAGAACTACCGCCTGGAGGCCTCAGGCGAAGGCCTGGAGTTCTTGCCTGCCCGCACCGAAATCGCCGTGGGGGCCGTGGCCGAACGTCCCGTTTCCTTTCGCGTCTTCGGGCAGGACGGGGCCACCGGACTCCGCGACTGGCAGTTGCATGTGACCGGAGGCGCCGAGGTGGATCTTCCGATGCGCACACTCCTGCTGCCCCGCGCCGGCACGGTGGCGTGGACGGCTGATCTGGATGGCGACGGCCTTCCTGAATGGGTGCTCGAGTCCCCGCAAGTCCGCGCCGTCTTCTCCACCCGCGACGGCGGCCGCTGGATGGAGCTGACCTGGAAAGATACCGATACTAATTTTCTGCCCGAGGATGGCGCTTTGGCACAACCCGGCACCGCTCACATCCACGCCGCCGGCGATGCTCTGATCCTCGAAGGTAACGGATGGGTGCGCACGGTCCGGCTGTCGGGCGCCACCCTGACTCTGGAACGGACATCCGAGCTTCCCCGAGATGCGCTTGCCCCGCAAACCATCGGCAACGTGAGCCTCGCCATTGAGCGTCCGTCTCCCACCCGCACGGTGTATACGTTGCAGCAAGCCGCGCGCTGAGCTCCTCCTTCGAAATCCCGCGTCCTAAGCTCTCGCCCTAACTTCAACTCCGTGAGCCCTCCGTCGGGCTTAAGGCTTCCGCACCAAATCGGGGAAGCGGCAATTCCGGTTTCTCCAGTGACTGCCGATAGGGAGCAGCAATGAAAACAGATCTAAGGGTCACCAATGTATCGCCGGCGCCCCCGTCGCAACGAAACCCGGCCGACTTGCGGTTGGGCTGGGTCCAGATCGGGAATTCCGAAACCAGCCCGGTGACCGTACGGGTGGGGCGGCAGCCACTCTCGTTTGGCGAAGGCCGGCTGGTCTCCGACCCCAATTGGTCGAACGTGGGCCGGTCTTTCGACGCGGTGCGCATGACCGTGCACTACGGCCCCGTCCGGCTCGACGCCTTCACGGGAGCTTCCGATAAGATCGCCGGGGCCGGCCTTGCATTGCCGACGCCGGGGAGCACTTTCACGGTCTGTATGGCTCGATCGCCAACCTGGTTCCGAATTCCACAATCGAACCCTACTTGCTCTGGAGACTCGAGCACAAACTGAAGGGGGAACTCGGTGGTCTGGGAAACCTCGATCGAAAGACGGCCGGCCTCCGCTGGGTCGGTAAACTGCCCTTGCGCTTCGATTACGGTCTGGAGACTGCGCTGCCGTGGGGCACCCAGGTCAACGAACCCTTGAGCGCCTGGGCAGGCCATGCCGTCCTCGGCCACACTGGCCGACAAGAAGCATGTGCCCCGGTTTTTCGCCGAATTCAACCGCGCCTCCGGCGACCAGAATCCGAAAGACGGGACACGGGGCGGTTTCGATCCGCTCTTCCCCAGCGGCCACGATAAGTTCGGCCTGGCCGATCAGTTCACCTGGTCCAACATCGTCCACGCGCGTTCCGGCCTTCAGTACAAAATGGCGGTGGCGCTGACGATTTCCGTGGCCGCCAATTCCTTCTGGCTCGCGAACCAGGGCGATGGACTGTACAACAGCAGCTGCAAACTGCTGATCGCGTCCACCGGAACCCAGGGCAACCACATCGGGTGGGAGCCGGACCTACAGGCGAAAGTGGATGATCGTGAAGGGGACCGTGGCCGATCTGGCCTACGGACACATTTTCCCGGGGGGATTTTCTGAAGAACACCCCGCACAATTCCTCCTACAACTCGGTCTATCTCGCAGTCACCCACAGCTTCTAGGAGCAACATTTGCTTCGGCCTGGGGTAGGGGTTTCCCTGCCCCATCCCTAACTCCTTCAGAACGGCCATAGTACTTGCGCCAAGATAGAACCGATGGCTGTACTAGTACGTATAAAACAAAGACTTCAAAGGACTTAGTCAATGCTAACCTCAGGGTGCGATGGGCTCTTGGCAACGTTTCCTGATCGGCGGTTTGCTGGCCTGCTCGGTTTATGGGCAAGAGGCCCCCAGGTCGGTCTCGCCCCTGCGGGCATCCGATCCGACCCTGCCCCGCCCTATCCCCGACAGCATTCGCCAGGCCCCGGTACCCCCGGCGTTCTCGGTCGGTCCGCTGTCGGCGGCCGAGCGGCGGGTCCACATCCGCGGGTCCCTGGTTCAGGCGGGAGTCCGCCGCATGCTGCCGCGAGCCGCCGGGGATGGCGCCGTCGTCTCGGTCTCCCCCGAGGGTCAGGCGATCCTGACGGCGTCGTTGCGTTCGCCCGGCGCGCGCAGCATTCGATTGCACTTCCGCAACTTCCACGCGGGATCGGGACAAGTTTGGGTTTTCGCGCCTGGCGATCAGACGGCCATCGGACCGTACACCGGTGATGGCGTTTTCGGCACCGGCGAGTTCTGGGCGGGCGGCGTGGACGCCGATACCGTTACGGTGGCGTACCTGGCGCCTCCCGGCATCTCGCCCGCGCGCTTCCCGTTTACCATCGATTCCATCTCGCATGTCTGGCCGGAGTCGAACCCGCTGGCCGATGGCGCGGCCTCCTGCAATCTCGACGTCGCCTGCTACCCAGCCTACCAGTCCGCCGCTTCAGCCTCGGTCAAATATGAATTCATCTCCGATGACGGCACGGGCGCGTACACGTGCAGCGGCGCCATGATCAACACGCGCGCCAGCAGCGGGATGCCGTACCTGCTGACCGCGCACCATTGCATCTCGAGCGACACCGAGGCCAAAACCATTCAGGCCCACTTTCTCTACCAGACCTCCACCTGCAACGGGCCGGCGCCGAATCCCCTGGCTGCGCCCACCGTTCTGGGCGGAACGTATCTGGCCGGAGCCGATATCTCCGGCGGTGATTTTTCGCTGGTTGCCTTGACCGGCGTTCCCGGCGGCGTCACCTTCCTGGGCTGGAACAACTCGCTCGACGCTGCGGCCTCGGTGGCCGGAGTCCATCACCCGCGCGGCAGTTACGCGCGCATCGCTCTCGGCACTCGCGGAGCCGATATCGCGACTGCGATCGGGACCGAGATCGCGCCCTCAAACCGATATTACGAAGTGAACTGGACCATGGGGATCACCGAGCCCGGCTCCTCCGGCTCGCCGCTGCTGAACGACCAGGGACAGATTGTGGGCACCCTCACCGGCGCCGCCGCGCCGCCCTTCGGCGAGACCGCCTGCCAGGCCCGCCCCTTCAGCCTCTATGGCCGCTTTTCCAACGCCTATGCCGCCATCGCTTCGTACCTGGAAGATGGTTCCACGGCTACTCCCAAGCAGTCTCAGGTTTCGGCGGCGGTGAATCCGGACCCGATCTACCAGCAGTCTCCCGATTCCGATGGGTTCCAGTGGGCATACGCGGTGCGCATCACGGAATCGGCCGGGGTGAAGGCGACGATCACCGGCCTCAAGATCGGCCCCACGGATTACAGTTCGCAACTGGCGGGCCTCTTCGGAACCACTACGCTGCCGGCCTTCGGCACGCTGGCTTCGGGAATGCTACGGGCCAAGAATCTTTCCGCACCCGTCACTCTGACCGTGGAAGTCGATGGCGTGGACGCGGCAACCGGCCACGCCTGGCAGTCTTTCACGCAGGCCCCGTTTCTTGGGCCGAAAGTGGTGACGCCGGCTCCCTCCATCATGCTCGGAGGCCTGGGCAACGGGGCCTCGTTTCTGCCCGCCGTGGCGCCAGGCTCTCTGCTCTCCATCTTCGGCAGTCACCTGGCATTCAGCAATGCGGTGGCGCCGTCGGTTCCCCTTCCGCTGCAACTGGCGGGAGTGACCGTGGCCATCAACGGAGTGCCCGCGCCCCTGTTCGCGGTGACTCCGAGCCAGTTGAACGTCCAGGTGCCGTACGAAGTGCAGCCGGGAACCGCCCAGGTCACGGTTACGGTGGGCGGACAGTCCGACACCAAGGCTGTGGAAGTGGTGCCGGTCGCTCCCGGGGTGTTTAGCACGCGCGAAGTGCGGCTGCTCCCCGCCTCCGGAGGCCGCGTGGGCGACTATTTAACCCTCTACTTGACCGGCCAGGGCCCGGTGACGCCCGCCATTGCCACCGGCGCGGCCCCGGCGGCATCCGCTCCGCTGGAGCAACTGCCGCGACTGGTCGAACCGGTGCAGATCACGATTGGCGGAGTGCCTGCTCCGGTCATATTCGCGGGAATTCCCAACGGGCTGGTCGGCATCGCCCAGATGAACTTCCAGATCCCAGCCGGCGCGCCCCTGGGAGACCAGCCCCTGATCGTCCTGGTGGGCCATCAGCCGGCCAAGACGGTGACCGTGACTGTCAATCCATAGGCCGTCAATCTGATCATTTGGATGTGGCCTGTAAGCGGGCCAGCCTCCGGAACAGCCAATCCATCACAAACAGGATGCCGGGCGCTGCCGCCACGGCAATCGGGCCATAGTTGTGCATATGCACCATGCCGACAAAAGCGGCAAGGCAGGCGAGCGAAACCGATGCTCCCGGCAGTTCCCAGAACCACGCCAGCACCATCCCGACCACGGCTACCGCCACCAAGCTGACCCCCAGCGACGGGAATCCGGCCGGCGGCCAGGCGTGCGGATGGTACGTCTCGCCGGCAATCAGCAGCAGAAAAGCCCAAGCAACCAGTAAGGCGCTCAACCGCGCCAGCCACCGCAGGACGAAGGCCAGAATTTCAGACATTCTGCTCCTCTTTGCTTCATTCTAGAACGATTCGCGGTTCTCGCAAACATCCTGGCTCCATTACGTTCTAGCTCAAGGAGGCGGAGGGACACACCGCAGGCCCGCGGCCCTAAATGTCTATCTGTCGGGAGGCGCGTCACCGCGCCTTGGCTTCTTCCCCCCAGACCAGCGGGGTGTCCCCGGAAAGCTGGAGAAAGAGGCGGAACTGTGCGCGGGCCTGGTCCGCGCTGCCTGCAAGCGCGGCGATTTGGCCTCGCAGGTAGAACAGTCGCGGCAAATAGAAGACGCGGAACGGGCGCACCGCGGAGCTGGGCGGAATGGGATTGAACCGCAGCAGTCCCGCCGCTTCCTGAGGCTTGCCGGTTTCAAGATCGCTCCAGGCCAGCAGCAGCGGGAGTCCTTCGTCGGGGGCCGGCGCGCCGCTCTCGTAGAGGGCGCGCAGAATCGGGGAGGCTTCCGAGAAATGCCGATCCGCGAGCAGCGCGTACGCCAGCGCGAGATCTTTGACTGGTTTCTGCTCGGGATTGGGGAAGGCACGCTCCGCGCGGGCCGTCCACTCTTCGGCAGCGGCGGCAGGCTGCGCGAGGAATCGCGCCAGGGCCACGGTGCGCGCGGATGCCGATCCCGCCAGCCGGGCGGCCTGATCCGCCGAGCGCCCGGCGGCGGCGCGATCGCCCAACGCGACGCTCCACACCGCCAGTTCGCCGTAGGCCTCCGACGCAGCTTGCCGAATGGGCCCGGTCTCGGCACCGTGAGCGAATGACGACAGGATCTCGTAGGCCTCCTTGCGGCGGCCGCTGATCCAGGACCACTCCGCCCGATAGTAGTCCACCAACGGATCATGGGCCTGGGCGCGCAAGGCGACGAATTGTTGGTTCAGTGCGGAGGCGGCGCTGACATCGCCGCTCATCAGCCGGGCCATGGCCGCTTTCAGCAAATCGCCTCCGCCCTCGAAGGCCGGGTCCTTCTTCGCCGCCTGTAAGTAGAAAGATTCCGCCTCGCGCAGGCGCCCGAGCAGCAGGTGGACATCACCCAGGGAGTCCAGCGGATTGGCATCGCCGGGACGCAGGCCGGCATACTGCTCCAAGGCGCGCGTGGCCGCGTTCAGGTCGCCCGCATACGCGGCCGCGTATCCCAGTTCGTTGAGGAGGGCCGCATCGCCGGGTTGCGTCGCCAGCGCTTTCTGATAGGCTTCGACAGCCTGCGGATATTGATGACGAAGCATCGCCAGTTGTGCCAGAGCGCGCCAGACGCCGGGGTCATTGGGTGTCAAACGGGACCAGGCGGTCAGCGCCTGCTGGCGCGCGGCGGCGTCGCCGCGCAGAGTGGCGGCGTTGAGGGCGAGCTGGGTGCGATCGAGCTCGGGCATGCGACCGGCGCGGGCGAGCGCCTGGGCGAAGAGCGTGCCCGCGCCGGCGCGGTCGAGCTGCTGCACCTTCCCTTGGGCGAGCAGGCTGTAGGGCGGCCCGAAATCGGGATCCAGGGCAAGCGCCTCCTCGAACCGCGGCGCGGCGCTGATGGAATTGGCGGACTCCAGCCCCGAGACATAGGCTTTCAGGGCCGCCGCATTTTGCGTCCCGTAGGGCGCTGCGCCGGAGTCGATCCGGCGGGCGAGCGCGCCAGCCACCGCAATCACATCGCCAGCCGGGGCAGAGGCCGCGACTACCGTGGTCTTTCCCGACGGCAGATCTTCCAGCGTCACCCGCGCTTCCAGCCGGCCATTCCCGAGCCAGTATTCTCCATAGCCCAGCCGGTTCGCGCCCGCGGCCAATGCCAGGGTACGCTCCGCGGAAACGCCGGGCGCGGCTTCCGGCCTCCTCCCGAACGCCTGATCACCGCCATGCAGCCGTTCGGGCGAGATGGAGTCGAGATTCCGGTCGCCGGCCAGCTCGCGTGAGATCACCTCGGGAAACGCCCGGCCCATCCAATCCAGCGACGGGTCCGCGCTGAGGTTCTCAAACCGTAGCAGCGCGATCCGTTCGGGCGAGGCGTTCGAGGTCTGTCGGGAACAGGAAACTGCGGCCAGGCAAGCCGCCACCAGAGCCACCCTAGAGAACACGCGGCTCCACGGTCAGCAGCGTTTGGAACTCAGGCAGTTCACGGAGCGCTTCGAACTCGGGATCCTGGTTCAGCTTGTTCTTATCCTTGAAGCCTTCTTCCAGTGCCTTGCGGACATATTGCAGCGCCAGTTCGTCCCGGCCGGCCTTGGCGTACATTTTGGCCAGGTAATAGTGAAACTTGGCGCGTTCCTCGATGTTGCGGTCCTCCAGCAGCGTTCCGTAGTTGCTGCGATGCTCGAAAACGTCCGGGTCGAGAGCCATCGCTTGCTGGTACGCGCCGGTCGCCTCCTGGTATTTCTTGCGGGCGAACAGCGCCGTGCCCAGATTGCTGTAAATGGACGCCGAATTCGGCGAAAGCCGAAGCGCTTTGTGGTAGTAGCTGATGGCCCGGCGATAGCTCTTACCGGCGTAATACACGGTCCCCAGATTGTTCAACGCCTCGGCATAATCGGGCTTCTGTTTGACCGCGCGCTCATAATACTTTTTCGCGTTGTTGAGCTGTTGGAGTTGATGGTACGCGATGCCGATTTTGTTATACAAAACAGCGGTCTTCTGTGGATCCGACTGGAAGGCCTCAATGGCTTCGCGGTACATCTTGCGCGCCATCATAATGTCGCCGCGATCCTCGGCCGTGAGGGTTCGGGCCGGCGCCGGAACTGCCGGAACCTGTCTGGTTTTGTCCACTAATGCGTTGTCGGATTGTGCCACGCCGAGCGAGCAGCCGAGAAGCGACGCGAACGCAATCGCCAAGGGTTTGGAAACCATCGCGGGCCCCCTTACTTCTTATTATTACAACACACCGGGCCAATCATTTGAAGATGCCGAGCAAGCGGTGAAAGAACCCCGGTTTCTCTTCTTTGGGAGGTTGCGGCGGCGGGGTTTGGGATGGCGCTGGTTTGGCCGCGTGGACCGGAGCGCGCGGTCCCGCCGGCGAGACGACGCCATCGCCGGCAGTCCCGGTGACGTGCAGTCCGTCATCGGACGGAAGCGGCTGGGCAGCGGGCGGCGCGACTTGCCAACCCGAAACCGTGGTTACGTTCTGCCGGCCGCCGCCGTGCAACGGGCAGGAAACCACCGGCTGCGTCCCAGCGATATAGACTTCCTGGCGCGCCGTGGGACAGGATGGGGTGGCCAGCATTCCCGACTGCGGGTCGATGGTCACCGAAATAATCCCATCGGGCGCTTCGAAGGGCTGCGCGTTGCGATACTCGCGGAATTGCAGGGCGCGCTTCATGAACTCGGTCCAGATGGGCGCGGCGGAGTCCGCGCCTTGGATGTCCAGATCGCGGTTGTCGTCGAACCCCACCCAGACGATGCCCAACAGCTCGGTGGTATAGCCGGCGAACCAACCATCGTGGTCCGAAGTCCCGGTTTTGCCGGCCGCGGGGACCACAAAACCCAGAGCGCGCACTTTCACGGCCGTGCCGCTGCGCAGCACTTCTTCCATCAGATTGGTCATGAGGTAGGCCACGCGCGGATCCAGCACCTGTTTTTGTTCGATCTTACTCTTGTAGATGACCTGGCCGTCCTGCGTCCGGACCAGCTTCAGGAAATCCGGTTTCACATAGTCGCCGTGGTTGGCGAAGACCGTGTAAGCGCCGGCGGCTTCCAGCGGCGTGATGTCGTAGGAGCCCAGGGCCACGGCCGGGGTGGGCTGGATCCTGTCATTCAGACCCGCCCGCTTGGCCATCTGGACCACCGCGTCATAACCGACCATCTCGGCGACCTTCACGGTCGCCACGTTCATGGAGTGGGCCAGCGCCTCGCGCAGGGTCACGGTGCCGTGGAATTCGTGGTGGAAGTTACTCGGCTCGTACGGCTTGCCATCGAAAAAGAAGGTGGTGGGTTCGTCCACCACGGTGGTGCTGGCGGTGAGGACTTGGGGCTTGCCCTCGATGGCCGTGTTCAGCGCCGTCGCGTACACAAAAGGCTTGAAGATCGAGCCCGGCTGCCGGTTCGACAGCACATGATTGAGCTGGCTGACCCCGTAGTTGCGCCCGCCCACTGCGGCTTTGATCTCGCCGGTATGCGGGTCGAGCGCAATCAAGGCCACCTGGGCTTCGGGCGGCGTCTGGCCGCGGAAACGCCGCTGTTTGCGGATCTGCTCGTCCACGCCCTGCATGCCAATCCGCACCGCCTCGGCGGCGGCGCGCTGCAGGTTCATGTCCAGCGTGGTGTAGATGTGATAGGCGCTCGACCGGAAGTTGGCGTCTTGAAACTTGTTCTGCAGTTCGTCTTCCACCAGATCGACGAAATACGGGGCATCCACGAACTGCGCCGCGCCCTTGGCGAGGCTGAGCGGCGAATCCACCGCCAGCTGGTAGTCGCGATCGCAAATCTGGCCGTTCTGGTGCATCAGCATCAGCACGATGTTGCGCCGGTCGCGGACGCGCTCCGGATACTTGTAGGGATTGAAATAGGACGGCCGCTGAATCATGCCTGCCAGCGTGGCCGCCTCCGGGAGTTTGAGCTGGCTCAAGTCCTTCCCAAAGTACGTCTCCGAGGCCTCTCCAAAACCCCGGATATCGAAGGACCCGCGCCGGCCCAGGGAGATGAGGTTGATGTAATCCTCGAAAATCTCTTCCTTGGAAAGCTTCTGCTCCAGCTGCAGGGTGATGATGACTTCGGCCAGTTTGCGGGTCCAGCGCTTATCCTGATCGAGCCAGAACCCGCGCGCCAGCTGCATGCTCAGGGTGGACGCACCCTGCTCCTTGCGGCCTTCCTTGACGTCGACATAAACGGCCTTGATCACGCGGAAGGGATCGAAGCCGGAGTGCTGGAAGAAGCGCTTATCTTCGGCAGAGGTGACGGCGTCCACGACCACCCTCGGTATATCCGCGAACTTCACCATGCGGCGTTTCTCGCGGTTCGGCCCCGACAGATTGGTGATGAGCTCGGGCTCCAACTGGTATTCGCTGCGCGACGTGTTGTCCTGCAGTGAGACAATCCGCGAAATCCGTCCGCCGGCGAATTTGACCACCGCCGCTTCCTGGTCGAAATAGGAATCGGGTCCAGGAAAAACTTCGATCGAGCCCGGCTGCAGTTGAAAATAACCGGTCGGGTTGCCGCGCGATTCGTTGTACCCGCTGCGCCTCAATTCAGAGGCGATCTGAGCGGGGCTCATGAGGTCGCCCACCGCGACCGATTGCGAAGCGCCGTAGAGCTTGGCGGTCTGGGCGAAGGGGCCGGCGCGCAGCTTTTGGTCGATCAGCCGGGAATACCGGGAGTAGAAGTAGGTGAAGGTGCCCAGGCCGACAACGATGCAGAGGGCGAAACCAACGATCAAAACGCCCCCTACCGGCCGCAGAAAAAAACGGGCCAGCCCGGCGCTCCTCGGGACCCGGACTTTCATTTTCTTCTTCGCCACCCTCTTGATTTTCGCACGGGCAGCCCGCGACTCGGGTAATGCAGGCGCTGGCCTATCGAATCCGGGTCTGGATGGTTACGCTTGGTTATCAGAGCCCGTACCACCAGATCAACGGCCAAGCGTGAAGCGCCTCGCGGACCCGAGCGGCCGCGTCTTCGCCATCGCAATGACTCGGCTGGTCCCGCTCCCGGGGCGGCCCGTCCCAGAAGCGGACAGTGACGCCGACCCGCAGCCGGGATTTGGGGCCTTTTTTCAAAGAGATGCGTGATGTGACGGTGGCCCCCGGAGTGCACTTCTCCCCGTATGCTCCAAGATCTGCGGTACGCCTTGCGCACGTTGCGGCAGAACCCCGGGTTCGCGTTGGTGGCGATTGTTTCGCTGGCGCTCGGCATTGGCGCCAACGCGGCCATCTTCAGCTTGGCGGATGGCTTGCTGCTCCGGCCCATGGCGGTGCCGAATCCATCCGAGGTCATGGCAGTGCTCTCGCCGCTGCGCGGCGAAAACAACGGGCTGGGCCAATCGCTGGTTTCGTACCCGGATTATCAAGACCTCCGCGACCGCAGCCGATCCTTTGCCGGCCTGGCCGCCGCGGAAGCCTCCGCGTTTGGATTCGCAACCGAAAAAGGGGCGCTGCCGCAAATGAAGTTCGGGGCCTTCGTGAGCGGAAGCTTCTTTGACGTGATGGAAGTCAAGCCGCCGATGGGCCGCGGCTTCCGGCCCGACGAGGACCGGGTGGCGGGACGCGACGCCGTGGTCGTGCTGGGTCATGAGGTCTGGAAGAATGAATTTGCAGGAAGCCCCGAGGTCATCGGAAAGACTCTCTTTCTGAACGGCATCGCGTTTACGGTGATCGGCGTGACGCCGGAAGGTTTTGGCGGACCGGACCCGCTGGTCCGCCTGGCGCTCTACGTTCCTCTGGCGATGGAGCCGCGCCTGACCGGCGAGCCGGCGCCGACGGCGTTAGAGAACCGGGGCGCCCGCGGGATGTCCGTATTCGGGCGGCTGAAGCCGGGCGTGAGCCTGTCCGAAGCCGCGGCCGAAGCGCAGGTCATCAGCCGGCAACTGGCGCAAGCGCATCCGGAAACCAACAAGGCCAGCTCGCTGGAGGTGACCACCGAGACCCGAGCCCGGCTTCGGCAAGGCGTGGGCAACGCCCTGATCGTGGGTTTCCTGCTGGCTCTGGCCGCCGTGGTGTTGCTGATCGCGTGCGCCAACGTGATGAACCTCCTGCTAAGCCGTGCCTCGGCGCGTTCGCGGGAGATTGCGGTGCGGGTGGCGATCGGCGCCGGCAGAGGCCGCCTGGTCCGCCAGTTGTTCACGGAAAGCCTGGTCATCGCCGTGCTCGGCGGGACGTTGGGACTGCTCGTGGCGCAAGCCGGCGTGGACCTCTTTTCGCGCATCCCCATCCCCAGCGACATTCCGGTGACCCTCGACCTCCGCTTGGATTCCCGTGTGCTGTGGTTCGCGTTGGCGGTTTCGGTAGCGAGCGCGTTCTTGTTCGGAATGGCTCCGGCTCTGCAGAGCACCCGGCCGGACCTGGTGCCGGCGCTGAAGTCGGGACCGGCCGGCGGGGGGAAACGCCGCCGCTTCCTGGGAAGGAACTTGTTGGTGATGGGGCAAGTCGCCGGATCGGTGGTCCTCCTGGTGTTCGCGACGCAGGCGTATCGCGGGGCCTCCGTTCTCCTCTCGTCGCCAACGGGATTCCGCACGGACCATCTCCTCATGGCCAGCTTCGATCCGTCACTGGCGCGGTCCACGGCGCCGCAGGCCCAGGCGTTCTACCGGCAGCTCCTCGAGGGGGTGCGCACGCTGACCGGCGTCAGGAGCGCGGCCCTCTCTCAAGCCGCGCCCATTGCCCCCGCCGGCGTCAATACCATCCGGGTTGTCCCAGAGGGGATCCCCTTGCCGCCGGGAGCCGAAGCCGCCACCATTCTGTCCACCATAGTGAGCGACGGCTATTTCACGGCCACGGGTATCCCGCTGGAGCGAGGCCGCGAATTTCAGCCGACGGACCGGGCCGATTCCCCGCGAGTGGCCGTCGTTAATGAGGCCTTCGCACGCCAGTACTATCCGAACCGCAGCGCCATTGGAAAGCGCTTCCGGTTAGGCGGACCGGCCGGCACAATGACGGAGATTGTAGGGGTAGCCAAGCAGAGCCAGTATGTGTTCGCGGTGGAGCCTCCGTTTCGGTATGTGTATCTGCCGCTTTCTCAAAACCCGCAGTCCGCGATGACACTGTTGCTCCAGACGGCCGGGCCCTCGGCCACCCTCGCCGGTCCTCTACGCGATCTGGTCCGATCTCTGGACCCTGGGCAGCCGGTCATCGGGCTGCGCACGATGGAGGATTATTTCGACCAGCGGGCCCGGCAGACTCTAAATGTCCTGCTCAAAGCCATCGCCGGCATGGGGCTGCTCGGGCTCGTCATTGCGCTGGTGGGGCTCTACGGGCTGATGACCTATTCGGTGGGCCTGCGGCAGCGCGAAATCGGCATCCGGATGGCGGTCGGCGCCGATGCGCGGGGCGTCCTGACCATGGTGTTGAAACACGGGATGGTGCTGGCAGGCAGCGGAGTGGCGGCCGGTCTGGTGTTCAGCCTGCTGGCGGGAAAACCGGCCACCACGGCCATCGGCACCTCGTATTTCGATCTGCCGTTGCTGGCGCTGGTGGCGGTGCTGCTGCTGGGAGCGGCCGCCGCGGGCGCGTACGTGCCGGCGCGGCGGGCCTCGCTGCTCGATCCCAACATCGTTCTGCGACAGGAGTAGGGGGGCCGCAGCCTCACTGCGCCCTCCACTACGCCCAGCCGGACCCGCGCGGCGGATGGGGTATGATGCGAGACAATGCTCTCGCTGCTCGTGGGGTTGTTTGCAGTCAGCGGCTGCGCGGCCCTGATCTACGAAATCGTCTGGTTCCAACTGCTCGAATTCGTCATTGGCTCCTCGGGAATTTCTCTCGGTATTCTGCTGGCCACCTACATGGGAGGAATGTGCCTGGGCAGCCTGCTCTATGCGCGGGTGGTGGATGCACGGCATCGCCCTCTACGCATGTACGCGCTGCTGGAGACCGGCATCGGGATTTGCGGGATCGCAGTCTTGTTCGGAATTCCCATCCTGGATGATTTGTACGCCGCCCACGCCGGACACGGGTTGGCAGGACTATTGCTGCGCGGGTTGGTGTGCGCGCTGTGTCTGCTGGCGCCCACGGTGCTGATGGGCGCGTCGCTACCGGCACTGGCCCGGCAGTGGGAGGCCACGCCCAGCGGAGTCTCCCGGCTGGGGCTGCTCTACGGCGCCAATACGGTGGGCGCGGTGGGCGGGTGCGCGCTGGCTGGTTTCTACCTGCTGCGCGTCCACGACATGTATGTCGCCAGCTATGTCGCAGCGGCACTCAACGCAGCGGTGGCGTTGGTGGCCTGGACCACGTCGGGCCGCTCTTCGGCGCCCGCAGCCGCCGCGCCAACGCCGGCGTCCGCCCCGGGAAATCGAGCGGTTTACGCGGTGATCGCGCTCTCCGGTTTGTGTGCACTGGGCGCGGAAGTGGTGTGGACGCGCCTGCTGTCCCTGATGTTGGGCGCGACGGTCTACGCATTCTCCATCATCCTGGCGGTCTTTCTGGCGGGCCTGGGCATTGGCAGTGGAGCCGGCTCCTACCTGGCGCGGACGCGCATTCCGGCGCGAATCGCGTTGGGCGTCTGCCAGGTTCTGTTGGCGGTGGCGGTGGCCGGCACGGGGATCCTGCTGGCCCAATCGCTGCCCTACTGGCCCATGCAGACGTCGCTCAACCCGTGGCTGACGTTCCGCGACGATTTCCTTCGCTCGCTGTGCGCAGTGCTGCCGGCCGCACTGCTGTGGGGCGCCAGTTTTCCCTTGGCCCTGGCGGCGGCCGCGCGGCCCGACGAAGATCCGGGAAAGCTGGCGGGCTCCATCTACGCCGCCAACACGGCGGGGGCGATCCTCGGGTCCCTGGGCTTCAGCCTGGTGCTGATTCCCTGGATTGGCACGCAGAACGCCGAGCGGGTGCTGGTGGCGCTCAGCGTCCTGGCCGGCACGCTCGCGCTTTCGCGCCGCTGGAGGCCCGTTCCGGTGGTGGCGCTGGCCACGGTGGCGGTGCTGCTGGCCTGGCGAGTGCCCGGCATTCCGTGGCAGGTGTACGCCTACGGCCGCGAGCTGACCATCAGCACCTACGACCGAAAGGCCACCTACGTGGGCGAGGGCATGAACGCCACCGTGGCGGTTACGCAAGACGCCGAAGCGCAATACTTTCACATCAGCGGGAAGACCGAAGCCTCCAGCCTGCCCCAGGACATGCGCCTGCAGCGGATGCTCGGCCACCTGCCGGCTCTGTTCCACCCCCATCCCCGCTCGGTGCTGGTGGTGGGCTGCGGCGCGGGCGTGACGGCCGGCACTTTTGTGGTGCACCCGGAGATCGAGCGAATCCAGATTGTCGAATTGGAGCCCCTGGTGCCCAAAGTCGTGGCACGCCATTTCGCCCGGGAGAACCATAGCGTGGTCACCGACCGGCGCACGCAAATTGCGTTCGACGACGCGCGGCACTACGTGCTGACTACCCCGGAGCGCTTCGACATCATCACCTCCGACCCGATTCACCCCTGGGTGAAAGGCGCGGCCACTTTGTATTCCAAGGAATACTTCGAGATGGTGAAGCGCCACCTGAATCCCGGCGGCATCGTGACTCAGTGGGTGCCGCTCTACCAGAGCGATGTGGACACGGTGAAAAGCGAAGTGGCCACGTTTTCGGCGGTCTTCCCCAACACCACCATCTGGTCCAACGACATTGCCGGAGAAGGCTATGACGTGGTTCTGGTGGGTTGGAACGGGCCGGCGCGGATTGACCTGGATGCCCTGGAGCAAAAACTGGCGCGGCCGGATTACGCCGAAGTCCGGCAGTCCATGAGTGAAGTGGGCTTCCGGTCCGCGATCGATCTACTGGCCACCTACGCCGGACAAAAGCCGGATCTGAATATCTGGCTGCGGCGCGCGCAGATCAACCGCGACCGCGACCTGCGCCTGCAGTATCTGGCGGGCGCGAGCCTGGTGAATAACGCCGCTTCGTACATCCTGGACGATCTGCTGCGCTACCGCCGCTTTCCGCCGGACCTATTCACCGGTTCGGCGGAGCGGATGGTGCGCTTGCGGGCGCTGCTGCCCATGTCCCGTTGAGACAGCGCCTCTTTGGCTGTCCCGCGCTTCGTACGCTTGTCTTTCGGTGTTTCAGATCCTATAGTAATTGATAGAGCCGCTGGGATGATGTGGCGGCTCGCAAAACGGAGCCAGGGCAAGGAGGTCGCATGAACCACGCATCGATTTCGCACACCCGCCGCGAGTTGTTGTTCGGCATGGCTGGGGCCGCGCTGGCGGTTTCGCAAACACGCAACCAAATCTACAACCCGCGACTACTGGGGCACACCTCCATCTGGCTGCGGGAAGCCGTCTTCCGGAACAGGCGCCTGGATGAGATGGCCGAAGAGGCCTTCGACAGCATGCAACGCGCGGGCTACCGGCGCGTGGAATTGGCTTCGGAGTTTCTGGCGCCCGGCCTGCGAAACCGCACCCTCGTCCTGCTCCGGAAGCAGAAGCTCCAGGCGGCGATTGTCGATGCCAGCGGGCCGCTCTACGAGCGCCGGGAGGCCGAGGCAACGCGCGCCCAGGTTCTGGAAATGGCCGGGCTGATGGAAGGATGGGACACCGGCTTCCTCAATTTCAGCCCCGCCGGCAGGCCCGACCGCCGGCCCAAGACGGCCAGCGAACTGGAAACTCAGGCCTACCAGCTAAATCGGATGGGACAGGACCTGCGGCAAACCGGGATGGGCTTGATGGTGCATCATGATCTGGCCGAGATGCAGGACAACGCCCGCGAGTGGCGGTATACGCGGGCGAATACGGAGACCGGCCTGGTTTCCTTCTGCCTGGATGTCGATTCAGTCACTCGCGCCGGCCTGCGCCCCGTGCCCTTGATGGACGAAGCGGGCGCGCGGCTCCGCAACCTGCACCTGCGCAATCCGCGCGGCGGCGTCGACCAGGAGTTCCTGCGCGAGGGCGACATCAACATGGTGGAGATTGCCAGATTCCTGCGCCGGATGTCTTACGATGGCTTCCTGACGGTGGAGCTGTCGTATGACCGAGACACCCAGCGCCAGCACTCGCTCACAGAGGACTTGAGCCGTAGCCGTTGGTATATGCAAGACATTTTCGGAAGCCGGCCTGGCAGCGCGCCGGTGGATATGGGCCCGCATGTCCGAGAGAGAAAGGGTTAAATCGTACACAGGTCTGGATCTTGCGTAGCCGGCACGGGCTTCCCCGGGGCCGGCTACGCGAACCACGCCCGTCTGCTTACCCGGCTCGGCAGGAATCGATCAAACGCTCCACAACCGCCAGACGGTGGCGTAACTCCTCGCGGTAACTGCGGTGGTCGGTGTGCCGGATCTCGACCAGCAGGCGAGCTTGCTCGGCTTCCAGCAATTCGCCCAATGTGGTGAGTTCCTCGCCGGCCAAGTTGAAAGAGGCAACGGGCATTGTCTCCATACGAATACCCTCCCTTCCATGGCCCGACTTCAATATAGGCCGAGTGAGTCTGGATTTCAAGTAGAGGCCGGTGACCTACTTCGCTTCGAGGCTGACGCTTCCCACCACGATTCCGAGTTGGCGGATATCCTGGCCCGTCGGCGGGATGGACTTGTCCAACTGGAAGTCGACCTGCACCCGCTGATTGGCCAGCAGGCTGGCCGGGACATCCGTCTTGTAGACGTACGGACCGGGACGCGAATACGTCTCGGCAGGGAACGTGGTGCCGTTGATGGCGGCGGACAGCGAAACCGTCTTCAGACTACCGATCACGCCGTCCGGCACCGTGAGCATGACCACTAGGACGGCGCCGGCCTGGGCCGAGCCCGCGGGCGGATGCAAGGCCACGGAGAACTGCTGCGCGGTCCACCGCCAGGCATTCTGCTCGATTCCGTAGAAGCCCCGGACGAGTTGCGGGGCAGAGCCAGGATCGCCCGTATGCACGGCGGACGCGAGCGCGGACGCCCCCGCGGCAGGCCCGTCGGCCTTCTGTTGGCAGCCCGACGCCGCCAGCATCACCAACAGCACGGGACCGCCCCACTGCCGGGCTCTCCGCCCCGGCTGAATGAAACCACCGATCATTTAATCTCCAATCCGTTCCACTTGAACCAGGCAGCTATAAAAAGTAGGTCCGCCGCCGGCATCCGTCAGGCGGTCGGAGGTGAGCGCATTGATGTTTCGATTTCCGGCGGATCGCTTGGCCCATCGAACCGACGGTGCGGACACGACTCCCGGGCGGACACTCCCGTTGACGCGCGCCTCCAGAACGCACGAACCGCGATCATTGAAGGCGCGCACGGTATCCGAATCCTGAATCGCCCGGGCGGCGGCGTCGTCCGGGTGCATCTCGAGCGTGGCCGTCTGCCGGTCCACGGCATCGCGATGGCCGAAGGTGGAGTTCATGCTGTCGTCATTCTTTGGCGAAATCAGCTCCAGCGGATATTGGCGGCGGAGAGCGGCATCCCCGCCTCGCGATTCGACTGGTGGCTCGAAATGCAGCGCCTCGGGGCGAAAATGGCATTTCCCGCCGTCGGTCCCAAAGCCTTCGGCAAACGGCAAAAACGGATCGGGAAGGTTCAGGCGGACGAAATGGTCGCGCTCGAGCTGTTCGAGCGTAATCCCGCGAACGAACGGATGCGGCGTGTCCAGCAGCGTGCGGATCATGTCGTCTTCCGAATCCCCGAAGCAGGCGTCATCGAAACTCATGCGGGCGGCGAGCAGGCGGAAGATCTCCACGTTCGACTTGGTTTCGCCGGGCGCGGGTAGCGCCGGGCGCGCGAGCTGCAGGTAGAAGTGGCCGTACGCGAAATAGAGGTCGGTGTGTTCCAGGAAGGTGGTCACCGGCAACACGATGTCGGCGTAGTCCGCCGAATCGGTCTGGAATTGCTCGAGGACGACCGTGAACAGATCGCCGCGCCGCAACCCGGCCAGGACGGTATTCTGGTCGGGCGCGATCGCCGCCGGGTTGGAGTTGTACACCACCAGCGCCTTCACCGGAGGATCGTCGAGTGCCGTCAGGGCACGGCCGAGCTGGGTCATGTTGACCAGACGCGCCTGGCGGCCGAGAGACTTTCCTTGCAGGTCGTGGCGCTCCAGACCCGCGCGATTCACGTGGAAGGCGCCGGAGGTGGAGAGCTGCAGCCCGCCGCCGACTTCTTTCCAGGAACCGACGAGGGTGGGCAGATGAGCGATGGCGCGCACCGACAGAGCACCGCGCTCGCTGCGCTGGGTGCCGAGGTTCAGCCGGATGACCGCCGGCCGCGTGCCGGCATACTCGCGGGCCAGTTGGACGATTTCTTCCGCCGCAATCCCGGTCAGCTCCGCGGCGCGCTGCGGCGTCCACGCGCGGACGTGGTCGCGGAGAGCATCGAACCCCTCGGTATGGCGGGAGAGGTACTCGGCGTCGTGCAGGCCTTCGCCGATAATGACATGCATCATGGCCAGCGCCAGCGCGGCATCGGTTCCCGGATTGATGAAGAATTGCTTGTCCGAGAGAGCGCCGGTGCGGTTGCGGTGCGGGTCGATGGTGTAGAGCTTGGCGCCATTGCGCCGCGCCTCCACGATGAACGGCCACAGGTGCACGTTGGTGCCGAGAACATTCGCGCCCCACGCCAGAATCAGCCGCGCGTGCTTGAACTGCTCGGGCTCCGTGCCGTAGCGGGCGCCCAACGCGTCCTGCAGGCCAATGGTTCCCGCCGCCGAACAAATCGTGCGATCCAGGCGCGACGCTCCGAGGCGGTGAAAGAAACGGCGATCCATGCCGGCGCCGTTGAGATAGCCCATGGTGCCGGCATAGCTGTAGGGCAAAACCGACTCCGGCCCGAAATGGTCCGCGATGGACCGAAGGCGGGCGGCGATTTCGTCCAGTGCCGCGTCCCAGGAAATCCGTTCGAAACGGCCTTCTCCCTTGGCGCCCACGCGGCGCTGCGGATAGAGCAACCGGGCGGGCGAGTATTCGCGTTCCAGGTACTGCGCCACTTTGCCGCACAGAAACCCGCGTGTGACCGGGTGCGCCGGGTCGCCGCGCAGGCGCGTGCCGCGGCCGTTGTCGACGGTCACCAGGACCGAGCAGCAGTCCGGACAATCGAGGGCGCACACGGAGTGCCGGATCTCACGCATTTGAGGACGATTATAGCGTGAGGCCCTAAACCACCGCCTCGTCAGGCGGCGCCCTTTTCGACCATGGCGGCGATTTCGGCGCCGATCGCCAACGACGCGGTCGCGGCCGGACTGGGCGCGTTGAGCACGTGCAGCGCGTTGGGGCGCGCGATCAGACAAAACTCCTGGACGATTTCGCCGGCCGGCGAGATGGCTTGCGCCCGGACGCCCGAGCCGCCGGTGTCGAGATCCGCCGGCTGAATTTCAGGCACCAGGCGTTGCAGCGAGCGGCAGAACAGCTCGCGGCTGAACGATCGCCGCAGCTCGTACCAGGCCACCGACGGATAGCGCTTCAAAAAGCGCCGGAAACCGCCATACGTGAGCGCATCGAACAGGTCGCGCGCGTTGAAATCCGTCTTGCGATAGCCTTCGCGCGCCGTCGCCAGCACGGCGTTCGGTCCGGCCTCGATGCCGCCGTGGATCAGGCGCGTAAAGTGCAGCCCCAGGAAAGGAAAGCGCGCGTCAGGCACCGGATAGATCAGGTTGCGGACCAGGTGCTGACGCTCCGGCTTGAGCTTGTAGTATTCGCCGCGGAACGGCAGGATGCGCAGGTCGCGGCGCTCTCCGGCCATCTCGGCCACTCGATCGCAGTGCAGGCCGGCGCAGTTGATCAGGAAATCGGCCGCGAAGTCTCCGGCCGTGGTTTGAGCCACCCAGCCGCCGCCGGCGCGAAGAAGTCTTCGGACGCGGGCGCTCGTCACCACCCGTGTCCCGCGCTCCGTCACCTGGCCGGCCAGAGTGGCGCAGACTTTGGGATAGTCCACGATGCCTTCCTGGGGAACGCGCAACGCAGCCACGCCGCCCGCGTGCGGCTCGATCTCGCCGATCTCTTCGCGCCGCAGCCAGCGCAGTCCATCCAGGCCGTTGAGCGCTCCGCGCTCCTCGAGCGCGCGGAGCCGCGGCACCTCGCTCTCATCCGCCGCCACCACCAGCTTGCCGCACACATCGTGCGGAATCGCATTCTCCCGGCAGAACGCCACCATCTGGCGGATGCCCGAAACCGCCAGCCGGGCTTTCACCGAGCCCGGCTGGTAATACAGCCCGCAATGCAGCACACCGCTGTTGTGGCCGGTCTGGTGGCGGCCGACGTCAGCTTCCTTTTCGAGAACCGTGATCCGGAGATCCGGAAAACGCTCGCCGAGGCGGTAGGCGGTGGCGATGCCCACAATGCCGCCGCCGACAATGATCACGCTCTTGGACTTCACGGTTGACTGGTATGAGTGTAGCGCGGCGCGTGCGCCATGATTCCGAGTCATGGATTCCGCGCAACCCTCATGATAGAATCGCAAAGCTCCGGTTCCATGAGCCGCGTCCAGTGGAAGGACACCATGAAAAAACCTCTGAGTGTTTGTTTCGTCGCGCTAGTGTTTGCAGCGGCGGGGATGGCCCAGACCGAAAGCCTGACGCCGGCCCAGCTCAACGCACGGGCGAAGGCGCAGAACGTGCCCGAGATCCCGTACGAGTCGACTCCCAACTTCCTGAAACTGCCGCCCAACCTGTACCTGGGAGAAGGCATTGGGGTCGCCACCAACTCCAAGGGGCACGTCTTTGTGTACACGCGCAGCCAGGCGACGCGGCTGTTTGAATTCGACCAGAAGGGGAACTTCGTCCGGGAAATCGGCGACGGCTTGTATGGCTTCGTGTTCGCGCATGCCGTGCGCGTCGATCCACAGGACAACATCTGGTGCGTGGACGAGGGGTCGAACATGGTCATCAAGTTCAACCCCGAAGGGCGCGTGGTGATGCTGCTCGGCCGGCGGCCGGAATCGGTCGACGGGCTGCCGGCCACGCCCGGCTTCAACGCGCCCGTGCCGCCCCCGGGGCCTTATATTTTCAACCGGCCGACCGATGTGGCCTGGGACGCGGCCGGAAATATCTTCGTGTCCGACGGGTATGGCAATTCCCGCGTCGTGAAGTACGACAAGAACGGGCGCTTCATCGCGTCCGTGGGAACGCGCGGATCGGGCCAGGGCCAGCTCAACCTGCCGCACACCATGGCCACCGACGCCAAGGGCAACGTCTACGTAGGCGACCGGAGCAACCAACGCATTGAGGTCTTCAGTAACGATCTCACGTTCAAAGCCATTTACGATCAGGTGGGCGCGCCCTGGGCCGTGTGCATTTCTCCGGGCCCGCATCAGTACCTGTATAGCTCCAACTCGAACCCGGACAACAACAACTCGGAAATCGCCGCGGTCACTGGCGAAATCTACAAGATGGAGCTCGACGGCGCCATCGTCGGCAAGTTCGGGCACGCCGGCAAAGAACTGGGCGCGTTCAGTACTGTCCACGAAATCGATTGCCGGAACGAAAACGAACTGCTGGTTTCCGAAATCACCGCCTGGCGCGTCCAGAAGATCGCGCTGCATCCCAAGAGTGGGAAATAGGAGGTTGCCATGAAGCGTTCACTGATGGTTGTGCTGTTCGCTCCGGCCCTGCTGGCCGCGCAGAGTGCAGTCCCCGAGATCTCCTACACCTCAACTCCCAACCTGCTCAAGCTCCCCGAACATCTCTATTTGGGCGAGGCGGCCGGCGTGGCGACGAATTCGAAGGGAGACATCTTCGTCTACACCCGAACCGGCACGGCCTTTGCCAGCATGGGCGGCTCCCGTGTGTTCACTCACGGAGGCGCGCGCCTGTTTGAGTTCACGCCCAACGGAACCTATGTCCGCGAAATCGGCCAGGGCCTCTATGGGTTCCTGTTTGCGCACGCCGTGCGCATCGATCCGCGGGACAACATCTGGGTGGTGGACGAAGGATCGAGCATGATCATGAAGTTCAATCCCGAAGGCCGCGTGCTGATGACGCTCGGCCGCAAGCCCGAGTCGATCAACGTGGGCGCGCCGGAAGGGGGCCGCGGCGGAGGAGGGCGCGGCGGGCGCGGTCTTCCGGGCGCCGGAGCTCCGGGCGACAGCTTCAACCGGCCGACCGACGTCGCCTGGGACGCGGCGGGGAATATTTTTGTTGCCGACGGGTATGGCAACTCGCGCGTCGCCAAGTTCGACAAGAACGGCAAGTACCTCAAATCCTGGGGTTCGAAGGGCACGGAGCCCGGCCAGTTCGACACGCTGCACGCCATCGCGGTCGACGCGCAGGGCAACGTGTACGTGGGCGACCGCGGCAACAAGCGGATTCAGGTCTTCGACAATGACGGCACCTTCAAAACGCAATACACCGATGTTGGCGCGCCGTACGCCATGTGCATCACGACCGGCGCGCATCAATATCTGTTTACTTCCAACTCCAATCCCAGCACCTCGATGGACAATGGCGAGATCTACAAGATGGAGCTCGATGGCAAGGTGCTGGGAAAGTTCGGCCACGCGGGTAAGCTGCTGAAGGAGTTCGGCACGGTTCATGAGATGGACTGCCGCAATCCCAACGAACTCTACGTCGGCGAGCTGACCAACTGGCGCGTGCAGAAGCTGATCCTGCACGCGAACTAGGCAACTCTACCAGACGTTTTCGAATCACCGCGCCCGGAGCCCCATGGCTCCGATTGGGATATACTGCGAGCTATCCGCTTGCGTCACAGGAGGGAAAAAGAGTGAGACATTATCTATTCGCGGCATTGCTGCTGGCGGGCCCGGCGGCATTCGCGCAATCTGAGATTCCGTACGATGCGAACCCCAATTTCTTGAAGGGTCTGCCCGCCGATCTGCACCTGGGCGAAGCCTCGGGCGTCGCCGTGAATTCGAAAGGGCACATCTTCGTGTTCTCGCGCGGCAACACCAGCGGACCAGCATATGCCGCCACCGCGGCCCAGATTCTCGAATTCGGCCCCGATGGCAAATACATCCGGGAGATCGGCCATAACCTTTACGCCTGGTCGTTCGCGCACGACGTCCGCATCGACAAGGACGATAACATCTGGGCCATCGACAAGGGCTCGGACATGATCATCAAGTTCAACCCCGCCGGACGGGTCGAGATGGTGTTCGGCCGCAAGAAGGAAGCGTCGGATGATGGCGCCGAAGCGTGGAAGCGCGTCACCCCGCCGCGACCCCCGGTCGACGGCCAGTTCCGCCAGCCGACCGACGTCACTTGGGACACACAAGGCAACATTTTCATCAGCGACGGGTACATCAACTCGCGGGTTGCCAAGTTCGACAAGAACGGCCACTGGGTCAAGTCGTTTGGCGAGCCCGGCGCGGGGCCCGGACAGCTCAACACGCCGCACGGCATCGCCGCGGATGCCCAGGGGAATATCTACGTGGCTGACCGCGGCAACCGCCGCATCCAGGTGTTCGATCCGGACGGCAAACTCCTGCGCCAGATCCAGGTCGACGTTCCCGTCCCTCCGGACGCCATGCCGTGGATGGGCCCCAAGCCCACGCCGCAACAGGCCACCACCGGCACCATGGGTTCCGGCGCGCCCTGGACCGTTTGCATCACCCCGGGACCGGGAACCCAATACCTGTACACCTCCGATGCGTTCCCCGGCCGGATCTATAAATTAACGCTCGAGGGCAAGTTGCTCGGCTATCTGGGCAGTTCCGGGCGGATGCCCAAGGAGTTCGGATGGATTCACGAACTGGCGTGCCCGTCCGAGAACACGCTCTACGCCGGCGAGATCCTCAACTGGCGCGTGAACAAGCTGACGCTGCATCCGGACAAACAGCAGCAGGCAGTCACGTCCGCAAAGCGATAGCGATCTCCTCCTGAAAAAGCGAATGCGGCGGGTGGCTGTCCCCGCCGCGCAGAATCTACCGAACTCGAACCGCGTTACTTGGTCACGTTCGTCGCTTTGCCGCCCTCGTCCTGCGTGTAATGGGGCGCATCGCTGTTGCCTTCGATGCAGGCGAACTCCATGATCTCGTAGCCGGGCTGGTTGGTCTTGCCCAAAGTGAACTTGACCGTCCAAGGCTTGGTATAGGCCTTGGCGTCGTCCATGGTGGCTTCGTAATCGATAGTTCTCTCGTCCTTCGGCGTGAAGCGCTCCACCACGTGCATCTCGTCGCTGTGCGCATTGCCGGCGGAGTCGAGCCATGTCCTGCCGATGAGATTGGTCGTGTCAACTACCAGCGTGTCACCCTCCCAATGGCCCACCGAGTCGCCCATGAAGAGCTTGGTGGACTTGGGCAATACGTGCGGGCGGTTATCGGTGGGAATGATGCGGACGGCGTGCATAAACTCCCAGTTCATCACCACGTACCCGGACGGCTGCAGAATCTGAAATCCAAATTGCCGGTACATCTGATTGGGCAGGCCGGACTCGTAGCAGTGCAGTTCCGGCTCGTCCGCCAGGTGCTTCTCGAAATTGTCCTTGGCGATTTGGGCATACTCCGGGGTGTACGGGATCAGCCCGTCGGGCGGGTCCACGATCGCGCCCTGGCCGGGCGGGATGCCGGTCTTGGCCACCGGATGTTTCTGGACTTCAAAAACGGCTCCGCCATTGTTGCCCGCGTTGTAGTAGCCGGAAATGTCGGGCTTGCCATCGGCCATGTGCTTCACCGGTCCCGCGGGAGGCAGCGGCGCCCGTCCGCCCCTTCCACCACCACCGCCCCGAGCGCCCCGCCCGCCGCCGCCGCGGCCGCCGCGTTCTCCCGGGGGGCCCGCCGGACCCTGAGCGGTCCCCGGCACGGGCATCAGGAATAGGACGGTTCCGATCGCCACTGTTCCCGCAATCCAAGTCAGCAGCCTTCTTCTCATTCCAGATCTCCCTTCCCCTCTCGAAGCGGTGCGCATCATGCCCTCACTTGTCTTTCTTCTTGGCCGCTTCGTCCGCCAGGTATTGGCATTCATATTCCAGAATGCGGGCATTCGGTTTGGTATCGCGATGCAGTTGAGCGCTGATCTTCCAGGGCTGGCTGAACGTCTTCGGATCCGTGATCGTGGCTTCGTATTGCAGGGTATCCGCGCCTGTCCGCGTGTACCGTTCTTCCACGTGGAGCTGGTCGCTGTGATAGTTACCGGCCTTGTCAAACCAGGTCTGGTCGTTGAAGTCGCCGACATCCACGACCAGCGTGTCTCCGTCCCAGTGTCCTAACGAATCGCCCTGCCAGAAATCGATGTCTTCCAGGTGCTTGGTGCGCTTCATGTAGATGTTGCGGAAGTTGTGAATGTACTCGTACGCGATGGAGATCTGGTCGGGAGTCTGGAAGATCTGGAAGGGATGGGACAACAAGTTGATGCGCGGCACGCCGGGCATAAAGCACTTGTTGAGTGGGTCCTCGGCGACGCTGTTCTTCTCGTTCTTCTTTTGCTGCGCAACCGCCGCGGGAAGGTATGGGATCTTGCCGTTCTTGGGCTCGACAATCAGGCCCTTGGCCTTTTCGAGGTTCTTATCCGGCGAAGTCTTGACTTCCCAGATCCCTTGCAGGTCGGGTTGCCCATCCGCCGTCCGGGGCGCCTTGTAGGACTGAGCCAGGGCGGGCGCCGGCATCATCGAAACCAGCGCGGCTGCGAAGCCCACTGTCATCATTGAACATACGAACCGAATTCTCATCGAAAAAAGCTCCTGTGCGGAAGCCGCACTTCTTGGCGCCGTTCTGTGACCTGCCGGAACACCAGAACGCCGCCCCGGCGGCACGGAAGTCCGTGCGCCTACCCGCGAAGGGATTTGAGGCGGCGTTCCTTCGATCTTGTTCCTTACTCCTTGGGCGCTCCGCCGCCGGGACCGCCTGGGCCTCCCGGCCCCCCCGGACCTTCCGGCGAGCCGGCAAACAACCGCCTTCCATCCGCGGTCGTGACGGACTGCGTCCACATATAATTCGCTCCGTCTTTAGCCTTGAAGCCTTTGACGATCACTTCATCGCCCGCTTTCACGGAGGTCTTTCTCCAACCCTGCCGGTACAGACCGTTGGGAGGTAAACACTCGGCGGACCAGTGCTGGATTGTGCCATCCTCGGCCTTCACGTCGAAACGGAGGTGGGAATGCGGGTTGACCCAGTCCATGGCGGTGACCGTCCCCTTCACCTCGATCGGCTTGGTGGAATCAAACTCGGCAGCAAACGAGTGGTGCGCCAACACCGGCAGCGCCGACAACAACAAGCCGGCCCCCGCCACCAAAACAGCAGACTTCATCTTCACGTTGATACCTCCAAGTACTATTGCACCAGACAAATCCCGGCCGCGCGAATTGAGCCTCCTCAAACCGCACGGTGCCGAAATTGTAAACCGCGTCCCGGCGGACTGTCAAGTTACACAAATGATGAGTCGATCTCGCCGCGCGAAAGGTTACTTCACTTCGCCTTCTTGGCCTTGCCGCCCTCGGTATCTACATAGTGCTCCAGATCGGCGTTGCCCTCGATGCACGCGAATTCCATCTGCTCATACGTGGGATCCAGCCTCCGGCCGAAACTGCCGGCGATCTTCCAGGGCCGGGTATACATTGTGGAGTCCTCGACGGTGGCTTCGACGTTGATGGTGTTGGCATCCACCGGCGTGAAGCGCTCCACCACGTGGATGTGCTCGCTGGTGAAGTTGCCCACCATGTCAAACCAGCCCCGGCCGTTCTGGTTGGTGGTGTCGATGACCAGCGTATCGCCTTCCCAATGGCCGACCGGGTCGCCTTCAAAGAGCTTGATGTTCGCCGCAATGTGCGGGCGTCCGTCGGTGGGAATGATGCGATAGGCGTGCCGGGCCTCCCAGGCCATCACCAGGTATCCGGGAGTCTGCAGAATCTGGAAACCGAAGGGGCCGTAGTCTTCGTGAGGCACGCCGGAAAGAAAACAATGCGCCTCCGGCTCCTCAAACATGTGGTTCTTGGCCAAGTCCTCAGCTTTGGCCGCGGCCCAAGGCTGATACGGAATTTTGCCGTCGGGAGGATCGACAATCGCGCCCTTGCCCGGGCCCACGCCGGGCCGCGCCACCGGATGATCTTCTACATCAAAAACAGCCTGGCTGAAACGGGCGGTCCAATAACCGTACATGTTGGGGTGACCATCGGGCGTGCGCGGCATCGGCCCCGCCTTGACCAGCGGCGCTTGATAATACGGACCGAACTCGCCCCCGGCCGGCGCTCCACCGCCACCTCCCCGCCGTCCCGGTCCGCGCTGCGCGGCGCCGGGGATGGGAGCCAAGACCAGCACCGCCAGTGCGGCCCCCGCTAAGATTCCGAGACCCAATTTCATGTTTAGTTTTTTCCTGCCGCCGTCTTCAGTTCCGCCAGCGTCACCTTGCGGTTGTCCCCAGGCAGGTGGATCGGAATAATCCGGTCCACGTCCAGTTTCAGCCGCTCGATGTTCGCCAGCAAATTGGTGTGATAGGGATTGATGGTCGCAGGCGTGGGAGCGTTGGCCGCCCCCACGTTGAACTCATCGGCTTCGATCACGACCTTTTGCTTGGGTAGATACGCGATCAGCATGCCCGCATTGTGAGTGCTGCCTTGCACGTGATAGAGCTCGATGGTGTGCGTGCCATCGGTCAACACCTTTTTCTCAGTCATGGTCTCGATCTTGATCTTGGGCTGCGGTTTCATCTGCGAGAGTTTGTCAGGAACTAAGGTGTGCGGGTCTTTGAAAATCTTCTCGTAATACCCCTTGTTGACCTTGTGAGTGATGATGGTGGCGCCTTCCGCCACAAACGCCCGGAGACCGCCGCTATGGTCGAAGTGCGCGTGCGTGTTGATCACGTAGCGGATCGGCTTGTTGGGAACCAGCCGCTTGGCTTCGGCAATGATCTGCTCGGCGCGCATGTCGTTCTGCGGCCCTTCGATCACCACGATGGATTTCTGGAAGTCGGCCACCACCGAACCGTAGCCGCCCGGAGGGCCGTTGATCAGCCAGAACCCGCCGCCGAGATCCTCGGAAATCGGCCCTTCGGCGCCGCCACGGCCTCGGCCTCGCCCCGGACCCCCGCGCCCGCGCCCGCGCCCGCCGCGGTCCGGAACCGACAGGTCCACCGGAACATTGGCCTTCACGTCGGACACCGTCAACTCGAAGAACTTCGGCGGGCCCTGATACTGCACAATGTGGGTGGGAAATTTCACGCCGCCAAAATCTTTCCAGTCGGTGTAGTGGGCGCTCCACACCATATCGCCCAGCACGTTGTTATCGATGGTGGTTTCCACCTTATCCACGTAGCCCAGGTCGTTGATGTAGCCCGTCACCGGGGCTTTGGCATCGCCCAGGAACGAAATCACCGTGTATTTCTTGCCCTTCACGGTTTCCGCTTTGACCGTGGCGTTTTTCTGAAGGGCCGTTTGGAGGAACCCTTCCGGCAGCAGGATGTACTCCATCTGGGTGGCCCAGGGACTGTTGGCCGCCAGGTTCGTCACCTGGTTCTGAGTCTGGTCGGCGATCGGGCCGGCCCCGCAGCCGCCGCGCCCCGGCGTCTCCCCTTCCCCGCGAACCCGTTGCAGCCGCCAGCCGTGTTTTTCCAGATCGATGGAGCGAACGTAGTCTTTGTTCGAGAACTTCCGCCAGTTGGGTGAATTGGGGTCATAGGGCTGCCCCACGCAGCCATCCCAGCCTTGGCCCGAGATGACGAGCGTTTTCAGGTTCTCCGCCCCCATCGCTTTCATCGACTTGTCGACGGCAGCCTGCAGCTCCGGCGATGCGTCCGCCCACATCAACGGAGTGAGCAGCATTCCGGCCGCAACCAGCGATCCGGCAGCCGTCCATCGTTTGACCATGACCCCTCCGGCCCGGGTTGATCCCGCGTCGGCCGCGGGACAACGGGGAAGGGACAGTATACCGGAAGCCGCGTCCTTCCGGCTAGCGCGCCGCGTCGGACTGCGCCCGAACTGGGTCCGCGTGCTTCCGGTTCGCCGCCAGGGTCGGCCCCGCCGGCTCGGTCAGCGATCGCTCACACCGGAAACGGATTGTCAGTTCCCAACTGGGTCGGCTGCCCCACCGGGAACTTGGCGTTGATGACCGCCTCAAAGTCCTTCCATCCGGTGGTCTTGCCGGTCAGGTGCTTATAGGTAGCGCCCAGCGTCGCGCCTCCCGCCTTCACGATGGCGGCCCAATCGTACTTGAGCTGGAATCGCAGCCAGTTCAGGAACAGCACCGAGCATCCAATGGACGGATAGCTGGTGTCGGTCGGGTCGGTGTGGTCCACAAAGTTGGGCCGCGGCTTCGTGTTGAGCCACACGTCGGAGGAGACGAAATCCGCCGGTTCTACTCCTTTGTAGATATCGTTGGCGAGGACGCGCGACAGCCCCTCGCCGGTGCTGGCTCCGCAATCCCAACCATGACCGAAATTCGCCATGAAGACTTCATCCGCCTCGGCCACCAGCAGCGACCGCGTGAAATCCGTGTTGCCGTCGGTCTTCCCACCGACGGAGATGTCGGTGCCCATGCAACTCGAGTGCGACGCACCGCTATTGTCGGCCGTGATCTGCACCGTGAAGGGCATGCGCTGCGGCGTGATCCCGCCGAACACCTGCTGCAGCGTCGAGAAATCGCGCTCGCAGTTCTGAAGGATGGCCTGCGCCAGCGCGACCCCCTGTTGACCTAACGAGGTGAGATACGAAACCTCGAAGTGCGCGGTGCTGCCCGCCTGCGTCACTTTGCTGTGATGGTGCATTCCGGGCAGTGTGGGATCCTGATGCGTTCGTCGGGCCGTCACGCGATGGTGCAGGCTCCGAATTTCCGGGTTCATTTGCGGCGTCGCCATAGGGAATCTCCTTCGGCTGTGTATGATGAGCTTTCGGAGCGGACTCCGCCGGCTAAGGGGAACTCGCCGCGTTCTGGTCCAAGATCACCAGACGCGAGGCGAAGGAACGGCCGGAGACAGGTTCCGTTGCACTCGATCACCCAGAACAGCGTGTCGATCCTAAACGGACCGCCATCATTTTGCAAGATCAAATCACACAGCCCGCCGATTGAGGTGCGCCAGCGCACAATCCCTGAGCCAGAAATCAGGGACTTCCCGCAGCCGGCGTCTTGCGGCGGCAGGAACCAGGCCTTACAGAACAGGCGACGCGGCGCGCTCCTTCCGCCGCAAATAGCTGGCGGCGTACGCTTCCGCCTGGCGTCCCACGGTCTCGGTGACGGACGCCTGGACCAGCCGGCCGGCTGCTGTCGAGTACTCGAGCGGCCCGTGCGCGAACGGGTGATGGTCGCGCTCCAGGACATAATAGAGATGGAGAGACCGCCCGTCATCGGAAGAAATGGTGAGGCGGACGGCGTCGGCGCCCGGATCGTCGGCCGGAAACCGCTTGCAGTTCCCGCGCGCATAGCCCAGGTGGCACAACGGGCGGATCAGGGCTTCCTCCGGCGGCAGCGCCTGGCCGGGGACGGCGTGGCACATGCCGGTCCACAGATCGCCGAGCGGCAGCATCGCCGATTGCGGATCGCTTCCGCCCGCGCGCGGCTCCACCGGAAAAAAGTAGGGGCACGACATTTTCGCAGGCATAATAGCACAAGCATGGCGATCAACCGTTTGGAGACCCTCAAGAGCCTGGTGGCGCAGAATCCGCAGGACAGTTTTCTGCGCTACGGCCTGGCGATGGAATACCGCAACACCGGCGACCTGGAGGCGGCCATCGGCGAGTTTCAGACGTTGATCGCAGCCAACCCGGACTACGTGGCCGCCTATTTTCACGGCGGCCAGACCCTGGAGCGCGCCGAGCGCCTCGACGAAGCGCGCACGCTGTACCAGAGCGGCATTGAAGCCAGCCAGCGCACCGGAGACGGTCACGCCCGCAGCGAACTGGAAGCCGCCCTGAGCATGTTGGGGTAAACCCGCAGGCGCCGGGAATAAGGCTCGGAAGGCCGGATGTCAGACCCCGATATCTTCGTTCCAGAGTTCGGGGCGGTCGCGGATGAAATCCGTCATGAGCTGGATGCATTCGGCATCTTGCCGAACCTCGACCTGAACGCCGTTGGCGCGCAGGTAGTCTTCGGCGCCGAGGAAAGTTCGGTTCTCGCCGACCACCACGCGCGGGATCTTGTAAAGCACAATCGCGCCGCTGCACATCGGACACGGCGACAGCGTGGAATAGATGGTGCAGCGTTGATACACCTGCGCCGGAAGACGCCCGGCGTTGCGCAGGCAGTTCATTTCGCCATGGTCGATGGCGCTGCCGGTTTGCACGCGGCAGTTGTGGCCGCGGCCGATGATCTTGCCTTCATGAACCAGTACCGAACCAATCGGTATGCCGCCCTCCGACAGGCTCTTCCGGGCCTGGTCAAGGGCGGCCTGTAGATGGGGATCAGCGGCGCTCATGCAGCGGAGACGCTTTGCTCCCGCGCGGCATCGTACTCAGCGAACGTCCGGCCTTCCGCAGCCAGACGCAGCAATAGCGGCGCGGGCTCCCACAGGACGCCGTGCTGGCGGTGAAACTCCTCAATGCGGCGCGCTACTTTCTGTAAGCCCACCGTATCGGCGTACCACATGGGTCCGCCGCGATACGACGGAAAGCCATAGCCGGCCAGGTAGATGGTGTCGATGTCGGCGGCGCGCAGTGCATAGCCTTCTTCCAGAATGCGCGCGCCTTCGTTGATCATCACGTAGAGGCAGCGCTCCAGGATCTCCTCGGTCGCAATCTCCCGCCGCGGAATCCCGGCCGCCCGCGCGGTCTGCTCGATGAGCGCCAGCACCTCGGGATCGGGAGACGGCCGCCGGTTCTCATCGTAGCGGTACCAGCCCGCGCCGGTCTTCTGGCCCAGACGTCCCATCTCGTACAGCTTGTCGTGGACCAGCGGCCGGCGCGCGCCTGGCTTCTCCAGGTGCTTGGCTTCCTGGCGGGCCCGCCACAACACATCAATGCCGCCCATGTCGTCCACCGCAAAAATGCCCATGGCCATGCCCCAGGCGAACAGAGCCTGGTCCACCTGCTGCGGGGTCGCGCCTTCCTCCACCAGGAACTGCGCTTCGCGAATATACGGAAACATCATCCGGTTGCCGACGAAGCCGTTGCAGTTGCCCACCAGCACGCCCACTTTCTTGAGCTTCTTGGCAAGCGCCAGCGCGGTGGCGATCACCGGCTTGCCGGTCGCCTTGCCGCGCACGATTTCCACCAGCCGCATCACGTGCGCCGGGCTGAAGAAGTGCAGGCCGATCACGCTTGCGGGGCGCGCGGTGGCGTTCGCAATCTGATCGATGTCCAGCGTGGACGTATTGGAAGCCAGCACCGCATCGGGCCGGGCGATCTTGTCGATCTCGCTGAAGATCTGCTTCTTGAGAGCCAGGTTTTCGAAGACGGCTTCGAGGACCAGATCCGCGGAGTCGAAGCCCTCGTACCCGAGCTGCGGCTGGATCAGCGCCATGCGCTGGTCCATCACGGCTTGGGAGAAGCGGCCTTTCTTGACGGAGGACTCGTAGTTCTTGCGGATGACGGCCATGCCGCGGTCCAGCGCCACAGCGTCCGAGTCTTTGAGCCGCACGGAAATCCCTACATTGGCCATCGCCATGGCGATGCCGCCGCCCATGGTGCCCGCGCCGATTATGGCGGCGCTGCCCACGGCCATGGCGGGCGTGTCTTTCGGCACATCCGGGATTTTCGCCGCCGCGCGCTCCGAGAAGAATGCGTGAATCAGCGCGCGGCACTGATCCGAGGCCAGGCACGCGGTGATCATCTCGCGCTCTTTCCGGCAGCCTTCGTCAAAAGGCAAGGTTGCTGCGGCTTCCAACGCTTCGATCGCCACCAGCGGCGCGGTCATGTTGCGCCGCGTCTTGCGCGCCTGCTCGCGTCCGGCGGCGAACAACGGCGCATTCTCTTGCGGCGAGCCGAGCTTCTCCCGCCGGTCGCGTGTCTTGCGGTGCGGGCCCCCGCGTTCCGCCATCTCCCGGGCGAACGTCACCGCTCCCGCCCGGAGATCGCCCTCGATGATGCGGTCGATCAAGCCCATCGACAAACCCTGCGAGGCCGAAACCGGTTTACCCGAAACGCACAGGTCGATGGCCGCGGCCACGCCCACCAGGCGCGGCAGCCGCTGCGTGCCTTCGGCTCCCGGGATGATCCCGAGATTCACTTCGGGCTGGCCGGCCTGCGCATCGGGACTCGCCACGCGGTAGTGCCCGGCCATCGCGACCTCCAGACCGCCGCCCAGCGCCGTGCCATGGATCGCCATCACTACCGGCTTGGCCGAGTCTTCAATCTGCGCCAGCAGGGCATGCAGCTTGGGCGCGGCGCCCTGGCCCTGCGCGGCGTGTTCGAGTTCCTTGATGTCCGCCCCCGCGATGAACGTCCGGCCGCCGCCGATCAACACGACCGCGCGGATCGCCGGGTCGCGCCCGGCCTGATCCAGGGCCGCGGAAATTCCTTCGGGCACACCCGGACTCAGGGCGTTGACCGGGGGGTTTTCAATCGTCAGGATCGCCACATCCGCGTCCCGCGTCAAGCTGACCAGTTGATTTGCCATGGTTGGAGACTGTTCATTCCATGGTAGCCGGAAAGGCCACGCGGCGGGGCTTGCGGCGCGCGCGAATGCCGTCTGCCACAATAACGGTGTCCCCCGATGACCGAACGGCTTTACTATCGCGATTCGTACCTGCGGGAATTTGCAGCCGAGGTCCTGGAAACCAGCGGCGATGGCGCCGTTGCCTACCTCGATCGCACGGCCTTCTATCCCACGTCCGGCGGACAGCCCTTCGATACCGGCATCATCGCCGGGGTGCAGGTCCTGGAGGTGGCCGAAGAGGACCAACGCATCGCGCACCGGCTGGCCGCGCCGCTCGCGCCCGGCGCCGTGAGCTGCCGCATCGATTGGCCGCGCCGTTTCGACCACATGCAGCAGCACTCTGGACAACACTTGCTCTCGGCGGTATTCGAGGAGAGGTTCGGGCTGCGCACGGTCAGCTTTCACCTGGGCACGGAGAGTTCGACCCTCGATCTGGAGGGCGGAGCGGCCGTGGAGCGCGTCATCCGGGACGCCGAGTAGATCGCCAATGCCATTGTGTGCGAGAACCGGCCCGTGACCGTCGAATACCAGGACGCGAACGACGCTTCCGGACTGCGCAAGGACTCGGAACGGCAAGGGATGCTGCGCATCGTATGCATTGAAGGGCTCGACCGCAGCGCTTGTGGGGGGACGCACGTTCGTAGCACGGGGGAGATTGGCGCGATCCTGATCCGCAAGCTGGAGAAGATCCGCCAAAGCACGCGCGTGGAATTTCTGTGCGGGGGGCGAGCGGTGCGCCGGGCCCGCGCCGATTACGACTCGCTTTCCAAAACGGCCCAACTGTTTTCGGCGCCGCTCGACGAGATCCCGTCGCTGGTGGCAACCCAATTGGAAGCCGCGCGGGCAACGGAGAAGGCCCGCCGCAAAGCCGAACTGGAATTGGCCGTCTTTCGAGGTAGGGAACTCTACGAAGCGACGGCGCCGGGAGCGGACGGACTGCGCCGCCATCGGACTCGCCTGCGCCAAGCTTCGGCGGAGGACCTGCGCGCGCTGGCGCAGAGCTTCACCGCCCAGCCTCAAGCGGTTTTCGCGGCCGCCTTAGAGGATCCTGCCTCGATTTTGTACGCGGTATCGGCGGATACGGGAATCGATGCGGGCAAGGCGTTGAAAAGCGCGCTGGCCGAAGCCGGAGGGCGCGGCGGCGGCACGGCGCGCCTGGCCCAGGGCAGCGTGCCGGATCCCGCACTGCTGGATCGTCTGATTTCTAGGCTGCCGTAATTCCCCTAGCGCCCAATCAGCACGTCCACCCCGGACGGTTGAACATCCAGTTTCTCGATCCGGTCGCCCAGTTCGAACGGCCGATCGACCGCGGCGTTCGGGTAGAGCGGCAGTAAGAAATGCTGGATGAGGAAGTGCAGGGTTTCGCCCTCGATCTTCACTCCCGAGATCTCCACGCTCAGCAGGTTCACAGTGGCGCTTCCCGACGCCGAACGGATGGTCGCGGTCACGCTGACCGGATGCTCGCCTTCCAGTAGCTGCGACATCAACCAGCCCGGCGGATGTCCTTGCGACCGGCCGATTTCGGCGAAATTGACGAGCGCCGTCCCTTCCGCCACTCCCGGCCGGATCAGGCGCAGCCGCGGCTGCCGCACGCCGCCCGTCACCGCGGGCAGTTGATGCTCCACATAGGCGTTCAGTTCGCGCGGAGACAGATGAACCCTCGAACCGGTCTGCAACTGACCGCTTTCAATAGACCGGAACTTGCGCTCCACCGAAAGATAGTCACTCGAAACCGCTCCCAGCGTGGCTACACAGGCGGCCAGCGCAGTCCCCAACCGAGCTCGCTTCATCCACAGGAAAAGACGCGGAACGGGGACCGAAAGTTGCCTTCCCGTGGGGCAAAGTACCCAATTGAGCGATCGTCCCCAGACCTCCCGGAACTCGACGCCCCTTCACTCATCGCAGCCGCATCTTTAGATTCAATAGCTTAGGATCTAATTGGGCATTGGGGAGGTATGGACTCTCTGTTGCATTGTGGTATTTCGGGTGTGAATATGCCGAATATCACGGCAGTGCTGGCGATCGGGTTCGCGGTGATCCTGGCAGGTTTCGCCGCGTGGCGCCTGGTACGCGCCTGGTGGACGTACCGCGGCCGAATGGTGATCGCGTGTCCGGAGAATCAGCAGCCCGCCGGAGTTTCGGTCGATGCGCGGCATGCGGCCGCCACCGCCCTCGCTGGCAACCCACAGCTGCGCCTCTCAGACTGTTCCCGCTGGCCCGAACGGGCCGGCTGCGGGCAACAGTGTCTCAGCCAGATTGAGGCTGCGCCCGAAGATTGTCTGGTGCACCACATCCTGGCGCAATGGTACGCCGGCAAGAGCTGCGCCTGGTGCGGCCAGCCCCTCGGTGAGATTCACGTTGCCGAGCGCAAGCCCACCCTCCTCTTGGCCGATCAGTCTTCCATGGAGTGGAATGAGATCCCAGCCGAGCGGTTGCAGGAGACGCTGGCCACAGCGCTGCCGCTTTGCTTCGGCTGCCACATCGCTAACACCATGCGCCGGGAGCACCCGGAGCTGGTCATCGACCGGTCGCGGCCTGCGCTGAGCGGAGGCCTTCGGGGTCCTCACGCTCCCTAGGAAGTGAGTCCCATGAAATTCGCGGCGTTGTACCTGGTGCTGGGCGTGTTGCCCGCGTTCGGGGGAAGCCGGGAGCCACCGGTCCGTTTATACGTCCAGTTCCAACACCAGCCGCCCGACGCGGTGCTGGATGCCATCCGGGCGGAACTGCAGGAGATCATGCTTCCCTCCGGAATGGATCTCGACTGGCGCTCACTGGACGCCGCCCGAGGCGACGAAGTCTCCAGCGAACTGGTGGTCGTCCACTTCAAAGGAACCTGCGGCATCGACAACCTGGAGCCTTTCGACGGGTACCCCGGCCCGCTCGGGTGGACTCACATCAGCGACGGTGAGATCCTTCCGTTTAGCGACGTCAATTGTGACGGCGTCCGCATCTTCATCCAGCGGGATCTCCTGCGTTTCCCCGAAGAAGAGCGGCCGGCGGCCTATGGCCGCGCCCTCGCCCGCGTCCTGGCGCATGAGCTCTATCATGTCTTTGCCAAGACCCGGAAGCACAGCTCTACGGGAGTGGCGAAAGCCGCCTATAGCGTGCACGATCTGCTTGCCCTCAAACTCCGGCTGGAGAAGCCGCAGTGTGACCTGCTGCGCGCCTCTCACTCGCACGGAGCCAACAGCTTCAGTGCCGGCCAGTAGATCTCGTATAATCCCCAGTGTATGGGGGTTCGCGAACTGGAAGAGATCCACAAGCAGTTTGAGCTGATCGGCGAGCAGGCCAAGGCGGTGGCAGCGGGGCTGACGGAAACCCAATTCACGTGGCGGCCCGCGCCGCAGGATTGGTCCATTCAAGAGTGTCTCGGCCATCTCACCATGGTCGGCCAGCACCAGATCCGCCTCATTGAAAGCGCCGTTCAGCATGCCCGGGTTCGAGGAATCACCGGAAGCGGTCCCTTCCGGTATGGATGGATCGAGCGAGCCATTCTCCGTCAGACCGAACCTCCGGCCCGGCGTAGATTCTCGGCGCCGCGGCGGTTCCGGCCCGTCCATGGCCAGCCCGTCACCGCGATCCTTCCCACGTTTCTGCACGTGCAGCGCGAGTTCATCCGGCTTACCGCGCAATCCGACGGTCTGGATCTGGCGCGCGTGAAGGTGGCGACGCCCATCACCCGGTTTCTCAAACTGAGCCTGGGAATCATGCTGGCGCAGCAAGCCGCGCACGAGCGGCGCCACCTGGAGCAAGCGCGCCGGGTGCGCCAGAATCCCCGCTTCCCCGGGTAACGATGAAGCCTTCCACTCCGGGGCGGTTCGTTCCCTACATCAACCTGGGCATTCTCATGGTCCTGGTGGCGGCGCTCGGACTGGTGTATTGGTATGCGTGGCGGCCGCTGCCGCAGCGGTCGGGCGTCATCGAGGCTCCGGTTTCCCGCCCGGTCACCGTGAGTTTTGACGCGTTGGGAGAGCCGCACATTCGGGCAGACCACCAGGAGGACGCGCTGGTGGCGCAGGGATATGTGACTGCGCAGGACCGCTTGTGGCAGATGGACGCCCTGCGGCGCCTGGCCGGCGGCGACCTGGCTGAGATTGTGGGGCCCCCCGCGTTGGAATCCGACCGCGAGTCGCGCCGCATGCGCCTGCGTCGTGTCGCCGAGGCTGCCTATCTCAACCTCCCCCCGGCCGATCGCGCCGTGCTGGCCGCCTACGCCCGCGGCGTGAATGCCTACATCGCCACCCACCGGACCAATTTGCCGGTCGAGTTCACCTTGCTCGGCTATCAGCCGCGGCCCTGGAGCGCGGTCGATTCCATTCTGATCGGCCTGCACATGTTCCGGACCCTGACCACCACCTGGCGTGACGAACTGGCGAAGCGCACCATGGCGCGCGCGGGCGATGCCCGGAAGGTGGATTTTCTCTTCCCCGTGCGCGCCGGCGACGAAGTGCATCCCGGATCCAACGCCTGGGTCGTGGCCGGGAGCCGGACCGCTTCGGGCAGGCCGCTGCTCTCTAACGATATGCATCTGGAGTACGCGCTGCCCGGCGTGTGGTACATGACCCATCTCCAAGCGCCGGGCCTGGACGTGGCGGGCGTCGCCCTGCCCGGCACTCCGGGCGTGATCGTGGGCCACAATCAACACATCGCCTGGGGCATCACCAATCTCCAGTTCGACGTCCAGGACCTCTACATCGAGAAACTCAACGAGCGCACCGGCCAGTACCTGTACCAGGGCCGCGTGGAGCAGGCGCGGCCGGAGCGGGAAGTGATCCGCGTCAAAGGCCGGCCGCCGGTCGAGTTGTTGGTGTGGGTCACGCGCCACGGGCCGCTGTTCGTCACCGAGGGCGGCGACCGCATGGTACTGCGCTGGGTGGCGGAAGACCCGGCCATCTTTCAGTATCCAATCCTGGAATACGACCGCGCCCAGAACTGGCAGCAATTTGCCGCCGCCCTCTCGCGCTTTCCGGGGCCGGGTTCCAATTTCGTGTACGCGGACACCGATGGCAATATCGGCTATCACGCCGTCGGCAAGCTGCCCAAACGCCGCGGCTACTCCGGAGACGTGCCCGTGGACGGCTCCTCGGGAACCTTCGACTGGGACGGGTACATTCCCTTTGACCAGCTTCCGTCGGCGTTCAATCCGCCGCGCGGTCTGATCGTTTCTTCCAACCAGAATCCATTTCCGCCCGATTATCCCTATCCGGTGAGCGGCAACTTCGCACCCCCGGCGCGATCGCGCCAGATTTTTGATTTGCTCTCCACCCGGAAAGACTGGCACGCCGGCCAGATGCTGGCCATTCAAACCGATATTTACTCGGCGCCGATGAAATACCTGGCCGATCAGGTGGCGGCCGCTTACCAGAAGCGTCGCGCCCCAGGCCCCGAGTTGGACCAGGCGGTGGCGTTCTTGCGCGCTTGGAACGGGCAAATGGGCAAAGACCAGGCGGCCCCGTTTCTGGCAACTCTGTTGTATCAGCACGTGCGCACCGCCGTGGCGGAGAGCGCCTCGCCGGGAAACGGAGCGGCCTATGATTCCCGGCTCGCGCCCGCCGTGGTGAACCAGTTGCTCCGCGACCGGCCCGCCGGCTGGTTCGATGACTACGATGCCATGCTGCTCCGCGCGCTGGCCGATGCCGTCGAAGAAGGCGGCCGCATCCAGGGCCGCGACCTCAATCATTGGCGTTATGGCGCGTACTGGAAGGTGACCATCAATCACCCCATCCTGCACGCCGTCCCCGTGCTGGGCCCCTATTTCGACATCGGCACGGTGCCCATGAGCGGTTCCGCCACAACGGTCAAACAGACTACGCGCCAGTTAGCTCCCTCCATGCGCATGGACGCGGATCTCGGAAACTGGGAGCAATCGCTCCTCAACATCCAAATCGGACAGTCCGGCCAGATCCTCTCCCGGCATTACAAAGACCAGTGGGCCGACTACTACAACGGCCGCAGCTATCCGATGCAGTTCGGCTCCATCACAGCCAAAAACACGCTGGAATTCCGCCCGGCTCGGTAGAAAAGCGCCGGCTGAGCGACGGCGCTGGCCCACCCCGTGTGCTCGAGTCCAGACCTGCCCGCGGTGCATCAGCCGTCCGAGTTCAGCTGCTCGCGCGGGCCCGTATGTTACACTACAATCCTTGCCCGGTAGCGCCTCCACAGGATCTCGAAAAGTCGCCGGCTCGTGCTCCATCGATGACGGACGTTCTGATCCTCGATAACTACGATTCGTTTACCTGGAACCTCGTGCAAGCGGTCGAAGGCCTCGGTGCGCGGTGTATCGTCCGCCGGTCCGACCGCATCGATCTGGAGGAAACCGCCGCGCTCGCTCCGCGGCGCGTGATCCTGTCGCCGGGGCCCTATGGGCCTGAGCGAACCGGCATCTGTGCCGGCGTGGTGCGTCGCTTCGCCAGCAGGATTCCCATGCTCGGCGTCTGCCTGGGCATGCAGGTGATTGCCACCGTCGCCGGGGCCGCCGTGGCGCCATCGGGCCATCCCGTGCACGGAAAAGCCTCTCCGGTCTGCCACGCGGGTCAGGGTGTCTTGCGCGATTTGCCCAGCCCCTTCTGGGGAGCCCGCTATCATTCCCTGCAAGTGGAGCCCCGGTCGGTGCCGCCCGCCCTCGAGGTGACGGCGTGGACCGCGGACGGCATCATCATGGGTTGCCGCCTGCGCGGCACTCGCGCCGAGGGGGTTCTGTTCCATCCCGAATCGTTTCTCACCGAGCACGGTGGTGCACTGCTGCGCAATTTTTTGCAGGATTGAGACATGTGGTCCGATCGGCTGACGCCGTCGTCCCGGCAAGCTTTGGTCGAGCGCCTCCGCGCCGTCCTGCCGCCGCCTCCCAGCGATGCTCGATCTCACAACATCCGTCTGCCCTGGACCCACGAGGTCACCGATGTCGCGGCAGCATTGTGGCGACAGCGGGATTTCCTCTGGCTGGATCAGCCGGCCGAGACCCGGCTGCTGGTGGATCCGGTGGCCCGCGTCACCGTGCGCAACGGGTACGCCACCATTCGAGGCCCGCGCGGCACGGCCCGGCTGAAGACGCACGGATTGGACCTGATCGAAGCGGCCCTCGCCGCATGGGGCGGACCGTCCTCCGCCTTGCTGTGCGGCTATCTGGGGTACGAACTGGGCAACGAACTGGAAGAGGTCCGCCAGCCCCCGCGCCGGTCCGGTGATTTGCCCGATCTGCACCTGGCGCTCTATGACTGGCGGATGGAGAAAGGCCCGGACGGTTGGCGGCTGTGCGGAACCGGTGCGTGGAGGACGCGCCGCGCCGAAGACCTCGAGAAGCTCCTCCAGAAGGAATCCGCAACCAAGGCCCCAGCCTTCACGGCGGGCCCCATCACCAGTTGCCCTACCGATCAAGGCTTTCAGGCTGCCGTCGCGCGAACCGTCGAGCGCATTTACAACGGCGAGCTCTTCCAGGTCAACCTGTGCCGCCGCCTTGAGACCGCGCTGCCGTTTGCGCACATCTGGCCTCTGTACCTGCGGTTGCGCAGCATCAGCCCAGCCTCTCACGGGGCGCTGGTGCGCACGGGGGCGCGGAGCGCCGTTTTGTCCGTGAGTCCGGAACTCTTTCTCAGCGTCCGTGGCGGCCTGGCGCGCTCCTGCCCCATCAAGGGAACCCGGCCTCGGGGTGGGTCTCCCGAACAGGACCGGGAATTGGCCGCGGCCTTGGCATCGAGCGAAAAAGATCGCGCCGAACTGGCCATGATCGTGGACGTCACTCGCAACGACCTCGGGCGCGTGTGCGCTCCGGGCTCGGTGACGGTCGCGCGGCACGCCGAGCTGGTGTCGTTGCCCACCGTGCATCATACCTATTCGGAGGTGACCGGCCAGTTGCGGCCGGAGTGCGGCCCCGCCGAGCTGCTGCGCGCTTGTTTTCCGCCGGCGTCGATCACCGGCGCGCCCAAGATTCGCGCCATGCAGTTAGCGGCTCAAGAGGAAGGCTACCGGCGCGGCCCGGCCATGGGCGCCATCGGCTGGATTTCGCTGGGTGGGGACATGGAGCTTTCGGTGGCGATCCGCACAGCCATGGCTTCCCAAGACCGCGTATGGTATCTCGCCGGCTGTGGCATCACGGCCGAGTCGGTTCCGGAAGAAGAACTGGCCGAGTCCCAGGCCAAAGCCGTCGCCTTTGTGGGGGCGCTGGGAGCAGCCCCCATTCGACCGGCCGATCGGCCCAACCCTTGACGCGCTCGATCGTCACTCAGACCTCGTCACCGGGCAACGGCGGGCGATTCCCGCCAGGGAACCCTCCCGGTCCACGGCGGTCACCGAATCCCGACCGGCCCCGGCAGCTCTTACACCACCGCGGCCGAGGCGTACAGGGGAGCAACGTCCAGAGTACCCACCAACCGCTCTACCAGATCTTGCGGGCAGAGGAACTCATCCAGCGCATCGGCTGCGGTCCGGTACAAGGGGTTGTTCCCCATCCGTACGATTTCACCGGACTCCGAGACCCAGGTCCCGCCCGGACCGGCGACGAACTCCACCGAATCCCGGCATCCCCGGAGAGCAATCCGCATTCCCTCTTCTGACCGCGACAGCACGATGGCTTCGACTTTGGTTCCGTTTGCGTAGGTAATCGTCATAGCAGATCCAGGTTGCCACAAGCCGCCGGGCCGGTCCCAGGGAGCAGTGTACCGTTGCGGTACCAGTATCGGCGCAGCAGGGTTAGCAGGTAACCGTTGGTCCGCGCGTAGTCACTCCGGTTAGCAGGCGCGGGGCAAATCCCGATGCGCCGGGCCTCTCGCCAGCCTCTCCTGCTAACCCCGGTTAACCCATACTGCCCTTGGTTGTGGTCCTCGCTGGCGGCCCCCGAACGGCGCCAACCACGCTCGGTCCTGCTCACGGCCATCTGTTATAACTTGTGTGAGGGTTGTTCGTCGAGATGCGATCGCGGAACTCGTCCGCATTCGCGAAAGACAAGAGGACCGATGTCGCCACTTCGAAATACGATCTACAGCGTGGTCCTCCTGCTCGCGTTGTGTGCGCTGTTGTTGTGGAAAGCCCGGCGCCGCCGGAAACCCTGAGACGCGGCAGTGCCGCTTCCGTCCAGACTCGCCGGCCGCGCGAGTCGCGTTTGGCAGTCGGAATGCACAGAATACGGTTCTTCAGATCCAAACCCAGAAGGAGAAACCAACGTGTGGAACAAACGCCCTGATGATCCGGCAGCGCCTCCTCAGGCGCCGCCCAACCGCAACGCCGCACCACCCGCCGCCATGCCCCCGCGCGCGCCCGCGCCCGCGCCGCCCACCTCCCGGCCCGTCGCTTCCATCGGAGCCTCGATGAGCATCAAGGGCGAAATCCGGGCGCAGGAGGAATTGTTCGTGGATGGCGATGTGGAAGGCGTGTTGGAATCGCACAGCTCGTTGACGGTAGGCCCCAACGGCAAGGTCCGGGCCAACATCAAGGCGCGCGAAGTGATCGTCTTCGGCTCGGTCAAAGGGAATGTGGAAGTCTCGGATAAAGTGGCCATTCGCGATCACGGCAGTGTGATCGGCGACATCCGGACCGCGGGGATCAGCATCGATGACGGCGCCTATTTCAAGGGCAGCATCGACATTGTCCGGCCGCAGCCGCAAGCCGTCACCAAGCCCGTGAAGAGCGAGCCGCCCATCGCCGCGGCGGTCGGCCAGTCCTAAGACGAACGCTTCCGCGTGTGCAAGTTTTGCGCGCCGCGCCACCGGCACAACGTACCTTTTTCCAGGGGGCCCCGCTGCGCCCAATCCCGGCGCCAAAGAACCGGACGAAATCGCACGTTGTTCCCGCAGAAATTACTGGTGGGCTCTGATGGATTTGAACCATCGGCCAACGGATGATGAGTCCGGGCTTTGGCCGTGCACGATACGCTATTCTGCGTCAAATTTATCAGCAACTTGCAGGAGTGGACCTTCCATTGCCTCCACGCAGGCAGGGCGAAAGTCTATCGGCGTTGCGGACGCAATTGCAGCTTCGCCGTGCCGCCCCACTTTCCGCTATACGCAAATTGCGTAATACTATAAAGGTGCATGGCCGGCGCTCCCATGACGGTGGTGGAGACTGCGGAGTTCCTGAAGCAGGCGACGCGACTCATGGCAGATTCGGAGCGCGAGGCATTAGTGGCGTTCGTAGGAGCGAATCCGGAGGCCGGCGAAATCATGCGGGAGACTGGCGGCGTGCGGGGGGATATCCGGGGAAGAAGTAGGAGGGCGCCATGAACAGGAATACCAAGACCAAGCGGCCCGCGCAGAAGGCGGCCGGGCGCGTGCCGAAGAAACGGTCCACGGTCGGCGCGAGTATCATCAAGGGACTCGAGCAGGCCGTTGCGTGGACGCGTGGTGAGAATGACGACGTCCACGTGACGCCGGTGCACGTACCCGAAGTCGATGTGCGCGAGGTCCGTACCAAGATGGGCCTCAGCCAGGCGCAGTTCGCAACCAAGTTCGGTTTCCCGCCGGCCACCTTACGCAATTGGGAACAGGGCCGCGCGCGGCCGGATGCGCCGACTCGAGTTCTGCTCGCGGTGATCGCCAAGCACCCCGAGGCAGTAGAGGACGTCCTGCGGAAGGCGAGTTGATTGCACAACCGCACAATGCGAACTACGCCTCAATCGCGCGGTCCATTCGTGCCCCCGGTGTCCAACTTGTGCCCCAGCACGCCGCCCGGTCGAACCTCCTGAGATCGCGGGCAGAATCGGACGTAGAGCCAGAAATCCTTGGTGGGCCCTGATGGATTTGAACCATCGACCAACGGATTATGAGTCCGCTGCTCTAACCGCTGAGCTAAGGGCCCGTGACCCAATTCTACTCCAGAGGGCCTCGCGTCTTTCCGCACAGCGCGTGTGCGAAAATCCCAAAGGTGCCGATCCCCCGGACGCGCAGCCCCGAACTGAGGCAGATCGCGGCCCGAGGTCTGCATTTCGCCGTGTGGGACTGGCCCCCGTGGCAGGTTTCAAACTCGACCTTACCGAAGTCTGGCGCTGCTTCGACCTCGATTGATTCCCGACACGGTGCACCGCGCCAGGCTCGAAATGAGTGCGCCAACTACGCGCCTGGCTTGGCACCGATCGCGCAGATCCACCCCCGCCGCCGTTCTTCCGCGATCTCCACGCCCTCGTATCCGGCTGCCAGAAACAGCGCGCGGTGGTCGTCCACACTCAAGCGCGATGAGCCCAGCAGCTTCATCACCGGTCCCAGCACGGCATCGTTGCGCGCACCCTTGTAGCTCTCCGCCACCACCATCAGCCGCCCGCCCGGCTTCAGCACGCGCAGGATCTCCTGCATGTCGCCCTGGAGATTCGACCAATAGTACTGCGTCTCAATGGCTGTCACCACATCGAACTGGTCATCCGCAAACGGCAGCCGCGACACCGACGCCTGCTCCACATGCACCCGGCCTTCTGCAATCAGCCGCTGGTTGTGCGCGCGCGAGGCAACGACGCTTCCGGCGGCATAATCGATCCCGTAAACCTGCGCCGCCTGCGCCGCCAGCTTGTGGATCGTCCGTCCTCCGCCGCAGCCCACGTCCAACGCCGTCGCGCTCCCGGGAATCTCCAGGTGCGGAAACGCCCAGTCCGTCAGCGGCGCATGGCTGCGGTTCATCAGCCACGCAAAAAACCGACCCGCCAGGCGGTCGGGTTTCTTCACCTGGCCAGCCAGGTAGACCGCGAGACAGAATGCTACGGCATAACGCAGGGCAAGCAGGTAGGGTGATGGATGCAAGGGCCTTTCTCCGGCTCAGCAAAGGATGACAAGGACACGGATCAGGACCATTGTAAATCGAGCCGCTCCGCTCTTTCGTCAGAGATGCAGAGGGACAGCGGATCGGACGCCCAAGCTGATAATCAGTCCGCTGCTCTACCGTTTCTTCGGCCCGCACCGCTCGATCCACCGCCGGGCGTCCCTCCGCGCCGCGCCTGTGCGAAAATCCCAAAGGTGCCGATCCCCCAGACGCGCAGCCCCGAACTGAGGCAGATTGCGGCCCGAGGTCTGCAGTTCGCGGTATGGGAGTGGCCCGGGGAAGATCCGCCCCTGCTGTTCGCGCACGCCACCAGCTTCCACGGACGCTGCTGGGATCCGGTGATCGGCGAGTTCCCGGGCCGGCGCTGCGTGGCGATCGAAGCGCGCGGCCACGGACGCAGCAGCAAACCCGAGCCTCCCTACCACTGGGGCGGCTTCGTCCTCGACATGCTGGCGGTCACCGAAGGTTTGGGCCTGGAAGGCGCCATCGGCATCGGGCATTCGATGGGCGGACACACGGTCACCGCCGTGGCGGCCGCGCGGCCCAACGCCTTCCGCGGGCTGGTGCTGGTCGATCCCACCATGTGGCCGCCCGAAGCCTACGGCGCCGCCATGGATGTGGCGTTCGTCCGCAAACGCCGCGCCCGCTGGTCCTCGCCCGACCAGATGTTCGACCATTTCCGCCACCGCCCGCCGTTCGAGCACTGGAAGCCGGAAATGCTGCGGGCCTATTGCGACTTCGGTCTGCTGCCCGACGCTGGTGAATTCGTGCTGGCCTGCCCTCCGGATATCGAAGCCTCCATCTATGAGTGCTCCAAGGAGCCGGAGGCGAACCTCCAGGACGTGATTCCGGCGGTGACCCAACCGGTGACGGTCTTGCGCGCGGGGTATGCGGGCGAACGCCGCTTCAGCACCTCTCCCACCGACCCGCTGTTGGCGTCCCGCCTTCCCCGCGGACGGGATGTCCTGCTGGCCGAGCGCTCCCACTTCATCCCCATGGAAGCGCCGGAGGTGGTGGCCAGGCACATCCGCGAACTGCTCCGAAGCGCGGAGGCCTGACCGATGCAAGCCCGCCTCACACCATGGCGGCCACGACCACGCGCCTCAACTCAGCCAGTTCGGTCCATCGGGCCTCCCTTCCTGTCGGCTCCCTTCGTTTGGGCCGCGTTTGCTGCTTACCCCTGGAATCGGAGGCTGGGTGAATCTGAGACTGGCATAGGCCGAGACGTTTCAGGGATTAGTACGAGACGGCTGCACGCGGTACCTCTGGTCCATTCTCGGGTGGACGAGTTCGAGTTTACAATATACCGAAGGTATTTTTCTTGAATGAGAGAACTGTGTCGCCGCGATCCACAACCCTGGCAACTTTCGTGTTCTTGACCCTGGCCGGCGCTCTTCCGGCAGAGGGCAACACACTCTTTCTCACCGCTCATCATTCGGATCTGGCTCAAGGCTACGGATATGCAGTCTATGCCCTCGACACCCAGACGGGTCAGTTCACGAATTGGTGGTTGATGGGAGGAGACCACGCTCTCTCTCTGCCCATCGCTGTGGACACAACAATTCGGACTGTCTGTTTTCGACCCGCAAGCGAGTGGGCCTGCACAGGCGGAGGGCAGTATACCCTGGAAGGAAGCTCCACCGGTACCGTTTATGCGAATGCGTTACCGCCCGGTACTGCGGTAACCGACTCAACGACTGATACGAGAACCAACTACTTGGTGGACGGTGTCAGCGGAACCGTCTACCAGACCAACCTCGATTACACTAATCCAGTGGCTCTCTTCACAATTCTCGGAGCGAGTGATGTCTGGTCTGGCATTTCGTACGATCCATCGAACAATTCGCTCTGGCTGAGTCAGGCGGGTGGAACCGGTGAAATCGCCGATTTCAGCTTGTCTGGCGTCCTGCTGAGTTCCTTCAGTACAGGACACACAAATTCCGCGTTGGCGTTCGACCCGCAGGATAGCACTCTGTGGCTGAATGACCCCACAACAGCCCAGTTCGACCTGGAACACTACTCGACTGAGGGTACGTTGCTCGGGACTTTGGGTCTTCCAGCCGATGTCTCAACAAAGTTCATCGACAGCGTATCAGGCGGAGAATTTGCTGAGGTCCCGGAGCCTCTATTCATCTCGCCGTTGAGTTCCTGGTTTTTTGTTCTCCTGGGTTTCACGTTGCAGCGGGTTCGCAGCAAGCAGCATCACGGCAGAGCATGACACCGGCCTCTCGCCGGCCCTGCTGGCCTTCGCGCCCTCCGCGAGTGATCCGGAGTACGGAGGCGTGACCGGTGCAAGCCCGCCTCACACCATGGCGACCACCACCAGCGTCGCGTCATCCTGAAAAGCCCCGCCCGTGAAGACGCCGAGCGCGCCCATCACCTGCTGGCGGAGCCGGGCCGCGTCCAGCGTGCGGTTCGCGGCCACCAGCGCCAGCAAGCGCTCTTCGCCGAATTCCACACCGTCGCGGTCTTCGGCTTCCACCATGCCATCGGTGAACAACACCAACCGGTCTCCGCTCCGCAGTTCCACCTCGGCCTGCTGGTACGGCCAATCGGGAAAGACGCCGAGCAGGGCCCCGCCCGCGTCCAGCCGTTGCGATTCGCCGTCGGCGTGGACCAGCATCGGCGCGGGGTGGCCCGCATTCGCGTAAGTCAGCCGCTGCCCTTCGAGCACGCCATAAAACAGCGTGATGAACTTGTTGGCGGCCAGATTGGCGGCGGCCAGCCCGTTCACGCGCGCCATCAGGCTCGCCGGCGCCGCTACGTCCGGAGCCAGCGTGCGCACCGCGGCTTGCAAGTTCGACATCAGCAGCGCCGCCGGCGCTCCCTTGCCGGCCACATCGCCCACCGCGATGCCGACCCGCCCTCCGCTCACCGGGATCAGGTCCAGATAATCGCCGCCGACGCCTTTCATCGGCGTCCATTCCACCGCAATGTCGCAGCCGGGAATCTGCGGAATCGTCCTCGGGAGCAGTGCCTTTTGCGTCGCCACGGCGTCGCGCCGTTCCTCGCGCGCAGCCGCCCGCCCCGAAGAGCGCCGGCCGATCTGCTGGCGGAGCGTCGAAAGCAGCTGCGAGTTGTCCCAGGGCTTCTCCACAAAATCGCGGGCGCCGCGCCGCATCGCTTCCACTGCCAGCGGAATGCTGCCCCAGGCCGTCATCACCACCACCGGCAGGCTGCTGTCGAGCGTCCGGATGCGGCCCAGCAGATCCAGACCCTCGGCCCCCGACGTCGTGTCGCGCGCATAGTTGAGGTCCATCAGAAGCAGGTCGAAGTCCCGCGCCGAAAGGCTGTCGAGCACCGCACGGGGCGAATGCACCGCCTCCGTCTGATACCCTTCCCGCTTCAGCAGAAGCCGCAGGGCCTCGGTTACGTCGGGCTGGTCATCGGCGATCAGAGCGCGCGGCGAATCAGTCGTCATGGCGTCACCACGACGCCCTCTTGTACAGGTTCGATGCCAAACTCCGGCGTCCGGCTAACCCTCTGATTCCCGACTGGTTGCACTCCGAAGAGGGAGCGCTGGGCCAGCCGCTGCGATCCCGCTCGCGAACGCCCGGTCCCAATTCCGAACAGCCGCGGCGGGGCGGCGCTACTCCTTATCGGCGCCGATCTTTTCCACCAGGCGCTCGGTATGCATGGCGTAGAGCGCCGGTTTGCCGTGGCGGTCGCTCTGAAAATAGATGCGCTGCGCGTCGGGACTGAACTGCGGCGCCACCGTTTCCGGATGGCTGGCTTTGTGCTCGCACAACACCAGTTCCCGGCGCGTCACCCGCAGCAGGATGAGAATCACCGGCGATGCCACGTTGCGGCTGGCCCCCACGAATACCGACGTGTCCCGATTGAACCCGAAGTGCACGTACTGGCTGGTCGGCGCCACCATCTTGTCGGTGTCGTCGTCCGGCGCGCTTTCGCGGATGGCGTTCAACTGGCTGGGGTCATCGGGATAATTCAGATACAGCACCGTCCGCCCGTCCGCGGCCCAATTCGCCGGCCCGATGCCGCCCGGCGCGAGTTTCAACTTCCGGTTGTGCCGGCCATCCAGATCCACGAGCCACAAAGCTTGCCCGGCCCGGTACAGAATCTGCGCCCGCAGCGGACGCTCGATGGCGTCCGCGATCCCGAACGGAGTCTCCAAAACCGTGCGATCCGCGCCGCGCGCCGTCAGCGCCGCCAGCCGGATCCGCGCCCGGTCGCCGCTCCGCTCGCTGAACACCGCGTGCGCGCCGTCCGCCGTCACGGTCAATCCCGCGCCGCGCTCCCATCCGTCCGGCACCGAGTAGACCTCGCGCGCCTTGAAGGTCGCCAGATTGGCGAGATAGAGCGTGCGGTCCGCGAAATAACAGAAGGACCGGCCGTCCGGCAGCAGGTTGAGCGAGGCGCCATCCAGGTCTTTCTGCTCGGTCAATCGCCGCGTCTCGCCGCTCCTCAGATCCATCCGAAAGCCTTCGGGCGACCCGCTGCGATCGCAGCAGAACAACAGAAACCGGCTGTTCCCGGAGATGATCCGGTTGTAATAGGCCGGCACCGTGCTGCTGTACGAGGGCTCCGTGAGGCGAAACACTTCCAACTCGGTGGCTGGGTCGGCGTACCGTTTCCATTCCGATTCGAAAACCTCGCCCTTCGCGCCGGGCGCTTCATTGGCCAGCGCCCGCGCCGCCCACACGCTGGACGCCAGCCAGGTTCGACGGGATATTCGCCCTGGAACGACCGCCATGTCTCGATGGTACCCTGTCAGCCGCCGCTGCGCGAACGATACACTGGAAAGTCTGAGGGCCTCCGACACGATCTTCGCCAACCGGTCTCTCACGCGGCGCGCGAGTCTCCGGATTCTGTGGGGCGCCGTACTGGGCGGCGCGATCCGAGCCGTTGCGGCCGACACCAACAGCCCCGGCCTCCTCATCTGGGCGGCCGAGCCCGCCGCGGACACGGGCCAGCAGAGGCGCTATCGCGCGGACGCCCAGGTGCTCTTGCTCTCGGTGCCCCTGGTGCGCTGGCCCAACGTTGGAGGAGGCAGCGCCGAGTGGCGCGAGGCCCCTTCCCTGCGCTTTCTCGAGTTCATGGGATTCTCCAACCCGAAGCGCGCCGCGGGCCTCAACCGGCTGGGCTTTCTGCGCGAGATGTCGCGCACGGCGCCGGACGGCGCCTCTGAGTCGCTCTATTTCGGTCTCATGACGGCCTCGCCCGAGGAGACCGCCGACGACGCCCGCAAGGCCCTGCATCCCACCGCCGCGGACGCCGCCTACACCGCCATCGACGGCCACATGAAGGAGGGCGCTGTCGAAACCGTGGCCGCTCACTTCTCAGCGCCGGCACGCTGGTCGGTGGAGAATCGAAGCGACTTGATCGAACGCGCGCGGATGGCTTTGTCGACGGCTTCGCCCCGGCCGTTCGAAGGGGACGCCCGAGGCCCGGCCTTGCGGCCTTTCCTCGAAACCCTGGCCGAGGCGCTGCGCCAGCCCGCTCCCACCGCGGCCCGTTTTGCATACGCCGGCCGGCCGTATCGCCTCTGGCTGCAGAAGTCAGCCGATGCCAAGGCGGCGGACCGTTTCCGCCAGCGCGGTTTGATTGCCGCCGGGGCCAAGGTGGTCGCGGTGACCGGCAAAGTGCGTCGCGAAGCCGCCGGCAAAGAGTCGGACTTCCGGCTGTGGGTGGAGGATGGCGCGCCGCGCCCCCTGCCCTTGCGCATCGAATACCGCGCCCGGTCGTATCTCCGTTTGATCTTCGAGGCAGAGGGGTAACCGAGCGCGGCCGGCGCCTATGCCGCGGGCCCGCTGCCGGCAGGGGCAATCGGGAACAACTGGAGGAGCAGCGCCAACACTTCGATCCCTGCCACCACAAAGAACAGCCACCGGGTCTTCGGCCAAAGCACCGGCGGAAGTTGATCGGATAACTTGTCGCGCCAGGTCTCATTCAGCCGTACCGGCGGCGGCTCCGTCTCACTCTTCGACCAGGATGCCGAAAGCCACATGCCGCGGATATTGGCCAGCAGCAAAGCGAGGAAGATCATCCGGATGATGTTGAAGCCTTGACCTACCGTGATCTGAAGCACGATTCCGCTCAACAGATACACGCCAAACGCAAGAACGGCCGCGGCCCGGCTGCGCATGCGCATGCCGACGCCCCCGAGGAAGAAGAAAACGGAATCCAAGAGACCGAGGAAAGGATGCCCTCCCAGAGCCGAGAAGCCTTCACTGACCGCCGCCACAATCGCGCAGATCCAGAACGCCTGTTCGGTGAGGTAGTCGAGATCGCCGTCGTTCTTGATGGTCGGCCAAAAGAGGCTCTTCAGCCGACTCTCGGTGCGCGGTGTCGAGTCCGATAATCCCAGAGTCTGCATGAGCCGGAATTCCTTTGATGACAGCCTAAGAAATCGCGCCCTATATGAATATCACAGCGCCGGGCCGAACGCAGCCGCCTGAGTACCGCTCCAGAAGCGCTGCCGTACTACCCGCTACGGGTACAGCAGCACCTTCAGCGTTCCCCGCCGGGCCGCCTGTTCGAACGCCTGCGGCGCCTCCGTCAGCGAATAGCGGGCCGAAATCATCTCTTCCACGTGAATGCGGGAATCTTGCAGCAGCGGCAGCGACGCTTCGAAACGCCCGCAGCGGGAGCCTACCAGCGTCAGCTCGTTCACAATGATCCCCGCGGTGTCGATTCCCACCAGCCCGTGCACGGTCGATTTCAGAATCAAAGTGCCGCGCGGGCGCGTCATGGCGGCGGCCTGCCGCAGCGCTTCCGGATTTCCGGTGGCTTCCACCACCCAATCGTAGGCCGCCGTGGGCAGCGTCTCGCCCGCCACTTCGGTCGTCACCCCCGCAGCCGCGGTGATCCGCAGTTTCTCGGGGTGGCGTCCGAACTGATGAACGCGGTAGCCGCGCGCGTTCAGGACTTGCGCCACCAGCAGACCCAGTTTGCCGTCCCCCAGCACCGCCACTGCGGCGCCCGCGGGAATCGCCACCTGATCCAGGATTTCGCAGGCCGCCGCCAGCGGCTCCGTGAATACCGCGCGCTCGGTCGCAATGCCGTCCGGTATCACGTGCAGGTTGCGCTCGGGAAGAACGAAGAATTCCTCGAAAGCGCCGGGTTGGTTGACGATCCCGAGCACGGTCCGCGTGGGACAATGCCGTCCCAGGCCGCGCCGGCACCACTCGCAGCGAGTGCAGGCCACGTTGATCTCGCCGGCCACGCGCCGGCCCACCAGTTCCCCCGAATCGGCCTCCGCCACTTCAGCGATGAACTCGTGCCCGGGAACGCCCGCAAAATCATAATATCCCCGTTGCAATTCCAAATCGGTATTACAAATTCCCGCGCACAACAGGCGGAGCAGCGCGAACCCTTCCGGACGGGCCGGGACCGGATTCTGGCCCACGGTGACCGCCCCCTTCTCCAGGTGGACGGCGAACATGCCTCCATAGTACGTGATATCGTTTATAGAGCTTTACCAGGCTGCACTCCAGGAGGGTTGCATGGCAGAAATCAAGTTCAACGTCAACGGCAAGCCGCAGGCGGTCAACGTCAGCCCGGCCATGCCGCTGCTCTGGGTTTTACGCGACACGCTGGGCATGACCGGCACCAAGTTCGGTTGCGGCATGGCGCTCTGCGGCGCCTGCACCGTCCACCTCAATGGACAGGCGATCCGCTCCTGCATCACGCCGGTTTCCAGCATCGCCGGTAAGAACATCACCACCATCGAGGGCCTGTCCCCCGATAGCACTCATGCCGTGCAGCGCGCCTGGCTCGAAAACGACGTGCCGCAATGCGGCTACTGCCAATCCGGGCAGATCATGGCGGCCGCCTCGCTGCTGGCTAAGAAATCCAAGCCGAGCGACGCCGATATCGACGAAGTCATGAAGGGCAATCTCTGCCGCTGCGGCACCTACCAGGGCATCCGGGCCGCGATTCACCGCGCTTCGGAGATTCTGACCGCGTCCAACGGCGCAGCGAATAAGGGAGGTGTGGCATGAACTCCGTGAAGAAAGTCAATCGTCGCGATTTTCTCAAGACCGGCGCCACCGGGGCCGCCGGCCTGACCCTCACCTTCGCCCTGCCGTCGCGGCTGGCCGCGCAAGCCACCGGCTCCGTGGCTCGATTGAATGGCTACGTCCACATCGGCGCCGATGACTCCATTACTTTTGTGAGCGCCAAGTCCGAGATGGGGCAAGGCCCGCTCACGTCCCTCTCCCAGATCCTCGCCGAGGAATTGGAGTGCGATTGGAAAAAAGTCCGCACCGAAATGGCCCCGGTCGATCCCAAGCTGTACGGACCGCTGCAGGGCACGTTCGGCAGCCTGAGCGTGCGCACCAGCTGGCAGCCGCTGCGCGCCGCCGGCGCCAGCGCCCGCGAAATGTTAGTGGAGGCGGCCGCGCAGAAGTGGGGCGTCAACAAATCGCAGTGCCGCGCGGAAAATGGTGCGGTCCTCAACACGTCCACCAATGCGCGCCTGACCTACGGCAGCCTGGCGGAAGCCGCCGCCAAACTCCCCGTGCCCACCACGCCGGCGCTGAAGGATCCCAAGCAATTTCGCTACATCGGCAAATCGCTCAAGCGCCTCGACACGCCCCTCAAGGTGAACGGCACGGCCGTCTTTGGAATCGATGCCAAAGTGCCGGGCATGCAGTTCGCGGTGATCGCGAAGTGTCCGGTTTTCGGCGGTAAGGTGGCCAGCTTCGACGCCACCAAGGCTAAGGCCGTCCCGGGTGTCAAACAAGTGGTGCCGGTTTCGAGCGGCGTTGCCGTCGTCGCCGACAACACCTGGAACGCCATGGAAGGCCGCAAGGCTCTGCAAATTCAGTGGGACGAAGGCCCCGTGGCCAAGTGGTCGAGCCCCGGCATCCGGCAAATGTTCGCCGACCTGGTGGCCAAGCCGGGTGCGGTGGCCCGCAAAGTGGGCGACGCGGACACGGCACTCAATGCCGCCGCCAAGAAACTGGACGCGGTCTACGAAGCGCCGTACCTGTCGCACGCCCCCATGGAGCCGATGAATTGCACGGCGCACGTGCGCGCCGACGGCTGCGACGTTTGGGCGGCCACGCAGATCCAGACCGCCGCGCGTCAGAAGGCGGCCCAGATCACGGGCCTGCCCGCGGAGAAAGTGCAGATTCACACCCTTTTCCTGGGCGGTGGATTTGGCCGGCGCGGCGGAGACGATTTCATCGCCGATGCCGTCGAAGTCTCCAAAGCCATCGGCGGACCCGTGAAAGTCACTTGGTCGCGCGAAGACGACATGCAGCACGACCTGTACCGTCCGGCTTCTCTCACCACTTTCAAAGGCGGGCTGGACGCCCAAGGCAATCCCGTCTCCTTCATGAGCCGCACGGCGTGCCCGTCGTTTGCGGGAATGCAGAATGGTGTGGACCGCGCCGCGGTCGAAGGCATCGCCGATCTGGTTTACGACGTTCCCAACCTGCAGGTGGAGTATCACCAGGGTGAGCCTGGCATCCCTACCACCTATTGGCGCTCGGTCGGCTATTCGCAGAACACCTTCTTCACCGAGAGCTTCATCGATGAGATGGCCCACGCCGCGGGGAAAGATCCGTTCGAATTCCGGCGTGGCTTGCTGGCCAAGACGCCTCGCGCGCTGGCCGTGCTGGAACTGGCCGCCGAAAAAGCCGGCTGGGGCAAGCCCCTGCCCGCCGGCCGGGCGCGCGGCATTTCGCTCGTCAACAACATCGGCAGCTTCAACGCGCAAGTGGCCGAGGTCTCCCTGGAAAAGGGAAAGCCCCGCGTTCACCGCGTGGTGTGCGCCGTCGATTGCGGCGAAGTCATCAATCCGGCCATTTTGGAGCAGCAGATCCAGAGCGGCATCGTCTACGGATTATCCGCGGCTCTCAAGGGAGCCATCACCATCGATCGCGGCCGTGTCCAGCAGCAGAACTTCAATACCTACGATCCGCTGCGCATGGACGAAATGCCGGTGGTCGAGGTACACATCGTGCCCAGCCACGCCGCCCCTGGGGGCATTGGTGAGGCCAGCACTCCCACGGCCGGTCCGGCCGTCGCCAACGCGCTGTTTGCCCTGACTGGCAAGCGTGTTCGCAAGTTGCCGATTCGCCCCGAAGATCTCGCGTAAGCGATTCGCCGGCTGTCAGCAGAGAGTACCTGCGCGGGAGCACTGCAGGGGTTGCGCGGTGCCGCCGTGCTCGAACAAAAGCGTCGTGCGGGATCTACTAGGAGCCCCCGCCCGCTTGCTGGGCCCTGGGCGGCGGCTCTTCATTGTCTTCGGGAAGCCGGCCGTGTAACGTCAAATCGGTGAAGATCCGCAGCACCCTCGCGTATTCGGCCAGCGCTTCGCGATCGGCCCGAATCGCGTTTCCGTACGCAAAATCACCATCTGGCGCCGGAATGGCTCCGGCCTGAACATCCCGTTGAATCTCCGCAAGGTAACTTCGGGCGAAATCGAGACGAAGCCTGACGTCAAGCATACGCTGACGCCAAACGTCCTCGATCTCCTTTCTCGAAGCAGCGCTCATAACCTGCCATCCTCCGACTCAGGCTCTAGATTCATTCACTCTAGTCCAATCTTGCGAGGGTGTACATACCGTCCCAAGAGTAGTGACACGCTGGTGATGGCGGGAAATCGGTTCGAACGCCCACGGCAGTGCCGGCCGGTGTTGGCATCCGGCCGGTTTGAGTGGATTGCTTGCTCCGCTATTTGCCGAGCTTCTGAACGATCTCTAGCGCTTTCGTCACGTGCTGATCGGGCGACAATTTGTCGTCCGCTGAGGAAAGTGTGGCAATGATCTTGTGGTCTTTACCGATGACGTAAGTGGTGCGCTCGATAAACGCATGGCCAATCTCGGTGCCGCGCACATCCTTCATGCCCGCGGGCCCATTCTGCGCCTTCAGATTGTAAGAGTCCGCAATCTTGTGATCCGGATCGGAGGCAACCGGAAACTTGCCCGCGCAATAATCGGGGTCCGCCGAAAACGCATTGAGCCGCTCGATGCTGTCGGCCGAGACTCCAATGATCGTCGCTCCCGCGGCATCGAATTTCTCTTTGTTCTCTGCGAAGGTATGCGCTTCTAGATCGCAGCCCTTGGTGTAGGCGGATGGATAGAAGTACACCACTGCCGGACCCTTCTTCAGCGCGTCGCGCAAGGAAAAGCTGAATTCTTTTCCTGCTAACGAAGCCCGGGTCGAGAAATCAGGAGCCGGATCGGCTACTTTGAGCGCGGCCACAACCGGTAGGATCAACAACGCGGAAAGGGTGAGACCCTGAACGAACGTCTTCATCTTCAATTTCCTCCTCGGAGTGAATTAGCTGGCAAAATACCACATGCCCGATGGTCAGTTACAATCGCGCGGGCTTACGCGCCGGAGGGCCCCTCCCCCCACAAAACGAGTGTACACCACGACCGATCCCCGGTCAGATCGGCCTTCACCGCAGCCAGGGATCCTCCGCAACCGAAACTTGCGCGCACCACGCCTGCGTCAAATCGACCGTCCGGGCCTGCTGGCCGGAAGAGGCGACTCCGATTTCGTAGGTGCCGGGTTCCAGATTGGGAAACGCAAATCGGCCTCGGCCGTCGGAGACCGTCTCCATCACCCGCCCGGCGCCGCGCAACCGAATCCGCAGACCCGGGCCGCTGTCGCCTTGAATCCACGCGGGCAGCCGCCGGCCTGCCTTCCAGGCCCGCAAGACCCGCACGTCGTCCGCGGCATGCTCCAGCTTCTGCGTCCGGGAACAAGATTGCACGCGCCAGTGCTCCTCCCCCGAACTCCGGAAAGCCTCCACCAGATAGCTCTTCCCCTCCGCGAACTCGAATCCGCACGAAGGCTCGTCCAGCCCCGTCAACACCTCGACCTGCGCCGCGGTCGCGCCGGTGAAGCGCTCGCTGATGGAGAGCTGGGCCCGCCGCCAGGAGTCGACCTGCCCGCGGAAACCGGGATAGACCCCCATCACCGTGCCGACAAAGACCGCCCGGTTCGGATCGCCGGCGTCCGGCAACCGTTCGCAAACTCCTAATGATGCCGCGCACGTGCAAGCCAGCGCCGCGGGTGGCAGCAGGGCCAGCAACCAGAGCCCTGTGCCGATGGATCGGGCATCCATACAAGCGCCCTGGTTCCGTCATAGCACACAAAAGCTCGTGCGGGGGACCGGTTCGGCCGATTACAATGAAGACTTCATGGCAGCCGAGCTGATCTGTTTCGAGGAAAAGTGCCGCGCGCGTTACCCCATCACGCAAGTCATTTACAACTGCCCCCAGTGCGGTGGATTGCTGGAAGCGGTCTACGACAAGCCGGAGCAGTCCGCGCCCATGCTGCGCCGCCTGTGGCGCGACCGGCGCGCCTCCAATGCGCCCCTCGACCAAAGCGGCGTGTGGCGCTATCGCGAGCTCATTCCGTTCCTGCCCTCCTACGACGGCGTGGTCACGCTGCGCGAGGGCAACACTCCCCTGCTCGAGTCCAAGCAAGCCGCCCAGTACGGAGGCTTGGATCGCCTGGTCTTCAAACACCAGGGCTTCAATCCCACCGGCTCCTTTAAAGACAACGGCATGACCTGCGGAACGGCGCAGGCCCTGCGTCTGGGCATGACCCGCGTGGCCTGCGTCTCCACCGGCAATACCTCGGCCTCCATGGCGGCCTATGCCAGCGCCGCCGGCCTCCAGCCCATCATCTTCATTCCGCACGGCAACATCTCGTACGGAAAACTGGCCCAGGCTCTCGAATACGGCGCGCGCACCCTCCAAGTGAAGGCCAACTTCGATCAGATCCTGGCGCTGGTGCGGCAACTCGCCGAGCGGCTGGGCATCTACCTGCTCAACTCCATCAACCCGTTTCGCATCGAAGGCCAGAAAACCATCATGGCTGAGATGATGGATCAGCGTGACTGGCGCTCGCCCGATTGGGTCGTCTTGCCGGGCGGCAATCTCGGCAACGTCTCCGCGTTCGGAAAGGCCTTGCGCGAAATGAAAGACCTGGGCCTGATCGACCGCTTACCGCGGCTTGCCGTCATCCAGGCCGAGGGAGCCGCTCCCTTCTACCGCCTGATGCGCCGCAAGGCCCGCCGGCTTTCCGCCGTGGTCCACCCCGAGACGCTCGCCACCGCCATCAAGATCGGCGACCCGGTTTCCTGGCCCAAGGCCCGTCACGAAGTCTCCACCTCGCAGGGAACCGTTGAAAAGGTCACCGAGCAGCAGATTGCCGACGCCAAGGCCGTGATCGGCCGGTGCGGCATCGGCTGCGAACCCGCCTCCGCCGCGACCCTGGCCGGCATCCGCAAACTGACCGCCAGCGGCGTGATCGCCAAGGACGCCGACGTGGTTGCCGTGCTGACGGGGAATGTCCTCAAAGACCCCGATTACATCTACCGCTACCACACCGGGGCCCTGAAAGCCCCCAGCGGCGCCAAGCTTCGCTCCACCTTCGGCAACGCGCCCGTGATCGTGCCCAATGATGCCAAGCGGATTGCCAGGATGCTCGAAGGCTCATAAGTGGCAGGGACACGCCGATAGTAAGTCGAACTCACTTTAGTTAGTAGGCACTTCCCTAACCCATCAAATGCCCTTCGGACCCTCGGTTTTTCATTGTAATGGTTCGCCCGTTCTGATAGATGTATTAGTGCTATGCTCCGGAAGAAACCCTCCCCCTTCCTCCTGGCCCCTGCGCAACAGAAATTGAGATTACTGTATGCCCGCCGCCGGGCGATCGACACTCTGATCCATTCCTTGGAACACTACGACCGGTTCCGCGCCAAAGCCGTCGAATCGCGCAAGCGCAAAACGGCGTAAGTGCGAGTCCCCTACCGCAACACTGCTTGAACTCGCGCCGATAACTCCGCTTCCGTCACCGCGCCCGGATGGTAGAAGCGCACAATCCCCGCGCGGTCGAGCAAGACCAGCGTCGGAGTGGTGCTGGCGCCATAGGCTTGAAAGTTGGCTTCGCTGAGGGGCGCGGCAAACGCTCCCAGCGGCCCGTAATACTGCCGGCGCACTTGTTCGATGTACCGCTTCTCGGCCTCGGGCGAGGCCGGGTCGCCGCCGGCGGCGTATCCATACAATCGCGTGGGCCCTACCAGCGTCAGGCCTTGCGGGCCGAACCGTTTTTGAATGGCCGCGATCACCGGCACATCCGCCTTGCAGTCCGGACACCAGTGCGCCCAAAAGAAGAGCAGCACCGGCCTCCCACGCAGCGCCGCCAGCGACGCGCCTTCCAGAGGTGGCGCCGGCTTCCCTTCCAGGCCCAGCAGATTGATGTTTTTGCTGATGCGCTCCTCCAGCGAGGTGCCGTGCCAGGTCTTCAATTGCTGACGCAGGTAATCCAAGGCTTCGGGAATCTCTCCGCGGGCCGCCAGCAGGTTGGCATGGACTTCGATCGCGGCGCCCACCGCCGTCGGCAGCCACGGGTCGTTATCGATCCGCCGCATCCCCAGCAGCCGGAGCGAGATCTGCAGCGTCTCGGACGAATAGGCGTCGGCCCGGTTGAGATCGTGCGTCGCTAGCGCGCCCCGGGCCAGCCAGGAAAGAGCCGCGGCCACTTCCGCGGTCGCGCCCTCCCGGGCCCGCGCCGCCCGAACCTCGCGGTCGGCTTCCGTCAGATCGTGATGGTCCACCAGCCTGTGCACGTCATCCACGAGCGACGCGCCCAGACATACCGGGGCCAGCACGGCGGCAAGGATGGCAGCGGCGAATCGCATGGACGCTAGAGCAGCGAGTTGACGTCGGACAGCATGTCCGGGTTCATCCAGTTCTTGGCTTCGGCGTACTTCCGCAACACCTTCCCACTCGCGTCAATCACGTAGCTCTCCGGGTAGATGAACGTGCCGTAGTCCGCGTGAACCTTCAGGTCGCGCGCTGTCAGGAACGCCGGGTGAAACCGCTCCACAAACTTCCGGTACGCCTCCGGGTCCTTGTCCACGCTCACCGCCAGCACCACCACCCCCTTGTTCGCGTATTGTTCCGCGAACGCGCTCAGTGACGGCGTCTCCTCCACGCATGGCTGGCACCACGAGGCCCAGAAATTCAGCACCAGCAGCTTGCCGCCGAAGTTGGAAAGCGACACCGAACGGCCCTTCTCGGTGGTCACGGTGAACCCGGGCGCCGCGTCTCCTGCCTCCACGATGTGCTCGTGAATGGCCGCGTAGATTACGTACACCAGGGTGATCGCGAGTAGGCTGATGCCTACCCGCAGGAACCGGTTGATTTTGACGGTCTGCATGGGAAAAAACTATAATTCTATTGTATCCCCAGAGCGGCGTCCGGAGTCCAACAAGAGGCCCATGGTCATCACCCGTAAAATCGAGTTCTCGGCTTCCCACGTCTGCCGCAACCCGGATCTCTCCGAGTCGGAGAACCGTCGCTTGTTCGGCCCGGCCGCCAACCCCCATGGGCACGGGCACAACTACGTCCTGGAAGTGAGCGTCGAAGGACAGCCCAATCCGGTCACCGGAATGGTCCTCGATCTCAAGGATCTGAAAGAGGTGCTGGACCGCGAAGTGGTGCAGCCCTATGACCACCGCTTCCTCAACTACGAAGTGCCGCCCTTCGATCGCGTCATTCCGACTCCGGAAAATGTGGCCCGCGACATCTGGCGGCGGCTGGCGCCGCATCTCAACGGGGCCGGCCGCTCCCTGCGCCGCGTGCGCCTCTATGAGACGCCCGATTTGTACGTGGACTATTTAGGAGAATGACGTGTTCCGCGTGACCCGGCGCTACCAGTTCGCTGCTTCTCACCGGCTCCACTCCCCGCTGTTGAGCGAGGATGAGAACCAGCGCCTCTACGGGAAGTGCAACCGCCCGTACGGCCACGGCCATAACTCAACCTGAACGCCGAGGTCGATTCCTTTCGGCAGGCCGTGCCGACCTCCGAGAACCTCGGTATCGAGATCTGCCGGAGGCTGAAGCGCCATTGGGGCGCCGTGTTCGCCGGCGACTGGCCGCGCCTTGAGAAAGTCCGCATCGAGGAAACCCCCCGCAACATCTTTGAAGTGAATGCCGATGAAATCGAATAAAGCCATTGTCAAGGTGATGCCCCCCCAGGACGAGCGCAGCATCGCTCCGATGATCAAGGAAGTCCTCTCCATCCTCGGCGAAGACCCCGGCCGCGAGGGCCTCCTGCGCACGCCCGTCCGCGTTGACCAGGCCCTCAAGTTCCTGACCCACGGCTACCGCACCGACATTCAGAAGATCATCAACGGCGCCCTGTATGAGGTCAAGTACGACGAGATGGTGGTGGTCAAGGACATCGAGTTCTTCAGCATGTGCGAACACCACCTGCTGCCGTTCTTCGGCAAGGTCCACGTCGCCTACCTGCCCAAGAACCGCGTGATCGGATTGAGCAAGATTCCGCGCATCGTCGACGCCTTTGCGCGCCGCCTGCAGATTCAGGAGCGCCTTACCCAAGAGATCGCGCAGACCATTCAAGATGCCATCGACCCGGTGGGCGTGGGCGTCATCTGCGAAGCGCGCCATTTCTGCATGATGATGCGCGGCGTCGAGAAGCAGCACTCCGGCGCCATGACCAGCGCCATGCTCGGTTCCTTCCGCCGCAACAAGAAGACCCGCGACGAATTCCTGGCCCTGGTCAACCACCGTAGCAACGGGCTCTAACCCTCGCTCCAGCTCCCATCGCGAAACCCAGTCACCGGAATATTCGAAATTCGTGCTCCCATTTCCAATCACTTAGCGCCGCACGGCCAGGAAGCTGCAAATTCGCCTGTTACTCTGAAATCGGAAAGAGGCGGGCTCTCACCGTGCCGGCCTCGGCGGTTTTCTCCTGGCCAGGA
>JAIQFS010000028.1 GCA_020073145.1 Terriglobia bacterium
GAGATCGGCGGGGTCTTCGCCGGGGATGATGAGATCGGGGACGTGGATTCCGGACGGGAGTGCCTGGAAACGAGAACCGGCCATGCCCTGTTCGGTGCGAGGTCCGGGGGAGAGTTGCGAATTTCGACGATTCGCTTCGGGTAGTTGTACCGTGGCCATACTGTCGATTCCAGGGTAACGGACGCCGGCGCGGAGAACGGGCGGTGAGCGCGGGAAGTGGTTGCAGAATAAGGGAAGACAATTCCGGAAGTTCGGTGATCGTATGACTCTGGTTTTGAGACGGCCGCCAGGGCCAAATCAGCGAAAGCCCGGATTCCGTTACTGCTTCTGCTCGATGGCGTAGAACTTGTCGAAGAATTCGAGCCGAGGGACGTCGATTTGCGGGCCGAACTCGACGGTGTCGCCGAGGACCATGGCTTTCCCGTCATTCGACTTGGAATGGTAGGCTTCCCACTTGGGAAGGCCTTTGCCGTTGGGGTTGCCGGTGGCCACGAAGTTGGCCCAGTAGGAGGTCATGACCTCGGACAGCTTCTTGTCCTGATCCGTCCAGGCCGCGCCGCGGGGATTTCCGTTCATATAGCTGATCTCCGCCGTGTGCGTCGCGCCGCGCGCACCTTCTCTGCCCGTACGGTCGAAAAATCCGAGGCACTGATGACGGTATCCGGTGGCAAAGTACCCAGTGCTTCCGTCGAACGAGTACCCCAGACGGCTGGTGCAGTGGCAGCGAGGAGAAGACTTGCTCCTGCGATCGCCCGTGCACCAACAGTTGCCTGTGGATGGCGAATTCATAAATCAAGCTGCGATGGGAGTCTGGTACAACCCTCGGCAGTGGCTTTGCCACCGATAAGAGCCGCGATGTATAGGTACAAAACCGACTGAATCCGGTTCCGGTTCTGGTAAACGGCCCGCCAACCCAGCATGCGTGCGATAAGCATTATAGTAATGTTGGAAATTGGTAAGCTTGGTCTCCAAATCTGCTGCAGTCCAGAACAGTGTGCGGTCCAGAAGCTCGCGCCGAATCGTGCCGATCAGTCGCTCGACGAACGGATGGGATAGCGGCACATAGGGAACCGCCTTGATTTTCGGTCACTCCGAGCACTCGAAGATTGGCCTGCCACTGCTGGAATCAATACAGCGAGCCGTGATCCGAGCTCAGGTATTCGGGCAGACCGTGTCCCCGGATCGCTCGTTGGAACATGCGGCACAAGGCGGCACCGTCAACTATGCCACGGTGGACACCGAATCCGATGATCCGCCGGCTAAATTGGTCCATCACCACTAGAGAACCCAATGCGTTCTCAGCGTGGCCGACTCGCAGCGGAACAGATCGCAACTCCACAGACTATCTTTCATGTGACCGAGAAAGGTCAGCCAGGAGGGACCTGCGCCATTCGGTTTAGGCGAGTAATGATTAGCTAGGATGCGTCGAACAACGTCCTTGTCGAGTTCAACACCAAACGCCAATGCGATTTGCTGGGCGATTCGAGGACATCGCCAACCCGGCGTCGATGATTTCTCTGCCCGGCCCTTTCGGTCCTGGACCACGCGCGCACCTCGGCGAAAACAGCAAGCGATACTTTCGCTTGGTCAGCAGACGGTGAAGATTCAGGAGTGTAGAAGGCTTCAAAACGATCGTGGAACGCAGGATGCGCTCCCGGCGGATGGAGAGAGTGCACAAACCGGCGATTAGTCGATCCCGGCCACGCAGGTTAGGCGCGCGTTTACGGCCGCGATTCAGGATCAGAAGCTGATGGCGGATAAGGACAGATTCGGCGACCACGTTGCGGAACCCGCCGGGTTTTGCCGGCCGCATCAGAGTGACGATTAAATGAAGCAAAAGAACGAGGAAGTCGCGCATCCCGACAATCGTAACAGGGCCCGCTAACCGGCTGATTTCACGCCAACTTTGGAATTCGCCGTCCACAGGTTCTGGGCAAAGATCCTTCAGGTATTTACCTCTCGCAAACGAGAGTGCAGGGCGCGATAATGGGCTCGTCTATTTGTAAGAGCGTCCGGCACCTGCCGACTCGAGCATCCCTGTCTCGGCTTCCCTCCTTTCGCCGACGCTCGCAGCTTTCCGCGCTCTGTTAGCGGCGCAATCTGAAATCACACAGCTTAGGGAGTAACGATATGAAGCGCTTAGTTGGATTGCTTTTTACGGCGGCGGTATTCGCCCTCGCGGCGGACCAGGTGCCGTTTGTCGCCGTATTCACCTCATCGATACCAGGTGGAAACTTGCCGACGTGCACTGCCCCCCTGGTCCCGGTCGAGGGTGTAGGGACGGGTCATGCGACCCATCTGGGCCTATTTACCGCAACCCAAACCCACTGCCTGAGTCTGGCGACCGGCGCATTTACGTCGGGGCACTTTATTCTGACCGGCGCTAATGGGGACGCCATTTCTGGAACGCACTCCGGGCAATTGGTCTTTACGAGCCCAGCCACGGCTGCGATAAACGGTGTCTTCGTCATTACCGGTGGAACCGGCCGATTCTCAAGCGCGAGCGGCGGCGGAGTCGCGACGGGGAATTTGGATCTCACGACCCAGGAGGTTACTGACTTCGTCATGAGAGGAACGATCTCGCGGCCGAATCACTAGGTTGCGCCGCTAGCGCAAGAACGGGTAACGATCCGGCTCAACCAAGGACGGAAGCGAGAGGCTGCTGAGTAACCGGAGGAGAACTGTATCATGAACACGATCATCAAAGCGGGTAATGCGAAGACGAGCGGGCACAGAGGAAAGGTCACGTTTCCGAAACCGCTCAAGGGATTGCCGTCGAAGTATGCCTTCCTTGCCACGGCAGCGAGCGCGCTGCTCGGCCAGTCCGGCGCTCACGTCATCAGTTACGATCTGGATGCCACGAATAAGAACATGAAGGCATTTGAAGTCTATACCGACGAGGAAATCGCGGACTTCTCCTGGGTTGTGGTTCAGCTCTGAAAGACTGCTCGTCGGTGAAGCCGGGAGCGCATTTCGTCACCTGTTGCGGGTCTGTGGCGCGTCTTGGGATGGATTGCAGCTTCCCAAACGACCAGAGCGCGCGAAAATGGGAGAGGCATATTGCACGGAGGAGATTTTGGCTGACGAAACGGCGAAGACCGTTCCGCAGGACGCGAGCAGAGTGAACATTCACGAAGAGTCGGAGGTCGAGTACTGGTGCAAGAAATTCGGCGTGACCCCCGTGCACGAACAGTGCTGCCGGCGCTCACCGGCGCTCCTGGAGGAGGCCGAAGGGATGGAACACCCAGACGTGGACCCCGCGATGTCCACTTCGACTTCCATCGGGTGGTCCAATTAAGTAAGAAGTTCTTGGCCGGCACGCGATTCTCCACCTGTAAACCTGCAAGGTCGGAGAGGTTTGTTAAGTTCTGACCGCCTCCCCCAGTGATTGGCGAAAAGAGACCCGCTGGTTAACTGTCAAGCGGTCTGTAGGCTCTAGGGAAAGCCAAGCCCACGCGGCACGCGTGTCCTCGTAATCGCAAGTCCGAGATGCGCCGTCTCGATTCCCTTACTGCTTCTGCTCGATGGCGTAGAACTTGTCGAAGAACTCGAGTCGAGGGACGTCGATTTGCGGGCCAAACTCGACGGTGTCGCCGAGGACCATGGCTTTTCCATCATTCGACTTGGCATGGTAGGCTTCCCACTTGGGAAGGCCTTTGCCGTTGGGGTTGCCGGTGGCCACGAAGTTGGCCCAGTAGGAGGTCATGACCTCGGACAACTTCTTGTCCTCATCCGTCCAGGCCGCGCCGCGGGGATTTCCGTTCATATAGCTAATCTCCGCCGTGTGCGTCGCGCCTCGCGCTCCATTGCCCGGAGGGACGTGCGTGAAGTAATACAGGTATGCCTTCTTTCCCCTCTTGGTCTGGAGTTCGGCCCAGGTGCGCATGTGCCAGCCGACCTCATCGCGGCTGCGCGCGAGGACCGAGGCGGCGGCCTCGGCATCGTTTGAGGCGGGCCAGAGCTTGAGGAAATCCGGGGCGAGCTCGCCATAGACTCGTTTCGCGTCGCCCTGGGCTTGCTCCGCGGTGACGCCGCCGCGTTGGAAGAAAGTTCCTTCGTCGTGATTGGAGCCGATCAAAACATCGACGTCGAGCTGCTTGCCCTTCGTGTAGGTGATGGTTTGATCCTCGGGGAGGATATAACCATCCACGATGATTCCGGCTTGGACTCCCCGGAGGTTCTGGCCTAAGTCCTGGGTGGACATCGCACGAAGCTCGGCGATCGAGTGCGTTCCAGCGGCTCTCTTGCCGGCCTCTTCCGCTTGAGCCAGCGTGCGCATCTTCGTGATGCTGAGACCCATCCAGGCGCCGCTCTGCCCAATCGCGCGGATGAAGAGGCCCTTGGCTAGCGGAGAGGCGACGGTGTTGGCGACCATGATCGAGCCGGCGGATTCGCCGCCGATGGTGACTTTGCGCGGATCGCCGCCGAACGCCGCGATGTTCTTCTGCACCCACTGCAAGGCGGCCAGCCAGTCCATCATGCCGTAGTTGCCGGACGTGTGGTGAGGATCTTCGGCGGTCAGGTCCGGATGCGCGAAGAAGCCGAACATGCCGAGGCGGTAATTGTAGGTGACGACGATGATGCCTTTCTTCGCCAAGGTCTCGCCGTCATACCAGGAATCCGAGCCAGAGCCGCCGGTGAAGCCGCCGCCGTAGGTCCAGACGAACACGGGCAGCTTGGCATTGGCGGCCTTGGCGGGAGTCCAAACGTTGATGTAGAGGCAGTCCTCGCTGGGGGGCGGGCCTGCCGGACCGCGTCCGGGATTGGCAGCGACGGCTGGATTGGGGTTGCCTCTGGGCGCGCCTCCGCGGGCCTGTCCACCCGGACCTTGCGCGCCTTGACCTTGTGCGCCCCGGCCCGGTCCACCGCGGCCACGGCCTCCGCCCCCTCCGGCGGTGCAAACGTTGCCGAACTGGTCCGCCATGCGAACGCCTCCCCAGTCGGGGGCCGGCTGAGGCGCTTTCCAGCGCAGATCGCCGACGGGAGGCGCGGCGTAGGGAATGCCTTTGTAGATTCGAACGGTCGAATCGATGTTCGAGGCGCCCGCGACGGAGCCGGACTCGGTCTTAACGGGATCGGTAATCGCGGGAAGGGCCGCCGTAGCCAACAAGCAGCCGAGGGCGAGAAGAGAGAATGTCCGGTTCACGAGAGCGCTCCTTAAGAAACCAGGTATTTATGAAGCTTATGTCGGGCCGGGCCATTTCGCAAGCGGCCCGCCATCAACCGCGACGACCTACCGGCCCGGATCCCACCGATATTTGCCGTTCACGCTCTCCGTGGGCCTGGTCACTTCTCTGTGACCGGCGTCGGTCCGCGAGGCAACCGGGCGGGCAGTTTCCATCAAACCTAAGTGATCTGAACAGCCTTCAGCGCGAGGCCTCGGGCCACTGACGTGAATTCGTTCCCCGTGCGAATTCTCTGCGCGCCAAAGCGCGTTTCAAAGATGCGCCGGACTGCCGGCACGAACGACGATCCGCCAGTCAGAAAAACCATGTCCACGTCCCGGCACGATACTCCGGAAGCCTCGATGAGCGAATCCACACACGCTTCAATCCGGGCCAACTCCTCGGCGATCCATTCTTCGAACTCACCTCGTTCTACTTCTGCTTCGATCTCGATGACTCCATCCGAGAAATGGAAGTTCGCCGCCGGATTCACGGACAGGGCGCACTTTGTCTTTTGGACGGCGCGATGAAGCTCATATCCCAGATCTTCTCGAATCAGGTGAATCAAAGCCTCGATCTTATCCGGCTCGAAGGCTGCCGCCCGGCTGCTATTCAGCAGGTTCATCGTGCTGCCGGTTCTCAGGAACGAAAGATGATGCCAATGTTCGAGCTTGGCGTACACCCAATTCGGCACAGCCGGCAAAACTTTTTTCAGCGAGCGGGCCGAGGAGCCCCGGCCGAGCGCGGGAGAAACCAGATTCCGCACCAGTTTGGCGTCGAAAGCGTCGCCCGCAATGCCAACGCCGCTGTTGCCCAGCAGATCCTTCGGGGTGCGCCCGCGCCGCCGAAGCTCAGGTCCGACGCGCAGCAGCGAAAAATCGCTGGTACCGCCCCCGAAGTCGCCGATCAGAATTAGCTCCTCATGGTTCAGCGTCGATTCGTAATATTGCGCCGCCGCTACGGGCTCGAACTCGAATTTCACGCGAGGATAACCGGCTTCGTGAAATGCGTGCTGCAGGCGCTCCTCCGCAAAATGGTCATCCTCGTCGTGATCGGCTCCCACAAACCGCACCGGCCGGCCCACCACAGCGGTTTCGACCTTGCCGCCAAATTGGTCTTCTACCTTCTCTCGCAGGTCCCGCAGGATTCGCGCGATCAGGGTCTCCAAGGTTATGCGCCGGCCGAATACTTCGGTGCCCTTCAAGCCCCGGCTGCTCAGATACGACTTCAAGGATTGAACCAGGCGCCCTTTGGTATCCGCGGCAAGATACTCGTCGATGGCCGCCGGCCCGCTCCACGATTTGATCCGCGTAACGCCTTTCTCCAGGACCCGATCGAGGTAGAGCAGCGATCGGTATGATTCCACGACTCCAGCCGACGCAGGGAATTGGGCCAGGTCCACTTTGCCCGAGGCGTTTGCCCGCGCAATCGAACTGTTGGTGGTGCCAAAGTCAATGCCTAGGGCGAGAGCGTTCATAGCGCGGGAAGTACACGGTCCGTGAAAGCGGTGGAGTTGCGCCCCCGCTCCACTATTCTACGGCCCGTGTTCCGGTAGCCGGCAGCGGGATACACCGAGGCGCGCGACCGCGGCGGCCTCGAGACGATGATGCCACGGGCCCGCGCCGCGCAATAATAACCGTCGCTGGGGATGGGAACTCGCAGCGAACCGGCCGTGTGAGCGGAACGGGCGCTAGAAGGGGTAGCGGCCGATGGGGGAAGGGACGCCGCCGTTTTGGCCGCTGGAGGCGGGCTGGTTCACATAGACCGAGCGGGGGGGCTGGTAGTTGCCGAAGTTGAGCTCGGCTTCGCCGAAGTGGAGCGGGCGGTCGAGGACCATCTCGACGGTCGCGCCTTTGTCCAGGACAGCGTCGGGACCGCGCGAGAGCAGGACGCCGATCATTCCGGCGGCTGCGCCGGCGGCCGCGCCGATGCCCACGCCCAAGCCGGGATGTCCGGCACCGAGGCCTCCGATGAGGCCGCCGGCGGCGGTGCCGGAAGAGGCAGCTTCTCCGATGGTCTGGAGGTCGCCCTTCTTGTTGCCGGGGGCGGTGACTTTGCCTTCCCCGCGGTCCACCTCACTGGTGGCGGTGCCGTCGAGGCCGCTCATGCGGGCGCGGAAATCACGGGTGACGCCGTTGGGCAGAGTGAGGGAATCGAAGCGGACATAGAGCTCGCCGCGGCCTTTGACGCGGCCGGGCTTCTTGATCTGGGTCACGCTGCCGGCCACGTAGCTGCCGACGGGAACCACGATCTTGCCGTTGACGAGGATGGGGAAGACGGTTTCGAGATACACGCGGTCGCCCACGGCGGAGTGCTTGGTGCTGACGCTATTGATCAGGGTTAACGGCAGTTTGGTGCCAATTTCGACCGTGAACTCGGGAGGAGGGGCGGCGTCAGCCTTGCGAAAGCCGGGGTCGGCGGCGGGCGGCGCGGCCGGCGCGGGCTTCTGCGCCAGTAAGCCGGCGGACAGTACGATCATTGCAACCAGAGCCCGTGCCCACATCGGCGATCTCCTAGGACATTGTAGCCTATTCGTGTAACGCGGGCCGGGCCGGAGAGGTTGCGGTTACTGTGAGACCGCAGCCAGTTTGAGGCCGGCCAAACTGGACTGGGCGCCCACGGCGGCACGGATTTCGGGATCGGGGCCGAGGACCTCGGGCAGCCTCAGGTTGATCTGGTAAAGGCCTGCCCATCCAGGAGTTAGGCCGGCGTAGAGGATGCGATCGGGGGTGAGCACCGAGCCCCCGATGGAAACGCGCAAATCGCTCAGGCGGGTCATCAGGCCGGCATACCAGGGGATCTCGCCCGGGTCCGGGTTGGGATGGGTGGCTCCCAGGCCATTGGCGTAGACGACGACGATTTCGCCGGGGTGGGCGGGGTTGTCGGGCAGGATGGCGGAATAGTCGGTGTGCTGGGCGAGGACGTACCCGTTGGGGTAGGCAAAGAGATGGGGGGCGACATCGACCAGGGTGATGGGCACCTCGGGTCCGGTGACGCCTTGGCGGGCCACGCGAACCATGACCTGTCCGACACTCAGGTTGCCCGGCACCAGGAAGTTGATCTGGGAAGGGCCGGCGTAGAGCAGGGGAGCGACGTAGTTGGCGACGTAGACGCGGATATCGGCGAGGGTTTGGGGCAGGGCCCCGGCGGCGGTGTTTTCGACGGTGAGGCTTTCTTCGCGCCAGGCGAGATTGGCGCCGAACAGGCTGATGTAGGAATTGGGGGCTACGGGCCCGGAGGCCAGATTGATGGCGTTGACGATGTTGGCGGCGGAATAGGACGGCGCCTGTCCGCTGGCCGAGCCCAGAGACAGGGCGGCCAGGACCAGCCATGCTCGAAACATAGGGTTGTCCAATGGGAGTGGTGGGGGGAAGAAGGGGATTCTCTCGGGTTTTTGGGGGACGTGTGGTCCTGGCGGCCGTATGGCGAGTCCCGACCGGGCCGCGCACGGTGCGCCCGGCGCGGGAGCCAAACGCCACGGGATCAGGCAATTACGGCGCATCTTGGGTGACTCGACGAGGGTGACTCGGTGACTCGTCGAGCGTGTACACTGGGGGTGAATCGGCTCCTGCCGTCTTTTTGAGCACGGAGCGCGTCTAGGGAACAGGGAGCCAGAGAATTGATCTTTCGGGCGGTGGAAGATGCCGACCTGATCCGACAGGCTGCCCGGGGCCGCGTGGAGGCGTTCAACCTCCTAGTGTCCCGGTGGGAGAAGCGTGTCTACAATTACCTTCTCCGGATTACGGGCAACCGCGAAGACGCTCTGGACTTGACCCAGGACGCTTTTTTGAAAGCCTATCAGAACCTGCGCAAACTCGAAGATCCGGGGCGATTCGCGCCGTGGCTGTATCGCATTGCGCACAACGAGGCGTACTCGCAGTTCCGCAAACGCCGGCCGGAAAGCGGCACCGATATCGACACGCTGGAGCCGCCGGGAACCGATGGCGGGATCGTCGTGGGCGGCAGTTCGGTGTTCCCGATGGAATTGGGGCTGGCGGTGGCGGGCGCGCTGGAGCGGCTTTCGCCGGAACAGCGCGAGGCGGTGGTGCTGAAGATTTATCAGGGCTTCAAATTTGAAGAGATGGCCGAAATCCTGGCGTGTCCGGTGTCTACGGTCAAGTCCCGTCTGTACGCGGCGTTCGAACTGCTGAAGGCGGAACTGGCTCCGATTCAGTCGCGAGGTGTGTCATGAGTTGCTCGCCATTCGATTTGAGGGACTACGTGCTGAAGGAACTGCCGGAGGCCGAACGCAAGCAGGCGGAAGCGCACGTGAAGGGCTGCGCGGCATGCCGGGGGGAAGTGGAGCGGCTGCGGATGACGGAAGCCGCGCTGTTCTCGTTGCGGGACGAAGAGATTCCGCAGCGGATTGCCTTCGTATCGGACAAGATTTTTGAACCATCGCCGTGGCGGCGCGGGTGGGCGGCCTTCTGGGGCTCGACCGCGCGGCTGGGATTCGCGTCGGCGGCGATGCTGTCGGTGGCGTTGATCGTTTTCTCCTTGACGCGCGCGGCGGGGAACCCCGCAGTTCCCCTTACCGCGCGCGTACTTTCGCCGGCGGCGGTGGCTCCGGCCTCGATTTCGGAGGCGGAGATGGGGCAGCGGATTCAATCGGCGGTCGACCAGGCGGTGGCGGTGAGCGCAGCGCGTTTGGAGAAGAGCTTCCAGCAACAGATTACGGAGATGCAGAAACGCAACCAGGCGAGCCTGCTGATCGCGGCCGGCGAATTGGATTGGATGGACCGGGAGCGCCGGATGGTGGCGCGCAGCAGTTATGGTCCGCCGCTCGCCAATAGCGGAGAAGTGAAATGAGACTGTCGGTGACGGTACTGCTGCTGGCCGGGGCGGCCGTGGCGCAAGCGCCGCTGAAGCCCGCGGCCATTGTGGAGCCGGCGGTGAAGCCGGCAGTTTCGAATCAGACAATCACGCAACTGGAGCGGCGGCTGGACAACAAGATCTCGAGCACCGGCGGCACGGATCCGATGCTGCTGCTGGGGCCGGCCCGGGTGCTGTACCTGCCGGGATTCGGGGCGATCGTCACCCAGGAGGTCAGCTTGGTGGTGGCCCCCGTGATCAGCCCGTTCCAGCTGCAGATCCCGGCCGATCAGGCGGTGAAGGTGCATCAGCGGAAGCTGGAACACGTGCCGCTGTTGAAGCAGGCCATGCGCGAGATGTGGGCGGATGCGGCCACGACGCTGGGAGCGGTGCCGGAAACCGAGCAGATGGTGCTGGCGATCCGGCTTCTGTACCAACCCTGGGAAAACACGGCCGGGCTGCCGGCGCAAGTGGTGATGCGGGGTGAGCGGAAACCGGCGCTGGCGAACAACCTGCAGATGGAAGAACAGTAAGTGATCCCCACCCACCCGCCGGCTCCGGAATCCGAACGCGCGGGAGCGCCGGCGGAGCCCGGGCTCCGCCATCAACGGCTGGGCGAAATCCTGATTGCGCGCCAAAAGATCGAGCCGGACGAACTGGAGCGCGCGCTCGAACTGCAGAAAGAGCGCGGCGACAAGCTGGGCAAGATCCTGGTGGACATGGGGCTGATCGCGCAGCGCGACGTGCTGGCGGCGCTCTCGGATCAACTGGGCCTGCCGCTGGTAGCGGTGGACGGTCCACCGCCGCAGGCTCCCGAAATCGAAGGGCTGACGGAGCGGTTCCTGCGGCAATGCCGGGCGTATCCGCTGGCGATGGCGGACTCGGTTCTGACGCTGGCGATGGCCGATCCGCTGGATTTCGAGACGGTAGCGGCGGTGCGCGCGTTTTCGGGGCTGCAGATCCAGACCGTGCTGGCGGCCGAGCAAGAGATCCTGGACGCCATCGATAAGCATTACGGCGAATCGGAACGGCATACGCTGGCGGGCGACGGGGACGATGAGCAGGCGACTGCGGATTTAGAGCATCTGCGGGACATGGCGAGCGAGGCGCCGGTGATCCGGCTGGTGAACGCCATGATCGCGGATGCGCTCGAGAAGCGGGCGAGCGACATTCACATTGAGCCGTTCGAAAAAGAATTCCGAGTGCGCTTCCGCGTGGACGGAGTGCTGTTCAGCCAGGAGACGCCGCCCCGGGAGTTGAAGGCGGCGATCATTTCGCGGTTGAAGCTGATGGCCAAGCTCAACATCGCGGAGCGGCGGCTGCCGCAGGACGGGCGCATCAAGATCAAAGTGCTGGGGCGCGAGGTGGACCTGCGCGTGTCGACGCTGCCGACGTTGTATGGCGAGAGCGTGGTGATGCGGTTGTTGGACCGGTCGGCGGGCGATTTCTTCGATTTGCGGCGCTTGGGATTCGACGACCGGATGCTGGCGCGGATGGAGCACTTCACGAGCCTGCCGCACGGCATGTTCCTGGTGACGGGTCCAACGGGGAGCGGCAAATCGACGACGCTGTACTCGGCGCTGAAGCGGATCAACCTGCCGGACAAGAAGATCATCACCATTGAAGACCCGGTGGAGTACCAGATGGACGGGATCAACCAACTGCACGTGAATCCGCAGATCGGACTGACGTTCGCGTCGGGGCTGCGGCACATAGTGCGGCAGGATCCGGACGTGATCATGGTGGGAGAAATCCGCGATCGGGAGACGGCGGACATTGCCATCCGGGCGGCGCTGACGGGGCATCTGGTGTTTTCGACGCTGCACACCAATGACGCGCCGAGCGCGGTGACGCGGCTGACGGACATGGGGGTGGAGAACTACCTGCTGACGTCCTCGCTGGTGGCGGTGCTGGCGCAACGGCTGGTGCGAGTGATCTGCCCGCATTGCAAAGTGCCAGCCAAGCGGGCGATGACGCCAGAGGGAGACCTGGTGGCGACCTTCCGGGGCGAGGGGTGCGCGGAATGCAACGGCCGGGGGTATACGTCGCGGGTGGGCATCTTCGAGATGATGGAGTTGAACGATGAGATCCGGCAGCGGATCATGAGCAATGAAGACGCATCGCGGCTGACGCAAGCGGCGCGGCAAAACGGGATGCGCAACCTGCGCGAAGACGGCTGGATGAAGATCCGGGACGGCGTGACCACGGTGGACGAATTGATGCGGGTGACGCAGGAGCTCTGATGAAGGGGCCAGGGATCAGGGGCCGGGGGCCGGCTGAATGACGAGCACATTCTTTTTTCGGGCGGTGGCGGCGGACGGGCGGATGCGCACGGGGAGCCTGTCGGGCGACAACGAAAAGCTAATCGCGCGCGAACTGCGCAAGCAGGGGCTGACGCCGATTTACGTGGGCGTGGCGCCGAAGGGCTCATCGATTGAGATCAAGCTGCCGTCGTTCGGGAAAGGGCGGCGGCGCGACATTTTGTTTTTCACGCAGGAACTGTCGACGCTGCTCAACGCGGGAGTGCCGCTCGACCGGGCGATTTCGATCACCGGGGAGTTGACGGAGCGGGCGGAATTCCGGTTCATCGTGCTGGACGTGCTGCGCGTGCTGAAAGGCGGCAAATCGCTGGCGGACAGTCTGGCGACGCACCCGGAATACTTTTCCGACCTGTACGTGAACATGGTGCGGGCGGGGGAAGCGTCGGGAGCGCTGGCGGTGATATTTGAGAGGCTGGCGGAATTCGAGCGGTCGCACGACGAACTGCGGAGCTATATTGTGTCGTCGATGATCTATCCGGCGCTGCTGGCGTGCGTGGGGTTGGGATCGATCTTTATCCTTCTGAATTTCGTGGTGCCGCGATTCGCGGGGATCTTCAAAGACTCTCCGATGAAGATACCGGCGCCGACGCAGGCGATGCTGACGGTGAGCCAGTTCGTGCAGGACTACTGGTGGATGGCCGCGACGGTGCTGGCGGTGAGCATCATCGCGTGGCGCATTTACACGCGCACGACGGCGGGGCGGCTGTGGTGGGACGGGACGCGGTTGCGGATTCCGCTGCTGGGGGATGCGCTGCTCAAGGCGGAGACGGCGCGATTTGCGCGAGCCATGGCGACGCTGGTCGCCAACACCGTGCCGCTGGTGCAATCGATCGGGATCTCGGCGGCGACGCTGGGCAACGTGACGATCATGCGGGCGCTGGCGGGGGTGGCGCTGGGAGTGAAGCGGGGGGAAGGAATCGCGGGGCCGCTGCGGCGGTCGGGCGCGTTTCCGCCGCTGGCCTCGCACCTGCTCAGCGTGGGCGAGGAAACGGGGCGGCTGGACCAGATGTTCACGCGGATGGCGGATATTTACGAGAACGACACGCGGGCCGCGATCAAGCGGTTCACGGCGGTGTTCGAGCCGATTGTGATCCTGGTGATGGGGGTCATGGTGGGCGCGCTGATTTTGAGCATGATGCTGGCCATCACGAGCATTAACGACGCGGCGGTGTAGAGATGAAGCAAAGCAGACGAAGACGGAACGGGCAAGCGGGCATCACGTTGATCGAGATGCTGGTGGTGATGACGATCATCGCCCTGTTTGTGGCGCTGGTGGCGCCCAACGTGTTGAAGCACAGCGACACCGCGCGGATCACGGCGGCGCGGGCGCAGATCCAGAATTTCCAGACGGCGCTGGGCACCTACAAGCTGGACACCGGGACGTTCCCGACCACGGAACAGGGGCTGCAGGCGCTGCGGATCAAGCCGGCCGAGATCACTCAATGGAACGGGCCGTACATGCCCAAGGACATCCCGAAAGATCCTTGGGGGCACGATTACACCTACAAATATCCGGGAGACCACGGCGACGAACCCGACATCATGTGTTACGGGGCCGATGGGCAGCCGGGCGGCGACGGGCTGAATGCGGATCTGGTCAGCTGGAAGAACTAGCCGGGGGCCAGGGGCCAGGGGCCGGGGGCCAGGGGGCCAGGCCGGCATCACGCTGGTGGAGATGCTGGTGGTGATGACGATTATCGGGCTGGTGGCGGGGCTCTCGTTTCCGGCGGTATCGGCTGGTGTGGATAGCGTACGGATGCGGTCGGCCACCGATTCGGTGTCGAGCATGCTGAACGGGGCGGCCAACCGGGCGGAGCGGCACCAGGTGGCGGTGGAGATTGTGATTTCTCCGAAGGAGAATCGCATTGCGCTGTATTCGAGCGAGCCGGGTTTCACGCGGGAGCTGACGATGCCGGCCGGGATCACGATGGAGGCGGTGCTGCCGCCGGAGCCGGAGGAAGAGGGGCCGCGCCATCTGCTGTTGATGCCAGGGAGCAGCGTCCCGGGCATCGGGATCCAACTGGGGAATCGTCACGGGGCGCACCGGCTGGTGCGGCTGGATCCCATGACCGGCTTTCCGCGGGTGGAAAGCGTCAATCCACAGTGACGCGGGCGCGACCCAGGACGAGAGGCAGGGGCGGCTTCACGCTGCTCGAAATGATTGTGGCCACGGTGATCCTGGCGGTGGCGATCGTGGGGCTGTTGTCGGCGATTTCCGGGGCTCTGCGCAACGCGGCGCGGCTGACGGCCTATGACCGGGCGGTGCAACTGGCACGCCTGGAAATGAACGAGCTGCTGGTGGCGCCGCGTCTGCCGCGGGACACGATCCTGAGCGGCACATTCGCCCCGGATCAGACCAGCGGCGTGAACGCCGGGTGGCAGGCCCGGTTGTCGAGCTTCGAGATGCCGCCGAATCCGCAGCCCGGCGAAGTGGCGCTGGACCGCGTCGAGCTGCGCATCTGGTGGATGGCCGGCAGCGAGCGGCGCACGTTCACGCTCGAAGGGTACCGACAGCGCTTGCTGAAGCCGGAAGATCTGGCGCCGGCGGCGGGTCTATGAAGAGGCGCGGCCGGTTCGAGCGAGGGGTCACGCTGCTGGAACTGATGATCGCGGTCACGCTGCTGAGCGTCCTCTCGCTCGGCATGTTCATGGCGATGCGGCTGGGGATTTCGGCGCTGACGCGGACGGATGACAAGCTGATGACCAACCGCCGTGCGGCGGGCGCGCAACGCATTTTAATGGAAGAACTCGAAGGCCTGATGCCGGTCATGGGGATCTGCGGGGCAGCGCCGAATGGGGCTTCGGGCGGAACGCCGGATCGGCTGCCGTTCTTTCAAGGCGAGGCTGGGGTGATGCGGCTGGTCTCGACGTACTCCCTGCAAGAGAGCTGGCGGGGGCGGCCGCAAATCCTGGAGATGGCGGTGATCCCCGGGGAAAGCGCGGGGGTGCGGCTGGTGGTCAACGAAATTCAGTACGGGGGGCCGAGCAGCACAGGGAGGATCTGTACGGTCCGGCCGGGAGGCGGGCTGCCGCAATTTACGCCGGTCCAGGTGGGGCCGACATCGTTCGTGCTGGCGGACAAACTGGCGTACTGCCGTTTTTGGTACCTGACGCCGGGGGCGCGGGCGAACGACCCGAATGTGTGGCAACCGGCATGGAGGAAGCAGGCCTGGCCGCTGGGGGTGCGAGTGGAGATGGCGCCGCTGGAAGCGAACGCGTCGCAGGTGCAGACGATGACGGTGACGGCGCCGATTTACGTACATCGCAGTCCGGAGATCCAGTATGGGGACTTCTAGGAGGCGGGGGGCGGGACAAGGAGGGAGCGCCCTACTGGCGGTGTTGTGGGTATCGGCGGCGCTGGCGGCGATCGCGTTTTCGATGTCCAGCACGGTGCGCGGGGAGACGGAGCGGACCTCGACTTCGCTGGACGGGGTACGCAGCGAATATCTGGCGGCTGGGGGCATCTGGCGGGCAACGGACGAACTTCTGTGGGCGGTGCAGAACCCCAACGGGCCGGGATTGCGCCGGGACGCGGCGGTGGCGAACTTTACATTCCCTTCGGGCGTGGTTCGGGTGGACATCGTGCCGGAGGCAGCCAAGCTGAATGTCAACATGGCGCCGCCGGAGGAGATCTACCGGCTGTTGATCGCGCTCGGCCAGGATCCGGCGCGGGCGCGCGGAATTGCGTTGGCCATCGCCGGCGCCCGGAGCCCGGCGGGGGCGGGCGCGCCGAATCTTTCGGCGACACCGTCTTTTTCGGCCCGCCACGCGTCTTTTGAAGAGGTCGAGGAACTACTGCAGGTGCCAGGCGTGACCCCTGATCTTTTTTACGGAACCTACCTTCCTTCGCCGGAAGAGAGCCAAGGCCCGCGGCTGACGCGGCGGCCGGGCCTGGAGGACTGCCTGTCGGTGTTCGGGTCGACGGACCGGATCGATGCCAACGGGGCTGCACCGGCAGTGCTGGCGGCGATCGGGCTGAGCCCGGACCTGATCAACGCGCTGGTGGAACGCCGGCGCGCGGCGCCGCTGACGCAAGGCCAACTGAGCGATTTCATGAGGGGGGGCGGAGTGGCCGGGTCACGGCTGCGGGTGGGCGGGAACTCGATTGTGACGATGAAAGCCACGGGGCGGCTGCGGCTGCAAAACGGGCAGCTTTCGGATTTACGGCGGTCGGTGGGGGCGCAAGTGAAATTCATGCCGCCGGGCTACGACTCCGCGATTCATATTCTGCGGTGGTACGACACGATCTGGAGCAATTGACGGGCGGCATGGCCTCGACACTGACGATTCCCAACGACGTTCGCAAGCTGCTGGCATTCGGTTCCGGAATCGGGATCGAGATTGGAGCGCTGGATCTGGAAGTGGCGGCGGCGAAGGTGCGGCTGTCCCGGGTTCGGGTGCTGGGGCGGTGCACGATTGCCGATTACGGCACGCGGCCGGCGGCGGAGTGGGGCGCCGAGTACGCGCGGTTCGCGGCGTCGGCGGGGATGGGGCACCTGAGCGCGACGGTGATGCTGCCGCGGCGGGAGACGATCGTGAGGCAGATCGCGCTTCCGGGGGTGGCAGGCAAGGACAAAGAAAGCGCCATCCGGTTTCTGTTGGACACGCTGCACCCGTACGGCGACATGGACGTATGCTGGGGCTGGTCCCCGCTGCCGAACGCGTCGGCGCTGGTGGGGATTGCGCGGCGCGAAGCCGTGGAGCGGTACGTTCAGATGTTTCAGGAGGCAGGCATTGCGGTTGCGAGCTTTACGTTTTCGGCGGCGGCAGTGCATGCAGCGATCCGGCTGAACGGAGAGGGAGCGGAAGGGCGCGCGGGGGGCTTCCTGGCGTGGAGCCGGACGCCGGCCGGCGGCGTCGAGGTGTATGGGGAGAGCGCGGCGCGGCCGGTGTTTTCGGCGGAATTCGACATGGCCCCGGAGCGCGCGGCGGTGCTGGCGCTGTCGGAACTGCGGCTGCCGCCGGAGACGATGCCGCAACGGCTGGAAGACGTGCTGCCGCGCCCGGACGTGAACCCGGTGGAAAACGACTTGTCGCGCAACGCACTGCCGTACGCCACGGCGCTGGCGGGGGCCTGCCCGAGGCTGGCTCCGGCGGCGAACGTGCTGCCGCCGGAACAGCGGCGGGCGAGCTCGCGGACCTTGTTTCTTCCATCGATTGTGCTGGGGGTGGTATTGCTTCTGGTGGCGGGTTCGATGGCGGCGTATTCCAGCTTCGCGGACCGGCGGTATCTGGGGAAGATCCAGGCCGAGATCGCGCAGGTGGAGCCGCAGGCGCGGCGAGCCGCGGCGTTGGACCAGCAGATTGACCGTATCCGGGCGCGGGCGCGGCTGCTGCTGCAATTTCGTGGACAGACGCGGGCCGACCTGGACGCGTTGAACGAGCTGACGCACCTGCTGGAGCCGCCGGCGTGGAGCAGCTCTTTGGATCTGACGCGGGACGCGGCACGCATCAGCGGCGAAGCGCCGCAGGCAGCGCCGCTGTTGAAGCTGATCGACTCGTCGGCGCTGTTTCAGAATTCGGAGTTTCAGAGCATGCAACGGAGCGGGGCGGTGGAGTCGTTTCAGATCCGCACGAGCCGGGAGAAGCGTCCATGACACTGAGCGCCAAGGACCGGCGCAATTTGGGAATCGTGGCGGCGGGGGTGATTCTGATTTTCCTTCGCCTGGAGCTGCACAACGACAGTTCGGCGGCGGTGGTGACGTCGATCGATTCGGTGCCGGTGGCGGAGCGGCGTCTGGAGCGCTTGCGGCAAATGGCGGCCACGCTTCCCGGCAAGGAAGCCGTGCTGAAGCAAGCGCAAGGGGAGTTGCAGACGCAGGAGGCCGGGATTCTGAAAGCGGACACGGCGGCGCAGGCGCAGGCGCAGCTTCTGGACACCATTCGGCAGGCGGCCAGCGCCAACGGCATTGATGCGCGCGGGGCCGATGAATTGCGAGTGCGGCCGCTGGCCAACGATTATGGCGAAGTGACGGTGGGGGAATCGTTCACGTGCGGGATCGAACAACTGGTGAACCTGCTGGCGGATCTGGCGAACCGGCCGCAGATCCTGGCCACGGAAGAAATCAATGTCAGCGGCGGCAACGATAAGGACAAGAAAGTGCAGGTGAGGCTCAGCCTGTCCGGAGTGGTTTCCCGGAAGCTGGTGCCGGAGAAAAAAGGAGTGGCGGAATTTTGAGGCGCAAACTGCTGGCGCTGAACGCGGTATTGGGGCTGTTGACGGTGTACGCCGGCTGGCAGCTGCGGCAGTCATGGCGGGCGGGGAAGGCGCGCGAAGCCGCGGAACTGGGCCGCAAGGTGCCCGCCGCGCCGCCACCGCCGTTCACAGCCCTGCCGGGGGCGCCGCCGGTAGTGGCCGGGGGGTATGCCGATATCGCGCAGAAGACGCTGTTCGACCGGTCGCGAAACCCGACGGTAGCTGTGGAACTGCCGCCGGCACCGCCGCCGGTACCCATGCCGCCACTGCCGGCCTTCTACGGCCTGATGAATCTGGGAGACGGACCGCTGGCGATCCTGAGTGTGGACTCGGGAGGGGAGAAGGCGGTGCATGTGGGAGAGGCGATCGGCCAATTCAAGCTGGTGGGCGTCAATACAGAAGAGATTGCATTGGAATGGGACGGGCAAACCGTGCGGAAGCGGCTGAGCGAGCTGGCCGCGGCACAGCCGGCGCAACCGCAGTCGGCGGCGCGGACGGAGGTGGCGGCGCCGGTTGGGGCAGCGCCGCCGGTTCTGCCCACTCCCACGCGGCAAGGTCCGGGAAACGACGTGGGCAACGGGTACCGCTCCTGTGTTCCGAACGACAGCACGCCGGCGGGGGCTGTCGTGGATGGTTATCGCAAGCTGGTGACCACCACGCCATTCGGAGAGTCGTGCACCTGGGTTACAGCGAAGTAGAAAAAGACAAAAAAAGAGGATCCATTTTTATGAAACTGTCGATGGTAGTGTGCAGCGCGGCGCTGGTCCTGAGCGCGGCGGAAATTCCTGCGACGAGTCCAGGCGCCACGAAGGCGCGACCGGAGTCGGCGGCAGCGAAGGGGCTGGCGATTCCGGCGGGGGCGGTGGCCACGGGACCCTGGTCCTACCGCTATACGGATGCAGACGGCAAGGCATGGGTCTATCGACAGACGCCGTTCGGGGTGATGCGGGCGGAAGACCAACCGGCAACCCCGGCGCAGGCCGACCGGGGGATCGCGGACGTGAAAGCCAGCGAAGACGGAGATACAGTTTGGTTCGAGCGGCCGAGCGCGTTCGGAACGATGCGCTGGCAGAAGAAAAAGACGGAGCTGAACGAGATGGAGCAAGCGGTGTGGGAGCGGGAACAGGCGCGCCAGCGCAGCGGGCAGGACTAACGCCCATGCGCCACTTCTTAGCAGGCTGGATGGCGGTGGCGTGGGTAGCAGCGACACTGCTCTCGGCGCAGATGCCGATCTCACGGCCAGTACCGCAGCCAGCAGCCCCGCAGCAGCAGCCGGCGACGCCGGCCAGGCCAGCGACCCCCAACGCGGCAGCGCCCGCACCCGGCGGCCAGACTCCAGCAGCTACTCCCAACGGCCCAGCGCCGGCGCCGCTGGCCGACAATGCCTTCATGCTACCCGGTGCGTCGCTTTCGGAGATGATCGACATTCTGGCGCGGCGGCTGAAGATCAACATCATCATCGATCCGCGGGTGAAAGGCACGGTCACGATTTACACGTATGGGGAAGTGCGGCCGGTGGATTACATGCAACTGCTGCAGACGATCCTGCGGGTCAACGGCGCCACGATGGTCCAGGTGGGGGACCTGTATCGCATCATTCCGGTGACCCTGGTGCCGCAAATGCCGCTCGACCCGGTGGTGAACGCGGACCCGAAGACGCTGCCCGACGATGAGCGGATGATCCTCAACATGGTGTTCCTCAAGTACGCGACGGCCAGCGAGATCGACAAGCTGATCGCGCCGTTTCTAGGGGAGAGCGCGGCGCATTCGGTGTATGAGGCAGCCAACCTGCTGATCATCCAGGACAACAGCCGGAACATGAGGCGGACGATGGCGCTGATCGCCATGTTCGATAGCGACACGTTCGCGGGCCAGCGGGTGCGGCTGTACGATGTGACGCACAGCCGGCCATCGGACCTGGTGAAGGACCTGGACTCGGTGTTCAAGGCGTACTCGCTATCGGACAAGGGGGGGGCGGTGCGATTCATTGCGGTAGACCGCATCAACACGCTGATCGCGGTGGCCCCCAACCCGGGAGTGTTCACGCAAGTGGAGGATTGGATCAAGAAGCTGGACGTGGCGGTGAAGGTCCCGGCGGGCGGGGTGAACAACTACGTGTACCGGCTGAGATACGGGCGGGCGGAGACGGTGGCATTGGCGATCATGGCGCTGTACACGGGCGACACGCAAGCGCTGATGGGGCTGGCGGCCGCAGCCAACGCAGGGATGATCGGCAGCGGCATGGGATATAGCGGGGCGGGGGGCATGGGATACGGCGGCATGGGATACGGGGGCGGGTACGGCGGCGGATACGGGGGCGGATATGGAGGAGGCGGATACGGGGGAGGCGGATATGGGGGAGGCGGATATGGGGGAGGCGGGTACGCCGCTCAAAACGCCGGAGGCGGGGGCGGTCCGGCGAGCTTTGCGCCGGGAGGGCAGGGAGGGGGGCCGATTACCAGCGCGGGGGGCGGAGCCAACTTAACGGGCACCTATTTAGGGAACCCCGCGAGCGGCGGGTTGCAGCAAGGCTACCGAGGCCCGCATGTGATCCCGAACCCGTTCGACAACACTCTGTTGATCCAGGGCACGCCGCAAGAATACGAGCAGATCAGCAACTTACTGGAGCAACTGGACATTGCGCCGCGGCAGGTGCTGATCGACGCCAAGATCTACGAAGTGGACCTCAGCGACGACATCGCTGGGGGCGTGGAGTCGCTGCTGCAACCGGCGGCGGCGGGCGCCGGGTCGGGGTTCTCGCGCGTGCTCACGGCGGCAGCCGGAGCGGCCGGCATCACGATGACGACCGGGGCGCTGGTGCTGAAGAGCCACCAGTTGCTGGCGCTGTTGAATGCGTCGGAGAGCAAGCTGCGCTCGCGCGTAATTTCGTCGCCGAGCATCATTGCGACCGATAGTATTCCCGCCACCATGAACGTGGGCACGCAGGTCCCTACGTTGACCTCGCAGGCCGTGGCGGGCGGGGTGCAGGCGGGCGGCAGCTCGGTGTTTACGAATACGGTCAGCCAAGTAAGCAGCGGCACCACGCTGTCGATTCTGGCGCACGTGAATTCGAGCGGCGTGGTGACGATGGTGATCAACCAGCAGGTGAGCTCGCCGCAAGCGCCGCCGGCCAACGCGGCCATCCAATCGCCTTCCTTTTCGAATCGCTCACTGAGCACACAGATGACGGTGGAGGACGGCGACACCGTGGCGATCGGCGGCATCATCAACGAGAACCACACCTACAGCACGGCGGGCGTGCCGTTTCTGCACCGCCTGCCGGTGGTGGGCGCGGCGTTCGGGGCCAAGAACCTGCACACGGACCGAACTGAGCTCATCATTTTCCTGACGCCGCGGGTGATCTACGACACGTCGCAAGTGGATGAGGCCACCGACGAACTGAAGAGCAATCTGAAGCACATTCAAAGGCTGATGAAGAATAGCGAATAGGACTGCATCCGCCGGCCGGGCGGCGGCCGGGCCCGGTGACTCTGCGGCAGATGATTGCGGCGCTGGCGGGGGCGGTGGAGCATCCGGCGCGCGGCGTTCGTGCGATGGAGGCGCCGGAGACTCGGGCGGGCGGCGTCAGCCGAGTTTGAGGCGGTCGAGCAACTGGTCTTCGGTGAGGACTTCCACGCCCAGTTCCTGGGCCTTGGTGAGCTTGGAGCCGGCATCGGCGCCGGCCACCACGAAACTGGTCTTTTTGCTGACCGAGCTGGCGACTTTGCCTCCGGCGGCTTCGATCATTTTCTTGGCGTCCTCGCGGCTGAGGGTGGGGAGCGTGCCGGTCAACACGACGGTCCGGCCTTTGAGGGGGCCGGCCTTGGGGCGCGTGGATCGATAGGTGAACTGCAGGCCAGCCTGGCGCAGGCGGTCCACCAAGTCGCGATTGTGCGGTTCGCGGAAAAAGTCAACGACCGCCTCGGCGACCTTGGGGCCCACCTCTTCGGCCTCCTGTAATTCTTCAGCGGTGGCTTCCATGATGCGTTCCATGCTGCCGAAGGCTTCGGCGAGGAAGACGGCGGTGCGCTCGCCCACGAAGCGGATGCCGAGGGCGGTGAGGACGCGCGGCAGCGGATTGCTTTGGGACTTCCGGATGTTGTCGACCACGTTGGTGGCGGATTTTTCGCCCATGCGCTCGAGGTTTGCTAAGGTTTCGACGGTCAGGTCGTAGAGGTCGGCGACGCTCTTGACGATTTTGCGGTCGACGAGCTGGTCGACCAGGACTTCGCCCAGGCCGTCGATGTTCATGACGCCGCGGGAGGAGAAATGGAGGACGGACTCTTTCAAGCGGGCGGGGCAGTTGGCATTGACGCAGCGGCGGGCGGCCTCTCCCTCTTCGCGGACCACGCGGCTGCCGCAGACGGGGCAGGCGGCCGGCATATGGAAGGGCTTGCGGCTGCCGCCCTGTTCTTTGACGCGCACCACCTTGGGGATGACATCGCCACTGCGCTCGATGACGACGGCATCGCCGATTTGGAGGCCGAGGCGTTCGATTTCGTCTTCGTTGTGGAGGGTGGCGCGCGAGACGGTGACGCCGCTGATTTCGACCGGTTTTAAGTGGGCCACCGGGGTCAGCGCGCCGGTGCGGCCGACCTGCACTTCGATATTTTCGACGGTGGTGACGGCCTGGCGGGCGGGATATTTGTAGGCGATGGCCCAGCGCGGGGCTTTGGCGGTGAACGCGAGCTTGCGCTGCTGGGGCACCGAATCGACCTTCAAGACGACGCCATCGATTTCGTAGGGCAGTTCTTCGCGGCGGGCTTCCCAGTGGGCGCAGAAAGCGAGGGCTTCGTCAACATCGGCGCAGAGTTTGCGCTGCGCGTTCACTTTGAAGCCGAGGCGGACCAGTTCCTCAAGCGATTCCCAATGGCTGTCGAAGGCGGGCTGGCCTTCGACCAGGAGGAAGTAGGTGTAGTAATCGAGGCGGCGGGAGGCGGTGATCTGCGGCTCCAGGACGCGGAGCGAACCAGCCGCGGCGTTGCGGGGATTGGCGAAGCGGGAAAGTCCGCGCTCGTCGCGCTCGGCGTTGAGGCGCTCAAAGGCGCGGCGATTCATGACGGTTTCGCCGCGGACTTCGAAGCGCGGCCAATCGGCAGGGACGCGGAGGGGCAGAGATTTGATGGTGCGGGCGTTTTCGGTGACCTCTTCGCCGACTTCGCCATCGCCGCGGGTGATGGCTTGCACGAATTGTCCGCGCTCAAAGTGCGCGGCCATGGAAAGGCCGTCCAGCTTCAGCTCGGCCACGTAGCGGTAAGGCTCGCCGGCGAGGAGCTCCCGCACGCGGCGATCGAAATCGCGCAGTTCATCTTCGTTGAGGGCGTTATCCAGGCTGAGCAGGGGGGCGCTATGGCGGACTTTGACGAAGCCCTCGCGCGGCTTGCCGCCCACGCGCTGGGTGGGGGAATCGGGAGTGATCAGTTCGGGGTGCTGGGCTTCGAGGGCCTGTAACTGGCGGATGAGGGCGTCGTACTCGGCATCGGAGATCTCGGGGGTGTCGAGAACGTAGTACAGATGTTCGTGGCGCCGCAGTTGCTGGCGCAGGTTCTCAATTTCCGGACCGGGATTCCGCATAGGGCTCTCCTTTATAATTTAACGAGGAATCCGGAGAGTTCACCATCACACCCTACAGGAATACGGTTCTGATTTACAATCCCCGTGCGGGCAAACTAGGTCGCAAAGGACATGGGCCGGTGGAGCGCGCGGTGGAGATTCTGAAGCGTGACGGACATCACGTGACGGTGGCGCCGACCACCGGCCCGCGCATGGCCGGGGCGATGGCGCGGGAGTATGCCGAGCGGGGCGCAGACCTGGTGCTGGCGGTGGGCGGGGACGGCACGATCAACGAAGTGGCGGAAGGACTGGTGGGCTCGCCGGTGGCGTTGGGGATTCTGCCGGGCGGCACGGCCAACGTGCTGGCGACGGAGATGAAGCTGGGGTCGCGTCTGGAGCGGGTGGCGGCGCGGCTGGGCGCGTGCCGGCCTTGCCGGATCGCGGTGGGGCATGTCACGTGCGAGGGCGGCACGGTGTCGCGGCACTTCTTGCTGATGGCGGGGATCGGGCTGGATGCGCATGTCGTGTACCGGGTGAGCGGCCCGCTGAAAGCGGCCACGGGCAAGTTCGCTTACTGGGTAGCGGGTTGGAGCCTGCTGGGACGCCGGCTGGCGGAATTTCAGGTGGCCGTGAACGGGTTGAGCCGGACCTGTTCGTTTGCGCTGGCGAGCAAGGTCCGTAATTATGGCGGCGATTTCGAGATCGCGAAGGACGTCACGCTGTTCGACGACCGCTTCGAGGTGGTGCTGTTCGAAGGGCCGTCGACGCTGCCGTATGTAAAGTATTTCAGCGGGCTGATGCTCAACCGGCTGCGAGGCATGAAGGGCGTGACGGTGGAGCGCGCGCAGTGCCTGCGGCTGTCGTCGCCCGAGGACCAGCGCGTGTACCTGCAGATTGACGGGGAGTTTGCGGGGCACCTACCGGCCGAAATCCGGATTGTGCCGGACGCGCTGACCCTGCTGGTGCCGCCGGAGTACGGGCGGCAGGGCTAGTACACTAAAAGCGGATGTCGACCTATCGTGAGCGCGCCCCACACCCAGGCCTGCAGCGCTGGGTGGAATGCTGTTGGAGCGCCGATTACGCGGCGGGAGTGTCCGGTCACGCGGTCTTGCCCGACGGCTGCCTGGATATCCTGTATTCGCGGCAAGAGGGCGTGCGCGTGGTGGGCGCCATGACGGAGGAGCAACGGTTTGATTTCGCGGCGGGCGCGCGGCTGGCCGGGGTGCGGTTCCGGCCGGGGATGGCGGGGCGATTCCTCAAGGCGTCGCCGGCCGAATTCACAGATGTCATCGTGCCGCTGGAGGAGGTATGGGGGCGGGCCGGGCGCGAGTTGGCGGGCCGGTTGGAAGAGGCTCCATCTCCGGAGGAATGGCTCGGCGTGGTGACGGAGCAGTTGCCGGAGCCGGTCGCGCTCAACCCGGTGCAGCGGGCCATCGAGGCTCTGACTGAGGCGCACGGCAACCTGGATCTGGAGTGGCTGGCCGGCCAAGCGAATCTCAGCCCGCGGCAGTTCCGGCGGCGCTGCCTGGAGGAGAGCGGGCTTACGCCGAAGCATCTCGGCCGGGTGCTGCGGTTCCGGCGCGCGTGCGCGCTGGCGGCGAGCGGCGCTCCGGACTGGGCGGCGGTGGCGGCTGAGACCGGCTATTTCGATCAGGCCCACCTGATCCGGGATTTCCGCGGATTTACGGGGCGGACGCCGATGTCCGTTTTGTCCAATACCCAAGCCGCCGTTGCCGGGTAATCTGAACTCATGAGGCTGACACCTGTGCTGATTGTGGAAGAGATTGAGAAGTCGCTCCCGTTCTGGGTGGAGCGCATGGGATTCGCGAAGACGGTGGATGTGCCGGACGGCGACCGGCTGAGTTTCGCAATCCTGGTGCGCGAAGGGGCCGAGGTGATGCTGCAGACGGTGGCGAGCGTCCGGAAGGACGAGCCGAAGTTCCTGCCCAAGCCGGGCAGCACGTCTGTTCTGTTTATCGAGGTGGATGATTTCGAGGCGACCCGGAAGCGGCTGGAGGGGTATCCCATCGCGCTGGCGGAGCGGACGACGTTCTACGGGATGAAGGAGATCGGGGTGTTCGATGCCGACGGCAACGTGGTGATCTTCGCGGCGCGGGTGTAAGCGGGAGCGCCCGAGCGCCAGTCCTCGTGCCGGGGAGGGGCATCCGAATCCGATCACCGCTCGTGGCGGGCCCCTACACGCCCCAGCAGTAGTCTTCGACGGCTTTTTCGATGGAGCTGTCGGTTTCGGTGAGACGCATCAGTTCGAGGCGGATGGCGTCGACCAGGGCTTTCCAACTGGCTTCGATGACGTTGTCGGAGACGCCGACGGTGGACCAGCTGCGGCGGTGGTCGGACCACTCGATGAGCACGCGGACCTGGGCGGCGGTGCCTTTGCGGGAATCGAGCACGCGGACTTTGTAATCGGTGAGGCGGACGTCGCCGATCTGCGGGTAGAGCTTGGAGAGACAGGTGCGCAAGCAGAGGTGCAGGGCATTGAAAGGGCCGTGGCCTTCCGCGGTGGCGGAATGGACGCCATCCTGCGCGCGCAGGGTTACCGTGGCGGTGGTGTGGGATGCCTCAGGGCCGCCGGCGCGGGTGGTGACTTCGTAGCTGTCCACGTCGAAGAAGTGCAGGCCGGGGCGGAGGGCGTCGCGCACCAGCAGCTCGAAGGTGCCTTCGGCGGCTTCGAGCTCGTAGCCCTCGTATTCCATCTGCTTGATGCGCTCGAGCAGGTCGCGGCGCGCGTCTTCGTCGAGACGGTCCGCGAGGCCGTGCTGTTTGAGCTTGTACATGATGTTGGCGCGGCCGGAGAGATCGCTGACCAGGACGCGCTGGCGGTTGCCGACCACTTCCGGCGAAACATGCTCGTAGGTGGCGGAATCCTTGAGCACGGCGCTGACGTGGACGCCGCCCTTGTGGGCGAAGGCGCTTTTGCCGACGAAGGGCTGGTCGCTGCGCAGCGGCAGGTTGGCTAGTTCGGCGATGAACTTGCAGACGGAGGACAGGCTGGCGAGTTTATCCGGGCCGACGGTGGTGTGGCCGGCCTTCAGCTCGAGGTTGGCGATGATCGAGGCGAGATTGGCGTTGCCGCAGCGTTCGCCATAGCCATTCATGCAGCCCTGGACGTGGGTGGCTCCGGCTTCGACAGCGGCGAGGGTGTTGGCGACGGCCAGATCGGAATCGTTGTGGGTGTGGATGCCGATGATGCCGTCGAAGCGCTTGCGCACTTCCGCGACTACTTCCTCGATGCGGCTGGTGAGGGTGCCGCCGTTGGTGTCGCACAGGCAGAGCACGCCAGCGCCGCCGTGGTGCGCGGCTTCGAGGGTCTTCAGCGCGAACTCGGGATTGGCGGCGTAGCCATCGAAGAAGTGCTCGGCGTCGTAGACCACTTCCTTGCCGTGGTCCTTGAGAAACTTCACGGTTTCGGAGATCAATTTGAGATTCTCTTCGAGCGTGATGCCGAGGGCGCGCTTGACGTGGAGGTCCCAGGTCTTGCCGAAGATGCAGACGACGGGCGTGCCGGCCTCGACCAGGGCGAGGACGTTGCGGTCCTCATGCACCGGGTTCTTGGCGAAGCGGGTGGCTCCAAAAGCCGTGAGGCGGGTGTGCTTCAACTGCAATTCGCGGGCGCGGCTGAAGAACTCCTTGTCCTTGGGGTTGGAGCCGGGCCAGCCGCCTTCGACGTAGTCGATGCCGAGCTCGTCCAGTTTCTGCGTAATGATGAGCTTGTCATCCACGGAGAAAGAGACGGCCTCGCCCTGCGTGCCGTCCCGGAGAGTGGTATCGAACGTGAAGATCTTCATAAGTTATCCAGAGGCCCCCGCCCTTACGGGCGGGGCTGAAACTGCTCGCTGAAACGGTTACTTCTTGGCTGCCAGTACGGTGTCTTGCGGGACGCCCACTTCCTTTTTCTTTTTGAGGAAGGTCATCATTTCGCGCAGCTCGCGGCCGACCTGCTCGATTTTGAGGTTGTGGCCTTTCTCGCGCATGGCCAGGAAATTCTTGCGGCCGGTTTTGTTTTCCTCAATCCACTGGCGGGCGAATTCGCCGGACTGGATTTCCGAAAGGATCTTCTTCATTTCGGCGCGGGTCTGGTCGTTGATGATGCGCGGGCCGCGGGTGTAGTCGCCGTACTCGGCGGTGTCGGAGACGGAGTAGCGCATGTAGCTGAGGCCGCCTTCGTAGATGAGGTCGACGATCAGTTTGACTTCGTGGAGGCACTCGAAATACGCGATTTCGGGGGCATAGCCCGCCTCGACCAGGGTGTCGAAGCCAGCACGGATCAACTCGCTGACGCCGCCGCACAGCACCGACTGCTCGCCGAACAGGTCGCTTTCGGTTTCTTCGCGGAAATTGGTCTCGATGACGCCGGCCTTGAGGCAGCCGAGCGCCAGAGCGTAGGCCAGCGCGTTCTCGAGCGCTCTTCCGGAAGCATTTTGATGGACGGCGACCAGCGCGGGGACGCCCACGCCTTCGACGTACAACTCACGGACGCGATGGCCGGGCGCCTTGGGCGCGATCATGGACACATCGACGTTGGCCGGAGGGGCGATCTGTTTGAAGTGAATATTGAAGCCGTGGGCAAACATCAAGGTCTTGCCGGCGGTCATGTGGGGGGCAATGTCCTTGCTGTAAATGTCGCCCTGCAGATGGTCGTGCACCAGGACCATGACGACGTCGGCGGCTTTGGCGGCGTCGGCGGTGTTCATGACCTTGAGGCCGGAGGCTTCGGCTTTGGCCTGGGACTTACTGCCGGGGTAGAGGCCGACGATCACGTCGACCCCCGAATCGCGCAGGTTGAGCGCGTGCGCGTGGCCCTGGCTTCCATATCCGATGATGGCGACGGTGCGCCCTTTCAAGTTGTCCAGATTTCCGTCTTTTTCGTAATAGCGTTTCGGCATCTCTCGCTCCAATAAGGCTCCGGCCTAACGGCCAGGGCTCAATGAACTTTCTCCTCCACAGCGGCGCCGGCCTTGGTAGGCACGGGGGGCTGCAGGCGCAACTTTTTGTTTTCGAGGCCAATGGCCAGGGCACCCGAACGAGTCACTTCGATATCGCCGTAGCTGCGCATGACGTCGACGAACTCGTTGAGCTTTTCGGGATCACCGGTGACTTCGATGGCGAAGCCCTCGGTGGAGGAATCGACCACGCGGCCGGCGAAGATCTCGGCTTCTTTCAGGACGGCCTGGCGCGATTCCTGGGTGGTGCGGACCCGGACCAGAACCAATTCGCGAATCACGGCCGGGGAATCGGTGAGGTCGGTGGCCTGCAGCACGTTGATGAGCTTATTCATCTGCTTGATGACCTGCTGGCGCAAGGCGGAATCGACCTCGACCGCGATGGTCATGCGGGACAGCTCGGGATCGAGCGTGCGGGCGACGGTGAGGCTTTCGATGTTGTAGCCGCGCTGGCTGAGCAGGCCGGTGACGCGCATGAGGGCGCCGGGCTTGTTTTCGAGCAATAAAGAAATGATTTGCAGCATGTTATTTCGCGGCCTCGACCACGGGTTGCGGCGGCCCGAGCACCATCTCGTTGATGGCGCCGCCGGCGGGCACCATGGGATAAACGCACTCGGCCGGAGAAACGCGAACATTGAGCAGGTACGGACCGGGCTCGTTGACGGCCGTTTCGAGCGCCTCGGCGAGTTGTGACGGTTTGTCAATGGTGCGGCCTTTGAAGCCGTAGGCCCCGGCGAGCTTCTCGGCATCGGGGAAGCAATCGAGGGTGACGGAGCTGAGGCGGTTATTGTAGAACAGCTCCTGCCACTGGCGGACCATGCCGAGGTAGCCGTTATTCATGACGATGATTTTGACGGGCAGTCCATAGCTGGCGACGGTGGCGAGCTCGGGGATGGACATCTGAAAGCCGCCGTCGCCGACGATGGCGAAGACGAGCTTGTCGGGGTGAGCGAATTGCGCGCCGATGGCGGCGGGGAGGCCGAAGCCCATGGAACCCAGGCCGCCGGAGTTGAGCCACAGCCGCGGCTCGCTAAACCGGATGAGCTGGGCGGCCCACATCTGGTGCTGGCCGACGTCGGAGGCGACGATGGCACGGCCCTGGGAGAGGCGATCGATTTCGGCCATCAGGTGCTGCGGCTTGATCTCCGAATCGGAGGTGACGGGCTGCAGGGGATGCTCCTGTTTCCAGCGGCGGATCTGGTCCCACCAGGCGCGGCGGGCGGCTTCCAGCTTGGGCTCGACGGGGGTCGTGGTTTCGGCGAGCGTCTGATTCAGACGGATCAGGACGCGCTTCACGTCGCCGACGATGGGGACTTCGGGGGCGCGGATCTTGCCGATCTCCGCGGGATCGATATCGACGTGGATGACCTTGGCGTGGGGGGCGAAGGCGGCCAGGCGGCCGGTGACGCGGTCGTCGAAGCGGACGCCGAGGGCGATCAGCAGGTCGGCGTTCGACATGGCCATGTTGGCGGCGTAGCTGCCGTGCATGCCGGGCATGCTGATGAAGTTGGGGTGGGCCGACGACAGAGAGCCGAGGCCCATGAGGGTGGTGACGGCGGGGGCGCCGATGCGCTCGACGAACTCGCGGAGTTCCGGGGCCGCACCGGCGGCCACGATGCCGCCGATCGGACTGCTCGATGAGCTGGAGGGCGCGACGGATCTGTCCGGAGTGGCCTTCGGTGGGGACCTTGTAGCCCGGCAGATGGATGGCGGTCACGTGCTGGTAGTGGCCTTGGGCCTGGAAGACGTCTTTGGGAATGTCGACCAGCACGGGTCCCGGGCGGCCGCTGGAGGCGACATAGAAGGCCTCGTGGACGATCTGCGGCAGGTCTTCGAGGGTCTTGACCAGGTAGTTGTGTTTGGTGCAGGAGCGCGTGATGCCGAAGGTGTCGGCTTCCTGAAAGGCGTCGCTGCCGATGAGCTTGGTAGAGACCTGGCCGGTGATGGCGACGATGGGAATGGAATCCATCATGGCGTCGACCAGGCCGGTGGTGAGGTTGGTGGCGCCGGGGCCGGAGGTGGCGCAGCAAACGCCGACTTTGCCGGTGGCGCGGGCGTAGCCTTCGGCGGCGAAGGCGGCATTCTCCTCGTGGCGCACGAGCACGTGCCGGATGGGGTGGTCGTAGAGAACGTCATAGAGCGGCAGGGTGACGCCGCCCGGGTATCCGAACATGCAATCCACGCCTTCCCGGCTCAGACATTCGAGCAACATTCGCGCGCCGCTCATCAGCGTTGACATAGGTTCAAATCCTCACAAAAAACGTTGCACCAAACGAAAAAGGCCATCAGGCGGGCTGCTTACCCCGCTGATGGCCTGGGAACTCCGTTCCGGGCTGGCCTCAAGCGGGGCCGGCTACGATGACTACGATAATAATGCCTACAGGAATCGCGGACAGGGGAAGCCGAGCTGGGGAACCGTGGACCATCGGGAACTCTGTACGAGTGTAGCTGACAAGTATTTCAAATGCAAGTAGAGGGCAGTATAAATTCGGTTTATGTTGGCATTTGCCGCCAGGCGGAAAGTGGAACGCCGATTGCAACTTTTCGGGAGGACCAACGAGGAGGTTTCCGGATGCGGATAACGACAATGGTATTGCTTCTCTCAGTTTCCTTGCTAGCCGCGGGCAAAGAAAAAGATGCTGCCCTCCGGCTGGATGATGCGGCGACGGTGTTCTCGGAGATTATGGCGACACCCGACAAGGGGATTCCGCAGGATCTTCTGGAAAAAGCGCATTGCATGGTGATTGTGCCGGGGTTGAAGAAAGGCGCATTCATCGTGGGCGGCAAGTATGGGAAGGGGTTCGTGACATGCCGCAAAGACGGCGCGGCTGGATGGTCGGCGCCCGGAGCGGTGCGCGTGGAAGGCGGGAGTGTGGGCTTCCAGATCGGCGGATCGGAAAGCGACGTGATCCTGCTGGTGATGAACGAGCGTGGCGCCCAACGGCTGTTGTCGAGCCAGTTCACGCTGGGCGGCGAAGGCGAAGTAGCGGCCGGTCCGGTGGGCCGGGATGCGACCGCACAGACCGACGCCAAGTTCACCGCTGAAATTCTTTCCTGGTCTCGATCGCGGGGCGTATTTGCCGGTCTGTCCTTACAGGGCGCCACGCTCCGGCAAGATTTGGACGATAACGAAGATCTGTACGGCAAGAAGTTGGAGAACCGGGAAATTATTGAAGGCAAGGTCCGGCCGCCGGCGGCCGCTCACCACCTTTTGGAACTGCTCGACAAATACTCGCCCAAAGAGCGAGAGTAAAAAGCCGAACGCCCCATTTAAGGAGATACTGCCATGTTGTGGACAATTTTTGTCGTGCTGTTGATCTTGTGGGCACTGGGGATGGTGACGTCGTTCACGCTGTACGGGTACATTCACCTGCTGCTGGTCATCGCAGTGGTGGTTCTACTGATTCGGCTGATCCAAGGCAGAAGAGTCATCTGACTCGGCCCGGCGCCGGGCGGCTCCGGGTTGCAGGGAGCCGCCGCGCCGGGCGAAAGTCAGGGCCTGCCGGTGGAGGTCTTCGGTTGGGTGTGTTCCTCTTCCCGCACAGACTTCACCCATTCATCCACTCTTCGTTGGGCCTCTTCCAGGGCCAGTCCGTAGCGCTGCTGCAGCTTGCCGATGAATGCTTCGCGCTGGCGCACTCGCCGGAGGCGCGCGCAAGGATGGGAGGTGCAGGTGGTCTACCAAAGACCAAGTCGAACCGTAGCCTGATCAGGAGGTTCGTACGCAACGGCACGCGGGTCCAGGCTAGTCTCGCCGGAGAATTGTCGAAGGACAATCAATAAACTTTAATCTGGCGCGGGTCCCGCCCCAGGAAACGGGCGTTTGGCCCGCGGCGTCTTGTTGGGTGAGATCCGCACCGAAGGAAAAAACTGCATGAGACTACGAGACGAACGTGGAGCTGTACTAGCGGTTGTGGCGGCGATAGCCTGCGGGCTCCCGGCCTGGGCGCAAGGGCCGCCCTCGTTCGCGCCTGCCGAACTGGAGCGGCTGGTGTCGCCGATCGCCCTGTATCCCGATTCGCTGCTCACGGAAGTTCTGGCGGCGGCCACGTTCCCCGATCAGATTCCCGACGCGGCGCGGTGGGCCGACGAACATCATTATCTGCGGGGGGATGAGCTGGCTCGCGCGATTGACGGGGATCGCCTGCCGTGGGATCCCAGCGTACAGGCGCTGCTGCCCTTTCCGTCGGTGCTGGAGCGGATGGCGTCGGATCTGAACTGGACGAGCGATCTGGGCAATGCCTTTCTGGCCGAGCAGCCGGAGGTGATGGACGCGGTGCAGAGGATGAGGCACCGCGCCTGGGACTACGGGTATCTGCGGACCAGCCCGGAGGTGATTGTGCGCGACGGGCCGTTTATTGAAATCGTGCCGGCCGACCCGGCCTTTATTTGCGTGCCCGCGTACGACCCGGTCATCGTGTATGCCCGGCCGCGCCCCGGCTTCGTGGTGGGAGGGGCGATCCACTTCGGATTCGGAGTGACGATCGGGGCTGCATTCCGGCCGTGGGGTTGGGGCGTCAACCGGTTTGCGTGGAACTCACACACCGTGATCGTCAACAACGCGCCGTGGCGGCGGACCTGGGCCAACCGGCCGACGTACGTCCACCCCTACGAAGTGAGGCGTTATGCGCCGGAGCGGCGGGTGGAGAGCCACGAACTGCACGAGCGCAGCGCGCCCGAGCGGGAAGCGGCGCGGAACGGCCGGGAGCGAGTGGAAGAGCACGGGCGCGGGCGCGGCGAGGAACGGCGCCGATAGGAGCCGGGGGCGGGGGCAAGCGTATCGGCTGCCCCAGGGAACGGCTACGCCGAGCGGCTGGACTGCAGGATATCGCGGTGGTTGACCTTGGCCTTGAAGCCGGCCTTGACCAGGTTGTTGCGGATGGAGTCCGCGATCATGACGGAGCGGTGCTGGCCGCCCGTGCAGCCGAAAGCGATGGTCAGATAGCTCTTGCCCTCGCGAATGTAGTGCGGGATCAGATAGACGAGCAGCTCGGAAATCCGGCCCATGAACTCGACGGTTTGCGGAAAGGAACGGATATAACGGGCCACGCCCGGGTTCTTGCCGGTGAGGTTCTTAAAGCGCGGGATGTAGTTCGGGTTGGGCAGGAAGCGGACGTCGAACACCAGGTCGCTATCGGCGGGCAAGCCGTAGCGATAGCCGAAGCTGGTGACATAAATGCGGATCGTGGATTCGCCGCGCTGGCCGACGAAGCGCTCACCGATGAACTCGCGCAGCTCGTGGACCGTAAACTTGGAAGTATTAATGATGAGGTCGGCGCGAGTGCGGATGGGGGCGAGGCGGGCGCGCTCGGCGCGGATGCTCTTGATGATGGAGCGGCCGCCCAGGGGATGAGGGCGGCGGGTCTCGCTGAAGCGGCGGACGAGCGCACCTTCGTCGGCTTCGAGAAAGACGAGCTGGGCGTCGACGGACTGGCGGATGCGGGAAAAAACCGCCGGAAACTGCTTGAAGCCGACGCCTTCGCGGATGTCGACCACCAGGGCAGCGCCGCGGATGCTGGGGTTGTCGCGCGCCAGTTCGGCGAACTTGGGGATCAGCTCGACCGGCAGGTTGTCGACGGCATAGAAGCCCGAGTCCTCGAGTGCTTTCAGGACCGAGCCTTTACCGGATCCGCTGAGACCCGTAATGATCACCAGCTCCGGCTTTTGAATAGGCTCCGGCTCCGTGCTGCGGCCCGCAGCGGAGGTCTTACGCGCCATCGTTAAATTCTATCCTTCCACGAGATCGAAGTTTCCGTCGCGCCGACGAATGAGGACCGCCACGCGGTCGCTTTCGGCATCCCGATAGACCAAGTAATCTTTGCTTTTGTCCATCTCCAGGACGGCTTCCTCGAGAGTCATCGGCTTCCGCTTCTGATGGTGGTTGACGCGATAGACGCGGGCCGCCGGTTCGGGCTCGGCTTCCGGGCTGGCGGCGGGCGCGGCCTCGTCGACGGGCGGCCGGGGAGCGCGCTTGGTGTCGCGCCATTTGGTGCGCGTCTTGACGGCCTGCTTTTCCAATTTTTCCACGGCCGAGTGGATGGCCGTGAACAGGTCGCTGCTGGAGGCCAGGCCCACGAGCTGATGATTGTAGTAATTGATCGTGATTTCAACCTGGTGGGTGCGACGCTCCAGGGACAAAACCACGTGGGCCTCGCATTCCCGTCTGCCATCGAGCAGCTTCCCGACTTTGGCGAAGCGCGATTCCAGCTTTTTTAACTGGGCCGGAGCCAGTTCCACCTGCCTACCCGTGTACGTGATCTTCATGGGCTCTCCAATTGGGGCAGCGGCCGATGACACCTGCCCCACCTTCGTTATAACTCCATTTGGGGGAAATCAGTCGCGCACGCGCCGCTGGTGCGTCGAGGGAATTTTCATGTCTTCGCGGTACTTGGCGACGGTACGGCGGGTGACGTTGATGCCTTCCGCCTGCAGCAGAGCGGTGATGTGTTCGTCGGTGAGCGGACGGGAGCGGTCTTCGTCCTCGATCATTTTTTTCACTTTGCGTTTGAGCAGAAGCAGGGGGGTGCCGCTGCCGGAAGGCCCTTGCACGGCCTCGGAGAAGAAATAGCGGAGTTCGAAGACGCCCTGGGGGGTGTGGGCGTATTTGCTGGCGACGGCGCGGCTGACGGTAGACGGATGAACACCGACTTCCTCAGCCACTTCTTTGATCATCATGGGCTTGAGCTGGTCGAGTCCGGAGTTGAGGAAATCGGTCTGGCGGCGGACGATGGCCTGGCAGACCTTGAGGATGGTCTGCTTGCGCTGCTCGATATTTTTCATTAACTGGATGGCGGAGGTGTAGCGCTCGCGAACGTAGTCGCGGACCTCTTTGGTGGCACCGTTGTCGCGGTCGAGCATGCGGCGGTACTGGGCGTTGAGGCGGAGCTGGGGGACGTCGTCGTCGTTCATCTGGATGATCCAGTCGTCGCCATCCTTGGTGATGGTGACGTCGGGCTCGACCACGCGCGCGCCAGCTCCGGAATAGCGCAGACCGGGTTGCGGGTTGAGGTGGTGGATCATGTTGACGGCGATCTCGACGTGTTCCAGGGGACGGCCGAGGAGCTTGGCAATTTCCTTAAACTGGCGCGTCTCAAGCAGCCGCAGATGGTTGGCGACGATCTGCCAGGCGACGCCACCCTTGCCGTTGAGGCTTTCGATCTGCAGCAGCATGCACTCTTGCAGGTTGGTGGCGGCGACGCCGGCGGGGTCGAGGGACTGGACGACTTTCAGGGCTTCCTGAACGTGTTCCAGTTTGTGCTCGCCGGCGGCGGTGATCTCCTCGAGCGAGGCGGAGAGGTAGCCGTCTTCATCGAGATTGCCGATGATGGATTCGGCGGCATTGCGGATTTCGTCGGAGATGAGGCTGACGCTCAGCTGGGAACGCAGGTGGTCGCCGAGCGTGACGGGAGACGACAGGAAGGTCTCAAAGGACGGTTTTTCGACGGATTCCGAGGCCGGAGTCTTGTAGCCGGGGTCGAGGTAATCGTCGAAGAACGAGCCGAAATCGATCTCGTCGAAGGGATCGGTGGCGGCGGGCGGCTCGACCAAGGGATCGGGCGGGGCGGCTTCGGCTTGAGCTTCGACAGCGGCGGTTTCCTCGGCATCGGCGAAGACGCTGCCGTTGATGGCGGACTCCGCGATGCCGCCGTCGAGAGGGTTGGATTCACCCTGGACGGAGGCATCCCGAATTTGCTGATCGGCGGGGTCGGTGACGCGCTCCGGTTCGAGCAGGGGAAGGAGCTCTTCGGGAGTGATTTCCTCGCCCTCTTCGGTGGATTCTTCAAGAACCGGATTCTTGACGATTTCCTGGGTGATCATGTCCTTGAGTTCCAGCCGGTTCAGCTGGAGGACGGTCACCATTTGGACCAGCCCAGGGGTCAGAATCTGCTTCTGCGCAACCCGTAATTGCAGCCTCGGCGACAGTAAGCTCATCTATCCCCTATGATATCACCGGAGTTCCGCATTCCTCTTGCACGTTGGTTGCCTTTCCGGGGGGCGGGTGGGGTGTTTGGGGTGGGATCACACGTACACACGGCGGACGCGGGCACTGATACAGCAGAGGATGTTGTACGAAATGGTACCGGCCACGCGAGCAATCTGCTGGGCGTCGAGGCGGGCTTCGCCCTCGACGCCGAGGAGGGTGACGGCGTCGCCGGGGGCGAGGGCGGCGGTATGGCTGAGGTCAATGGTGGTCAAGTCCATCGAAATGGTGCCCAGAATGGGGGTTAGTTTGCCGTCGGCGATGACTTTGCCGCGGTTGGACAGGCGGTGGAAGACGCCATCGGCATAACCGGCCCCCAGAACGCCAATCCGCATGGGGCGGGGAGCGCGAAAGGAGCCGCCGTAGCCCACCAGCGCGCCTTCCGGGATGTCCTTCACGGCGAGCAACTTGGCTTGCCAGGTGAGGGCGGGCTGGATCTCCAGGAGTTGGCGCGGCGCATCGCCGCGAGCGGGGGAGACATAGCCGTACAGAGCGTGCCCGGCGCGCACCATGTTGCCTTCGGAGCGACCGTAGCCGATGGCATTGGTGCTGGCGGCATGCACGATCTTGACCTCAACGCCGACTTGGCGAAGGCCGGTCCGGACGGCATTGAAACGGGCAATCTGGTCGTCGGTTTGAGTCGTGGAGTAATCGGCCGCGGAGGCGAAGTGGGTCATCAGCCCTTCCAGGCGGGCGTGGCGGGCTTCGGCGAGGGCTTCTCCAATTTGCTGGGCCGCGGCGCGCGTGCCCAGGCGGTTCATGCCGGAATCGATCTTGAGGTGAAATGGGATGGGCCTGGCGGCGCCAGCGGCCAAGTGCTCCAGATCGCGCATCTGAGCGAGGGAATGGATGGCGGGCGTGAGACTGTATTCCATCAACGCTTCGCCTTCATAGGGCAAGAAGCCGCCCATCACCAGGATGCGGGGCTGATGGAGGCCGCCACAGCGCAACTGGACGCCCTCGTCGACGGAACTGACCGCCAGCCAGCCGGCGCCTTCGGCCAGGAGGACGCGGGCCACTTCGAGCGCGCCGTGGCCGTAGGCGTCGGCCTTGACCACGCACATGACTTCGACATCCGGGCCCACCACCGAGCGGACGTTGCGGTAGTTGCGGGCAATTTGCTGGCGGGAGACCAGGACGTAGGAGCGGAACGGAGGCAGCACTGCATTTTATTTTAGTGTAGTGGGCACAAGTCCCAGACGATTTTTTCGGGGCGGCGGTCTCCCGGAAAGACGGAACTTGGGCGTGGGCAGACTCGTAAAAGGCAACAGGGAGAACCACCATAATGAAAGTTACCGGTCGCTGTGCGCTGTTGATGGGGGTTCTGGCGGCGGTTTGCCAGGGCCAATCGGAGCGGCGATTCGAGCGCACGCTCTCCGTGACCGGTCCCTTGAATCTGGAACTCAACACGGATGCGGGTGGAATCGTGGTGAGAGCGGGTGCGGCCGGGACAGTGCGGATTCGCGGGATTCTGAAGGGCCAATGGCATTTGTTCTGGGACGGCGGCACGGAGGAGCGGATGCGGCAGTTGGAAGCGCATCCGCCAATCGAGCAGAGCGGAAATACCATCCGAGTGGCGGTACGGGACAAGTCTCTGCTGCGGGGGATTTCGATGCGGCTGGAAGTGGAAGCTCCGCCGGAGACGCAGCTGCGCGCGCGAACCGACTCGGGCGGCATCGAGGTGCAGGGGATACACGGACCGGTAGACGGCCAGACCGATTCGGGGGGCATCCGGGCCTCCGAGATCGGGGGTGACGTTCGGGCGTCGACGGATTCGGGAGGGATTCACGTGCGGAGAGTGAACGGGGAAGTTCGAGCGCGGGCGGATTCGGGCGGCATCGACGCGCTGGAGGTGGGAGGCCGGGTGGATGCGCAGACGGATTCGGGAGGAATTCGGATCTCGCAGACGAAGGCGGCGGCGATTCGCGCGCGAGCCGACTCCGGCGGTGCCGATATCAGGCTGGCGCCGGCAGGCGGGTACGATATCGCAGCGCACACGGAAAGCGGCCAGGTGTCTGCGCCGAACGTCACCGCGACGGGCACGGTGTCGCGGCATGGGGTGGATGGGAAGCTGCGCGGCGGGGGACCGCTGGTGGATGTGCGGGTGGACTCGGGCAGCGTGACGATCCGCTAGGAACCACACGACCGCGCCGCGCAGCGGAGTCGCCGAAGTCCTTCAGGAGTGGGGAGGCAACAGACCGGCCAGGAGATTTTCGTAGGCGTCGGTGACGGCGTCCCACGAATAGTGTTCGCGGACACGACCCATGGCTTTGCGGCGCAGGGCCTCGCGGTCGGCGTCGGGCATGGCGAGGACCAGGCGCAGCTTGGCAGCGAGGTCATCGGGCTCGAAGGGAATGCCGGCATCGCCGGTCACCTCGGCATTTTCCGGAGTATTGCGGTACAACACGAGCGCGCCGCGGCCCATGGCTTCGATGAGAGCCGGATGGGTGCCGCCCACCTCGGTCGCGTGGATATAGGCGAAACAGTGGGAGCCCAACTGGCGGTATCCCTCGCCGTAGACGGCGCCGGGCATGACGACGCGCGGATCCTGAGTATCGCGCACGAGCCGGATATACTCGCGGGCATAAGGGGCATCGCCCACCAGCGCCAACTGGAAGGGAGTCGCGACGGATTCAAAAGCCTGGCGTACTTCGAGGGCGCGGTTTTCGGGCTCCAAGCGGCTGACGTAGAGAAAATAGCGGCCCGGGTGGAGGCCGAGTTGCCGCACGCGGTCCGTGGCGTCGATGCGGCCGAGGTCGGCGCCATAAGGGATGAAGATGCCTTCCTTGGCGTAGCGCTTTCGATAGTAATCCTGGATGGCGTGGGCGTCGGTGACCATGGCGTTCGGGAAGAGGGTAGCCAGGCGCTCCGAGAGGCGGTACCAGGTTCTGGCGAGGACATTCCACTTGGCGCGCTTGCGCTCGATGCCATCGACGTTGAGGGCGACGGGAATGCCCGACAGGCGCGGCCCCGCGGTGAAGAGGGCATTCGCGGCGTTGCAATAGAGAGCGACGTCGGTGCGATGCGCGAGCAGGTGAAGGGTGGAGAGGAACGTATGGATCACGGTGTCGAGATACTTGTGCCGGATGGTGGGGAGATACCGAAGGCGGACGCCGCGGAAGACGGGTTGGGCCGCGCGCTGACGGCAGTAGACGAAGACCTGGTGGCCGCGGGCGGCCAAACGGGTGGAGATCTCCTCGGCAAACGTCTCGAAACCACCGTAGTGAGCGGGAATGCCGCGCGTGCCAAGCAGGGCGATGCGCATCGAACCCGAGGCGCCTAGGTCCTGGCTGCGGCGGAACGCGAGCGCATGAGTTTCTTGGGCGCCTGCTTGCTGACGGGAGCGTACTGGAACCAGCTGGCCATATAGGCGTCGTCCACGCGGCGGCGTGACTGGATCAGACGGCGCTTGGCGATCACCCGTTTCCAATTTCTGCCGAGGAACCAGAGCGCCTTGAGGGAGCTATGTTCCCAGAGCAGGCAGCAGGCGACGACCAAGGCGTCGCGCGAGGTAATGGAGAGGAAGTTACGCCAATAGAGATCCGGAGAAATATTCTTGATGCGCATCAGGAAGCGGTTCTTCACCGAGTGCATGTTGATTTCCGGAGGCAGGGCACGGCGATTTCCGGGCAGAACCTTGCGCACATGATAGCCCCGGGCATAGGGAGCGTAAAGGCACCGCCAGCCCATGAGTTGGGCGCGCCAGGCGACATCGGCGTCTTCGCGGTAGACGAAGAAATCGGAGTCGAAGAACTCGCCGTCCACGGCGATGTCCTCGATCATGGCGCGGCGATAAAGGGCCGCCGCCGCGGTGGCTCCAAAGACGAATTCGTAATTCAGGTAGTGGCCGTTATCCACTTCCTGGCTGCCGCGGTCCAGGTGGCGCAGCATGGGGTTGAAGTAAATGCCGGTGGAATCGACCACGGCCTGGGCGGGGATCTCGAAATGCGAAGACATGGTCAGCAGCTTGCCGCAAACCGTGCCGATGTGCGAATCCAACTGGCCAGCGTCCACCAAGGCCTGGACGAAATTGGAGAGCAACAAGACATCGGGATTCAGAGTCAGGACCCATTCGCCTCGGGCGAGAGCGATGGCCTGATTCTGGGCAGCCGCGAATCCGATGTTTTCCTCGTTGTAACGAATCTGACAGCGATCCTCGAAGGGTTCTAGGATGTCGAGGGTGCCGTCAGTCGACGCGTTGTCGATAACGATGATTTCTTTGAGCGGGTATTTCTGCTCCAGCACCGATTCCAGGCAGCGTTTGATAAAACGCCCACTGTTGTATGTCACGATTGTGACCGAGACGAGCCCGTTTTGCGCCATGAACGAAAGAACCTGAGAACGAACTTTTCTTATGTCCCGCTACACTTATTACGAACGCCAGGCCGGTGAAACTATGTCGTCCTCCCTGCCGAGGATCAAACGAAAGGCAAGTCCCACCACTTCACCAAAACCCGCCGCCGACTTCCGGTTTCGTTGCCGAGCGAATTCGATCACCACCCGGAGAAGAGATCCCACCACGACGGCCAGACAGACTGTCCGAAATCCCAAAGGGCGGAAGTGCTTGGCGCAATACCTTAGTAGACCACGATACCAGTAAACCCGCCGCATCTCTAGTGCCAATTTCACAATTGAATGACCGCCCGTATGTTTTGCAACGGACTGTGGCGTGTAATACCAAAGATAACCCCGATCGGCGGCACGGCGGCAAAAATCCACATCTTCAAACCAGAGAGGGCGGAACCGTTCATCGAAGCCGCCGAGCTCCTCCCAGACCGCGCGGCGAATCATGAGAAACGCCCCAGCGGGTTGATCCACGGCCTGGAGCCGGGAATAATCGAGGTCCAAGCCCCGGTACACGAGATTTGCCGGATTCCGTGGCCAGATCCGGTTGAGCAAGAGAGATTCCAAACTGAGAACCGCGGGGGTCGGGAACTTTCTGACCATGAACCCGATCTGGGGAATCCCCTGCGGATCGAGAAGTTGGCCGCCGGCGCCGGCGGCGCGAGGCAGAGAGGATGCTTCCCGAAGCGCCTCGAGACCGGTCTGGAGCACGGCGTCCGGATTCAGAAGGAGGATGTAGGTGCAGTTCAATAGCGAAAATCCCTGGTTGACGGCGCCAGCGAAGCCGCGATTGGTGGAATTGACAATCAGGCGGACGCCGGGCCGCTCGGCCGCCTGAGGCGTGCCGTCGGTGGAAGCATTATCGACAACGATCACATCGGCACCGGAGGCGAGTGCGGCCGTCAAGCAGGAGTCGATCACGGACACCGAATTATACGTGACGATAATGATTCCGATGTCGGACATGTGTCACTTTGCCCCACCACTGGTGAGAAGAAAGTACAGCCGCCAGTAAGAATCAAAACCGGTCGCTTGTTGAACGTGGTAAATCGTACGCTCACAATCGGAGAGGTAGTCCGGGGGGGTGAGATCGCGGGTGTCCCGCAACTGAGCGGCGCCGCGAATCCCCTGTAGCTTTCCGCGGAGCCAAGCCAGTCCCCGTCCATGGCGCGCCGCCACCGCGCCCCAGAGCAACTGGGCGACGAGAATGGCCCACCAATGGGAGAGAGGAAAGTGCAGCGCGACGAGGTAACACTGGTTGCGAGCGAGGCGGCGCACGGTTTCGGAATGCCAGGGGCCGAGCGCGGAGCTGCCGCGATGCCAGGCGACGGCTTCCGGAACGTAGAGTCCGGTGAGGCCGCGGGCGGCACAACGGAGGCCGAATTCCACGTCTTCCAGGTAAGATTCGAAGGTCTCGTTGAGCAAACCAACGCTGTGGAAAACGTCGGCGCGGAACAGGACCGCCGTCCAGGGCGGCGACGCGATGGGGCGGCGGGCGGCGAAGGCGGGGCCATCGGCGCGGCCGTTTCCGACGCGCCAGGCGACGCCGCCGCGGCAGACGGCGTCGAAGGTGGCATCGAGAAGATTCGGCGCGCCGGAAGAAAAGATCTTGCCGGTGGCGAAGGGGGCGCCGGCGGCGGCGAGGGTAGCGAAGTAATCGGGGGCGAGTTCCACGTCGCTGTTCAAGACGGCGATCCACGGGCCGCGGCACTCCTGGATGCCGCGATTGACGGCCGCAGCAAAACCGGCGTTGCGGCCCATCGGGATGACGCGGGCACCGCGGGAGCGGGCGAGTTCCGGGGCGCCGTCCGTCGAGCCATTATCGACCACCAGCAGTTCCGAAACGGGCAGGGTCTGGATCTCCAGGCTGTCGAGCAGACGGGCCAGCAAATCCCGGCCATTCCAGACGGGCACGACGGCGCTGAGGCTCATGTTAGGCCGCGCTTGCTGGCGGGACTCGAGGCGAGAGCCGATGGCGCTGCTATGATAGGGATGATGAAGCGGCTGTTGTTTGTCCTTTTTTTCCCGGGCGCGCTTGCGTTCAGCCAGGATCTTTCGGCTGTGCACACGGTGTACCTGTTGCCGATGGCGCACGGGCTGGACCAGTACCTGGCCAATCGCCTGACGAATGAGCATGTATACCAGGTGGTGACGGATCCGAAACGAGCGGATGCGATTTTCACGGATGGGGTTGGGAAAGCCTTTGAAGCGAAGCTGAGCGACCTGTTGCCGGACCCGGAGCCGGTCAGTGCGCCGGCCAATCCTCCGGCTAAAGACGAGGCAGCGCCCTCGGGGCCGCCTTCTCTGATCTCGGGCTCGGTGAATAAACTAACGAATCCGGACTCCACTTTTAGGCAGGCCAAAGGCACGGTGTTCTTAGTGGATCCCAAAACGCACCAGGTGCTGTGGTCGGTATACCAGCCTCTCAAGGATTCCGGTTCCTCCCAGATGGATCGCACGGCCTCCGACATTGTAAGCCGTCTCAAGCGGGACGTGAAGCCGAAGTAACGGCGGCTGCGCGCTTTTCGATCACCAATTCGCGATAGCTGTCCACGAGCCGGCGGGTGATGGCGGCCATATCCCAGTGGGCCTCCACCTCGGCGCGGGCCCGGGCGGCCATATCGGCCGCGGCTTGGGGATCGGCGAACAATGCCAGGACGCGTTCGGCGAAGGCGGCGGGGTCATCGGCCAGCGCGCAGAACTCGCCATCCTGGCGCGCGAGCCCTTCGGCGCCGACGGTGGTGGAGACCACGGGAATGCCGGCGGCGTAGGCTTCGAGCAGTTTGACCCGCACTCCCGAACCGCCCAAGATCGGACACACGAAGAGAGCGTATTGCGACAGGGGGCGGCGGACGTCGTCGACGTAACCAAGCATTTCAAGCGAGGTGGAGGAACCGGCGTAAACGTGCGGGGGGGGAGGATCGGATCCGGCCACCACCAGTCTTGCGGCGGGTTGCCGTTCGAGGATGAGGGGGAGGACGGAACGCACAAACCAATCGACGGCCACGCGGTTGGGGGTGTGGCGGAAGCTGCCCACGAAGAGCATGGTGAGAGGCTCGCGCCCGCAGGGGTGGAACTTGTAGCGGGATGTATCGATTCCGGCACGCAAGCCGGTGCGGAGCCGGGGCGCCAAGCCCGGCAGGAAGGAAAGCAGATAGTCGCGATTGGCAGGTGTGCAGACCTGGACTTGATCCCAGCGCGGCAGCATGCGCAGCTCATAGCGAAGCGCGCGCAGATACTCGACGCGCGCTTTTATTTCTTCGCCTGCGCCGCGCAGATGCCCCAGGCCGCGGGCGATGGACTGAAAGTAGATGTCATGCTCGAACAGCGCGGTGACGGTGCGGCGGAATCGGCCGGCGTATTGGGCCATGGCGGTGTATTCGATCTGGAGCACGTCGATGCGGCGGCGAAAGAGCTGACGATGGATGAGCCACTCCACGTCGGGGTTGGCGAACTCGCGCACGGCATACGGCAGCAGCGAGCCTAAGCCGCCAGGGCGTTCCTTGGAGCGGACGATCCACTCGGCGGAGGCGCAGAACTCGCGGAGCTCCCGATTGTCGCGTTCCTGAGCCGGCTCGTCGAGCAGTTCCACCACGTGCACTTCGGCGAGTTTGGCCATTTCGCGTAAGGTCTGATACATGAACACGCCGCCGCCGTGGACGGGAGGACAGATGGGATAGGGGGAAACGAATAAGACGCGAAGACGCGACGGAGACGACGCTTCGACCGGCGCGAAGCGGTCGTGATAATAGCCGCCGAGAGGCCGCAGGAAGGCCTCGGTGTCCGAGATGCAGGCGAGGCGCCGAGCGTTCCGGCGGGAACGGACGGCTTGGGGAAGCTGACGAAAGGCGCGGGCGAGGGCGGCCAGGTTCGGCCGTCCGGGGGAGTCGCCGAAGAGGACGCTGAGGAGGGCGCCGGCCCAGGCAAACGCAAAATGGGAGGAAAGGCGACGCCATTCGTGGATGTTCTTCCAGGCGAAGAGCAGGTAATTCTTCTTCAACACCGACTGGATGCGGGCTTCGCTAAAGTGCTTGCCGATGGTGCCGCGATGCTCGTGAAAGACGATGCTGCGGGGCTGGTAGAGCACCTTCCAGCCGCGCTTCCAGGCCAGATAACCGAGTTCGGTGTCTTCGAGGTAGAAGGGCTCAAGGAGGGGGTCGAAGCCGCCTAGTTCGAGAAACTTGCGGCGGTCGAAGGCGCTCGATCCGCCGCCGCCGTAAAAACAGGGGAACAGGTCATCGATTTCGGGATCGATGCGATGGCGCACTCGCAGGCCGCCATCCTGCCACCAGCCCTGGGTGAGGCCGGTCTCCTCGCGAAGCTTGTCCGGGTCGCTGAAGAAGATCTGACAGGAGACAGCGAACACGGCGGGATCGCGGAAGGCCTGGAGCAGGGGCGGGAGAAAATCGGGATCGACGCGCATGTCGTTGTTCAACAGGACCACGACATCGTGGCGCGCGGCTTGGAACCCTTCGTTGGAGCCGCCGCCGAAGCCGCGGTTGACCGGCAAGGGGACGACCTTGACGGAGGGGAATGCCGAATGCAAGAACTCGACGCTGCCATCGGTGGAGCCGTTGTCGACGACGATGATTTCACTTTCTGGATTGGCGGAGGTGGCGGCCACCACCGAGGGCAGGTATTTCTCCAACAGGTCTTTCCCGTTCCAATTGGGGATCACGATGGAAGCGGCGGAAGCTCGCGGCGGGACGGGTTCCGCGGCCGCACGGCGTCGGCTGAACCAATCCGACAGGAGCAACGCGAGCGCGGCGCCCGCGATCAGGAAGGGCGACAACAACAGCAGGGGCAGCGCGCGGAGGAATCGCTTGAGGAAGGACATGTCAGCGGGCGGAGAGATCGGGACCGAGGCCAATCTTGCGTCCCAACTTGACCCAGCCGGAGCGGCGGTAATACTCCAGCTGTTGTTGGAGGTGGAGAGTCTGGTCCGCGAGCTTCTGCAAACGGCGCGTCTGTTCTTCCAACTGGTGAGCCCAGGCGGTACGGGTTTCGAGATCCTGCTCGGTCCGGTGTAAGGCTTCAACGCCCTCTTTGAGCTGGGTGTCCAGGTCCAGGGCCCACCGCGTTCTCTCCTGGACGTCCTGTTCCAGCTCCTTCACCTTGGCCGAGTAGCCGGCGGTCACCCGGGCCAGCTCCTCCTGCAGTTCTACGATGCGGGCGCGTCGCTCGACGAGTTCCCGGTCGAGGGTCTGAGCCCATTGATTGCCGCGTTCCAGTTCTTGTTGGACGTGCTGGTGGGCTTCCAGAAGTTGCTCGTGCTCGCGATGGAGATCGTCGAGCCATTGGTTTTTGGTCTGAAGTTCGGCGGCGAGGAGGGCGATGTGGCGTTCGCGTTCCCGGAGCAAGTTGGCCGACTGCGGAATGTAGACGAAGGTCGGGTTCCCCATCTGGGGGCGATGGGCGCAGACCGCCAGGAAGAAGTGGGATTCGTCGGGGGCGGTGCGGCCGGCATCGACGCGGACATCGGCGGTGCGTCCGGCTTCACAGGGCTGAAACACGACACCCTCGACATGGTTTTCGAGGAAGAGGGACACATCGGGGAAGACGGCCTTCAGTTCGGAGCCAAACTCGGCAAAATCGAACTCATGGACGTGGAACGGATTGGCGCCGCTGGCGCCGCGCGACTCGGAATAATAGAGGCGGTTGGGAGTGGAGACGACGAATTGACCGCCGGGAGCGAGGAGGCGCCGCGCCTCGAGGAGCAACTGGCGCCATTCGTGGAGGTGTTCGATGACTTCGAAGGCGACCACCAGATCGAAGGAGGCATCGGGGTGAGGCAAGGCGGTGCAGGAGGCCTGTTCGAACCGGAGATTGGGCAAGGGGTAGTGAGCGCGCGCGAAATCCACGGCTTCGGCGGCAGTGTCGGCGCCCACCACGGAGGAGGCCGCGAGCGCCAGTTCCGCGGAACCGTAGCCGGCGCCGCATCCGGCGTCGAGCACGCGCTTGCCGCCGGCCAGGCGGGCGGCGAAGGTATAGCGCGCCAAGTGTTCGTTCAGCAGATCGACATCCACCTGGCCGGGGATGACACGCTCGCCGGTAAACTCAAGCACGGGGATGCTCCACCAGCGGGGCAGCCTGGCCGCGCGGGGCGCCGAGGCGGGAGTTCACGTCCACGCGGCAGGGAATATGAATATATCCGTAGACCTCTCCTTGGGAGCGCTCCATCTGCAGAACGATGGCGTTGTCGATCCAATCGCAGACCGTGAAATCGTGCAAGGAACCGTCGGAAATTGCCGGAGAGAAGGAGAACGCGGCCGGATAGAGTTCGGGCAGGTCGGTATGAAAATCCACGGTCAGGATGTCGCCAGGACGCAGGGGCGACAGCGTGCAGTCTTCGCGCGCAGTATCAGTGCCCCAAAAATCGATGCCTAACTGGTTGCGCAGCATGAAGCCGACGATGGGGTTGGGGAGGTGGTCGTGAGCGCGTACGCTGATGCGGATCAGGATGCGCGAGCCGGGCTCGAGCCAATGCAGCGGGTAGCCCTGCTGGTTCAGCACGACGATCCCCAAGACTACGGCGCGGCCATCGCCGTAGCGGCGATCGATATTGGGGAGGTTTTCGACGGTTTCGGGTGAGGAGGCTACTGGCCCCAGTGCGGCTTCGCCGGAATGCGCGTGGCGCAGGAGGTAGCGGGAGTCCTTGGCCGTCATGGCCGCCAGATAGTCGCCGACGACCTGCTCGGGGGAGCCGAGGCCGGCCATACGTCCGTGGTCGAGCCAAAGGACGCGGTCACCCACGGCTTTGACGTCGGCCAGGGAGTGGGAGACGAACAGAATGGTGACGCCGCGGGCGCGGAGCTCGTGAACTTTGCGCATGCAGCGCTGGCGAAAGCCCAGGTCGCCGACGGCCAGGGCTTCATCGACGAGCAGGATCTCGGGATCGACATGAACGGCGATGGCGAAGGCCAGCCTGACCACCATGCCGCTGGAATAGGTGCGGACGGGCTGGTTGAGGAAGCGGCCAATTTCTGCGAAATCCTCGATATCCCGATACTTTTGGTCGATCTGGCGAGTGGTCAGTCCCAGGATGGCGCCATTGAGGTAGAGGTTATCACGGCCGGTAAACTCAGGGTTGAAGCCTGCGCCGAGTTCGAGCAAGGCGGCGACGCGGCCGGAGACCTCGACGGCGCCCTCGGTGGGCTGCAGAATGCCGGCGACGATTTGCAGCAGAGTACTTTTGCCGGAGCCGTTCTCACCGAGGATGCAGAAGGTTTCGCCGCGCTGGACCTCGAAGGAGACGTCGCGCAGCGCCCAGAAGTCGCGATGGCGTTTCCAACGATTGAGGGAAAGAAGCTCTCCGAGACGGTCTCCGGGCGCGTCGTAGATGCCGTAGCTCTTGGAGACACTCTGGAACTGGACGCTCTTCACAAGGATCAGGAGAAAGACCAGTGTATCGGAAGTGCAGTGGAGGTTGGGGGTGGGAAGAAATCAGTGGGAAGAAATCGCAAAGGCGGCCGCCTGCCCCTCCTGTCATCGCCGAACTCGCGAGCCGGACCGACAAGCGGTATAACACCGCGGCGCCAACAGCTAAATTCCTAGGGCGCGTCAGGACTCGCGGCCGGTCAGCCGAGGAAGCCGGTAGCCGCCTTCATAGTGGATTGGTTCTATGCACTTCCTCCTTGCAAGTGGCGCCCCCTCATCAGGGGTCACATTACACCCTCTTCAGAGAAAAGGGTCCGGAGAACGGAAAGAACCGTTCCCAACCACAATATGCTCCCCAATTCGCGAAATGTCAAGGAGTCCGGAGATGGCGGCGCATGGGGTGACCTTCCGTCCGATGCGACGCAAGAATCCACGCTGTTTATCTTCTGGGGGGGCGGCTGATATAATCCGGAAAGCACCGCGGCCCCGGGAGTTCCCGCGGCCGACCAGGAGGTTTTGTCTTCATGCGATTCTTCGGCTTGATCCTGATCACTCTGGGAGTGACAGTGTGTTGGCTGGCGGTTCCCAGCGCCGCCCAGACTCCAGCCGGGCAAGCGCCGGGGGCGAGCGCGCCCTCGAACCTACCGCCTCCAGGCGGAAGCGTTCAGACCCCAGGCGCCAGGCGAGGCGGACTTCGCCCGCCGGCGGTGACGGGGCCGACGCCACGGCTACCCGACGGCAAACCGGATTTCTCGGGCGTCTGGCGTCCGGACAACAATTTTGTGGGCGACCTGACGCGGGCACTCAAGCCGGGTGAGTCGATCTCGCTCAAGCCGGAATGGGAGAAGATTTTTAAGTCCCGCAAAGCCGGTGACGATCCGGAAGCCAATTGCCTGCCGACGGGAGTGCCGCGGATGGCGCCTTATCCCTGGACGATTGCTCAGGCTCCGGGGCGCCTCTTCTTCATCTTCGAGGGGAACATCCACAGTTTCCGGCAGATCTTCATGGACGGTCGAAAGCACACCGAGGATCCGGACCCGACGTGGTATGGGGAATCCATCGGGCATTGGGAGGGCGACACCCTGGTGGTCGATACGGTCGGATTCAACGACAAATTCTGGTTCGATTTTGCAGGCCACCCGCATACCGAAAAACTCCACACCATCGAACGCTATACGCGGACCGATCTGGGGACGCTGGTAGACGAAGTCACCGTTGAGGATCCCGGCGCGTACACCAAACCGTTCACGATTGTCGGCAGGAATCGCCTCGACCCAAAAGGCGAGATCATGGAGTATATCTGCCAAGAGAACAATCAGGATCCGACCCACATCACGGGTCCGGCGGCACCGCTCTAGACTGAGGGAAAGCCAAGGAGTCCGGTTTTCGGGAAGCCGCCTTGGTCGTAGGGGGCCGCTTAGGAATTGGTCCGGTCTTTGGGACGTTTGGCCCGGCTGGCCCAGTAGTTTTTCATGCGTTTGGAAACCTCGGCGCGTTCCTTCGCACCCATCGATTTCCTGCCGCGGCGTTTTGAAGGCGTGGGCACCGGTCCCGTCGTCCCCTGGAGTTCTTCCAGTTGAGCAATGATCCGCTCCAATTGCTCCTTCCGGGCGCGTAACTCACCGATTGCCTTGTAAAGGTCCATGGCGCCCCTCCTCCAGTGAGGGGAAAAACCCGCGTTTTGCCAATTTTAGCATTGGCGAAGCCGGGGGGAGAATCCGAATCGCCCTAGTTTCCCTGTTTTTGCTGGTCCAGGATGGCGTGAAAAGCCGTCTCCTGGATGTCCAGCTCCGCTTGATAACCCGCGGGATCGATGAAGGGGTTGGAGCCCTTGCCCAGCCTGGGGTACTTTTCGGCCAAGTTGTACATTGCGGGATGCGAACCCAACGGGACATCGCACGGGAGCGCGCGCAGAATCTTGAAGCTCCGCAAGTATTCATCGGCGATCTGGGGAATCTCGGGATTGTTGACGAGCTTGAATCCGGGGTTGACGCCGACGCTGCCGATGATCACCACGTCGTACGACTTGCCGCCGTCTTGAACCTTAAGGGTCCAGGTGGTGCAGCCGCGCGTGTGGCCAGGAGTCAGGTGGGCCACTAATATCGTGCCACCCAGGGTCACCGGGTCTCCATCGTGGAGAATGCGGTCAATGGGATGCGGCTTGTTGCCCGGCGTCATCGCGTGGAGGGCGGGAACATCCTGCTCCATGGCCATGACGCGGGCACCGGTCAGTTCCTTGACCATGGCGTCGCCCTGCATATGGTCGGCGTGAGCATGGCTTCCGAGCAGGATCTTGACGTCGCTCCACCGGAAGCCGAGCTTCTCCACCGAAGAGCGGATGATGGGGACGGTGCGCTCGTAGTCGCTATTGATGAGGATCAGCCCGTCCGGAGTCGCAATGAGAAACGACGCCAGCGACTCAGTGCCGACGTAATACAGATTCCCGATGATCTTGTGCGGAGGAAACTGTGTGTCCTGTTGCTCCCGGGTACCGACGTTACGCCGGAAGAGTTCTTCGAGAGTCCAGACTTTCGTGCCTTGGGCGGCCAGCGACGAAGCGCTCAAACAGCAAGCCAGGATGGCCGGAAGCAGGTGGAGGGCTCGCATTGTCGGTCAGCATATCACAAGGAAGCCGGGAGGATTCGAGCGGTGCGGTGGCCAGAGGTGCGGCGGCCAGCCAGGAAGACCGCGGACGGGGGACTCTGGCGCGGGGGGGCAACCCACTGGAATTCTGGTACATTGAGAAATTCCCATGCGCAATGTCGTGATCATTGGTTCCGGGTGTGCTGGTAATACGGCGGCGGTGTATGCCGCGCGCGCCAATCTGAAGCCGCTGGTGGTGAGCGGCCACGAGGCCGGCGGCCAGCTTTCGTTAACCACGCTGGTGGAGAACTTTCCCGGCTTTCCGGAGGGCATCAACGGGCCGGACCTGGTCGAGAACATTAAGAAGCAGGCGGAACATTTCGGCGCGGAATATGTGCACGGTAACGTGCTCGAAGCCGACCTGTCGCAACGTCCGTTCCGGCTGAATGTGGAAGGGGAATGGACGGAAACGCGCACGGTGATTGTGGCGTCGGGGGCTTCGGCGCGTTGGCTGGGCCTGCCATCGGAACAGAAGCTGATCGGCCACGGGGTCAGCTCGTGCGCGACGTGCGACGGGTTCTTCTACCGCAACAAGAAGATCATGGTGATTGGCGGCGGAGACTCCGCGATGGAGGAAGCGAACTTCCTGACGCGCTTTGGCCAGGAAGTCGCACTGGTCCACCGGCGGGAGGAATTCCGCGCCTCCAAGATCATGCTGGACCGGGTGCGCGCCAACCCTAAAGTCAAACTTCTCACCAATACGGTGGTGGAGGAGATCTTCGATGTATCGAAGGACTTGGTCACCGGCGCGCGTTTGCACAACGTCAAGACGGGGCAGACCTGGGACGAGCCCGTGGATGGGTTCTTCGTGGCCATTGGCCACATTCCCAATACGGCCGTGTTCCAAGGCCAGATCCTGACCGATGCGGACGGATACATCCTCTCGCAGGGCGGTGCGCGCACCAACGTGAAGGGCGTCTTTCACGCCGGCGACGTCCAGGACCGCACGTACCGTCAGGCCATCACCGCCGCCGGAGCGGGATGCATGGCCGCCATCGAGGCCGAGCGGTTTCTGGAAGCGGAGGGACACTGAAGCTATGATCGAGCGGATTCATCCACCGGGAGCGCCGGCGCCGCGCGGGCCCTATTCGCCGGCGGTGCGGGGCGGGGACTTCATCTTCGTTTCAGGGCAGGTGCCTCCGGAACCCGGCGACATCGGGCACGAAACCCGGCAAGTGCTGAACAACCTCAAGGGCATCCTGGAAGGCTGCGGAGCGACGCTGGCGGACGTGGTCAAATGCTCCGTGTTTCTGGCCGACGGCAGAGATTTTGCCGGCATGAACGCGGTCTACGCGGAATTCTTCGGCGAGTCGAAGCCGGCGCGCAGTACGGTAGTCACCGGGTTCGCGATTCCGAACATCAAAGTAGAAATCGACGCCATCGTGTACAAGCCGCGGTAGCGTGTCCGCGGGCTGGAAGCCGGTCCCACACCTGGCGAACGGCGGGTCAGCCCAAACCCGGCACGCCGCCGAGGGTCTTGGCGAGCCGCACGGCACGCAGGACGGCCTGGACCACGGCTTCCCCGGCCGCGACGCCGAGAGTGTTGATGTCGGCCTGGCGATCGCCTTGGGAAAGAGCGAAGGTGGTATCGCCGTCGAACATGGTGTTGACCGGATAAATGCTGCGAGCCACGCCGAGACTGGCCATCTGGGCTAGTTTTTTGGTCTGAACTTTCGTCAGCCGGGCATTGGTGGCGACCACGGCCAGGGTGGTGTTGGAGCGCGCAAAGCCTCCGGCCGCGCCCCGCTTCATCTGTTCTTCGGTGTCGGCGAATTCGCGGCTGGCGGGTGTTTTGCGGGCACCGGCGACCGTTTTTCCAGTGGCGGGATCGCGCACGTCGCCAAAGGCGTTCACGGCCACCAGGCTGGCCACCAGAACTCCGTTGGGAAGGCTCACGGTGAAGGCGCCGATCCCGGATTTCATGGCCTGCTTCATGCCGAAGAGTTTTCCGACGGTGGCGCCGGTTCCGGCACCCACAGCGCCTTCGGCTACGGCCTCGGTAGTGGCGGCGGTGGCAGCGGCCTCACCCATGGCCACGGTGGGGCGGATGTCGGGGCGGCCAATCCCGAGGTCGTACAGAATCGCGGCCGGTACAATAGGGACCTTGGCCGGTCCCGTGGCAAAGCCGACGCCTTTCTTTTCGAGGTAACGCCGCACGCCGGATGCGGCCTCCAGACCGAAGGCGCTGCCGCCCGCCAGCAGGATGCCATGAATCTGCTCGGTCACATGCAGGGGATCGAGCGTATCGATTTCCTGAGTTCCGGAGGCGGAACCGCGCACATCGACGCCGGCCACGGCTCCGGTCTCGCAGAGGATGGCGGTACAGCCGGTGATCGCCTGGTAATCGGAAACGTGCCCGACGCGAATGCCCGGAATGTCGGTAAGTCCTTTCATCGCCGAATTTATAGTTGTATGGTAGCATCGGATTCGGGGACCCACCTGTTTGCTCGATCTGCTGAAAGGGCCTGTCATTGCGGTCCAGGAATTCTTCTTGTTGGCGGCCCGCGCCGTTCGCAATATCTTCCGCAGCCCGCATTACGGGGATGACATTGCCCTGCAGATGGACAACATCGGGGTAGGCAGCCTCTTCATTGTGGTGCTGACCGGGCTTTTCAGCGGAGCGGTGATGGCGCTCCAAATGTCCCGCGTGCTCTCCCAGTATGGACAGTTGAGCAAGACCGGCACGGCGGTGGCGATCACCCTGGTGCGCGAACTGGGGCCGGACTTGACGGCCTTGATGGTGGCCGGGCGCAATGCCTCGGGAATGGCGAGCGAACTGGGGTCGATGAAAGTGACCGAACAGATCGACGCCATGCGGGCGTTGGGGACCGACCCGGTGCAAAAGCTGGTCACGCCGCGGCTGATCGCGACCTGTGTGATGCTACCGGTCTTGACCGTGATCGCCGATTTTGTGGGGATCTTCGCCGGCTGGGTGATTTCGTTCATATTTCTGCATCTGCCTTCGAGGCTGTATTGGACTTCGGCATGGCGCGCGCTGGAATGGAATGACCTGACGCAGGGGCTGCTCAAGCCGCTGGTCTTCGCGGTCGTGATTTCCCTGATCGGCTGCTATTACGGCCTGAAGACGACAGGGGGCACACAGGGGGTGGGCCGCGCCACGACACAGGCTATGGTGACGGCCTCGGTGCTGATCTTCATGCTGACCTACTTCATTGCCCAGATCTTCGTCAGTCAAACCAAAATCTGATGCCGGAAGCCGCCCCATCGATCCTGCGGTTTGAGAACGTGACGGTGACCTTCGAGGACGTCACCGCGCTGGATGCCGTTTCCTTCGAAGCGCGGGAAGGCGAATCGCGAGTCATTCTGGGTGCGGCGGGGAGCGGGAAGACGATTCTGCTGAAGACCGCACTGGGGCTGTTGAAACCGGACTCCGGGAAGGTCTATGTATTCGGCCGGGAGCTGACGACGCTGCGGGAAAAGGAACTCTTCGACATTCGCAGCAAGATTGGCATGCTGTTTCAGGAAAGCGCCCTGTTCGATTCGCTGACGATTGAAGAGAATGTGGCCTACCCGCTGGTGAATCAGAGGTCGATCCACTGTCCGGAGAAAGACGTGCACCCAAGGGTGGTGGAAGCGCTGGAATTCGTGGAACTGGGCGGCACGCTCGAAAAGTTTCCCAGCGAGCTATCGGGCGGCATGCGGCGTAGGGCTGCCATCGCGCGGGCCGTGGTCACCAGTCCGCGGCTGACCCTGTACGATTCGCCTACCGCCGGCCTCGATCCGATTACGGCCCACACCATCATGGCCCTGCTGGTGAAGGCGCGGGACGTGGCGAAGACCACCACTCTCGTCGTGACCTACCGGTATCAGGACGGGAACGTGATGGCGAATTTCCGGTACAATTCGGAACAAGAGCGGATCGAGCCGGCGCGCAACGGGGCAAGGCGGGAAGCACGGACCACGTTCATGGTGCTTCGGGAAGGCCGGCTGATCTTTGAGGGAGATCAGGATCAACTGGAGAGCTCGAAGGATCCGTACATCTCCAAATTTGTAAAGCAGCGGGAATAGATGCCGGAACGCAGCAAAATCCGATGGGCGCAGTTGAAGGTAGGATTGGTGTCGCTGTTTGCGATCGCCATTGCGGCCACGCTGATCTTTCTGCTAACCACGAGCCAGGGCATCCTCACCCGAAACGTGCCGTTGCGGACGTACATGGACGACGCCTCGGCCATGCAGGAAGGCACTCCCGTGCGGCTGAACGGCATCACGGTGGGCTACGTGGACAGCCTGCAACTCACCAATTCGCCCGATCCGAAGCGTGCTGTGGAATTCATCATGATGGTGGAGGACAAGCGCCTGTCGGAGATCCCGGTCGACTCGCAGACCGGAATTGCGGCGTCTAACCTGTTAGGTGACAAGTTCATTAACATCACCAAGGGACGATCGCAGCAGCACGTGAAAGCCGGCGACGAACTGGCCAGCGTGCAAGCACAGGATATTCCGCAGTTGATGGCGCAGATGGCCGGGTTGATCACCTCGCTCCAGGGGATCCTGGGCCGCGCGGACGGTCTGTTGGCGGGCGTGGAGCAGGGAAAGGGAAATCTCGGGCTGTTCATCAAGGACCGGGAGCTGTACGACCGGCTGAACGGAATCGCGGCGGAAGGGCAGAAGCTGCTGGCCGACGTGCGCACAGGCAACGGCACGCTGAGCAAGCTGATCTACGACGACTCGCTGTACCAGGAGTTCCGCAAACCCCTCAACCGCGTGGACGCGATTCTGGCCGACCTGCAAAGCGGGCAAGGGACGGCGGGCAAATTTTTGAAAGACCCGGCACTGTTCGACGAGGCGCGCGACTCGCTGACGCAGATGCGCGGCCTTTTGGCGGACCTCAATGCGGGCAAAGGCACGGCCGGCAAGCTTCTGAAGGACGACGAATTGAACAAGAGGCTGAACGATCTGCTGGCCAAGTTCAACACCACCATCGACAAGATCGATGCGGGACAGGGCACGATCGGCCAGCTCATGGTCAACCCGCAGCTCTACGAAGAGATCAGCGGCGCAACGCACGAATTCCAAGTCCTGGCGAAGGACATTCAGGCGAATCCGAAGAAATTTCTGCGCATCAAGCTGGGCCTGTTTTGATCTCGCGAAAACGCCTGGTGGTGAACGCGGACGACTTCGGTTTCACGCCGGACGTGAACGAGGGGATCGTGGAGGCGCATCGCCGGGGGATCCTCACGGCCACCACCCTGATGGCGACTGGCACGGCCTTCGACGACGCCGTGCGAAGAGCGCGCGAAGTTCCGACGCTGGATGTCGGCTGCCATCTGGTGCTGGTCGGCGGGGCCTCCCTGATCACGGGCAAACCGCTGCCGGCGACTGTCCGCGGGCTGATGGCGGCGGTAGCGAGCCGCCAGATCCGGGTGTATGAGGAGCTCCGCGCGCAGGTGGAGAGGATTGTGAAGGCGGGCCTGCGGCCCACGCATCTGGACACCCATAAGCATACGCATCTGGCTCCGCCGGTGCTGGAAGCCGTGGCGCGGTTGGGCGAGGAGTTCGACATTCGCTGGGTACGCCGGCCGTTCGATTTTCCCTTGGAAGCAGCTGCGCGGGGCGGAGTGCCTCTCCTGAAGCGGCTAACCAGCCGAGCGCTCCAGGTGGTCCGCCGGCGGTTTCACCGGGTGCTGGAACGCCATCGGTGCCGGACGACCGATCACTTCGCCGGATTTCAGATCACCGGGCGATTTCGCACGCGGGAATTGGTGGCACTGCTGAGCGCAATTCCGGACGGAAGCACGGAGTTGATGTGCCACCCGGGCGTGTACGGCCCGGCGCTGCGCGAGGCGCGCACGCGGCTGAAGGAGAGCCGGGAGGCGGAACTGGAAGCACTGACCGCGGGAGAGGTACGGGCGCAAGTCGAACGCCTGGAAATCGAGCTCGTGAATTACCGGCAATTGTGATCAGGGTTGCGGCGCCGCGGCGGGGGCGGATTGCTTTTCGATGAACTCCAGCTGGGACCGCACGGCGGCGGCGTCCCTGGCGTGGGGGGCGAATTTCAAATAATCGCGCATTTCGACGGCGGCCGCGACGTAATCCCTGCGCGCCTCCAGAATCAGGCCCAGCAGGCGGGAGACCTGGGGAAGGCGGTGCTGCGTATCGAGCTTCTGCGCACGGCGCGCGCTCTTCTCGGCGGCGGGCAACCGGTGCAGATTGTAATTGGCGATGGCATTCAAGAGAAACGCCTGGGGAAACCGGAACGAGTCGAGCCGGACGGCCTTGTCGCTCACGTCGGCCAACTCCTGCCAACGTTGGGCGCTCAGATCGAGGAGCGAAATCTGAATATACGGCAGGACGTACGCGGCATCGGCCCGGATGGCGGCGTCGAACGATTGGCGCGCGGCATCGGTCTGTCCCTGGGATCTCTGAATTCCACCCAATTCGAACCAGGCTTCGGAGTACTTCGGAAACAGGTCGACAGCCTGCTGAAAGCTGGTCTGAGCTTCCACCGACTTCCCCTTTTTTTCCAGTTCCAGCCCTTTCCGGAATGCCTTCTTTGCGCGTTTTGGGGCAGCCAGGGTGGTGGCGCTGATGGTGGTCCCCTCGGTGGGGGCTATGCGATGAAGCAAGATGGTGCCGACGTCCGGGTTGTCGAAGGATTGGCGTGTGCTGAGATCAACGCTCTGGGACTGATATCCCGGCATCCGTGCGCGCAACTCACAGTTGAGCAGTTGTTGCGAGGTGAGACCGCCCGGAGAGGATGACGAGCCCGCCACGTCCTTGAAGTCGTCAAATCCGCTGGTGCTGGCGTCCTGCAAGGCGTCGGCACTGCGAGAGCCCAACTGGAGACTGAAGAAGCCCCTGGAGTCGGCATACCCTTCGATTCGGGGAATGCCTCCGCAGACGCGCTCGATGGCGATGTTGTGGGGCAGTTCGGAACCGTCATCCATCATCAACATGCCGCTGATGAAGAGGGGGCGCGCAAACGTGGAATCGGGGTTGGGGTTGGGCTGATTGCCCGTGGTGTTTGGGTTGATGGGGGGACTCGGCGTGGACCCGGTACCGCGCCCGCCTCCGGAAGTGCCCCCCGGAGGCGTACCGCCGCCCGAGGAGGGTGGCGCTGCCGGCCCGCCGCGCTGGGCAAATGCCGGGGCCAGCATCAGGACCGCGGCCGCCAGCGTGAAGACACGAACGCTCAGGCTGCTTCGCATGTAGCCTCCACCCGTTGGCCTTAATTGTCGCACCATCCGGCTTCGGCCGTTGTTAACAAAAGGCATGGTCAGACGAAAAAAACAAAGCGCTGATAAAATGGAGCTGTCGATGAAAAAGATCCTGGTTTTATCCGGCTTCTGTTTTGCCTTGATTCTCGGGGGATGCTCCGGGGAGCCCCAACCCGTAGCCAAGAAAGCCCCGCCGGAGGCGGTTACTGGGCTGACTGCACTGTTCCGGATGTACCAGGTGGCGCGGTCGTGGGCCTCGGATGCGCAAGTGCTGAAAATGACCAGCATCGATCTGACCGACGTTCCAGAAGTGCGGGGCAAGGCAGGCGCCTGGCGAGCGACGTTCACATCCGAGTCGAGAAGCGCGGCCCGGGTGTATACCTACTCTGTGGAGGAAACCGAGCCGAACCTGCATTTGGGTGTGTTTGGCGGGCAGCAGGAGAGCTGGTCCCCAGGTTCGGCCGATAAGCCTTTTGTCATCGCAGGGGTGAAGATCGATACCGACGCCGCGTACCAGACGGCCCTCACCAATGCCGCGGAGTCGGCCAAGAAGAACCCGACGCAGACGATTTCCTTCCTTCTGGAGAAGCTGGACAAATTTACGAGTCCCAGCTGGCGGGTCATCTGGGGCGAGTCGGTGGGGACGTCCGGTCTTTCGGTCTACGTTGACGCGAGCACCGGGGCGTACCTGGAGACGATGCACTGACGCCGGGTCTGGCGCGGTCAGAGCTCGTCGCGATACTGTTCTAAGGCGACCTTGACGAGTTGGGCGCGCGTTCGGACTCCTAGTTTGCCGAAGACCTGGCGTAGAGAGGCTTTCACGGCACCCTCGGAGATTTCAAGCCGGCCGGCAATCTCCCGATTGGACAAGCCTTGAAAGACGAAGCGCAGCACGGTTTTGTCGCGTTCGGTGAGCCTGGGCCGGCTGGGCGTGCGGGAGCGGTCGACGGTACGGAAGAGCGGGCCGAGGTAGGCTTTTTCGAGGCTGACCTCGCCTTGCGCGACCTGGCGGATGGTGGTGGCCAGAACCTGCGTGGAGTGATGTTTGTGCAGGATGCCGGCCACCCCGGCCTGGACGAGTTGGACGGCCTCCTGATCGCTGATTCCGGCGGTGACCACCAGGATTTGGCCCTCAAAGCCCCGACGGCGGGCGTTGATCACAAAATCGAGGGCCCGTTCCGTTCCCAAGTCGACGTCGAGGAGCACCATGGAGGCGCCACTCTTGTTGAGCAGCGCTAGTCCTTCGGTGGCCGAGGCGCATTGGCCGACGATGTTCAGATCGGGCTCGCGCTCGATCATGCGGGCCAGGCCCTCACGGAACATGGCGTGATCGTCGATCAGCAGCAGATGAATCGTCTGGGTCGGTGCGCCCAATTCAGATAACCTCGCAACGCCTGAAGTACCACTGTAGAACAGAGGTGTGCCCGGTGGAGGCAGGAGGTGGACCTCGGAGTGGGGCGATTTGCGGCGCCGCAGACGGTTGTCTCACCGCGGCAGGAACTCGTCGTTGTGGATCATGAATTCGGGATAAGCGCCGGCGCCCAGTTCGTACAGGTCCAGGCCCTGACGCTCGCCTTCGGGGGCCGCGCGCAGCGGCAAGAGGCGGTTCAAGAGCCAGTTCGCGGCGTAGGCCAGGGGGAGCACCAACCCGAGCAAAGTGGCCGCACCGATGAGCTGGGCGAGCCACTGGCCGCTATCCCCGAGGGAAACGGCTTGCGAGAGACTCTCGGCGGTGTTGCGCACCGGAACCGGGAAGCGTCCGAGCAAACCGACGGCCAGCACGCCCCAGAGACCGCCGAGGGCATGGACGGAAACGGCTCCGGCGGGGTCGTCGATTTTCAGCCGCAGCTCGAGATTTTCAATGGCCAGCGGAATGAGGATGCCGGCGACCATGCCAATGAGGATGGCGGCTGCCGGGGGCACGAAGGCGCAAGCCCCACTTCCGGCCGCTAATCCAGCCACCCAGCCGTTGGCGCTCAGGGAGGCATCGGGGCGGCCAAAGCGAACGCGGGTGACGACAGCTGCAGCGCCCGCGGCGGCGGCGGCGGATAGGGTGGTGTTCACCGCGATCAGGGCGATGCGGCGCGGGTCGACCCCGCTGAACAAGAGGGCGCCGGCGGAATTGAGGCCGAGCCAGCCGACCCAAGCCATCAGACATCCGAATAGAACAAACACGGCGTTGTGACCTGGAATGGCGGTCGGCATGCCGTCGTGGGTGAACTTGCCGCGGCGGGGGCCGAGGATCCAGGCAAGGGCCAGCGCGGTGAGCCCGCCCACGGACTGAATCACGGCGGAGCCGCCGGTGTCCACAAAACCGTGGCCGAGGCCATAGTTCACACCGAGCGCGGCCAACCAGCCGCCGCCCCAGACGGCGTGCGCAAACAAAGGGTAAATCAAGCCGGCGAAGAGGGCTGCCGAAATGCACGCAGCGCCCAAACGCCAGCGCTCCGCGCCTGCTCCCAGCGGGATTAGGGCGGCCAGCGCCACCGACAGCATCTGCATCCAGGCCGCCAGCGAAGCGGGCGACCCATTCCAGTCCACCCCAACCCAGAATGGGGACTGGCCTGCGAGCCAGTTCCACTCCTTGCCATGGATCCGCACCACATGGGCCGGCCCGCCGATGACCCCCTGCCAGGCGAAGCCACAGACGAAATAGGCGCCGGCGGCGACGGAGACCACGCACAAGGTCGACATCATGACGTGGGTGGCGTTGCGCGATCGGACCAGTCCGGCGTTCATCAAGGCGAGGCCCGCGATGGCGAAGGGGATCAGAAGAATCGAGAACAGAGCGAGGGCCGTGCCGGCGTCGGAGAGGGTGGGAGTCACTGGTGCCCCCCCCCGCGCGATAGCCGGTGCTCCCGGAAAACCAGCACCAAGGCCAGGACCTCTACGCCCATGCCGGCCAGCACGAAGCTAGTCTGGGCTCCCCCGGCGTGCAGCAGGGCGATCGCGGTCAGCACCAGCAACCAACCCGCCACCAACAGTAAAAAGCCAGCTATCTTCATGAAATCGAAACCCGCTCCGGGCTCAACATAACACAATCGGACGGAAGCCCCGCGACGGTCCAATCAATAATTTTTATCGCCCAGATAGGCAGATATGCATACAAAACGCTTATTTCCGTAATAAGAATTTTCCGTTTCACTTCTGCGGGGGTTGCCGTCACTATACGTAAATACAGCCGGACCACGATCGTCCTGCCGTTCAGGCCTCACCGAGGCCGCATCGATCATCAAGGAGAGACTCAATGGCAGAGAATTCCGCACCCCAAATGCAACCCACGTTAGGGTTGACCGGCCTCACGATGAATGCAATGGCGCTGATTGCCCCCGGCGCCTTCCTGTGGCTGACCTTTGTGGCCCAAGGCACAGCAGGAAACACGGCGCCCGCGATGTGGATCGGCATCTTGTTCGCGGTGGCTTTATGCCTGGCCACGGCGGTCTGTTATGCCGAAATGGCGAAGCTGTACCCAGGAACCGGGAGTTCGTATTACTTTGCCGAACAGTCCTTCCTCAACCACGCCACGGCCTGGCCGTATGCGCGTATTTCCAAGTTCATCGTCGGGTGGGGCTCCCACCTGTACTACTGGATTTATCCCGGTGTCATGGTCGGGGTCATGGGAGTCATCTGCGGCTACCTGGTCGGAACGCTGTGGCCGAGCTTTATGAGCGCTTCCAATCCGGGGCCGATGTTCATGATGCTCTGCGCCGTAATCACTTCGTTCGGTGTAGCCTACATCGCGCACCGCGGAGTGAACGGGTCGACCTCAGTCAACATTGCGATCAACATCATTCAGATCAGCGCGCTGCTGGTCTTCTCGGTAATGGCGTTGGGCTACCGCATGAATCATCCCCCGGGGACCGAGGCATGGCAGTTTGACACATCGTCCGGAGACGCCTACACCTATGAGTTCGCGACCGAAAAGCAGACGGTGAACGGAACGACGGCCGACGTGATTTCGCGGGATGCCGCCGGTGTTCCCAAGCCCAAGCTGGATGCGGCGGGCAAGCCGGTTCCGTTCCATGTCGCCTATCCTGCGGCGGACGAAAAAGGGAACTTCCAGACGCATCCGACCGCCAGTTCGGTGGTAGGAATCCATAACTTCGGGTGGATGTTCGTCCAGGCGACCATCGCCATTCTGATTCTGGTCGGATTCGAATCGGTCACCTCCATGGGAGGTGAGGCCAAAAACGCCAAGCGAGACATCCCCATTGCGGTCATCGTCTCGCTGCTGGTCCAGGGGGTGTTCTGTTACCTGATCGAGTACTTCGCGGCGAATTACTTCCTCAATAGCGGGTATCCGATGACGACGGCAACGGGTTCGGCGGCGCCCATCGGCGACATGATGATCGTCGTGGGCAACGCCATTCTGGGCGCCGGTCACGGACGAACGTTCATGTTGATCGAGGCGTTCACGGTGTTCCTGGCGATCATCGGGACGACGCTTTCCTGCATGAATACCGCGGCGCGCGTGACCTATGCCATGGGGAAGGATTCGGAACTGCCGGACCACCTGGGCACGCTGCACTCGGCCAACCTGACGCCGCACCGCGCCATCTGGCTGCTGGCCGCGATTTCGGCCGTGGTTGGCTGCCTGACGGTGTCCAATCTCTTCGGGGATGCCGGCGCCCTCACGGATGCGACCGTCAAAGCTTTGCCGCAAGGTTTCTGGTCGAGTGTGGGCTACATGTCACATGACGCCATGGCGGCTCTGCCCAATTCGCTGCTTACGGTGACGCTGGCCTCGAATTTCGGGACCTTCCTGCTGTATATGCTGAGCTGCTTCACGTGCATTGTGGCCTTCCACAATCATCCGCAGTACAGCTTCATCCGGCACATGGCCATTCCCGTATTCGGGCTGCTGGCGAACCTGGCCTGCATGGCCTTCTACCTGATCGGGCCGTTCATGGGCTTCGGAACCAAGCTGGAACCGTTCACGGCGTTAGGGGTGGCGGCCGTCTGGCTGATCTACGGCGGTATCTACTTCGTCCGGTCGAATAAAGCGACAGGACGCACGACCATTGTCTCCGCCAAGACCAAAGCGGCGATGGGCTAAGAGGCATAGACAGACGCGATCGGGCGGGCCGTAGTATATTGGCCCGCCCGCTTTTTTTATGGGAGACTCGATGAGTAGCCATCGAGGGTTACTCTTCAATACCGTGGGAAGTGTTTCCGGCTTAAACCAGCCTCGGCCCGATGCCGGGCTGGACGTGGAATTCGCGCAGCTTTCCGATCCGGGTCGCATTCGTGGACACAACGAAGACTACCTCGGGCACATGGCACCAGAGACTCCGGCTCGGGCCCGCACGCACGGCTGGCTTTTCGCCGTCGCCGATGGAGTGGGAGGCCACGATAAAGGCGAGGTAGCTTCACGCACGGCGATCGACACGGTGATGGCCGGGTTCGGGGGAGCCGTGGCGGGGGAGCCGCACGCCGGCTTACTCGAGCGTCTTCTGCAGTCGGCCAACCTGGAAGTTTACGAGGCCGGGCGTGGCGCCAGCCCGGGCGGAATCGCGATGGCGACCACGATGGTGGCGTGCGCGCTCCGCTACGACCGCGCGGCCATCGCGCACGTCGGCGACTCGCGATGCTACCTGGTACGCGGAAACCGCGCCACGCTGCTGACGCGCGATCACACCGTGGTCAACGACCAGGTGCGCCTGGGCATTCTGTCCGCCGAGGAGGCCGCCCAATCCGAGAGACGCCACTTATTGAGCCGGTCTCTGGGGAACGACATGTTTGTAGGAGTGGAGACCAGCGAGCACCAGATCTACGCCGGAGACGTGCTGCTGCTGTGTTCGGACGGCCTCCACGGCGCCATCGAAACGGGCGAGATCAGCTCTCTCATCGCGCGCTCATCCGATCTGGAGAGCGTCGCCGCCCAGTTTGTCGCGCTTGCCAATGAGCGTGACGGCAGCGACAATATAAGCGTCCAGTTGATCCGCGTTCTCGCAGTGGAACGCATCGGTATGTACCGCGGGAGACCGTACAAGCTTCGCTGACCGTTCTGCTGGACTGCTCCTCCATGAACTCGTTCCATCCCGGCGACCTGCTGGATCACTACCGCATTGAGAATCTGGTTGCCCGCAGCGGCATGGCTTCGATTTTCCGCGCCACCGACACGCGCACCGGCCAGACGGTGGCCCTCAAAATCCCTCATCCCGAAATGGAAGCCGACGTCGTTCTCTATGACCGCTTCAAACGCGAGCAGGAGATCGGCGAGAAAATGGACCACCCGTATGTCATGAAAGTCATGCCGAGTGAGGACCACAGCCAGGTCTACATGGTCATGGAGTGGGTGGAGGGCCGGCTGCTGCGCGAGGTCCTCATGAAGGAAAAGAAGCTTCCGGTGGAGCGCGCCACGGCGCTCATGCTGAAGACTTGCGATGCGCTCGATTACATTCACCAGCACGGCGTGGTTCACCGCGACCTGAAGCCGGAGAACATCATGGTGGACGATCAGGGCGGCATCAAGCTGATCGATTTCGGGATTGCCGGTCACGAAGGGTCGCGGCGCCTGACCTTCGCCAAGCTGTCGCAGTTGATGGGCACGCCGGACTATATCTCGCCGGAGCAGGTGAAAGGCAAGCGCGGCGACGGCCGCAGCGATATCTACGCCGCGGGCGTGATGTTTTATGAGATGCTCACCGGGAAGGTGCCGTTTCAGGGTCCCAACGCGTTCGCCATCATGAATGACCGGCTGTTGAATAACCCGATTCCGCCGCGCGAAATCGACCCCACGATTCCTCCCGAGCTGCAGGAGATCGTCTACCGCGCGTTGGAGCGAGATCCGAAGAACCGCTACGGGACGGCCCGCGAGTTCACCAAGGACCTGGAGCATCCCGAGCAGGTGGGCGTGGCCGATCGGGCGGAGCTTCGCGACTGGAAACAGCGCCGCACCGGGTGGGCGCGCCGGATCGCGTTCTATCTCATGCTGGCGCTGATTCCGGTGGTGATCTTCGGCCTATTGCTGTGGGTGGCGCGCCACACGTAAGGCGGCGGCTGGTTACGCAATCTGAACTTCCACGCGAAAGCAGGATCCGGCAGCTTGCGGTTCGAATTTCAGATCTCCTCCGTAGCTCCGGAGCATCGCGCGCGAAACGTAGAGGCCCAAACCGGTGCCGTAGGATCCCGGCTGGAACGGTTCGAACAGGCGGCTGGTATCCGCGATTCCCGGACCGGTGTCTCTGAAACGCACCACGACCTTGTTCTCATCCTGCGAGACGCTGACGAGAAGCTCGCGCTGGGCGCCGTTCTGGACGGCCCGGTGACCGTTTTTCGCAAGATTGAGGAACGCCTGGAGGAGTCCATGGCGTTCGGCCAGGACGCTAGGCAATTCCGGAGGTACCTGCCACACCACGGCTCCGTCGATTTCGTGCCAGTCGGGCTCGATGACAATGCGGAGGTCATCGAGGACTTCGCGCAAGGCCACGGCCTCGACCGAATCCTGCACCCTACCCTGCAACTCGGAAGAGGCGATCTGCTCGAGACCGCCGACCAGAGTGGCCAGGCCGCGAAAATCCACGTCTTGGGCGATGGGAGGTTTCTTCCCGAGATTGGAGCAGACTACGGAGATGGCGCTGCACAAATTCCGGACTTCATGAGAAACGGCGGCAGCCGCAATCCGGTTGGCTTTCATGAGTTGCTGGAGTCCGTGCTCCTCCCGGTCCCGCATCTCTTCGGAGGAGTCGACCACGATGGCCGCCAAGCGCGGGCCCTGGGGGGTCACATAGGACGAGAACCAAGTGTGGGCCAGGAAGATATTGCCGTCCGCCCGCCGGCCCTGGCACTGTGCGGCGGTTCGAAAGCCCTCCAATCCGCCCTGGACCTTCAACGCATCGGTGAGCAGGGGAATGAAGTCGCCAATCTTGCGCCCCTGGAGAGATTGCCCGTCTGGAATCGCGAGTAGGGCGTTCGCGGCGTGATTGGCAGCCAACACGACGCCCCCGCGGTCCGCCGTGAAAATCGCTGCCGGGCTGCTCTCCACCAGGATCTCCAACTGCTCCTCCAGCTCATGGCGCAGGTCCTGTTCCCGGCGAATCCGGTTGAGGTGATCGACTACGAGCTCCCGATTCCGGATCAGAGCGGTGACAAACAGTCCGGAGAGCGTGTACGCCAGGAAGGCGAAGGCAAACCGGAGCACGGTTTCCAACGGAGGGCTGGGGAGATCGAACTGGGAGCGCAAGGCGGAACAGCCGAGCGCGAGCGCCGCGGTCTGCCATGGGGAAAGCACGGTGGCTCCCATCATCATGGGAAGAATGTAGAGGAGTCCCAAAGAGGCCCGGGCTCCAATGGCCCAGTCGGAAAGGGCGATCACGGCGATCATGGCGGCGGTGGTCGATAGAGCCTGGGCCTTATCCGCCTTGAGAAAGAAGCCGGTCACATTATCAAGATAGATGGCTGGCATGTCGTGCAGCAAGAAGGAGCCCGGGGCCGTGGCAATCCCGCCGCTCAGCTTCGGCGCAGTTCCCGTTCGAGGTCGGCGAGCACGTCCTGCAGGCGCTCGGTGCCCAGGTCCTTCTCCAGGCGTCGCAGGGCTACGCCGACCACGTCGCGATGATGCAATTTGGAGCCGAAGTCCTGCTGCAGGCGCAGCCAGAGATCGTGCGCCCGGTCCAGGTCTCCCGGCCAAAGACGAGGCGGGTGAGGTCCGAGGTTGACGTACACCGACGGCCGCCCCTGGGCGATGATCTCCAGCGAGAAAGGATGACGCGGCTCGGGCATGTTCTCCCAAGCCAAGCCGATGCGCCGCGCGAGCTCCTCGGAATCCATTTGGGCCGAAACGCCGGTGACCAGGCGCGAGGCCTGCACTTTCGTCGCGGTCTGCACCATGGCGTCGAAGGGATCGACGCCGGGAATCACCAGCAGGTCCACCGTCTTTCCGGCTTTTTCCGCCATGGTGACCACGCCGGTCAGCAGTTGGCGCTCGTAGTCGGAAAAGAGCTGCTGGTCGGAGAGCTCGTACTCGGCGGCGCCGGTGGAGACAGGCCGAACGGTCATCACCACGATGTCATGCCGCCGGAGGTTGGTTTTCTCGAGCACACTGTGCAGGTGGGTCATGCGGCCGTAGTCGCGGACGGCCACCAGCACGCAACCGGGCCGCGCGTGAATGCTCCCCGCGGTCACGTCCGGGCGCATGTCGAGGTTGAACTCCTCGAGGCCTGCCTTCTTGGCGTCCACTTTCCTCTTGTTGATCACTTCAGAGATGGTGAACGTCAAAAAGAGTCCGATGGTGAAACTGACTCCGTAGATGGTCGCGATCTGCTTGGTGAAGAGGTTGGCAATGGCCACCAAGCCCAGGACCATGGTGGTCACGATCAGACCGACGGGAATCTCCACTTTTCCGATGTGGAAGTTGATGGGAGTCTTGTATTCCTGGTCGTGCCGCTTGAACCGCAGCACCAGCACGCCCAGGGACTTCAAGAAGAAGCTCCAGACGACGCCGAAGGCGTACGCCTCGCCGAGCAGGTTGACGTCGCCGCCGCTCATGGCGATGGTGGCCAATTGCATCAGGGTGATGAGGTTAATGATGCGGGACGTAGTGCCGTAGCGTTTGTGGGGCCTCCGGAACCAATCGAGCAGGACGCGGTCTTCCGCCAGCCGGTTCATCACGCCGTTGGCGCCGATCATGGACGTGTTCACGGCCCCGGAGAGGATGAGCACGCCGACGATCACGACAAAGACATGGAACAGGAGGCGCAGCACCGCGGGTCCGGCCAAGTAGCCCGTCAGTCCACCGAGGAGGTTGTCCACATACTGGCCGCGCACCGAATCGGGAATGATCATGCCGGCAAAGAGCGTAATCACGCCGGTGCAGAACACCGCATAGAGGCAAACGATGTTCCCGGTGTACTTGAGGTTCTTCAGCTTGGGATACGCGATTTCGCGGTAGACCTGGGCCAGGGTTTCGAAACCGCTCATCGACAGCAGCGAGTGTCCGAAGGCCACGATGATGGCGATGGTTCCGATCTGAGGCCAGATGGTACCCCGGAACCAGCCAAGCGCATCCTGGCTGAACTGCAGATTGCGGGGCAACGGCGCGGGTGGCAACTGGACGTTGCCGCGCAGCAGCAGCGTCAGCGGGCACCAGATCAGAAACGCGACCACCATGACCGTGGTGATCTGCATGATGCGGAGAGCCTTGCCGCTGGACTCGTGAATGCCCTTGATATTGTTCCACCAGAAATACAGGGTGACTGCGATGCCAAAAAAGGCTGAAAACAGATTCGTGCTGATCTGGTTGCCGATGTGGGCGAGGCCGGAGAGTTCATTGAGCAAGTGACCGAGGTACTGGCCGGCGCTAACCACGCTGATCGGTCCGGTCAGAATGTAGTCGAAGATCAGGGCCGAAACCGACAGGCGGGCCATGAAGTGATTCATGGCGTCGCGCACCACCACGTACACACCGCCGCGCACGAACATGCTGCAGGATTCCAGGTAGACGGAACGGACCGCGAAGCTGAAGAGCATGACGCCCAGGATGAACCAGGGAGCGCTCTTGCCAATGGCATGTTCCGCGATGCCGCCGGCGTAGAAGGCGGAGGAAGCCAGATCGCTCAACACGACGGCCGCCGCGCGCCAGAAGGAGATAAACGAAAGAGCGACGGTTGTTGCTACGACTACCTTGGCCGTGGACGACCGTTCCGCCTGCGAGAGAGTCCCTGATTTCACCATCTTGTCCATTTCAGTAAGTTGGTCGGCACGGACCAGCAGTCAAATTTTGAACGAGACCCGCGACGGCCTCTCCTTTTGCGCTTACATGGCGCACGGGACTTACTGCCGGCCGAGACTTCGCGCGGAACTTCCGGCAGTGGAAGTTTTCGCGTGCTTCAGGATCTCGGGCTTTCCCCGGCGTTCCACTTCAGCAACGATCTCGCGGAGGCGTTCGTCATGCAGATCGGGAAAGGCCTCTGACAGCCACAGGTAGTAACGGGCGGCACTCTCCAGGTCCTGGTCACTCATCTGGCTCCACTTTTGTGACCAGTCCTTGCGCTGCATTGGATTAATTGTAGCGGGAGTATCCAGCTAGTCAACTACTAAACGATGTCCCGCCGGCGAGACCTTCTTTAGATAGCTAGAGGAAGATCTTAAGATAGGTTCTAGGTACTGAAAGATAGTCTTACCGGAGCTTGATGACTCGGTCGCCAAGAAACAGCTCCTGCGTCTATCCCTTTTCGTGAGACCGGCGGCACGCGGTTTCGTGCGGTCATCCAACCCATCTTTCGGTCAAGAAAATCCGAAATCCTTTAAACCGAAATCGAAATTATTGATTGGACGGCTTTTCCGATTGCCGGTAGACTTCGATTTCAGCCCTCATCTGCCGCTTGCCCCGTCTCGCCGGTTGCAGTTGGCTACCGGTCCCGATCCTTGAGCAGACGCACGCAAGGATCCACAGGCCGATTTATTGGACGCTGACAAACGGCATAACCCATTTCCGAAAAACAGGAGTGAGGCGCTTATGACGAACAAGTTGTCTCTATGGCAAAAGGTCTCTCGTCTGCGTACGCGACTCAGGGAGCCTGAATGGCGCCGCTATGGAACGATTCTATTTACCGGGAAGCTGACCGGTCTCGGCCTGCTGTTGCTCGCGGCCATTCTCCTGAATCCCAATCTGATCGGGTTCCGGGCGTTTGCCGCTGATCCTAGGCTCAAAGGCAACGATATCGTCAATCCGATCAATACGGTCTGGACGTTGATCGCGGCCTTCCTGGTGTTCGGCATGCAAGTTGGATTCACGATGTTGGAGGCCGGGTTCTGCCGCTCCCGCGAGACGGTGAACGTCTTGATGGAGTGCATCGTGGATACGTGCCTTTGCGGCATCCTGTTCTACGCCTACGGCTTCTCCTTCATGTTCAGCCGCGGCAACGGGCTGATCGGATACCACTGGTTTTTCCTGCAAGGGGCGCCAGCCACTTATGAAACCAGTGGCGTGGCCTTCCTGGCGTTCTGGCTGTTCCAGTTTGCGTTTGCAGACACTTGCTCCACGATCACCTCGGGCGCGATGATCGGCCGTACCGAATTTGTCGGGGACCTGATTTACAGCGTCGGAGTTTCCGGTTTCATCTACCCGATCATTGGCCACTGGTCCTGGGGTCCGGACGGCTTCCTGGCGACCATGGGCAGCGGTGGAGGCACCACCCTGCTCACGGCCCAGGCGATTGGGAGTGCGACTATCACCGCATCCACCTTTGTGGTCGCCCTGGTGCTGATGTACCTGGTCAACGCGACCGGACTTCTCCGTGTCTCGGCCGAAGGGGAGACGCTGGGACTCGACCTGCACGAGCACGGCATCTCTGCGTACCCCGAGTACGTGATCTCTTCGATGGGTCAACCGGCGACAGTCGTGCTGGAAGCATCGGGTAAACTCGCGCCGCAACCGGGAATCGCGTTGGGCATCGAACCCACGCAAGAAATGTCGTAAGAATTTAGCGGAGACACTGAGGCCGCGCTAGGCGGCATCGCGACGCGGCCTCGTTTCTTGCTCAATCCAGTCGCCGACGATCGGAGGATATACACCGATGGAACATTCAGACATCAAGAGAGCGGAGAATCCCAACCCGCCGCACGGCGAGAAGCGCCATTTTCGTAAAGTAACGATTACGCTGCCGCCGGAAGACTATGAGACCCTCGTTCACGAGTCGACCCGGCGGAAAATCGCCCGCAAGCCGAATCAGCTGATATCGGCATTGCTTCGTGAAGCGGTGACACACTATTTAGGCATCCTGGAAGGGGAATAGAGTCCCCGCGCGAGGGCAGCAGTGACAAGGCCCGCGCCCTCGTCGAAGGTTCGTATCCTGCCCTTGCGTGGCAGCAGATCTTGCACCCCGCTGACCTCGCCGATCAAGCCTCCGCGACACGGACTCTCTCACTCCTAACAGCCCGTGTGTAAACCGGCCGTTTTCCGCCAGTAGAAAAAGCTCGTGGCACCGAAGTTCGAGGGTCACAATCAAGAATTGCGGGGAGACCGTGAAAATGTCTTCCAGGGCTTTCAGAACCGCTAGCATTAGGCTTGTCCGAGCCAACCATCGAGCTCATCAGGAGCGCCAGGGCCGGCGACGTCCTGAATCAGGAACTTCCTGTGGAGGTTTTCCTTGCCTCGTACATACAGCCGGCCCAATCCGCCCGTATCAAACTGATGTGCGAAGTCTCTCTCGTCCGCTCCCCTAACGGGGACTTTCCGGCCTTGGCTATCTTTGGATACCATGACGCATCAAAGGATAGGTTTGGTTAGGCCCGCGAGACTCGGGCTTAAGAGCCGCACTCGGGCTTCGTTAACATGTGACACGGATACACTTAGATTCACTAAATACGTTTGACTAGGCCCCTTCGCTTCCGGCTAAGATCCTTTCCTTCGGTCAAAAAAATCGGAAAAACTTTATTCTCAAATCGAAATTATTGATTGGACACACTCGTCCTCCCTCGATAGACTGATCCTTCACCACCACCTCAAATACCACGTCGGTATTTTCCCCACGCCGGGAGCAGAGGCAACGAAGCCCCTCATAAGCCGAGGGGCGCTATCGGTGCTTGGGCTTTCTCTACAGACTGACATTTTTGACGATTCGGGCCTTACGGGCCAGAGACGCGCATCTGCGCTATGGACGAGCGATGAAAAAAATCGAAGCGATCATTCAGCCATTCAAGATGGATGACGTCAAGCAAGCGCTGACGGGCATCGGTATCGAAGGAATGACTATCAGCGAAGTGCGTGGCCACGGAAGGCAGAAAGGCCACAAGGAGGTCTATCGCGGACAGGAGTACAACGTCGACCTGCTGCCCAAAGTGAAGGTCGAAATGGTCGTGGCTTCTGGGCGGACGGACGAAGTAATCAAGGCTCTTAGCGATGCTGCCCGCACTGGAAAGATCGGGGACGGCAAGATCTTTATTTACGATGTAGCGGAAGCGATTCGCATCCGCAACGGGGACCGCGGAGACGCGGCGCTCTAGAAGAATCTCCGGCAGGTTGTGGGAGGGCTGTGTGGTTGGCGCAGCCGGTGACTCTGATTCTCAAATTGGGAGGTGGTTGGTGGGAGCTAATTCTACGCAGGCATACGGTTGCGTTTTGCTGTTCATTTCGCTGACGCTGATCTCGGCTGGCCTGGCACAGGACGTCAGTATCGTTCTCGTGCTCTTAGGGCTGGTGGCGCTGGCTGGTTCGATCGGGCTGTTTTTGAAGTGTAAGTCCTGGGAAAACGCAGGTGAATAAGGAGACATAGCGAACATGGTGTTAGCAGGCGTTGTCATTACCTTTTTGGGCTTCGTGATCAGCGTGATGAGTCTGGGCATGACGAGCAGCGTGAGCGGCCGGATGGTCATGGTGCTGATCGGCTTAGCGGTCAGTCTCGTCGGGATCATCGGAGTCATCAATCGCGCGTTCCTGAAGAACGCATTGTGGAGGAAATAGCACCCGTGAAGAAAACCATTCTCCTGATTACATTTGCGTTGAACGCGTCCATGGCCCTGGCCCAGGCTCCGGCGGCGCCAGCAGCGCCGCCTCCGGCACCCGTTCCGATAACAGATGCGGACATCAGAGCAGTGGAAGCGCCCAAGGCGGACGACCGCCTCAAGGGTGACCCCGGTGCAAGCATCACCGGCACAGTCGCCGACATCTCTGTGGCGGATTCAAAGAAGGGGATGACCGTCGCCGATGTATTGAACCAGATCGGCCAGAACAAGATTGCGATCAACTTCACCTGGACGTTGATCACCGGATTCCTGGTCATGTTTATGCAGGCTGGTTTCGCGATTGTGGAGACCGGTCTGTGCCGCGCGAAAAACGCCAACCATACCATGATGATGAACTTCATGGTGTACGGTGTCGGCATGCTGGCCTACTATCTGATCGGTTTCACGATTCAGATGGGTGGCGTCGGCGGCAGTGCCAACTTGGGCGGCGTGAACCCGCTGAATACAGAGTGGGGCATCACTCTGTTCGGCAAATCGTTTGGCTTGTTCGGCCAGCACGGCTTGTTTTTGACGCAGGGCGGAACGTATGACGTTGGCGTCATGGTCATGTTCCTGTTCCAGATGGTCTTCATGGATACGGCTTTGACGATCGTGACCGGGACTTGCGCGGAGCGCTGGAAATACGCGGCGTTTATCGTTGCCTCGTTCGTCATGGGCGCATTCATCTACCCGCTATTCGCCAACTGGGCATGGGGCAATGGCTGGCTGGCCAATCTGGGCGCTAATTTCGGTCTCGGAAAGGGCTATTCCGATTTCGCGGGGTCGGGCGTAGTGCACGCCGTGGGAGGCCTCACGGCGCTTGCTGGCGGGCTGATTGTCGGCCCGCGCCTGGGCAAGTACAACCGCGATGGCAAACCCAACGCGATTGTCGGTCACGACATCGTCATCGTGCTGACCGGATGCTTCATCCTGGCCTTCGGGTGGTTCGGGTTCAATCCGGGTTCGACTCTCGGCGCCTCCGGGAATGGAGCCCTCCGCATCAGCTCGGTTGCTGTGAACACAATGCTGGCCGGCATGACTGGCGGCTTCGGCGCCATGTTCTATATGTGGACGCGATACGGCAAGCCCGATGCTTCGATGTCAGGCAACGGTCTGCTCGCCGGCTTGGTGGCCATCACGGCCCCGAGCGGCTTCGTTAATACCATCGGCGCGAGCATTATCGGTCTGATTGCCGGCGTTCTGGTCTGCCTCTCGGTAGAGTTCGTCGACAGAGTCATGAAGGTGGACGATCCAGTGGGTGCGATTTCGGTGCACGGCGTCAACGGGCTATGGGGCGTCATCTCGGTGGGCCTGTTCGCCGACGGCAAGAGCAATTACGGTGGCTCCTGGAATGGCGTGACAGGCTCTGTCACAGGGTTGTTCTATGGCGATGCCGGCCAACTCGTAGCACAGCTCATCGGTGTGGCGACCTTGATTGGGTTCGTTTTCACTTTCAGCTTCGTAGTCTTTTGGCTGATTGAACTAATCGTCGGTAATCGAGTCGCAGCCAAAGTCGAGTTGGAAGGTCTGGACATCCCGGAAATGGGTCAGCTCGGTTACCCGGAGTTCGAATTGAAAGCCGGGGCCTAGGTGCTTAGTCACATGACCGCCGAACTCACACCAACCGCGCCGTTACGACTGCCGCCGGTTCCGTGGCGAGACCCTTACACGGTCTCGCCGGCCAAACTGGCGGAATATATTCGCACGCTCGAACTGGCCTGCGAACAAAATCCGCGGTCGGCCGACCTTCGCACTTGCCTCGGCATGGCGCACGCCATGAACTACGACGTGTACAAGTCCATGGACGCGCTGCAACTGGCGGTCCAACTCGAACCGGATCACTTCTTCGCGCAATTGAAGGTCTCGGAACTCTATTACCGGCTTCGAGCTCTGATCCGTGCCGAGCAGGAAACGCTCAAGGCGATGGATCTGGCGACCAATTCCTGGGAGCTGAATCTGGCGCGCAAGCAACTGCAGGAAATTCGCAAACTCATGCGCGAGGGGACGCAGAAGCCGGAATGGACCAAGCCGCTCAAAACACCGGCGCTGGTTTTGCTTGCCATGACTCTAATCCTTTGCCTGGCGGTGTATTGGAAATGAACAAGAAATGGAGCTATTTCACTGGAGCCGCCATTTTGGCGGCTTATTTTCTGGTGACCCACGGAGCCCCCCCGCTGGCTGTGGCGGCGGGCATCGGCGGTGTAGCGATGTACCTGCGCCGCACCTCGCGAACAGCTTAGACTGGCTTTATGCCGTTCCCAGGCTCTCCTGCGCTATTTCTGCTTTTTGGTGCTGACGGGCCGGCCAAAATCCCGCTGTCGATGCTCATCATCTTCGTCTCGGCGAAGGTGATGGCCGAGATCGCGGAGCGGATTGGGCAGCCGGGGATCGTGGGTGAAATCCTGGCGGGCGTCCTGATCGGCCCCAGCGTGCTGGGGTGGTTGGCTCCCAATGAATTTTTGAGCGCTCTCTCCGATCTAGGCGCGATGTTTCTTCTGTTTCGAGTCGGCCTTGAGGTCAAATCCTCCGAGTTGATGAAAGTGGGGGGAACGGCCACCTTAGTGGCCTGCTCCGGCGTGGTCGTCCCTTTTGTCCTGGGCGCCGGCATCCTGATGCTGTGGGGCGCGAAGGCCAACGAAGCGATCTTCGTCGGCGCCTCCATGGTGGCCACCAGCGTGGGCATCACCGCCCAAGTGCTATCGGCCAAGGGGCTGCTGCATGCCGTATCGAGCAAGATCATCCTTGCCGCGGCCGTGATTGACGATGTGCTCGGCCTGCTGGTCCTGGCCGTGGTCAGCAGTCTGACGCACGGCAAGCTGGATGTTCTGCAACTGTCGTTCACGGCGCTCGCTGCCGTGGCCTTTACCGTCATCGTGGCGAAGTGGGGCACCCATGCGATGCAGCGGGTCGTGCCTCATATCGACCGCACGTGGAGGGTGGCCGAAGCCCGGTTTGTCATGGCCCTGAGCCTGCTGTTTGCCTTGGCTCTGCTGGCCGTCTACACGGGAGTGGCCGCGATTGTGGGCGCGTTTCTTGCCGGGCTTGCCCTGGGCGAGAGTACGGAGGAGCGGGAGCGCGACCTGGCTCAAGGAGTCTCGGAATTGTTGGTGCCGTTCTTCCTGGCCGGCATCGGGCTCCATGTCGATCTTTCGGCATTCGCGCATGCGTCGACGGCGCTGCTGGCTATTGTCATTCTGGCCGCGGCGGTGATCTCCAAATTCATCGGTTGCGGCCTGGGCGCGCTCGGCATGGGAAAGGCCGACGCGTTGCGAGTGGGTGTCGGAATGATTCCGCGAGGGGAAGTGGGGATGGTGGTTGCCCAGATTGGCTTGGGATTCGGGATCCTTTCCAAAAGCTCCTACGGAATCGTAGTTTTCATGTCCGTGGCCACGACGATTGTGGCGCCGCCGCTGATTAAGATCGCGTACAAGTCTCTGCTGAAGGCGGGTCCGCCGGCCATCGAACAGGAAGTGTTTCGTCTGGGGTAAACCGCCATGCATGCAGACTCGGACCCCAATCCTCCATACGGAGGGAAAAGCGCGTTCCGCAAAATCACTGTCACGGTCCCTCCGGAGGTCTACGAACGGCTGATGCAGGAATCGGCGCGCCGCAAGATTGCCGGCGAGCCGAATCAGTTGGTGTCGGCCTTGTTGCGTGAAGCGGTGAGCCGCTACCTCAACGCGCTCGATCATCCTACCGGCGAGTGAGACTGCGAGCCTGCATGGCGATTCACGCCACGCTCAGGCGAATCAGCTGCTCGGCGTGCTTGAGGGCTTCAGGAGTCAGCTTCTGGCCGGAGAGCATGCGGCCGACTTCGCGGGTCCGGGCAGCGGCGTCCAGTTCTTCCACGCCGGCCATCGTTCGCCCGTGCACCTCTCGTTTTTCGACGCGGTAGTGGTGGTCGGCAAACGAGGCGATCTGCGGGAGGTGGGTGACGCAGAGCACCTGGCTGGTGGCGGCCAGTTTTTTAAGGCGGCGGCCGATCCCTTCGGCGGCGGCACCGCCCACGCCGGCATCCACTTCATCGAAGACCAGGGTTCGAACGAACGGCGTTTTGGGGCCGGTGAGACAGGTCTTGAGCGCCAGCGCGATGCGCGAGATCTCGCCGCCCGAGGCCACCTTTTCCAGGGCGCGCGGCTCCTCACCGGGATTGGCGGAAACCAGGAACTCGACGCGGTCCGCGCCACTCTCCGACCATGGCGCCGGCGCGATTCCGGCGCGAAAGACGGCGCGCTCCATGGCGAGCTGCGCCAGTTCGGCCTCCACGCGCTTCTCCAGCTTGCGGGCAGCCGTCTGCCGCGCGGCGGTCAACTCGCCGGCTTGTTTTTCGAATTCGCCGGAGAGCTTTTTCTGGCGCCGGCGCAATTCCTCCATGCGCTCGCCAGCATTTTCGACCGACGCGATCTGTCCGCGGACCTCTTCGAGAAACTGAAGGATCTCCTCTAGCGATTGGCCGTACTTGCGTTTGAGACGGTCGATGGCAGCCATGCGGGTCTCCACCTCATCCAGCCGCCCCGGGTTGGCCTCCAGGCGTCCCAGGTAATCGCGCAAGGTGTAGGAGGCCTCCTGCAAGCTCAGGCTCGCGGCGCTCAACTGGTCCCTCACGGAATCGAGAGAGGTATCGATGCGGCACAATTCGTCGACGCGCTTCGCGGCGAGACGGGTGAGGGCGAGGGCGGATTCCGGGCTGTCGTAGAGGGCTGCATAAGCAGCGCCGGCGGCTTCTTGCAGCCGCTGGACGTTCTGCAAAACGCGCCGTTCGTTGTCGAGAGCCGCGTCTTCACCCGGTTCGAGGCCGGCCGCCTCGATTTCCTTGCGCTGAAACGACCAAAGGTCCAGCAGCCGAAGCTTCTCCTGCTCCGAACGCTCCAGTTCTTCGAGCGAGGCGCCGGCGGCGCGCCATTCGGCATAAGTCGCGGCCACGCGGCTCAACAGATCGCGGCTGGCTGCAAAGGCATCGAGCATGTCGCGCTGCGCTTCGGCGGAAAACAGGAGCTGCTGATCGTGCTGGCCGTGGATATCTGCCAGCCAGGGCGCCAGATCCTTCAGTAAGGAGGCTGCCACCGGACGGCTGCCGACCCAGGCCCGCGACTTGCCCTCCAGCAGAACCTCGCGCTCGATGAGCAGTTCTCCGTCTTCGATCTCAATGCCGGCGGGCTCGAGCAAACGCCGGATGGGCAGTGAGGGTCCAACCTCAAAAATGCCGGCAACCCGGGCGCGCGGCTCGCCGCTGCGAACCATGTCGGCAAAGGCACGGCCGCCCAGCAGCAGACCCAGCGCGTCGACGACGATCGATTTTCCGCTGCCGGTCTCGCCGGTGAGGAGATTGAGTCCCGTATAAAAACGTACGCTCAGCCGCTCGATTACGGCATAATTCTCGACGGTCAACTCGAGCAGCATTCTCAGGCGATTATAACGGTCTTTTGGCAGTAATTTTCGATGAAGTCTTTTCTCAGCCGGTGCGCGTCTATGTGATAGATTTGGGATTAGGAGATGTGTTGAGCCTCGAAGCCCCGTTTGCCTTCCTGCTGCAAGTGAATTATCTGGAAATGCTTCAGCGCACGGGCCCCCTGCAAATGGCCGTGCTAGGCGTGCTGGTCTGCTTTTCGATCTTTTCGTTGACCGTCGTGTTCTCCAAATGGAGCACGTTCCGCGGTGCGCGCCGGGCGAATTCGCGGTTCTTGCGCGCATTCCGCAAGGCTACCGGACTGGAAGCCGTGATGGTGGCCAGCGAACAGTACCGGCCGTCTCCGCTGGTGGGAGTCTTCGACTTCGGATACGAAGAGGTGGAACGCCAGGTGAAAGCCCGGGGCAAGCTCACCAACCGCACGGCGGTGGAGCGGTCGCTGCAGTTGGGAGTGAGCGAGGAACTGGCCAAGCTGGAGCGAAACATGCAGTGGCTGGCGACCACGGCATCGGTCTCGCCCTTCATCGGGCTGTTCGGAACCGTGTTGGGCATCATTCGAGCTTTTCTGGATCTCAGCCAGCAGGGCAGCACCAGCTTGCGCACGGTGGGGCCGGGTATTGCCGATGCCCTCATCGCCACCGCGGTGGGGCTGCTGGCGGCCATCCCCGCGGCCATCTTTTATAACATTTTCGGGCATACGATCCGCGAGATCGGGGCGCGGCTGGACGATTTTTCGCTGGAGTTCTTGAATCTGGCGGAGAGGAGTTTGGGGGAATAAGTGGCGATCAACGTTAATGGCGGCAACTTCCGATCGCGCCGCGGCTACCCGCCGCTGGCGGAAATCAACGTCACGCCGTTCGTGGACGTGATGCTGGTGCTGCTCATCATCTTCATGCTGACCGCGCACGTGATGGATTTCGGCATCGAGGTGGATGTCCCCAAGGTGAAGCAGGTCAAGGAGACCACGCAGGAACTGCCCGTGATCCAAATCACCAAAGACGGCACCACCTACCTCAACGAGAAGCCGACGAACATGAATGACCTCAAGGCAGCCATCCGGAAGCGTTTCGGCAACGCCAAGGCGGTATACGTGAGGGCCGACAAGGACACCATCTACGATCCGATTGCGCAGGTGTTGGCGACTCTCGGCCAGGCGGGGTTGCAGGCCAACATGGTGACGCAACCGGAGGACGCCGCAGCGAAAAGGCGGTAATGAATTCGCGTGCCGACATTCTGGATCAGTCGGAACCGCTCGGCAAGTGGCTGGCGGCGTCGGTCGCGCTGCACATTTTGGCAGTCGTGGCGATCGTGGGAGCTCAATGGATCGGCCTCCGGTCGGTTTTGCAATTGGGCGACGTGAACGGCGGCGGCATCGGATCGGTGGCGGTGAACGTCGTGGCTCAGATTCCACTGCCCAGCCGCAGCGGACCGGTGAATCCGGTCGCCAACGATACGCAGTCGCGCGTGCCGGAGCCGCTGCCCAAGGCCAAACCGAAACCGGAGGTGAAGGAGCCGGACCCGGATGCGATTCCGATCAAGAGCCGCAACGCGCTGACTCGTCCCTCGCGAGCCGAGTCGGCGCCCAACAAGTTTCGCGCCAAACAAGTGGATCCGGAGAACCAGCTGCACAGCACGGCGGGCCAGGCCATGGTTTCGCCGAGGTACGGACTGACCGGAGGAGGCGGCGTCTCGCTCGGGAACAGCTCGCCGCTGGGCACGCAGTGCGGCTGGTACGCGAATTTGCTCAGAGACAAAGTGGGGCGGAACTGGCAGACCAGCCAGCTGGATCCGCGGCTGCACGCGGCTCCCATGGTCGCCGTGACCTTCACGATCCGCCGAGACGGATCGGTGCCGTCCTCCTCGGTCCGAGTCGCGCAGCGAAGCGGCAACGAGGGGCTGGATTACTCGGCCCAGCGCGCCATCCTCGATGCTGCGCCGTTCCCGGCTCTTCCCACCCAGTGCATCCAGAGCGATGCACAAGTCGAGTTTGATTTCGAATTGAGGCGTTGAATGAAGAAGCTGATCTGGTTCGCATTGGCCATCTTCGCAAGCCGGTCCGCGGCAAGCGCGGAGGATTTTCACATCGTCATCCAGCAGGGGCAGCGCCCCAAAATGGCGATCCCCGATTTTCGCGGGTCGGGCGCCGCGCAGGGGTTCATGGGCTCGTTCAATCAGACGTTATGGAGCGACATCGAAGGCGCCGGGCTGTTCGAGATGGTTGCGAAGACTTCGTATCCGACCACCGTGCCGCAGCAACCTTCCGATTTTCGCCAGCCGGCGGCAGTCCCAACGCCTCGTGCCCGGAAGCGCGACGAGATCGCGGCTCCGCCGACGGGCGGCGGATTATGGATGACGGACTGGTCGGGGCCGCCGGCCTCGGCGAATTACCTGGCCATCGGGTATACGGCGGTTCAGAACGATGTGCTGGTGCTCTATGGATGGTTGTTCGATCTCGGCCGCGACACGCCGGCCAACGGGCAAGTGATCGGGAAGCGTTACCTGGGATCGGTGGATGAAAACGGGGCGCGCAAGGTGGCGCACGAATTCGCCGCCGATATCCTGGCGATCTTCGGCCAGAAATCCCTGTTCGGAACCAAAATCGTCTTCGTCTCCAACCGCACCGGGAACAAGGAAATCTGGATGATGGATGCGGACGGCTCCAACCAGAAGCAGATGACGCGCTTCAATTCGCTCTCCATCCAGCCGACGCTTTCTCCGGATTCGTCGAGACTGGCGTTTACTAGCTACGTGCGCGGCAATCCTGGTATATTTATATTTTCGGTAGATCCGGTCCGGCAATTGCCTTTTTACAACCAGGTTGCCTCGGTAAACGAGACACCTGAATTTACTCCGGATGGCAAACAGATTGTCTACTCGTCTTCGGCGGGCGGTCATTGCTGCCGGATTTTCATCGCGAACCTGGACGGAAGCGGGCTCCGCGCGATTTCTTCGTCGAGTGCGATCGATGTCGAGCCGAAAATCAATCCGAAGACGGGTAACGAGATCGTTTTCGTGTCCGGGCGCTCCGGACCGCAGCAGATTTACCGGATGACGATGGATGGAGCGGACGTGGAACGGCTGACCCCCGGAGAAGGAGAGGCCTCGAACCCGTCGTGGAGCCCCGACGGCCAGCACTTGGCGTTCGCCTGGACGCAAGGATATGCCACTGGGAATTTCAACATATTCACCATGGACGTAGCGACGCGCAGTTACGATCAGTTGAGCCATGGAGAAGGCCGCAACGAAAACCCAAGCTGGGCGCCCGATGGGAAGCACATCGTATTCATGTCGACGCGTACCGGGTCGTCTCAGATTTGGTCTATGCTTGCGGATGGAACGCAGTTGAAACAACTGACAACGCAAGGCAGCAACTCGACTCCGGTTTGGAGCAAGTAGCTCATCGATTTTGGAGGACATTTCATGTTCACGACACGGAAGTTAACTGTCATCGGGCTGGCGATCCTGTTGGCGATGTTCGCCGCCAGTTGTAAGAAGAAAGTTCCGCCACCTCCGCCACCTCCGCCACCCGTAGTGGAGCCGCCGGCTCCACCGCCGCCTCCGGCCGCTCCCGCGATCGCGCAGTTCGCGGCCGAGCCCGGCTCCATTCAACGGGGCCAGTCTTCGACGCTGCGCTGGGAAGTGACCGGACAGACCACCAGCATCTCCATCAACCAGGGCGTGGGCACGGTGCAAGCCACCGGCAATACGCGGGTCTTCCCGAACAGCTCGACCACCTACACGCTGACGGCCGCGGGGCCGGGAGGGTCGCGCACGGCTACCGCCACCGTGTCGGTGACCGAGCCGCCGCCCCCACCGCCGCCCCCACCGCCACCGGCGCCGAAGGCATCGCTAGAGGACCGGCTGAAGCAAGTGCAGGACGTCTTCTACGATTACGATAAAAGCGACGTCCGGACCGATGGCCGGGACGTTCTGACCAGGGACGCGGACGCGCTGAAGAGCATCCTGCAAGAATTCCCGAACGCCACCATCATGGTGGAAGGACACTGCGACGAGCGCGGCTCCGCCGAGTACAACCTGGGCTTGGGAGACCGGCGCGCGACTTCCGCCAAGGAATTCCTGGTGCAGCTGGGAGTTCCGGCGGATAAACTCCGAACCATCAGTTACGGCAAGGAGCGGCCGCAGTGCACCGAGTCCAACGAGTCCTGCTGGCAGATGAACCGGCGCGCGCACTTCTCGCCTGGTCAGTAGGATAGAACTGAGACACCAACCGGGGAGCGGGGCCGCGGAGGCTTCGCTCCCAGTGAGGAGGATCGCATGAAGGTTCGAACGCTTGGCGTCTTAGCCCTGGCTGCGCTGCCCTGGAGCTTGCCGGCGGCCAGCCGTGAAATGCAGGAATTGCAGCGCGACGTCGGCATGCTGCAGGATCAGGTCAAGGCGCTGCAGCGCTCGCAAGATGAAAAAATGGCGGCTCTGACCGATAAGATGACAGCGCTCACGGTCCTGGTCCAGCAGTCGCTCGATGCCGCGGGCAAAGCCAACACCGGCGTGGCCGTGATCCAGAGCGGCTTTCAGCAGAACCTGAAGGATCTGGAAAACAAAGTGGTCGCTCCCGTGGCCACCGTGAACACGCGCATCGACCAGATGTCGATGGACTTTCGCACCCTGCAGCAGGCGGTCTCGGATTTGACCTCGTTGATCAGTAAGTTGCAGACGCAGATGAGCGATCTGACCAACGCCGTCAAGGTGATCCAGACGCCGTCGGCTCCGCCGCCTCCCGCGGGCGGGGGGACTGGGCCCGCCGCATCCACGGAGACTCCGTCCATACCGGCCAACACGCTCTATGAAAGTGCCGGCCGCGACCGAACCAGCGGCAAGTTGGATCTGGCGATAGACGAGTACCAGAAATATCTCAAATGGTATGCCGACACGCCGCTGGCGCCCAACGCGCAGTTCTACATCGCCTCGATCCATTATTCGCAAGGCGATTATGAGAATGCGCTCCATGAGTTCGATGCGGTGCTGGAGAAATATCCGGAAGACACCAACAACAAGATTCCCGACGCGCTCTATCTCAAGGGCATGACCCTGGTCAAGATGGGCCTGCGGACGCAGGGAGCCGACGAGTTCAAAGAGTTGCTGAAACGCTTTCCCAACCACGACCTGGCCCGCCAATCCTGCTCGCAATTGACGTCGATGGGGCTGAAGTGCACGGTTCCCCGTGCCGCAGCCCCAAAGAGTTCCCGCCGCAAGAAGTAGTTCCTTTCCTGGTGTCCATCCGCTCTTCCCGTCGAATCCGACGCTGCCCGCCGTGGTATTCTGATAAGACCTTACGTGCCGAAGATGCCGCCGACGAGGTCGTTTCCCCGCATCTGTATTGCTCTGGGCTTGCCGGATGTTCGAACCTTACTAGAGCACGCCAGCAGGGAGGCCGAGGGCGGCGAAACCTTTCTCGAGTTCCGGCTCGACTATCTCCACGATCCGTGCAAGGGCGCGGAAGCCATTCGCGGATTCCTGGAACGCTTTCCCGACTGCATTGTGATTGCCACTTGCCGCCGCCATCAGAATCGCGGGAAGTTTAACGGCAGTATTGAAGAGCAACTGGCGGTTCTGGACCTGGCCGTGCGCCACGGCGCCCACGCCATCGATGTGGAAATCGAAACCGCCGAAGGGGCGCCGGAGCGGCTGGCCCCGTTCCGCGGGCGGGCCCAGGTGATTCTCTCGTACCACAATTTCGAAGCGACGCCGCCCATGGATACGGTGGTCAACCGGATGCTGCGCTTCCCGGCGGACGCCTACAAAGTGGTGACCACGGCGCGCAAGCCTTCCGACAACGTCCGCGTGCTGGCCGTGGCCAAGGCACTGACGAAGCATCGCATGGTGGTGCTGGCAATGGGCGAGCTGGGATTTCCCACGCGCGTGCTGTCCCCGGTGTTTGGGGGCGTCTACAGCTACGCGGCGCCCATCTACGCGGAAGGCACCGCGGCTGGCCAGGTCAGCGCCCGCTACCTGCGGCACCTTTATCGCGTGGAGAAGTTGACCAAGGCGGCCAAGATCTATGGGGTGATCGCCGAGCCCGTGCGGCACTCGATTTCACCCGTGGTGCACAACCGCGCGTTCCAGTCGCGGCGCATCGACGCGGTGTACCTGCCCTTCCTGGTCTCACCGGCGCATCTTCGCGATTTTTTCTCGATGGCGGACAAACTCCCGCTAGCTGGATTCAGCGTCACGCTGCCGCACAAACAGAAGATCATCCGCTACCTCGATGCCGTCGACCCACTGGCCCGGCGCATCGGGGCCGTGAATACGGTTTGGCGGAAAGCGGGGAAATGGCGGGGCGCCAACACCGACGCTCCGGGTGTAACGCAGCCGCTGGCGCGGTTGGTGCGTTTGCCCAAGTCCACGGTTCTGATCGTGGGCAACGGCGGCGCGGCGCGCAGCGCGGCCTGCGCCCTTTCCGATGCCGGCGCCAAGATCTGCCTGGTGGGGCGCAATGCCGACCGCGTCCGCGCGCTGGCGAAGGTCTGCGGCGCCGAGTCGCTGGTGCGCGAACAACTGAATGGGCGCCATTTTGACGCCGTCGTGCATGCCACGCCGCTGGGCATGTATCCCCACGTGAACGAGTGCTTCTTCAACGGTTTGATCCCCGCCGAAATCGTTTTCGACATGGTGTACAACCCCATCGAGACGGAACTCGCCAAGCGCGCCCGCCAGCAGGGCAAGACCGTCATACCTGGGCTCGAAATGTTCATCGAACAGGCCGTGCGGCAGTTCGAGATCTGGACCGGCGAGTCGGCGCCGAAGGCGGCCATGTTGAAGGCCGCCGCCGAGGCGTTGGAGCAGCGACAGCCATGAAGTTCACGCGGCGCGAGATGGCATCGGCTCTGACGGCGGCGGCCGCTCTGGCGCAATCCTCGGCCCAGACGCCTGCTCCGCCACCCGCCTCTGCCGATGCCTTGCTCCAGGCGGCCCGCGACCAGGTCAAAGCCACCGCCGCCCGGCTCTCCAGCCAAGCCGTGCCGATGGCCACCGAGCCGGCCTTTCAGTTCAAGGCCTGAGGTCGACCGATGGCGGAAATCGGCAACGACGTCTTCTTCTCCACCATCCGCGAGCTGAACACGCGGTTGACCTCCAAAGAAATGTCCGCGGTCGAGCTGGCGCGCGCCTGCGCCAACCGGCTAGTGCAACTCGGCCCGCGCTACAACGCGCTGGCGCTTCCTTTGTTGCAACAGGCCCTGCGCAAGGCCGAGGATGTGGACAAAGACCTCAAGCGCGGCCGAACGCGGGGCCCGCTGCAAGGCATCCCCTATGGAGCCAAGGACCTGCTCAGCTTTGCCGGGCAGCCGACCACTTGGGGAGCGCAGCCTTATGCCGCCCAGGTGTTCGACTACGATGCCACGGTGATCACCAAGCTGGGTGGCGTCGGCGCGGTGATCGTGGGGAAGCTCTCGACGGTTGAGCTGGCCGGTGGGGGCGGCTATCGTTATGCCTCAGCTTCGCTGCAAGGGCCCGGCCGCAATCCCTGGGATCCGACCAAATGGTCGGGCGGCTCGTCCAGCGGCCCGGCAGCGGCCGTCGCAGCGGGATTGGTGCCGTTCGCCATTGGATCGGAGACTTCGGGCTCGATTGTGACACCGGCTTCGTACTGCGGCGTCACCGCGCTGCGGCCGACCTACGGGCTGGTGAGCCGCCACGGGGCCATGGCTCTCTCCTGGACGCTGGACAAACTGGGCCCCTTCGCGCGGAGCGCCGAGGATTGCGGACTGATCTTGCAGGTGATTGCCGGAAAGGACGGCAACGATCCCGGTTCGGCCGGCAAAAGTTTCTACTACACCCCTCAATATGGCAGGCCCGTCAAAGGAATGCTTGCCGGGTACGCTGCGGTCGATTTTGGCGAATGGGCGGAGCCTGCCGCGCGGCCGGCGTTCAGCACGGCTCTGGATGTGCTCCGGCAGACCGGGCTGGAAATGAAAGAGACGCCGCTGCCGGATTTCCCGTATGGTCCGGTGATCTCGACCATCATCGGCGCCGAAGAAGCGTCCATTTTCGAACCCCTCATCACCAGTGGCCAAGTGGATCAACTGGCGGACCCCACCCAGATTGCGGGGCTGAAGGCCAACCTGGAAATCCCCGCCACGACGTACCTGAAGGCCATGCGGGTCCGGCGGCTGATGCAGGAGGCTTTCGAGAAACTCTTCGGCGGGGTCGACGTGCTGGTGACGCCGGGCCGCCTGGGACCGGCCACTCCCATCGATCAGCCTCTGGATCAGGACCGCGCCGGAACCGCTCCGGCCGACCGCGGTCTGACGTCACTCATCCCAGCCGGCAATCTGGCGGGTCTGCCGGCTCTGGTGTTGCCCTGCGGCTTCGCGGGCAACCTGCCCGTGGCACTGCAGATCGTGGGACCGCCGTTCTCCGAGAACGTGCTGCTGGCCATCGGACGCGAATTTCAGTCGCGCACCGACTGGCACCGCCGGCGTCCGCCGGGGATTTGACCGGGTCTACCGCGCGGTCTGTTCTTTGGGCGTAGCCAGGTATCCGACGACCAGGTCTTTCTGCACCTGGTTGACAACGAGCTCATAGGGCTGCCTGGCCTTGCTCGTGTAGAATTGGACCGGCTCGTTGATGTTGCGGTCTTTCTTCTCGGTCAGCTTGTCGTCCGCCATGACTTCGACGGTGTACTTGTTCTTCTTCGGATCGGTCTTCTTGAGGAGCAGTGTGATGTCGCCGACGCGCTGCCGCTCTTTGGTCTTGGCCAGCTTGAATTCGAAATAGTTCCGCTCGCCCAGCCGCTTCAACGCCGCCAGTTCACTGCCGTTGGTGGCAATCAGGCCGCTTTGCACGCCCATATCGCCCTGCACGCTTTTGAGCTGCGCGATGGTCTTCTGCAACTCGGCCTGGGTCGCACCCAGTTGCGTTTTCACGCCGCCCACGTCGGTCGATACGTCCCCAATCTTGGAAGTGAGGGTTGCAGCGGCTGCGTCAGAGGATTGCTTGACGCCGCTGATCTCAGTGGCCAGCCGAGCCCGCTCCTTGGCTTCCTCGGCCTGGATCTGCTTGGTCAGTTGCTCGCTCCGCGCCACAGCCTCGGCTTTGGCCTGGCTGGAATACGTCCGCGCCTGAGTCCGCGCGGTTTCCAATTCCTCCTTGAGCGTCTCAAGGTGGCGTGCCTGCGATGCCGTGTTGACCGAGGAGGCGTCCCGCAAGTTCGCCAACTCCGTCATGATTGACTCGCGCATCTTGCCCATGTCGGTCCGGACATGGTCCACTTGCACATACAGGTAGATATTGGCAGCCACGAGGGCGATTAAAGCGCCCGCGACCAGCGCCGTTCGCAGTCCCGAATGATCGGGCGGCGGCTCCAGATAAGTCGGTGTGGGACTCACGTTCAGTGCTCCTTCGTACTCTTACAGTATAGATGGATTAGCGGGTGATTTCGGTTTCATTTACCCGATATTGAACGATTCGCCGGGAGCCGGAACTGTGACCGTGAGTCCCAGATCGGAGTGAAGCCGCTTGGCCAGCGTGGCCGACTGCTGCGGTTCGCCATGGACTAGAAAGACCTGCCGGAGTGTCGGTACAAGTGGCTCAATCCATTGGAGAAGCTCATTTTGGTCGGCGTGGGCACTGAGTTCGTCCAGGCTGGAAATCTCGGCCCGGACCCGCTTCGGCTCGCCGAAGATGCGCACCTCCGGCCATTTCTCGACGAGCTTGCGGCCGAGGGTGTCCTGCGCCTGGAATCCCGTGATCAACACGGTATTCCGCGGATCTTCGATGTGGTTCCACAGATGGTGTAGAATGCGCCCTTGCTCGCACATTCCGGATGCCGAAATCACCACGAACGGCCCGTGCAGGTCATTCAGCTTCTTCGATTCCTCGGCTTCCCGAATATACTGCAGCCGTCCGAAGCCAAAAGGGTCCTGGCCGTGGAGCAGGTACTCGCGGGTTTCTTCGTCGAAGCATTCCGGATGGCTGCGATGGACGTCGGTGACATTCACCGCGAGCGGGCTGTCCACGAAAATGGGGATGCTGGGAATGCGTTTTTCGTTGGCGAGTTGGTGAAGCAGCAAGACCAGTTGTTGGGTGCGTCCCACCGCAAAGGCCGGCACGATGATTCGGCCGCCCCGCCGCGCGGTCCGGTTGACCACGTCCGCCAGCTTGTTGATCACATGCGTGGCATCCTTGTGCAGCCGCCCGCCATAGGTGCTCTCCAGGATCAGGTATTCGGCGGGCTCTGGCCGGTCGGGGTCGCGAATGATGGGCAGATGCGGACGGCCGACGTCGCCGGAGAACGTCAGCCGCACGGTCCGGCCGCCGCTCGAATCCTCCAGCCGAATGGACGATGACCCCAGAATGTGGCCTGCGTCATAGCACTGGTAGCGGAGCGCGGGCGCCAGATCGTGCGGCCGGTAGTAGTCCACCGGGCGGAACAGTGGCAGCGTGCGCTCGGCATCCTCCATTCGATAGAGAGGCTCGACAGCGCCATTCTCCAAGCCCTGCGACTTGCGTTTTTCCAGCCGCTTATTCAGGAATTCGGCGTCCTTCTCCTGGATATGCGCGGTGTCGCGCAGCATCCAGTTGCAGAGATCGATGGTGGCCGGTGTGCTGAAAATGGGGCCGGTGAAGCCGTGCCTGACCAGGGTGGGAAGGTTGCCGCTGTGGTCGATGTGGGCGTGGGACAGAATGACGGCGTCAATCGAGGCGCCCGGGTACGGTAGGTTGCGGTTCTTCTGGTCGGCATCCTTGCGGCGGCCCTGGTTCAATCCGCAATCCAGCAACAGGCGCTTTCCGGCGGTTTCCACCAGATGCATCGAGCCTGTCACAGCGCCGGCGGCTCCCCAGAAGGTGAGCTTCATCTGGAATTCATCGTGGGCATTGAGAATTGGAATTTGGTGGACGTGGGGGGATTCGAACCCCCGACCCCGGCGTTGCGAACGCCGTGCTCTCCCAACTGAGCTACACGCCCACGTGAGCCGGTAATTTCACTATAGCAGAACCGTATCGGGGTCCCGTCGGTGAGACGAATCCCATCACGGCGACACATCTCCCGGCCCTTCCAATGGTCGGAGGGGTGGTAGAGAGGCCTCAGGCCTCGCCAGCAGGTTGGCGTTTTCCCGGGTCGTGCTGGCGCTTGCGCCGGCTCGCCCAGTATTTCTTCATCCGCTCCGAAACCTCCTGGCGCTCTCTGGCGCTCATCGATTTTCGTCCCCGGCGCTTACCGGTGGGGGGCACAGGAAGGGAGCCAGCGGTCCGCTGCAATTCCTCGAGCGAGGCAATGACGCGCTCCAGCTTCTCCTTCTCGGCGTACAGATCCTGAATTGCTTTGTAGAGGTCCATTATTTCCCGATGACGCTAGTTCATCACGCTAAATGTGACGTTTGAGCCATGTTACATCGATTGCCCGATTCAATTCTACAGGAAATTCCGTCATCGTGTCAGATACGGCCAGTGCGGTACTATTTTGAGTCCATATCTGGTTACAGCCAAGTATAGCACTGCGCCCAGAAGTAGTAGTACGGCTCCCACGATCATCAACGTTGTCCGCCACGGGAATCTCTGGCCCTCGCGGCTGAGCACCAGCAGATAGCTGGCGAAGATGCCTACAAAAAACAGCAGGCACATGGGTGTTGCGAATAACATCAAGTTGAAGACGTCCGGCGTCGGTGTAATAATGGCGGCGGCAATGAAGATAATGAGGATTGCGTACCGACTGTGGTTTATCAAGAACTTGGGGCTAACGATTCTAAGTAAAGTTAGGAAGAAAATAAGGACAGGAAGCTCAAATACTAATGCAACTCCTAGTACCACGTTGATGAAGAGATCGAAGTATTCGGAAATCGTCACCATCGGCACGACATAGTTTCCGCGTCCGATGCCTAATAGAAAAGTAAGCCCAAAACGGAATGCGACAAAGTAGGCGAAAACCCCGCCCAGAATGAACAGGCCGGCTGAGAAAATTACAAACGGGACGGCCCAGCGCCGCTCCTTGCGGTAGAGCCCCGGAGCGATGAACGCCCAGACTTGGTAGAGAATCCAGGGAGAGGCCAGGAACAGCGCGCAGTAAATCGGAAGCTTCACCCAGATGATGTTGAAGGCTTCCATCGGCTGAGTGATGACCAGATTTTGAGCGTATCCGAGCGCCTTCAGAGCCTGAGCCGCGGGTTGGACGACGAAGGTCCAGAGCCGGTCGCTGAAGGTCAGGCTGATGACGAAGGCCACCCCAATCCCCATGACCATCTTGATGAGCCGGGACCGGAGCTCTTCCAGGTGTTCGAGGAAGGACATGCGCAGCATGCCATCCTCCTCGCCATCGCCACCATCGCCTCCGGAGGGAGGCGGGGGTGGCGGGGGTCTGCGCCCGCCTGCGGACACGGGAACCGGGAGGGTTTCCTGGCGCGCTTCGGCCTGCACGCTACTGGCACGTACGGTGTCAGCTTGGGGAGCGGAAGTCCCCGCCTGTTCTTCCGATGAATCCATTCGCTAGGCTTGGTGTTCCGTCGTTGTGGAAACCGGGGCTGCAGATTCAGCAGGGGCCGGGTGGCCCGAGGCAGGAACCCCGGACTCGCCCTTGCTGCTGCCTGCGGCTGCGGTCTCCGAGCCGTGGGGCACGGTGCCCTCCGGCGGGACAGATACGGTCAATTCAGCGCCCTGAGGTGCGGATGCGCTTGGTATGGATGGGTGTGAAGCAGTGGAGTCGAACTCCCCGGCCCCGTACGAATGGTCGTAGGGGGTACCCGAGGAATAGTCGTAATTGTAAGTATCGTAGTGATACTCGCTGGCGGCTTGCTTGATCGGTTCGGTCTCCTGCTCCAGGCTCTTCATTTCCCGATCGAACGTGGCTTTCAGTTCGCTCGAGGCGCGGCGGAATTCGGTCATCGCCTTCCCCAGCGTCCGCCCGATCTCCGGCAGTTTCTTTGGGCCGAAGAGGAGCAGCGCCAGGACGAAGATGAAAACCATCTCCGGGTAACCGAGCGGGCCCATCTAGATTCTTCCTCCAGTCAAATTCTCCCCTCATCATACCAAAGCGGGACGGTGCATTATAGGGACATGCCCGCCGAATGCCTCTTCTGTCAGATTGCCGCGCAGGCCCGGGGCGCGGCCGTGGTTTTCGAAGACCTTCGTTGCCTGGCGTTTCTCGACCATCGCCCGTTGCTCCCCGGGCACGTTCTGCTCATCCCCAAAAGCCACATCGAAACCCTGGCGGATCTTCCGGCAACGGAGATCGGCCCCCTGTTCGGTAACGCCCAACGGCTGGCGCGGGCCATGGAGGAGGCTCTCGGCGCGGAAGGCTCGTTCGTGGCGATCAACAATCGGGTGAGCCAAAGTGTACCCCACCTGCATATCCACGTGGTGCCGCGCCGTCGAAAGGATGGGCTGAAAGGATTCTTCTGGCCGCGCGGAAAGTACGGCTGCGAAGAGGAAATGGAAGCCGTCCGCGCGAAACTAGAACAGGCTCTGGCCGGTTCCCGTCCGGCCGCATCTCCTTAGGGCAGCGTCTCCCGCAGCACTTTTTCGCTTTGCTCCGCGCGAAAGCGGCGCAGCTTCTCGCGCAGCTCCGGGCGGCTGTTGGCCAGGATGGCCACCGCCAGCAGCGCGGCATTGCGCGCGCCGGCCGGTCCAATGGCCAGCGTCCCAACCGGGATCCCCGCGGGCATCTGCACGGTCGAGAGCAGCGAATCCATTCCCTTGAGCGAGGCGCTCTCCATCGGCACGCCCAGCACCGGCAGCAGGGTGTGGGCGGCGCAAACTCCGGCCAGGTGGGCGGCCCCGCCCGCAGCGGCGATGACCACTTCGACGCCCCGCGATTCGGCCTGGCTGACGTACTCCGCCGTCTGGACCGGCGTGCGGTGCGCCGAAAGCACGCGGCACTCGTGCGGAATTTCGAACTTCGCGAGCACCTCGTCGGCCTGGCGCATGGTTTCCCAGTCCGACTTGCTGCCCATGATCACCGCCACCAGCGGCTGGGCCGCCATCGCTTACTGCCCCTGCGCGAGAGAATATCCCGCGACCCCGTCGTAGGTGCGCAACGACGCCGTCATCACGATATCGACGCCCGCGTCGCTGAGGCGCTTCACCAGCGCCAGCGTTTTGGCGTGGTCGGTGGCGCCCTCCGCCATGAAGCGGCAGCGGAAACTGTCGGTGCAGAAGGTTTCGGCGGCGGCCAGCCCGGCCGGCCAGACCATGGTCCCCCGGTTATCCACCATCTGCAGCTTGAGCCCGTCACCGGCCTGCTTGCCCACCACGGTGGCGAGATCCTGCGCGTTGCGCGACGGCCAGTGAACGATCACGTCGATGCCCTTCAGCTCCATCTTGGTGCCGGCCGTCGACGTCAATTTGGCGGCGGCCGCCGCCGGGGGCGCCTTGGCGTAGGTGACCGCCTTCAACCGGTTGGGTTTCTGCCCCATCCGCGCAATCACCGCGGCGGCGAATTCCTTGGTGCCCACTTTCTGCGTGCTGACTCCCTCGGCGTAAATGTCGTAGGTATGGACGCCATCCTCCATGGTGCGCAACCAGGCGTTGTGCACGCGCTCGGCGGCTTCGGACTGATTGATATGGACCAGCATCAGCACCGCGCCCAGCAGCAGTCCGGACGGATTCGCCAGGTTCTGGCCGGCGCGCCGCGGCGCCGAGCCGTGGATGGCTTCGAACATCGAGCAGTTGTCGCCGATGTTGGCCGAGCCCGCCAGACCCACCGACCCCGCGATCTGCGCCGCCACGTCCGACAGCACGTCGCCGTACAGGTTTGGCATCACGATCACGTCGAACGCTTCCGGCGTATCGGCCATCTTGGCCGCGCCGATATCGACGATCCAGTATTCCTTTTGAATATCCGGATACTGCGCGGCGATCTCATCGTAGATCTTGTGGAAGAGACCGTCGGTCATCTTCATGATGTTGTCTTTGGCGAAGCAGGTCACCTTCTTGCGATTGTGCCGGCGCGCGTATTCGAACGCGTAGCGCACGATCTTCTCGGTGCCGGGCCGCGAGATGAGCTTGATGGCCGAAGTCATCTCCGGACTCAATTGATATTCGACGCCGGCGTAGAGGTCTTCTTCGTTCTCGCGCACCACCACGATGTCCATGTTGGGATGCTTGGTGTCGACGAACGGGTGGTACGACACGCACGGGCGCACGTTGGCGTATTGCCCCAGCGTCTTGCGCGTGGTGACGTTCAGGCTCTTATACCCGCCGCCCTGCGGCGTGGTGATCGGCGCCTTCAGAAAGACCTTGGTGCGCAGCAGCGATTGCCACGAACTGGGCTCAATGCCCGAAGTGTTGCCGCGCAGGTAAACCTTCTCGCCGACGTCGATGGTCTCAATCTCGAGGGCCGCGCCGGCCGCCTCCAGGATCTGGAGCGTGGCGGCCATAATCTCGGGGCCGATGCCGTCGCCGTGGGCGACGGTGATGGGGGTCTTGTTGGGCATAGGTGGAACATACACGATAAACGGAATCAGCCGCTTTCCGCAACCAGCCCTTTCGGGCTTTCACCGCTCGCCGTTAATTCGCGGAAGGTTCTTGCACGCGATCGACGACCAGCACTTCCACCGGCCCCTTGCCGGAAACCAGTTTCAGTCCGAGTTGGTCCGGTAGCGCGGAGTAGATGGACTCCGCCGCCCCGGCATCCGGCGCTGGGGCCGCCTCCGGAGTCCAGGTGAACTCCACGTCGAAACCGCCGGTCAGCGCGGTCCGGTCGATCGTGAACCGGTTGAGAAACGGCGCCAGGCTGGTGGCGAGCTGCGCCATCGAAATCGACCGGCCCGTCAGCGCGCCCATCCGGATGTTGGTGGCGCAGGTTGGAGGCCGTCCGGGCTCCGGCGGCGCATGCGCGCTCCGCGCATAGGCCGCGCAATCGAAATCCGACTGCTTCAACCGCGGTCCGAGCCGCCCCTCCCGCGCCAGCATCAGCTCAAAGGTTGGCAACTGGCGCGTTTCGTTGTGGTCTCTCAGGCCGAATCGGTCTTTCAGTAGCGCGCGAAGCAACACCGGCTGCGGCGGTGCCGGACTGTCTTCTACCTTGGCATTGATATCGTACCGTTTCGTGGCGAGCCATTCCGGCGCCTCCACCAGCTGGTAATCCTGGATGCGGTACGCCAGCCGCACCAGAGTGCGTAGGGTGACAGCGGTTGCCGTGAGACGCCCTCCCGGCAAATACTCGGAAAAGCCGCGCGTGCCGGGCTGGCTCGGCGTAATCGATGCCACGTACGAGAACGACGAATCCGGTAGCGGCTGCGCCACGCTCCCGTTGACGAGAAGGAGTTCGCTGGCGGCCACCACCCAACCTGTGAGCAACCGTCCGAACGTCATCCGTGCTCTCTCCGTTTCCCGCCCTACGGCTGCAGCTTGAAATCGACTGTGATGGTGGTCTCGATCTCGACCGGTTCCCCGTTGAGCAGGGTCGGCCGATAGCGCCATTGCGCCACCGAGTTCAAGGCCGCCTGGGCCAGGCGCGGATCAATGCCCGTGCTCATGACCTGAAGATGAGCCGGGTCTCCGGTTTTGGAGATGATGGCGCGAATGACGACTGAGCCTTCGATGCCCAGTTGCTGCAGCTCCGGCGAATAGACCGCCGCCGGCTTACTGATCAGCTTCGCAACCTGCACGTTGCCGCCCACCCGGATGCGCTGCGGCACGGCTGGCTGCGGGGCCGCTCCGACGACGGCGGGCTTCTGACCGCCGACGACCACCGATTCGAACGTCGCCCCGAGCGTCAGCCATACATATTGCGGCCCCCGGTCCTCGGCCATCACCAGCGTTGGTTTGAAACCGGGCACACTGAACTGCAACAGATACCGGCCGGGTACCAGAGAATCGAACTTGTAGGCACCGGTGGGACCGGTGACCGTGGTCATCTCCTGATTCGGCCCGTCGAGACTTCGCGCCACCACCTGACAATGCGGAACCACAGCGCCGCTAGGGTCGAGAACAATGCCGGAAATCGGACCGTTCACGGGCGGAGCCTGAGTGACAATGGCCCGCCTCAGGGGTGGAGCGATTACTTGCGCCAGCAGCGGAACTTGCGCCCGCACGCGAGGCGCCCGTCGAGGCGCGACGGGAAGCGCGGCGGGCGGCGCCACCGGTTCGGGAGCGGCCGGGGCTGCGGCGGGCGGCCGCGAAGTGGAAGGGGGAGCAGGCCGTGCCTCGGCACGGGTCAGGGTGAAAGGCAGCAACACCACCACGAATGCGCACGCAATGCCGGCCGCGGCCTTCGGGCTGAGTGGTCGCCGGTTGCGCCGCCGGTCGAGCAACGCCCGGACGCGAGCCTCCAGGTCGGAGCGGTCGGCCATCGCCGGTGCGTGCAGATGCCGGCCGGCCAATCCGCGCGCCAGCTCCATCAAGTGCCCGGCATATTCCGGCGCGGCAATGCCGGCGCGCAAGACGGCGTCGTCGCAAGCGCGCTCCCGCTCTTTGCGCAGTTGCCGCGCCGCCAGCCAGACCAGGGGATGGAACCAGTACACGCTGCACACGGACTGCACGAGCAACTGGACCAGCAGGTCGCGGCGCTGGATGTGGGTCGCCTCGTGGACGAGCGCCGACCGCAATCGTTCGGCCGGCCATTCGCGTGCCTCCATGGGCATCAGCACGACGGGGTGCCAGATGCCCCATGCCAGCGGCACCGGGACCGCCGCCCCCTCCCGAACCGCTACGCCGATTTCCGGGCCGTATGAAGCGGCAGTCGATTGCCTCGCCACCCGGAGCATGCGTGCCGCCCCCGTCAGGAACCAGGCAGCGGCAGCACAGGTGCCGGATAACCAGGCGAGGAAGAGCCATGGAACGGCAGGATGCACTGGGCCGGCCTTTGCAACCGCCGTCGCACTGACCGGCAGCACCGCGACCATGGCCGGTGGCGTTGGCGCAGCAATCGTGACCTTCCAGGGAGGAGCCAGCCGCAAGACCGCTGGCAATACCAGCAATGCGGCCAGGGCCGCCGTCCACACGCCATGCCGGACCGCCGCCGAGGCCCGGCGCAAGGCCACCGTCCCGCCAAAAGCACCGAGCAGCATGAGCGACCCTTTCCAGGCACTGGCGATGATGAGTTGCGTTACGGTCATTTCGATTCTCCTTCGTTCTTCGCTTCCTCGATCAGGACGGAGATGCGATCCAGGTCATCTTTGGCAAGACGCGCCGCCGAGAGGTCCAGCAGCGCGGCCACGGTCTGCTCCACCGATCCATCGAAGAATGTCGACACCATGTGCCGCAGCGCCGAGCGGCGGGCGGTCTCCCGGGGCAACGTCGGCAGGTAGACGTAGTGCAGCGATTCCTCTTCGTGCCGCACGTGGCCCTTCTCTTCCAGCACCCGCAGCTTGGCGCGAACGGCCGAGTAGCTTGGGGGGTCCGGCAGAGCCTGGTGAATTTCGGCCGCACTGGCGCGGCCGCGCTGGTACAGGATGTCCATCATTTGCCGTTCGCGGCGGCTGAGAGTGCGGTGGCGTTCCTTCGACATGAGCTGTTTGCTGCTAAAGCAGCATCATGTTGCAAAAATAGCATTGGAGGCCGCGCCTGTCAAGCCACTTTTCGCACGGACTACAATGGAACTGTCGTCCGATGTCCAAAACCTTTGCCCGTTACGCCGCCGCCGTGCTGGTTTTCAACGTGGCGGTGATACTCTGGGGCGCGATGGTGCGCGCCAGCGGGTCGGGCGCCGGCTGCGGTAACCACTGGCCGCTGTGCAACGGGGTGGTCTTACCGCAAGCTCCGGCCGTTGCCACCGTGATCGAATTCACCCATCGGGCGATGAGCGGGCTGGATGTGATTCTGGTGGTCATCCTCCTGGTCTGGGCCTTCCGTGGCTTTCCGGCCCGGCACCCGGTACGGCTCGGCGCCACGCTCTCGGCCCTCTTTTTGGCCAGCGAGGCGCTCATCGGCGCGGCTCTGGTCAAGCTCGAACAGGTAGCCCGCAACGCCTCCGTCGGCCGGGCCTACTCGCTCTCGGGCCATTTGCTGAATACCCTCACCCTGCTAGCCTGCCTGACCTTGACAGCCTGGTGGGCGACCGGAGCCCGACGGCTCCAGTTGCGGGGCCGCGCAGCCTGGCTTGCTGGCCTGGGCCTCTTCCTGTTCGTTCTACTGGGGATCAGCGGCGCCATCGCCGCCTTGGGAGATACGCTCTTCCCGGCCAGTTCCCTGGCTGACGGGTTTCGCCGGGATTTTGATCCGGCGGCCAGTGTGTTCCTGCGCCTGCGCCTGCTCCACCCCCTGCTGGCTGTGGGGACGGCAGCCTGGCTTGGTTTCTACGCGGTTCTGCACCGCCGCTGGAGCCTGTTGGCTCTGGTGATGCTGCAGGTCGCGGCCGGAGCGCTCAACTTGTTCCTTTTGGCACCGATCTGGATGCAGTTGGTCCATTTGCTGCTGGCCGACATGGTCTGGATCTCCCTGGTGCTTCTCTGCGCCTCCACGCTACAGAGTCCACCGGTCCCTGCCGATAGCTGGGCCAATGAGATGGCTCCTCCTGTGGTTCGCCTGGAGCGGGTTAGTCCAAAATAACGAAGCCCAGAACAACGAAGCCATGCGGGCGGCACTGGAGCAACAGCGCGCCGCCGCGGCCACCCAGCGCGAAGCCGTCCGCAAGCAGGCCGAACTCGCCGGGCCCGGGCCCTTGCAGCATACCCTGGCGCCTGCGCCGGCCGGCCCGACTTGCGAGCCGATCGCGGATGCGGTGGTTACGCCCCTGATCGAGGCTGCCGCCAAAGCGCACGAAGTCCAGACGAACCTGTTGCACGCCGTGATCCAACGCGAATCCGGCTTTCGCCCCTGCGCCGTCTCCGAACATGACGCCAAGGGGTTGATGCAGCTGATGCCGGCCGCCCTCGAACAGTTCAAGGTGGAGGACCCCTTCGACCCCAAGCAGAACATCGAGGCCGGGGCCACTTACTTGAAGCAGTTGGTGGACAAGTACAAGGGCGACTTAGCCCGAGTGCTCGGAGCGTACCGCATTGGGCCGTCCGTCGTGGACCAAGCCAAGGGTGTTCCGGACATTCCCGAGGTCCGCAGCTATGTGGATGCCATCCTCAAAGAGCTCGCTACACCACCTGCCCTGCCGCAAACCCCGAAGCCCACGCCCATTGGAAATTGAAGCCGCCTAATTGGCCGGTGACATCCACCACTTCGCCGACAAAGAACAGCCCCGGGACTTTCTTCGCTTCCAGAGTCTGGGAAGAGAGCTCGGCCGTGTCCACCCCCCCTGCCGTGACTTCAGCCTTGGCGTAGCCCTCGGTGCCGGCTGGTTGGAAGCGCCAGGCGTGAAGGCTGCCGGAGAGAGCCTGGATTTCCCGGTCGCTCCAGGGGGCCGCCGCCGGTTTCGGCGTTGAGTGAAGCTGCAACCAGCGCGCGGCCAGCCGCTGGGGCAGCAGGGTGGCTACGGCCGTACGAACCTCGGTCCGGCGTTCGCGGAGGGCCGAGGCCAGGTCGGCGCCAGGCAAGAGGTCGATCGCGATCTCGGCGCCGGGCTCCCAGTACGACGAGACTTGCAGGATCGCCGGGCCGCTGAGCCCCCGGTGGGTGAACAGCATCTTCTCGCGAAAAGTGGCGCGGCCGGCGCAAGCCGCCACCTCAAGAGAAATTCCAGCCAGGTCCTCGAAATCGTGCTGTTGCCGAGGCGCGAAAGTGAAGGGTACCAGCGCCGGACGGCACGCAATTACGCTCAGCCCGAACTGCCGGGCCAAGTCGTAACCGAGCGAGGTGGCGCCTGTCTTCGGCACCGACAGGCCGCCCGTGGCGATCACGAGCGAGTCCGCCTCGAGGAGGCCCGTCGCCGTCTCGACCGCGAATCGCGAATCGCGCTGCACGTGCCGCACGGTGAGCTCCGTCTCGATGCGGACGCCGGCCGCCGCGCATTCCGCCTCGAGCATGGCCGTGATGTCGCGCGCCGATCGATCGCAGAACAATTGACCCAGTGTTTTCTCGTGGTACGCGATGCCGTGTTTGAGAATCAGTTCGAGGAAGTCCTGCGGACCGTACCGCGCGAGAGCCGACTTGGCAAAGTGCGGGTTAGCGGAGAGGAAGTGCTCCGGCCGGGTGTAGAGGTTGGTGAAATTACAGCGGCCGCCGCCCGAGATCAGGATCTTTCTCCCGACTTGCGCGCTATGCTCCACCACGACCACGCGGCGGCCGCGCTTGCCGGCTTCTATCGCGCACATCAAGCCGGCCGCCCCGCCGCCGATCACCACCACGTCCACCGCCGTTGCCGACATGCAGCTTTCATTGTGGCGTGTCAACTCATTTAACGATGTAACCCAGACCGGTCTCGGTTGGGTCAAATGAGAGTGTAACCCAAGGGCGCGATAGCCACCCGAACAGCGTGTATGGTCCGGGCCCGACCAACGGGAGGAAGAAGATGACACGTTCT